>NZ_AP019720.1:672932-1345864 GCF_006739205.1 Streptococcus mutans
AGGCAGTTGTCTTATTTGAAATACCGGAAAAAGAAGAAGACCTTCTAGCACTTTTTGAAAATCGGGATTTTGAAGTCATTTATTTTAAAAATAGGATTAAGCATCAATATTATTTAACAGGATCTGGAACGCGTGAGCAATTTGCTAAGCTTTACAAGACGATTTACCAGTTTCCGGAATTTGATGTACGTCATAAGTTAAAAGAGCTCAGTCAATTTCTCAAAATTCCAGATATTTTGCTGGTCAAGATGATCCAAATTTTTGATGAATTGGACTTTGTTTCCATTGATGATGGCATTATGACAGTTAATAAAGATGCTCAAAAACGGGAAATTTCTGACAGTCATATTTATCAAGATTTGAAAAAATTAGTGAAATTCCAAGAGTTAATGGCATTAGGAACACCTCAAGAAATATATGAATTTTTAAAACGCGATCGCTAATCTAAGCCCTTTTCAATTTTTTGAAGGGCTTTTTTGTTAAAAGAATAACATTTTAATAACCTGACAATAAATGTCATCTTTATATGTTATAATAAGCCTGAGAATAAGAGGTGGTAAACATGAGAGAGAGCAGATTATTTCAAATCATTTATCAGTTATTGACAAAGAAAAAGGTCACAGCAGCTAATTTAGCTAAACAGTTTGAAGTTTCTGTCAGAACGATTTATCGTGATATTGATGCTCTTAGCAGCAGCGGTATTCCTATCTATGCCAGTCAAGGGAAAAATGGCGGTATTCAGCTGGATGAGGATTTTGTTTTGTCTAAGTCCTTATTGTCACAAGAAGAAAAAGAACAGATTTTAGATGGCCTGCAAGGTTTAGGTTCCGTTAACGGTATTGTAAACGATAAACAGTTACTGACTAAATTGTCAGCTTTGTTCAAAGTGAAAAATCCTAATTGGATTGAGGTCCAGTTTAGTCCTTGGCAAAATCATGATCAGCAGCAGAAATTAGTTCAGCTTATAAAAGAAGCTATTTGTCAGAAGCACTTTTTTTCCTTCCTTTATTTCAGTAGTCTAGCCAAACAAACCAAGCGGAGGGTCAAACCTGTTCGTCTTGTTTTTAAAGGGCAGGATTGGTATTTGTATGCTTACTGTCTCTTAAGGCAGAACTATCGCTTTTTCAAACTGTCACGAATCAAAGAGTGGCAGATCTCAAGCGATTGTTTTGAAGATGATTTTTCAGAAATACTGATTAAAACGGATTTTGATTATGATTCGACAGTACATCTATCTCTTAAATTTGCTCCTCAGTTAGCCTTTCGCGTTTATGATGAATTTTCGGATGTCACTGCAGATCAGGAGGGTTCTTTATATGCAGAAATTGATCTTCCTGATAATGATGTTTTGGAAAGTTACCTTTTATCGTTTGGAGAAGGTCTAGAAGTCTTACAACCTGAGACTTTACGTCAAGCCATTCAGAAAAAATTGAAGAAAATGTTAACAATTTATAAAACCTGACATTAGCTGTCCAGTTTGCTATGTTATACTGAACTTGTAAATGGGGGTGATCTATGAAATCACAAAACATTTATGTTTTCATGAGTTAAGAACCAATCACTTTAAGAATTCTTAACTTATGACAAAACGGTTCAGTCCTGAAAGACAGATGCGCATCTATAATCGGACTCACACTAAACAGCAACAAAGCAAAAATAGATTCGTTTCCAAACAAGTCTAATACTTTCTTGGTATAAAAAAGGAGAATAACAATGAAACATGAATGGCGTAAATTTGAAAAAGAGTTATACGGTGTCAAAGCAAAACCCATTTTTCTTGAAGTAGAAGAACAACAGTTTATTACCATCAAAGGAAAAGGAAACCCTAATGATCAAGATTTCTCTAATCGAGTATCTGCTCTTTATGCTTTAGCTTATGGCATTAAAATGGCTTATAAACAAGCAATGAAGACTGAGCAGGATGATCGGGCAGTTACTGATTTTGCAGTCTATCCTTTGGAAGGTCTCTGGCAACAAGCGAAAGATGCTAAGGAGGATACTTTGGAAAAAGATAAACTCTCCTATACGATTATGATTCGTCAGCCTGAATTTATCACTAAAGAACTTGTTGCCCAAGCTTTAGATAGAGTTAAAATCAAAAAACCAAATTCTTTTTACGAATCTATTTCTTTTGAAAGTATTAAAGATGGAAAATGTATTCAGGTTCTTCATATCGGATCTTATGATGATGAACCGCAGTCCTTTGCTAAGATGGACGCTTTTGCCAAAGAACATGGTTTAAAACGTTCGTCTGACATTCACAGGGAAATCTACCTTAGCAATGCGCAGAGAACAGAAAAAAGCAAGCTCAAAACTATTTTACGCTATCAAGTGGAGGAAAAATGATAGCTAGACCGACAATAAAAACTGATTTACTCAATGCAGCCAAGGATGACTATCAGGCATTGAACACTTTGATATCATCTCTAAGCGAGTAAGAATTAACAGCAGTTTTTGATTTTTCAGAAGATGAGAAAAAGAAAGAGGCACGTTGGAAGCGTGATAAAAATCTTCGCGATGTTCTCATTCATTTATACGAATGGCAATGCTCCTTTTAAACTGGATTGCTTAAAATCAAAAAGGAGAAAGGGCATCTTTTCTACAAAAACCTCATAATTGGCGAAATTATGGACAAATGAATATTGAATTTTTGGAAAAACATCAGAAAACTTCTTTAGAAAAAGCTAAGATACTGTTGGAAAATTCTCAGAAAAAACTATTTGCTTTAGCTAAGCAATTTTCAAATGAAGATTTGTTCGCCAAAGGAATTTTCGATTGGGTTGGAGAAACAACCTTGGGAGCTTATTTTGTCAGTGCCACATCGAGTCATTATGATTGGGTCATTAAAAAGCTGAAAGCACATCAAAGAAAGTGTCAGCACAATTAGACAATTTTACCTAAATGAAGGGCTGCTTAGCCCTTTTTGTATTTTTAAGATTAAAGATTTTGAAAAAAAGAATTTCATGCTATAATAAAGCATAAATGATTTTTTGGCAGATTGCCCTAGAAAGTAAACAAATGGATTTAAAAAATTACATTGCAACAATTGAGGATTATCCACAAGAAGGCGTCACTTTTCGTGATATCAGTCCTTTGATGGCTAACGGCAATGCTTATAGCTATGCTATTCGTGAGATTGTCCAATATGCGACAGATAAAAAAATTGACATGATTGTTGGACCTGAAGCGCGTGGTTTTATTGTTGGCTGTCCGGTCGCCTATGAATTGGGTGTTGGCTTTGCTCCTGTCCGCAAACCGGGGAAACTGCCGCGTGAAGTTATTGAAGCTCATTATGAAAAAGAATATGGTATTGATACCTTAACCATGCATGCAGATGCCATTAAGCCCGGTCAAAGGGTTCTTATTGTTGACGATCTTTTAGCAACTGGTGGCACAGTTAAGGCAACCATTGAAATGATTGAAAGGTTAGGCGGTATTGTTGCAGGCTGTGCTTTCTTAATCGAGTTAGATGGGCTCGATGGACGTCAGGCTATTGAAGGTTATGATACTAAAGTTTTGATGAATTTTCCTGGCTAATTATAGTTGGAACCTATATCTAACTAGAGAAAATATATATTTGATAACTATATCTCCCTGTTTTATAATAATAAATAGACATTATAGAAGTGGAGATATTTTCATGCCAATTACTCTTGATAAAAAATTACCAGCTGTGGATATTTTGAAGTCGGAAAATATCTTCGTTATGGATGATAAAAGGGCAATTCATCAGGATATTCGGCCCATGAGTATCTTGATTCTTAATTTAATGCCAACAAAGGTAGCAACAGAAACGCAATTACTGCGCCTGTTGGCTAATACGCCCTTGCAGCTGAGTGTTGACTTTCTCTACATGACGAGTCATCATTCAAAAACCACTCAGGCTGAACATATGAAGACCTTTTATAAAACTTTTAAGGATATCAAAGACAATTATTATGATGGCTTGATTATCACAGGTGCACCAGTTGAGACCATGCCCTTTGAGAAAGTTGATTATTGGGAGGAACTCTGTCAGGTTTTTCAATGGTCTAAGACTCATGTTTACTCTACTTTGCATCTTTGTTGGGGAGCACAAGCAGGGTTATATTATCGTTATAGTGTTGACAAGGTTCAGATGACAGATAAATTATCAGGCATTTATTTGCAGAAAGTAAATGAACAGCTAAGTCCTTTGATGCGTGGTTTTGATGATTGTTTCCTCTCGCCTCATTCACGTTACACTGAAGTATTGCTAAAAGATGTTAACAACAAAACCAATCTAGAAATCCTTGCTAGCGGTGAAAAAGTTGGTCTGTCTATTTTGGCCAGTCGTGATATGCGAGAGGTTTACAGTTTTGGTCATTTAGAATATGACCGAGAAACCTTGGACAATGAATACAAACGCGATCTCAAAGCTGGTAAGAATCCTAAAATTCCGGAAAATTATTATCAAGATGATGATGTGACAACTCATCCTATTATGCGTTGGAATCTCGCAGCAGCGACTTTTTTTAGCAATTGGATTAATTACGCTGTTTATCAAGAAACCCCTTATCGCTTGGAAGAGTTGGAAAAGGATATATCATTTTATGGCTATCTGTAAGGAGGTCTTATGAGTTTTTTGCAACATTATAAATCAGGGAATTTGGTCTTACCAAGTGCCTTGCTTTTTCATTACAAAGATATTTTTAGTAATGCGGATGATTTTCTGGTTTGGCAATTTTTCTACTTTCAAAACACCACAAAGATGGAAGACATTGCTACGAGTCAGATAGCCACAGCTATTGGCAAGACTGTCCCAGAAGTTAATCGCTCAGTATCCAATCTGATTAGTCAAGAGTTGCTAGACATGAAGACGATTGAATTGGACGGAGAAAGCGAAGTTCTATTTGATGCTACTTTGGCATTGAAAAAACTGGATGATTTGTTAACTGCAGCTGATGAGACAACTGTCTCATCTTCTAAAGGTACAAGTAATGCCTTGAAGGATTTGGTTGAAGATTTTGAGCGTGAATTAGGACGTATGCTGAGTCCTTTTGAGTTAGAAGATCTGCAAAAGACGGTTTCAGATGATAAGACAGATCCTGATCTTGTTCGAGCAGCCTTACGTGAAGCTGTTTTTAATGGCAAGACCAATTGGAATTATATTCAAGCCATCTTGCGAAATTGGCGTCGTGAAGGGATTAGTACATTACGCCAAGTTGAAGAAAGACGCAAGGAGCGAGAACAAGCCAATCCAGCCAATGTAACCGTTTCAGACGATTTTTTGTCTGCTATGAATTTATGGAGTGATTCTGATGCCAGATAAGAAGAGAGAAGTTTCCCTTTCTCATCGTTTACAGGAAGTAGCAAGCTTTGTGCCAAAAGGTGCAAGGCTTCTTGATGTTGGCAGTGATCATGCTTATTTGCCCATTTACTTACTTGAGCAAGGGCTGATTGACTTTGCTGTTGCTGGTGAAATTATCAAGGGTCCCTATGAATCTGCTGTGGCTAATGTCAGTGAATCAGGATTGTCAGGCCAAATTGCTGTTCGTTTAGCTGATGGTTTGGCGGCTCTTAATGATAATGATGATATTGATCTTATTACCATTTGTGGCATGGGCGGTCGTTTGATTGCCGATATATTAGCAGCTGGTAGTGATAAATTAAATTCTGTTAAACAATTAATTTTACAGCCTAATAATTGTGAAGATGACTTACGTTCTTGGCTAGTAGCCAATGATTTTATGATTAAGGCTGAAAAAATGGTAAAGGATAGACACAAGTATTATGAAATCTTAGTGGTTGAAAAAGGAAAGATAACTTTGTCAGATAAAGACTTGCGCTTTGGGCCATTTTTGCGACAAGAACGGTCGTCTATCTTTAAAGAAAGATGGCGGAAAGAATTGGCTAAATTGGAATTGGCTCTGACCAAGGTTCCTGCTAAAAGGAAAGCAGACAACATGTTCCTTAGCACAAAAATCGAGCAAATTAAGGAGGTGCTCTATGAAAGCTAGTCAAATCATTAAACGTTACGAAGCTTATTGTCCGCAGGACTTGTCTTTGGAAGGCGATATATCGGGTCTGCAAATTGGGACACTGGATAAGGAAATCAAGCGGCTTATGATTGCTCTGGATGTTCGGGAAACAACTGTAGCCGAAGCGATTGAAAAAAAGGTAGATTTATTGATTGTCAAGCATGCTCCTATCTTTCGTCCTTTGAAGAATTTAGTTGAGACTGCTCAAAATCATATTTATTTTAATCTCATTAAGCATGATATTGCTGTTTATGTCAGCCATACGAATATTGATATTGTTCCTGATGGGCTCAATGATTGGTTTTGTGATTTATTGGATATCAAGAACAGAAGAATTTTGAGTCCAAGTAAAGATGATTATGGTATTGGGCGTGTTGGAGATATTTCTCCCCTCTCTTTTGAAGATTTGGCAAAAAAGGTTAAGAAAATTTTTAATTTGGATAGCGTTCGTTTGGTGTCTTATGGTGAGAATAATCCTTTAATTTCTCGTGTTGCCATTTGTGGCGGCAGTGGTCAGAGTTTTTATCAAGAAGCTCTAACTAAAGGAGCTCAAGTTTATATCACAGGTGATATTTATTACCATACCGCTCAGGAAATGTTAACCAATGGTCTCTTGGCTTTGGATCCCGGCCATCATATTGAAGTCTTATTTGTTAGGAAATTGGCCGAAAAATTCCAAACATGGTCCTGTCAAGAAAACTGGGACATCACTATTTTAGAAAGTCAAGTTAACACCAATCCGTTTTATCATTTATAATTGGTTAATAGAAAAAGGAAACTTTTATGAAAAAAGTTGCTATTATTGGAGCAGGTATTGTAGGTGCAACAGCTGCTTATTACTTATCTAAAGAAAAAGATATTGCTGTAACGGTCTTTGATGACGGATTCGGACAGGCAACGAAAGCGGCAGCGGGCATCATTTGCCCTTGGTTTTCCAAACGCCGTCATAAAGCATGGTATCGTTTGGCGCGTTTGGGAGCAGATTTTTATCAAACCTTGCTTTCCGATTTAAAAAGGGATGCTTGTAAGGTTGACTTTTATGAACAATCTGGTGCTTTTCTCTTAAAAAATAAAGCAGAAAGCTTAGATGAGCTTTTTGAGATAGGTCAAAAACGCAAAAGTCAGTCTCCTCTCATCGGCCATTTAGAAATTCAAAAACGAGCAGACCTTACAGGTCTATTAGCAGATCTTGTCGGTTTTGATAGGTGTATTTATGCTTCTGGTGCTGCTCGTGTTGAAGGTGCCAGTTTAACAGAAGCACTTTTAAACGCCAGTCATGCGAAAATGGTTAACAAGAAAGTAGGACTTCAAGTGTTATCAGATGGTAACTATAGGGTTAATGGCAAAAAATATACAGCAGTATTACTTGCTTGCGGTGCTTGGTTACCGCAAATATTAGAACCACTCGGTTATAAGATTGACATTAGGCCACAAAAAGGGCAATTACGTGATTACTTTTTTAATAGCGAAGATACAGAGAAATTTCCAGTTATTATGCCTGAGGGTGAAGTTGATATCATTCCTTTTGCTCATGGAAAAGTGAGTGTTGGGGCCAGTCATGAAAATGATCAAGGGTTTGATCTGCAAATCGATAACAGTGTTTTGGATAAAATGGAGAAGGAAGCGCAAACTTATTTTCCAAAATTAAAAGAGGCCACTTCAAAAAATGAGCGAGTAGGAACACGAGCCTATACCCGTGATTTTGCCCCTTTCTTTGGCCGAGTAACTGGTTTAGCCAATGTTTATGCAGCCAGCGGTCTAGGATCCTCTGGTTTAACAACAGGTCCTTTGATTGGCAATCAACTAGTAAAGATGCTCTTGGATAAAGAATTAGACATACAGGCCAGTGATTACAGTCCTGATAAATATATCGTTAAGAATAGCTAGTGACACCGTTAACAAAAAATGATAAAATGAAAGATGATTATAAATATAAAAGAGGAGACCTAGAATGAAGGGAATTATTCTTGCGGGCGGCTCTGGGACGCGTTTATACCCATTGACTCGCGCTGCTTCAAAACAACTCATGCCGGTTTATGATAAACCAATGATTTATTATCCGCTTTCAACCTTGATGCTGGCAGGAATTAAAGATATTTTGATTATTTCCACGCCTCAAGATTTACCTCGTTTTAAAGAGTTGCTTCAGGATGGTTCCGAATTCGGCATTAAGCTCTCTTATGCTGAGCAACCGAGTCCAGATGGTTTGGCACAAGCCTTTATCATTGGAGAAGAATTTATTGGTGATGATCATGTTGCTCTCATTTTGGGAGATAATATTTATTACGGTCCGGGTCTTAGTCGAATGCTACAAAAAGCTGCCAGCAAAGAAAGCGGTGCAACTGTCTTTGGCTATCAAGTTAAAGATCCAGAACGCTTTGGCGTTGTTGAATTTGATAATGACAGAAATGCTATTTCCATTGAGGAAAAGCCAGAACACCCTAAATCACACTATGCAGTTACTGGTCTTTATTTTTACGACAATAGTGTTGTTGATATTGCTAAAAATATTAAACCTAGTCCTCGGGGAGAACTTGAAATTACAGATGTTAATAAAGCCTATCTTGACCGAGGAGACTTATCAGTTGAAGTTATGGAACGTGGTTTTGCTTGGCTGGATACAGGTACGCATGAAAGTCTACTAGAAGCTGCGCAATACATTGAAACCGTACAGCGTATGCAAAATTTACAAGTCGCTAATCTTGAAGAAATTGCTTATCGTATGGGCTATATCACAGCTGACCAAGTACGTGAATTGGCACAGCCTTTGAAGAAAAATGAATACGGGCAGTACTTGCTCCGTTTGATTGGAGAAGCTTAAAATGACTGAAGAACAATTTTTTGGCAAGGAATTAGCAGCATGCAAGATTGATGCTATTCCTGGAATGATTGAATTTGATATTCCAGTCCACGGCGATAACCGCGGTTGGTTTAAAGAAAATTTTCAAAAGGAAAAAATGGTGCCGCTAGGTTTTCCAGAAAGCTTCTTTGCAGAAGGCAAATTGCAAAATAATGTTAGTTTTTCCCGTAAAAATGTTTTACGCGGTCTGCATGCAGAACCATGGGATAAATACATTTCAGTAGCGGACGAGGGAAGGGTTCTCGGTTCTTGGGTTGATCTGCGTGAAGGAGATAGTTTTGGTCATGTTTACCAAGCAGTTATTGATGCTTCCAAGGGTATCTTTGTTCCCCGCGGTGTGGCTAATGGTTTCCAAGTCTTATCTGACAAGGTTTCTTACAGTTATCTCGTTAATGACTACTGGGCGCTTGAACTCAAACCAAAATACGCTTTCGTCAACTATGCTGATCCAACATTAGGAATTGAATGGGAAAATCTAGCAGAAGCGCAAGTCTCAGAAGCGGATAAAAACCACCCATTGCTCAAAGATGTTAAACCATTAAAAGCAGAAGATTTGTGATGTTTGAAATCTTCTTAGAGATTGCAAAAGAGCTCAATCAGATGTGAACTACATCGCTATTAATGGGTACTGTTGGTCTGGAAGATCGGACAGGCAGATTATGGCAGGCGCGTGTTGTAGATATTCATGTACCCAGTAACCCTCGTGGTTGGGAGGTGCCTGATGAGGAACAGATTTACCGAACGGTTGAGTTGACCGCCATGAGCATGAATTTTAGAAAAACGGTCTTTCTGTAGAATTTGGTGGGCTCCATTTCCTGCCTAGTTTTGCAGGCCTTGCCTTAGAAGAATTAGAAGAACTAGAGATTAATAAGGACTCTTATCGAGCTGATAAAATCAATCGCAAAGACTTTGCAAAAATTGATTACTTGAAAAAAGTACTAGAGAAATAAGGCGAGTTTACGTCATCAAAATTGGCGAGCGATAGCGAGTCAGAACTATGTGTCGTCATTCTGATGAAAAGAAACATAAATTAGAAAGGAGTGTTCAGTTTATCTTTCTAAATTGAACACGGGGCTAATTTCCTATGAAAAAAGATAATCTTTCCTAGACGCAAGAGTCTTTGTCAGATTTCCTATTTTTCTACGGAAATTTTCAGCAAGCTGAATCGCCCCTTTGTATCTTAATATATGACAGAATATAAAAACATTATCGTTACCGGTGGCGCTGGTTTCATCGGTTCAAACTTTGTCCACTACGTTTACAATAATCACCCAGATGTCCATGTGACTGTTCTTGACAAACTCACTTACGCTGGTAACCGTGCTAACCTTGAAGAAATTCTTGGCGACCGTGTAGAGTTGGTTGTTGGGGACATCGCAGACAGCGAATTGGTAGATAAATTGGCTGCCAAAGCGGATGCTATTGTCCACTATGCAGCTGAAAGCCACAATGACAATTCACTAAAAGATCCATCACCATTTATTTACACTAACTTTGTTGGAACTTATACCTTGTTGGAAGCTGCACGCAAATACGACATCCGTTTCCACCACGTCTCAACTGATGAAGTTTACGGTGATCTTCCGCTACGTGAAGATTTGCCGGGCCACGGTGAAGGTCCGGGTGAAAAATTCACAGCTGAAACGAAATACAATCCATCATCGCCTTATTCATCAACCAAGGCAGCCTCTGACTTGATTGTCAAGGCTTGGGTGCGATCTTTTGGTGTGAAAGCAACCATTTCCAACTGTTCAAACAACTATGGACCTTACCAACACATCGAAAAATTCATTCCGCGCCAAATTACTAACATCCTGTCAGGTATCAAACCAAAACTCTATGGTGAAGGTAAGAACGTGCGTGACTGGATTCACACCAATGACCATTCAACAGGAGTTTGGGCAATTCTCACTAAAGGCCGCATCGGCGAAACTTATCTCATCGGTGCTGATGGTGAAAAGAACAACAAAGAAGTGCTCGAACTTATCCTTGAAAAAATGAGTCAGCCAAAAAATGCATACGACCATGTAACAGACCGTGCAGGTCATGATCTTCGTTATGCCATTGATTCGACAAAGCTGCGTGAGGAGCTTGGCTGGAAACCACAATTCACTAATTTTGAAGAAGGCTTGGAAGATACCATTAAATGGTATACTGAGCATGAAGATTGGTGGAAAGCTGAAAAGGAAGCAGTCGAAGCCAACTATGCCAAAACACAAAAAATACTTAATTAAAGATAAATAAGAGGCTGGGACAAAAGTCCTGCCTCTTTGATTTTTTCTCTAGATTTAGATTGATGCGGTGATTTATTGGTGGTTCTTATCCCTTGTGCTATCTAATCCTATATGAACGTCAGCCCATGTCAATCCTTAAGCAACTATGCGGAGGTGGTATAGAAATATAGTGGATAATTTTTATCTGATCCTTAAAATGGAAGAGCGAGGAAAATTGAAAAAGACTTCTCAGACAAGAGGCTTTAGGGCATTTTTTGATATAATAAGAAAAAAGATTAAAAAGGAAGATGGTAAATGACAAAATTAGCAACAATTTGTTATATTGATAATGGGCGCGAGCTTTTATTGATGCATCGTAATAAAAAACCGAATGATGTTCATGAAGGCAAATGGATTAGTGTAGGTGGAAAATTAGAAAAAGGAGAGAGTCCTGATGAATGTGCCAGACGTGAAATTTTTGAGGAGACTCATTTAATTGTCAAACAAATGGATTTTAAAGGCATTATTACTTTTCCAGATTTCACACCGGGTCACGATTGGTATACTTATGTGTTTAAGGTAAGAGATTTTGAAGGTCGGTTGATTTCTGATAAAGACAGTCGTGAAGGAACGTTGGAATGGGTACCTTATAATCAGGTTTTAACTAAGCCAACATGGGAAGGCGACTATGAAATTTTTAAATGGATCTTAGAAGATGCCCCCTTTTTCTCTGCCAAATTTGTTTATCAAGAGCAAAAGCTAGTTGATAAACATGTGATTTTTTATGAAAAATAGAGTTGCTTGATTGATAGAGATAAAGCGTATTGATTTGGGTACAAACTGATCAAATATGGAGGTTTTTTTGTGAATAAAAAAAGTGAAAAATTTAATCTTTCTTGGTTTTTTAAATGGTTCTTGGATAATAAAACCGTAACGGTCTTATTGGTTTTACTTTTAGTTTTTTTGGATATTCTTGTTTTTACCAAGATTAGTTCTATTTTTAAACCTCTTCTTTCTTTTTTAGCTGTTATCATGTTACCTTTGGTAATTTCAGCCTTACTTTACTACCTTTTAAAGCCTATTGTGGATTTTATTGAAAGACGGGGAACTAGCCGTGTGATGGCTATTACAATTGTCTTTGTTATCATAGCAGGGCTTCTTGTTTGGGGCATAGCCAATTTTTTTCCCATGCTTAATGAGCAACTAACCTCTTTTATTAAATACTTACCAAGTTATGTCAGGTCTGTAGATGCTCAGGTTTCAAAATTGTTGAGGAACGATTTGCTGGCTAGTTTTCGACCGCAAATTGAAGATGCAGTAACTAATTTTAGCCAGAAGGCTGTTGATTATGCGGAAACTTTTTCTAAAGGAGCAGTAACTTGGGCTGGAAATTTTGCATCGCTAATTGCACGTGTTACAGTAGCTATTATAATTTCTCCTTTCATTGTTTTTTATCTTTTACGTGATAGCAGTAAGATGCAAGAAGCTTTTGTATCTTATTTGCCTACTAAAATGCGTCAGCCCATTCATCGTATTTTGGGAGATGTTAATCGGCAGCTGGCTGGTTATGTTCAAGGTCAAGTGACTGTTGCGATTATTGTTGGTTTTATGTTTTCCATTATGTTCACGATTATTGGTTTGCGCTATGCAGTGACCTTTGGGATTATAGCGGGATTTTTAAATATGATTCCTTATCTAGGAAGCTTTTTAGCAACGATACCAGTTTTTATTTTGGCTCTCGTTGAAGGACCTGTTATGGTGGTGAAGGTAGCGCTTGTTTTTATTGTTGAACAAACCATTGAAGGGCGCTTTGTCTCTCCGCTTGTTCTTGGCAGCAAACTTAGTATTCATCCCATTACCATTATGTTTATTTTATTGACAGCAGGCTCAATGTTTGGTGTTTGGGGAGTTTTTTTGGGAATTCCTGTTTATGCATCAATTAAGGTTGTCGTCAAAGAAATTTTTGAATGGTATAAGCCTATTAGTGGCCTGTATGAGAAAGAAGAGGAGGATATTAAGAAAGATGTTAAATAGTGAAAAAATGCTGACAGCTATTCAAAATCAAGATTTAGAACAAGCCCAAAAATATTTTGAACAAGCACTGACAGAAGATGACGATCAAACACTTTTAGCTTTAGCGGATTATTTGCAATCCATTGGCTTTTATCCACAAGCCAAAGAGATCTTTTTGCAATTACGGGCAGATTTTCCTGAGGTTAATATTAATCTGG
The DNA here is from genome assembly GCF_006739205.1 of Streptococcus mutans. NCBI lineage: Bacteria > Bacillati > Bacillota > Bacilli > Lactobacillales > Streptococcaceae > Streptococcus > Streptococcus mutans. The sequence continues at coordinate 686,236 of NZ_AP019720.1, forward strand.
CTCAAATTGCTAACGAGGATGGTCACATTGATGAAGCTTTTATGTATTTAGATGTTATCGAACCTGATCATCCCGATTATTTGACAGCATTGTTAGTTAAGGCAGATTTGTATGATACAGAAGGATTAACAGAAGTTGCCAGAGAAAAATTATTAGAAGCTAGCCAAATTAGCCAAGAGCCCTTGGTCATCTTTGGTTTAGCAGAGATTGAAATGAATTTATCGGATTTTCAAGCAGCCATCCAGCATTATGCTCAATTGGATAACCGTGCGATTTTAGAAGAGACAGGTGTTTCTACTTATGAGAGAATTGGACGTGCCTATGCTAGCTTAGGAAAGTTTGAAACAGCTATTGAATTTCTCGAAAAGGCAGTAGAAATTGAATTTGATGAAACAACTGTTTTTGAGGTTGCAACTTTACTCTATGATCAAGAAGAATACCAAAGAGCCAATCTTTATTTTAAGCAGTTAGACAGTATGAATCCTGATTTCGCAGGATATGAATACAATTATGCTCTTTCGCTTCATGCAGAACATCAAACGAAGCAGGCCTTGCGTATGCTGCAACAGGGATTATCAAAGAATGAATTTGACAGTCAGCTCCTCCTTTTAGCTTCACAATTATCCTATGAACTGCATGATAAAAAAGCCGCCGAAAATTACCTTCTGAAAGTTTTAGAAACAGCAGAAGATGATGAAGAAGCCCTTATGAGACTTAGCAATCTTTACTTAGAAGAGAATCGTTTTGAAGATGTGATCAATTTAGACAGAGCAGATATTGATAGTGTGCTGACAAAGTGGAATATAGCTAAGGCCTACCAGAAACTTGAAGCTGACACAAAAGCTCTTGAGATTTATGATACTTTAATCGTAGATTTGGCTGATAATCCAGACTTTCTTAAGGATTATATCTATATTTTGCGAAAATTCGGTTATGATGAAAAAGTTAAAACTTTTGCCGATAAATACTTACAATTAGTACCTGACGATAATGATATTGCCGATTTGCGAGAGCAATTGCAGTAATTCTTCAAAAATGAAATTTTAATTTTGAAAGAGTTCTCATTTTTTAGTTAAAAAACTCACAAATAAAAGTTCACAAAGTCTTGAAAAATCTGTGGTATAATTGACATGAAACTTGTGAAAGAAGGACTTTTTATGACCGAAATAAATAAGGAAGGCTATGGGGCTGACCTGATTGTAGACAGCCTCATTAATCATGATGTCAACTATGTTTTTGGAATCCCTGGTGCAAAAATTGATCGTGTCTTTGATACCTTAGAAGATAAGGGGCCAGAACTTATTGTAGCACGCCATGAGCAAAATGCTGCTTTTATGGCTCAAGGAATTGGCCGTATTACTGGTGAGCCTGGTGTTGTGATTACAACCAGCGGTCCCGGTGTTTCCAATCTGGCGACTGGTCTTGTTACTGCGACAGCTGAGGGAGATCCTGTCCTTGCTATTGGTGGTCAGGTTAAACGTGCTGATTTGCTCAAACGGGCTCACCAGTCAATGAATAATGTCGCTATGCTCGATCCCATTACCAAATATTCAGCAGAAATTCAGGATCCCGCAACACTTTCAGAAAATATTGCTAATGCCTATCGTTTGGCTAAAGCAGGAAAGCCGGGAGCTAGTTTCTTATCTATTCCTCAAGATATAACTGATAGTCCTGTTACTGTCAAGGCGATTAAGCCCTTGACAGATCCTAAACTAGGTTCAGCGTCAGTTGATGATATTAATTATTTGGCACAGGCCATAAAAAATGCGGTTCTTCCTGTCTTACTTTTAGGAAATGGTGCGTCAACGGCTGCAGTTACAGCTTCTATTCGCCGTTTGTTAGGAGCTGTCAAGCTGCCAGTCGTTGAAACTTTCCAAGGAGCTGGTATTGTTTCAAGAGATTTAGAAGAGGATACTTTTTTTGGTCGTGTGGGGCTTTTTCGTAATCAGCCCGGAGATATGTTGCTGAAGCGTTCTGACTTAGTTATCGCTATTGGCTATGATCCTATTGAATATGAAGCGCGCAATTGGAATGCTGAAATTTCGGCTCGCATTATTGTTATTGATGTTGCTCCAGCTGAAATTGATACTTATTTCCAACCTGAACGTGAATTAATTGGTGATATAGCTGAAACACTTGATTTACTCCTACCTGCTATTAGTGGCTACTCACTTCCAAAAGGTTCTCTTGACTATCTCAAAGGCCTTCGTGATAATGTAGTAGAAGATGTCAAATTTGATAAGACAGTCAAATCCGGTCTGGTTCATCCGCTTGATGTGATTGATGTCCTTCAAAAGCAAACGACTGATGATATGACAGTAACGGTTGATGTTGGCAGCCATTATATTTGGATGGCTCGTTATTTTAAAAGCTATGAAGCACGACACTTACTTTTCTCAAATGGTATGCAAACCTTAGGTGTTGCTTTGCCTTGGGCAATTTCGGCAGCTCTTGTACGGCCAAATGAGAAGATTATTTCTATTTCAGGTGATGGTGGTTTCCTCTTTTCTGGCCAAGAATTGGAAACAGCTGTTCGTTTACATTTACCAATTGTTCATATCATTTGGAATGATGGTAAATATAATATGGTTGAATTCCAAGAAGAAATGAAATACGGCCGTTCAGCAGGTGTTGATTTTGGTCCTGTTGATTTTGTCAAGTATGCTGATAGTTTCGGTGCTAAAGGTTACCGTGCTGATAGTAAAGAAAAGTTTGATCAAGTTCTTCAAACAGCACTCAAGGAAGCTGAAAATGGTCCAGTTCTCATTGATGTTCCAATGGACTATAAGGATAATGTAAAATTGGGTGAAACTATTTTGCCTGATGAATTCTACTAAAAAGGAGTTTAAAATGGAAACCAACAAATTATTTCAATATAATACCTTAGGAGCGCTTATGGCAGGTCTCTATGATGGTTCTTTAACTGTGGGTGAGCTGTTAGAATATGGAGATTTAGGTTTAGGAACACTTGATTCCATTGATGGTGAATTAATTGTCCTAGATGGTAAAGCTTATCAGGCTAAAGGATCTGGTGATAAACCAGAAGTTGTTGAAGTGCCTGATGATATGAAAGTGCCTTATGCAGCTGTCATTCATCATGAAGCAGAGGTTATTTTTAAGCAGCGTTTTGAAATGACAGATAAAGAATTGCAAGAACGTATTGAGTCTTACTATGATGGGGAGAATCTCTTTCGTTCGATTAAAATTCACGGAACCTTTGCTAAAATGCATGTACGTATGATTCCGCGTTCGACCCCTGATGAGAAATTTGCAGAAGTGGCAACACATCAGCCAGAATACAGAGCTGAAAATATTACCGGTACTATTGTTGGTATTTGGACGCCTGAAATTTTTCATGGTGTCAGTGTGGCTGGTTATCATTTGCACTTTATTTCTGATGATCATACTTTTGGTGGCCATGTTATGGACTATGTTATTTCAGAAGGGCAGGTTGAAGTGGGTGCTGTTGATCAGTTAGATCAACGTTTCCCCGTTCAAGATCGGCAATATCTCTTTGCTAAATTTAACGCCAAAGATATTCGTGGTGATATTGACAAGGCAGAATAAAACTGGATTATAACTTTAAAAAAGAGCTAAGGACTTATAAACCTTAGCTCTTTTTGACTTGACTAGCGATCTATTGTTTTTTAAATTTAAACTTACTGTAGAAACTAAAGGCAGCAATCCAAATAGTTGCTCCAATGGCTCCGATATAGGTTGAGTCCTGTAAAAACAAAGTTATAAAAACAAAGACCATAAAAATAATTGTGATAGGATTTAAAATTTTGTAATGAGGCATTAAATAGCCATCTGCCATAAAATCATTTGATTTACGATATTTCAGGTGAGCCAGCATGGTCAAAACATAAATAGCAATGTAAACACCAGAAGAAGACGCAGTAATCAAAGCAAAAGCGTCTTTTATTCCAGGCAGTACATTGATAAAAGCTGAAATAGCAATAACAATAGCTGAGAAAATAATGGCTTTACTTGGGACACCAGTTTTTGAAAGTGTTCCGATTTTGAAGCGTTTCATAAATTGATTAGGTGCTTCATTAGCTAATTGATAAAGGTGACGACCGGTTGAATAGAGTGTCGAGTTTAGAGCAGACGCTGCGGAAGTTAGCACAACAAAGTTGATTAAGGCAGCCGCCCATTTGATACCCGCCAGTTTGAAGACCATGACAAATGGTGATGTATCTGATGGTAATGCTCTCCATGGGAAAATGGTCATAATAGCAATTAAGGCACCGACATAAAAAATCACAATTCGCATTGGAATTTCTTGGATAGCTTTTGGTAAAACCTTTCTGGGATTTTGTGTCTCGGATACGGTAATCCCAACAAATTCAATAGCCTGATAAGCAAAGAAGACCATTTGGAAAGACATGAGAAATTTCATCCAACCATTGGGAAACATTTCAAATCCCTTAGAAATATTGGCAAGACTAACTGGTCCCTGACTCGTTTTAAAACCAGTCAGTAACATGAAGATAGCTGTTGCAATCAATGCTAAAATGGCAATGATTTTAATCATGGCAAACCAGAATTCTGCTTCGCCAAAAACACGAACAGCAATTAAATTAACAGATCCTAATATTAAAAGAAAAACAATCTGAATTATCCAAGCAGGCCAAGATGGAAACCAGTACTGAACATATTTGGCGATAGCTGTGATTTCCGCCATTCCTAAGAAAATGACAGACACCCAATAGGACCAACCTGCGAAATAACCCCATTCTTTACCAATGTATTTGGTAATAAAATTGATAAAAGTATGCTGATCAGGATCATGGTAAAGCATTTCACCCATCGCACGCATCATCCAAAACATGAAAAGTCCTGTTAAGAGATAAACGATGATGATGGAAGGTCCTGTTAATGAAATGGAACGCCCTGCTCCTAAAAAAAGCCCTGTTCCGATGGTTCCGGCAATGGCAATCAATTGCACATGGCGATTTTGTAAGCCACGAACCATGCCATTCTCAAGCTCTTTCGGATTCTGTGTTGTATTTTTTGCATTTTGATGTGACATAATTCCAACCTTTTTAATAATATCTTTTTTATTATAATATTATTTTATCAAAAGCACAAATTGGTCATAGCTGAATAAGAAATTCCAATCATTGGATGATGAACATAATGTTCCTCGTTTTTGATAGTGCTTTCCAAGATTTATGGACTTAAGAGAACTTAGATTTCTTGAAAACAGTGACTAGAGAGTGTTAACTTTACTAGAAAAGCTTTAAGATAGCTGATAATATGTGATTCAAAGGTTTGGTAGCAATAACTTTAACCAAATAGATAATGCCTGAAATAAAATTGGAAAAAGTAAAAAATTACATCTTCATCGCTTTTATCTTAGCTTCATTAGGCGTTACGCGCAACGTTTTTTGTCCCCTATAAGTGACAAAACCGGGTTTGGCTTTGCTGGGTTTGTTGAGCTTTTTAGCTTCAATCATATCAACTTGGACAAGATTGGAAAGGCGAGCCTTTGAAAAGTAAGCTGCTAATTCGGCAGCATCCGTTTTAATTTCGTCGCTAGGGTTAAGGTTATCTTTAATCAAAACATGGCTTCCTGGAATGTCTTTGACATGGAACCAGAGCTCCCCTTTTTTAGACATTTTAAAAGTTAGCTCGTCATTTTGAAGGTTATTCTTTCCAACCAGAATGATGGTTTTGCCATCAGAAGCTAAGTAAGGTTCAGGTTTTTTGCGTTTTTGAATTTTTTCACGATGGCGGCGCTTGACAAAACCTGTTTGAACCAGCTCTTCACGAATTTCGCTGATTTCAGACAGGCTGGCCTGATTGAGGGCATTGTCAACACTTTCTAAGTATTGAATAGTAGCCTTTGTTTCGCTGATGAGGCTCCCTAAATGCTTCACAGCTTCTTTTAATTTTTGATATTTTTTAAAATAGCGTTGCGCATTCTGACTAGGTGTCAAGGCTTTATTAAGCGGAATGCTTACTTTTTGTCCCGTATAATAATTATCCAGTTCAACACTGTCCTGATTGTTAGGGACCTGATTAAGATAAGTGGTCAAAAGTTCTCCTTTTTGGCGGAACTCTTCAGCCTTATCTGTATCTTGCAATTCTTGCTCTTGCTTTTTGAGTTTTTTCTTGTTTTTCTCTAATTCATTTTGAATACGATGGATAAGATCGCTGGCTTGCTGTGCAATTCTGTCGCGTTCAGCCTTATCTTGATAGAAATAGTCAAGCAGATCTGACAGGCTACCAAAGGTTTCTTGGGAATTGCTGAAAGTAATTGCAGTAAAAGATTTTTCAGTCAAAGTTGGAGAAGTTGGCGAGTCAAAAAACAGTTTAAAGTTTTTGAATGTGTCAGTTTTTAATCTTTGGCTCAATTCGGCAGCCGTGTCGCGTCCTAAGCCCTGAAAGAGTTTTTGTAAATTATTAGCCGCTAAATCTTCTGTTTGTAGGATTTCAAATAATGTTTCATCAGAAATGGTAAAAGGGTTTTGGGCCTGTATTTTCGGTGGTGCTAAATATCTTGAGCCAGGTAAAATAGTGCGGTAACTGTTTTGAGTGAAGCCAATGTGTTTAATGGATTCAGTAATTTTTCCTTCATTTTTATCTAAAAGAATAATATTACTGTGCTTCCCCATGATTTCAATAATCATAGTAACCTTGATTTGATCACCAATTTCATTTTTATTGGAAATGCTCATTTCAAGAATACGGTCATTTTCAATTTGTTCAATGTTTTCGATAAGAGCTCCTTGCAGATACTTTCGCATAATCATAGTAAAAGTATTAGGGCTTTGAGGATTTTGAAAATCGGTCTTGGTTAATTGAACACGGCCAAAGACAGGGTGGGCTGAAAGAAGCAGTTTATAATTTTGCCTGTTGTTGCGAATCGTCAACACTAGCTCTTGTTCGAAAGGCTGGTTTACTTTCTGAATACGCCCCCAAAGAATCTGTTCTTGTAATTCCTTTGTTAAATGATGTAAAAAAAAGCCATCAAAAGACATGATTTTCCCCTTTTCTTTTAGTTCTTTTATTATACCATATGCAGACTTAAATCATTTCCTAAAGTCTTTAAAGTTATTATCTGCTATATTGAAAAAAGCTGAAAATTACAGTAAAATAGAAACAGTAACTTAGTGAATTTGAGAGAGTTAAACAGACAATTTTTTGGCTTGTAAGCGTGGGAAAGCTTTTTTTGTTAGCAGCAGGTTAGATTTTGATCATACTTAAGCTATTCTCATTGACATTCATTATTGGGAGGAAATATGAAAAATAAACGTTTATTGGGCGTTTTATTGGCTCTAGCTGTACTTGTTATTGGTATTTTAGTTTACCAATCCGTTGACAAACAAAATAGGAAGAATTCACAATCGGGAACTTTTAAAGTTGGTGTGCTCCAATATGTCAGTCACAATGCGTTAGATGAGATTTATCGTGGTATTAAGGCTGGTCTTAAAGAAGAAGGTTATTCTGGCAAAAAAATCAAAATTGATTTTATGAATGCTGAAGGTGATCAAAGCAAAGTACAAACCATGAGTCAGACCCTAGTCAATCATAAAAATGATGTTCTCGTTGGTATTGCTACACCAGCAGCACAAGGATTGGCCAGTGCAACCAAAAAGACACCAATTATTATGGGGGCTGTGACTGATCCCGTTGGTGCCAAATTGGTTAAAGATTTGAAAAAACCAAATGGAAATGTAACGGGTGTTTCAGACAAGACACCAATCAGTGATCAAGTTAGTTTAATCAAAAAATTAACGCCAGATGTCAAAACAGTTGGTATTCTCTATTCTAGCAGTGAAGATAATTCAAAATCCCAAGTGGAGGAATTTAAAAAAATTGCTGAGAAAAAAGGCTACAAGGTTCTGGAATATTCTGTTCCTTCAACCAATGAGATTGCGACTACAATGAATGTGATGCTGGATAAGACAGATGCTGTCTGGATTCCTTTGGACAATACAATTGCCAGTGCCTTTCCAACAGTGGTATCAGCGGCTAAAACAGCTAAAAAACCTATCTATCCAAGTGTTGATACCATGGTAACAGAAGGTGGACTTGCTTCGGTTGTTGTCGATCAGTATAAATTGGGTGTTGCTACTGGTAAAATGGCTGTTAAAGTGTTTGAAGGTAAAAAAGTTTCACAACTTCCTGTTGATATTTTTGATAAGGGAACCCCAGTTGTGAATAAAAAAGTTGCGAAAGAGTTAGGCATTGATATCCCATCTGATATTTTGAAAAAAGCAAAACAGCAAAAGAATCAATGAAAATTGGACTTTAATAAGGAGTGGAATAAGGAGGAATCTCTCAAAGAGGTTTTTGTCCCCCTCCTTTTTTTGTGTTAAAATAGAAGATATTACAAAAGAAGGGGACGATAATGTTACTTTCAACCATTTCTCAAGGTTTTCTTTGGTCCATTTTAGGTTTAGGTATTTTTATGACCTTTCGCATTTTAAATTTTCCTGATATGACGACGGAAGGTTCCTTTCCTTTAGGAGGAGCAGTGGCTGTGAGTTTGATCACACAGGGAATGAATCCCTTATTAGCAACTATTATTGCAAGTTTGTCAGGCTGTCTGGCAGGACTAGCAGCAGGACTTCTTTATACTAAAGGGAAAATTCCCACGCTTTTATCAGGAATTCTGGTTATGACCTCTTGTCATTCTGTTATGTTGATGATTATGGGACGGGCAAATTTAGGTCTTTTAGATGCTAAAAAATTACAGGATCTCTTACCCTTTTCAGGAGAGATTAATCTCCTTAGTTTAGGTCTTATTTTTGTTTTTCTTGTCGTTAGCGCGATGATTTTCTTTCTTAATACACGTCTGGGACAAGCCTACATTGCAACAGGTGATAATCATGATATGGCCAAGAGTTTTGGCATACATACAGATAAGATGGAATTAATGGGGCTCATTTTATCTAACGGTATTATTGCCTTATCCGGTGCTCTGATTAGCCAGCAAGATGGTTATGCAGATGTTTCAAAAGGAATTGGTGTCATTGTTATTGGGTTGGCTAGTATTATTATTGGTGAAGTTCTCTTTTCGACGAGTCTAACGTTATTGGAGCGTTTATTAGCTATTGTCGTTGGTTCTGTTCTTTATCAATTCTTGATTTTAGCTGTTATTTCAATGGGCTTTAAGACCAACTATCTCAAACTCTTCAGTGCTTTAGTCTTGGCTATCTGTCTTATGATTCCAGAGCTGAAAAAGAAATTCTTCAAAGGAGTGAAGTTATCACGATGACTAAAATTGTTGAATTAAAGAATGCTACGGTTCAAGTTAACAATGGCTTTGATGATTATAAGACAATTCTTGATGATGTCAGTTTAGATATATACGAACGTGATTTTTTGACCATTCTTGGTGGAAATGGAGCAGGGAAATCAACTCTCTTTAATGTCCTTGCTGGCACACTGTCTTTGACTGACGGCAGCATTTCTATTATGGGAGAAGATGTCACCGCCTATCCTGCTGAAAAGCGAGCAAAATATCTATCGCGTGTCTTTCAGGATCCTAAAATGGGGACTGCACCAAGAATGACAGTTGCGGAAAATCTCTTAATTGCCAAATACCGTGGTGAAAAACGTGGACTTGTCTCGCGCCGCATTAGTGCTTATAAAGAAGAGTTTCAAGCAGTAATTGATAAAATTGGCAATGGCCTTGAAAAGCATCTAGAGACCCCAACAGGCTTGCTATCAGGTGGGCAAAGACAAGCGCTCAGTTTGCTTATGGCAACCATCAAACGTCCAGAGCTTTTGTTACTTGATGAGCATACAGCGGCTCTGGATCCTAAAACCAGTGTTGCTCTAATGACACTGACAGAAGAATTCGTGAAACGTGATCATCTAACAGCCCTCATGATTACTCATCGTATGGAAGATGCTCTTAAATATGGCAATCGCCTCTTGGTAATGGAAGACGGTCGTATTATCCAAGATTTATCGGCCGAAGAAAAAGCAAAGATGAACATTTCAGACTATTACGGACTGTTTGAATAAATTGAAAAAACTGGCGAAAAGTTGTATACTAACAATGTATGCAATTTTTTATTGCCCGCAGTCATTCGACTTGCTAAGCAAGAACCGTATGTATGAAAGTATTATTATAGTGAAAGAATAGCCAAACTGCTGGTTGGTACGATAATCTGATGAGATATATTTCATCAGATTCATTCGTTAATAATGAGATAAGTCTGACACTAAAATTGAAATTCAAAACCTATAAAACTAATGTAAGGAGACATAATGAGTGACATTAAAATTATTGCCCTAGGCGGAGTTCGTGAAAATGGTAAGAACTTCTATGTGGTAGAAGTCAACGACGCCATTTTCATTCTTGATGCTGGGCTTAAGTATCCAGAAAATGAACAGTTAGGTGTTGATGTTGTTATTCCTAATCTGGATTATCTGATTGAAAATAAAAAGCGTGTACAGGGAATTTTTTTAACCCATGGACATGCTGATGCTATTGGTGCTTTGCCTTATTTGTTGAGTGATGTCAAAGCTCCGGTATTTGGTTCTGAGTTAACGATTGAACTAGCTAAGTTGGTCGTTAAAAACAACGATGCAACTAAGAAATTCCATAATTTCCATGTGGTTGATGCTCAAACTGAAATTGAATTTGACGATGCTATTATTTCTTTTTTCAAAACTACCCATTCTATACCAGAAAGTTTAGGAATTGTAGTTGGCACTAAAGAAGGCAATATTGTTTATACAGGTGATTTTAAGTTTGACCAAGCAGCCAGCAAGCTTTATCAGACTGACTTAGCTCGCATTGCTGAAATTGGACGTGAAGGTGTTCTGGCACTTTTATCAGATTCTGCTAATGCTGATAGCACTGTTCAAATTGCCAGTGAAGCTGAAGTAGGTATTGAAATGGAGCAAGTCATTTCCAATTGGGAAGGACGTATTATCGTCGCTGCAGTAGCCTCTAATCTTGTTCGTATCCAACAAGTCTTTGATTCGGCTGCTAACAATGGCCGCCGTGTTGTGCTGACAGGTTATGATGTTGAAAATATTGTTCGAACAGCTATCCGTCTTAAAAAGCTTTCTCTGGTTGATGAAAAACTTATTGTCAAACCAAAAGATATGCATAAATTTGAAGATCATGAACTAATTATTTTAGAAACTGGTCGGATGAGCGAGCCACTCAATGGTTTAAGAAAAATGGCTATTGGCCGTCATCGTTATGTTGAAATTAAAGATGGTGATTTGGTCTATATTGTAACAACACCTACTGTTTCTAAAGAAGCCGTTGTTGCGCGTGTTGAGAATATGATTTATAAGGCTGGCGGTGATGTGAGACTCATTACTCAGGACTTACGCGTATCTGGCCATGCTAATGGTCGTGATCTTCAACTGATGATTAATCTGCTTAAGCCCAAATATCTCTTCCCTATACAAGGAGAATATCGTGAATTAGCTGCCCATGCTGATTTGGCTCTTGAAATAGGCATGTTTCCGGAAAATATTTATATTATGAAACATGGTGACATTATGGTTTATGATAAAGAGGATGGTTTCTTACATGAAGGCGGTATCCCGGCTGGAGATGTCATGATTGATGGCAATGCTATTGGTGATGTTGGCAATATTGTTTTACGAGACCGCAAGGTGCTTTCTGAAGATGGTATCTTTATCATTGCCTTAACTGTCAATAAAAAAGAAAAGAAAATCATTTCAAGAGCTAAAATCAATACACGTGGTTTTGTTTATGTCAGAAAAAGCCGTGATATTTTACGCGAAAGTGCAGATATTGTCAATAAGGCTGTTGAAAATTATTTGCAACAAGATACGTTTGATTGGGGAGAATTGAAATCTATTGTTCGTGATGAAATTGGTAAATTTCTTTTTGAACAAACTAAGCGTCGTCCAGCTATTTTACCAGTAGTTATGGAAGTTAGATAAAAGAGGCTTGGTTGATACTGTTTCCAAATGGTTGGATTTTTTGGATAGAGAAATTCAACTAAAAGAGTATGCAGTTCAATCCTAGCTTTTTTATTAATTTCTGAAATAATGATTATAATGTACTTTACAATTGGGATTGAAAAGATGGTGACAGAAAGGGCAGGTTCCTTTTTCTTTGTATGCTTCAATAGTTAATTCTCTTTGACAAGATCCACAAAAAACAACCTTATCTTTTTTTAATTTTTCTGGATAAGCTTGAAAATTGTGTGTCTCGTGTCGATTATGACATAAAAAACAAGGGTAGTATTTTTGACAGGCAAAACATTTTAGGGCGACAATGTCTGTTGGGCCATGATAATCAATGCACCTTGTTTCCTTGTCAATAAGATCACCGTAAATCGTAACCATATGTTCCTCCGTTTGTTTTGTTAGTTTACCAAAAAAAGAGGGATTGTGCTATAATGAAAACAAAAAAAGGAGATCAAAAATGGCTTTTTTTCAGATAGAATACAATTCCAAAACTTTAGGGATGGAACGCCATGTTAATGTTATCTATCCCGATGCTTCAGAGATTAAGGAAGATTATATAAATGATACCGATATTCCTGTTCTTTATCTTTTGCACGGTATGGGCGGCAATGAAAATTCATGGCAAAAGCGGACAGCTATTGAACGTCTCGTTAGAAAGACAAATCTTATCGTTATTATGCCATCAACTGATTTAGCATGGTATACCAATACAGCTTATGGCTTGGATTATTATGATATGATTGCCAAAGAACTACCTCAAATTCTGCAGCGTTTCTTTCCAAATATGACAAAAAAACGTGAGAAAACTTTTATTGCGGGACTTTCCATGGGAGGTTACGGAGCTTATAAGATTGCTCTTTCAACAGATAAGTTTTCTCACGCAGCTTCTTTTTCAGGTGCACTTGGACTTGGAATTGATGGTCAAGACCTAGGAGAAACGACAGGAGCATCTCAAAACTATTGGGAAGGCATCTTTGGAAATTTACAAGGAAAACAGTTACAGGAACATTTTCTGACAACACTAGCAGAAAAGTCTGATAAAAAAACCAAGTTCTACGCTTGGTGCGGTTATGAAGATATTCTTTATCAGGCTAATGAAACAGCTGTGAAAAAATTAAGAAAGATAGGGCTTAATATTGACTATCGTAACGACCATGGCAGACATGAGTGGTACTATTGGGAAAAACAGTTGAATTTTCTTTTAGAATGGCTTCCTATTGACTATCAAAAAGAAGAACGGTTGTCCTAATAATCTTAAGGTAAGTTTTTCTGGTTTTATTTGACAGTTTATTTTTAAGCAGTTAAAATAAGAGTAGAAAATGAAAGTGAGGATTCGATTTGTGAAAAAGAAATTAAGTATTGTGTTAGGGCTGATTATTGTAGCTGTAACATTTTTTACCTTAACTAATCAAAAAACAGTAAGTGCTAATTCATCTCGTGTAGAAACAGTGTCCTACCAACTTCTTAAAGAAGGTGTAGCTGATGTTAGATTGACTTACTATCATAATAAAGGCAATGATAAGGTACTTAAACAAACGGCGGAATCAAAAATCCTTTATTCAGCACTCAAGGTGACAGATGCTCAAGCAGCAAAAGAGAAGGTTGGCTCTCAATCAGAGAAATATCAAGGTATTACAGGTGTTCAGGAAAGTGTTGCTTACAAAGATGTCTATTTGATAGAAAAAGTAAGTGTAGATTATACCAAAGCTAATCTTAATGAATTAGCGAAAAAGCTTCCAGAAGTAAACATTAATACTCCTTCAGGTAAAAGAGCAACTTATATTAGCTTAAAGCAAAGTGAAAGATTTCTCAAAAAACAGGGTTACAGCAAAGTTAAAAATGGTCATTTTAAAGAATTGAAAGTGAATTAATTATTAGCTGACAAATAAAAACAGCAGGCAGAGTCTTAATTCTGCCTGCTGTTTTATTACGTGATTTTCAGTTCGTCTCGTTCTGCTAAGTTTGAGACAAGTAAATTAAATTACCTATTAAATAAAGGGACCATGATTTTGAATCAAAAACTCTTTTAGGGGTGATTTTTTAATAGCACACTTTCTGAGAGTCAACAAACAAACTTCAAAAGGAAGTTCGCTCTGAGTCTGCAAGCTATTTTAAGATAACTCTTAATTCAGTCACTATTCAAAGCCTATAGTTACACTAGGTAAGTTGAAATGCTGCCCATAAATACGCGATTCTAATTGACTCAATTTTCCTTTCCATTGGGATTTTAGTGGATATTATATACAAATATCGATTCATTGCCAATTGCGGTAAATCCTTGCTTTTTACTCTCTTGCCTGCTATACTTAGGCGTATTCTTAAATATTATACTGGATTTTCAAGAATGAAATAAATATAAGAATATTTGGATCTTGCTTAGTGTTATAGATTAAAAAGTGAGATGAATATCAGAAAGTTCCTGTTTTTGTCTGTCATCCTGAGTTTTATGACAAGCATAGAAAGGATTATTTATGAAGACTTTCATTAAAATTTTGTTTTTTATTCCTAGACTAATATGGAATATTATTTGGAGCATCATTAAAACTCTTATTATTCTTGCTGCTATTATTTTTGCTTTTCTTTATTTTACAAATAATCATAAAACAGACTTGGAATCAACGATCTCCGAACAATGGAATAAGATAACGACTTTTTTTAGTAATGACTTTAGTTTGCCGGATACGATGTCTAAATTATCAACAGATAATTATAAACATGAAGCAGGGAGTCGTTGGAGTCAAAATAGTGCTAGTGTTTATATAGCTTCTACTGATAAAACTATTGTTAAGGCTTACCAAACTGCTCTGGCTAATTGGAATGCAACAGGAAGTTTCACTTTTAATATCATTTCGGATAAAGCATCAGCAGATATTACAGCAAAGGATTATTCTGATGTAAATTCGCAAGCCGCTGGTTTAGCTGAAACAGAAACGAATGCAGTGACCAATCGCATGAGTCATGTTGATGTTAAGCTTAATCGCTACTATCTTTTAGATGCAAGTTACGGTTATAGTTTTGATAGGATAGTCCACACAGCAGAGCATGAGTTAGGGCATGCTATAGGACTTGATCATGATGATAAAGAAACTTCGGTAATGGCCTCATCAGGTTCCTACAATGGTATTCAAACAGTTGATATAACTGCTGTTAAGAAGCTTTACGCTAATTAAATGTGAGTAAAATAATAGTTTTATATCACTTTATTATATAAATTTAATATTATTGACATATACGAAACAGTCTCTTGATTGATTTTTTATCTCATTAAAAGAAAATGATAAAATTCTAAAGCTTGCCAAATACTTATTTAGTAATGATTTTTATCCTTGGACGCTCTTGTGAAAAAAGAGTGTTTTTAATATAATTATAAAATAAAGGAAAAGTTTTTTAAAAAAATCAAAGTATTTTGTATTGAAAATGTAATGAAATAATGCTATTATGACAAAGATGTATCATTTGGCTTTACATTAATTTCAATTTATCATGAAGAGGGAACATGAAAAAGATTAAAGTTATGCTTGTCTTTGGTACAAGACCAGAGGCCATCAAAATGGCGCCCCTGATTATATCTTTAAAAGAGCAGACTGAACGTTTTGAAACAGTAACCGTAGTAACTGCTCAGCACAGACAGATGCTTGATCAGGTGTTAGAGACATTTAAGATTAGGCCTGATTATGATTTGAACATTATGAGTAAGCAGCAGACCTTGTCAACCATTACAACAAATGTTATTAATAAACTTGATGAAGTCTTAAAGAGTGAGAAACCTGATATTATTTTAGTTCATGGTGACACAACGACAACTCTTGCTGCTAGCATCTCTGCTTTCTATAATCAAATTAAAATTGGTCATGTTGAGGCAGGCCTTAGGACTTGGAATAAATACTCTCCATTTCCAGAAGAAGTTAATCGCCAGATAACAGATGTTGTTTCAGATTTGTACTTTGCACCAACTAATCAAAGCCGTGATAATCTCTTGAAGGAAAATCATCCTGCTCAACATATTTTTATTACTGGAAATACTGCTATTGATGCTCTTGATTTAACTGTTAAAGAGAACTATCATCATGATGTTCTTACTAAAATTAAATCAGATAATAGGATTATTTTAGTAACAATGCATCGTCGTGAAAATCAAGGAGAGCCGATGAGAAGGGTCTTTAAGACGCTTAAATCAGTGTTAGCTGATTATCCAGATGTTGAGCTTGTTTATCCAGTTCATCTGAGTCCTGCTGTTCAAAAGGCAGCAAAGGATATTCTAGCAAATACAGAGCGTATCCATCTGATTGAACCGCTTGATGTTATGGATTTTCATAATCTAGCAAATAAGAGTTATTTTATTATGTCAGATTCTGGTGGTGTCCAAGAGGAGGCGCCATCTCTTGGGAAGCCTGTCCTTGTCTTACGTGATACAACAGAGCGACCTGAAGGAGTAGCAGCAGGGACTTTAAGATTAGTTGGTACTCAAGAAGATAGTGTCAAAAATGCTATGATAAGTTTGCTGGATAATAAAGAAGAATACGATAAAATGGCCCAGACCCAAAATCCTTATGGCGATGGTCAAGCTTCAAAACGTATTTTAGAAGCTATTTCTTATTATTTTAATAATGGCGCGCGGCCGGATGATTTTGGAACGGGGGAATAATTTTAGAATGAAACGTTTGTTAAAATTTTTCAGCATGCTTTTATTTATGCTATTAGCTGCTGGATTAGGTCTTTATGTTGCTCTTCAATATGGTTTGCTTATCTTAGAGGTTTATGCCTTTCTTATTTTTATGGCTATCATTACTCCTTGGTTTTTAACAGACCTATTAGTAACTTGGACCGAACTCTTTTCTATTATTATTGGTTCATTTATCTTGTCTGTGGGTATTTCATATATCCCTTTGTATGACCGTTTAGCTTTAATTTTAGTTTTGCCTATAGTTTTAATTACTGCTAATCAAGTAGAAGCTTTGTTTTTAGAGAAAAAAGGTGCGATTGCAGTTCAAACCTCTAAGGCCAAAAGCTATTATGAATACTATGCTCGTAAGGCACAGCATTCTGAGGACGTCACTATTCAAACAATGTTGGTTAGTTGGGCTCATGCTGAACAATTTAAGCAAATTCAGCCTAAAGAGTATTATGCTAGTATTAAACGCATTAATCGTGCCATTTTTAAATCCAAACATGACAGTGACCGTGTTTTTTATTTGAGAAATGGTTTGTTTCTTATTGTTCAAATAAATTCAGATCCCAACTGGCATCGCGGGATGGAAGAAGAGGTTAGTATCAATCTTAGCAGTTTGCGTTTCAATAATGAGGCAACTAGCCATGAAATTCAGTTCCAATATGGTTATCAATTAGTTAATCATGATAATTGGGAACGTTATGCTTATTATGAAGATATCCTCAAAAGGCTGGAACGTCTTTTGGAAACTCATATTATTGTAGAATATTAGGTAAGTGGAGATTATGAACTTAACAAACTTATTTTTTAACATTGGTCTTGGCATCAGTCTCTTTTTTGCGGCCTGTTTTGTCACCTTGTTTATTAGTTATTTAGTTATTTTAGAAAGAGTTAATAAAAATTTTAAGGCGGTGGATGATGATGAGTCAAATTCTAATGATTATTAGTTTAATTTCGATTTGGTCTTCCTTAGCTATGGCATTGATCATCCTTATGTCAGCAGTTCATTTTTGGTTTAAGCACAGTGATTTTGATGTTGATACCAGCCCTTTGCCAGAATATCCGATGGTGACAGTTGTGGTTCCAGCTCATAATGAAGATGTTGTGATTGCACAGACAGCAAAGGCTATTTTGGATATGAAGTACCCAAGGGATAAGCTTGAAATTATTCTTTTTGCTGATAACTGTGAAGATAATACGTATCAGGAAATGCAAAGCATTAAAGCTTTGCCGCAATATGCTGATCGAGATTTGACTCTGATTAATCGTAGTGGTACTGGTGGAAAAGCTGGTGTCTTAAATGATGCTTTGAAGATAGCTAAAGGTGATTATATCTGTGTTTATGATGCGGATGCCATGCCTGAAAGAAATGCTCTTTATTTCCTTGTTCAAAAGGTTATGGAAGATCCAGAACGTCATGTGGCAGCTTTTGGTCGAAATAAGACGCGTAATGCTAATCAAAACTTCCTGACTCGTTGTATTAATCAGGAAATCGTTGTTACCCAACGTATCCAACATGTTGGTATGTGGCATTTGGGAAAAATTGGACGGATTCCTGGTACCAACTTTATTATCAATACGGAATTTGTTAAGAGTATCGGCGGCTGGAGAAATGGTGCCCTGACAGAAGATACGGATATCTCCTTTAAAATCATGCAAAGTGGTAAGTTGATTGCCCTTGCCTATAATTCAGAAGCTTTCCAGCAAGAACCCGAAACGCTGAAATCTTATTATTTGCAAAGAAAGCGCTGGGCTAAAGGTAACTATGAGGTTGTTATTGCTAACTTTAAACACCTTTTTGGCCGTGGTAATTGGCGTGTCAAATGGGAAGTCTTCTACTATACTTGTACTTTCTTTTGGTTTAATGCAGCCATTGTGTTATCAGATATCTTATTTTTCTCCAATTTGATTGCATTAATTATTGGTCTATTTAAGCCAGGTGTGCAGGTTCCCTTTGCTTTTGATGCTAATAATATTTACATGGCACAGCTTTTGCTCTTTAACTGGTTCTTAATGATTTTGCTTTATCTCTTGCAAATTTCCATTTCACAGGCGACTCAATATGGTCAGGCAACCGTTAAACAAATTTGGATTGCCTTATTGGCTTACTTTACTTATACGCAGCTCTTTATTATTGTATCCATTTCATCAGTAGCTTCTGTTATGATGGATAAGATTTTACATCGTGAAGGAACCAAATGGGTTAAAACAAAACGTTTTGCAGGCTAGAGGAGAAGAAAGTGAAAAAAAAGAAATTAAAATACATTTGGCTTATACTTTTGCTAGCAACACTGGCTGTAGGATTTTATTTTATCCGAGTGAAAAGTACTAATGATATGCAAAGGAATACCTATAAAAATTGGTCTAAATATTATGTTGTAACTCATGGAAAAAGTGCTTATATAAAGACGGCTACTAGTGATGAAGGGACAACTGCTCTTTCTGAAGGACAGGGTTATGGAATGTATATTGCCATTAAAGCTGCTAAGAAGGGCATAACAACTAAGTCCCAATTTGCTAAGCTCTACAAATATTATATGAATCATCGCACTGCCAATACGCAGTTAATGTCTTGGAAACAAAATATTAAAACAGATGGTTCAATTGAGGATTTGTCAAACAGTGCAACGGATGGTGATCTGTATATTGCTTATGCCTTGATTAAAGCATCAGAGCTCTGGTCTGATCAAGCTGATACTTATAAAAAACAAGCTAGGTTGCTTTTAAAGGATATTTTAACTTATAATTACAATTCAGAGACGAAATCCTTGACTGTTGGTAATTGGGCTGTTAAAGGGACTGATTATTACGATCTCGTTCGCACCTCAGATATACTGCCAGAACAATTTGATGTTTTTTATCAGTTTAGTAAAGATGAGACTTGGAAAACGATCAAGACTTCCATGCTAGCTAGTTTAGAAAAAATGAGCCGTCAGCATAAAACTGGTCTCCTGCCAGATTTTATGTGGGTTCGTGAATCAGGTGAGATAAAGGCTGCCAAGGCTAACCTTATTGCCAGCAAATATGATGGTGATTACTACTATAATGCCTGTCGTATGCCCTATAATTTAGCTAAAAGCAATGATAAAAAGAGCCAAAAAATACTTAAGAAGATGATGAATTTCTTCATGACCGAAAAGACCATCTATGCGGGTTATAAGCTGAATGGGGAACGGTTGGATAGTCATCAGTCGGCTAGTTTTGATGCTCCAATTTTCTATGCAGCTAAGAAATTAAACCATAAGTATGAGCGTTTACATCAGCAAGAAAAGAAAGTTTTTGTCAAGGGTCTGTCATCAACAAACTATTATGACTCAGCCCTAACAACGATGGCTGTTTTGGATCAATAAACAATGTAAAAAGGATAACTGCGGTTATCTTTTTTACTATCTCAACTAGCTTAGTCAGTCGAGATCTGATACAATAGAATTATGATTATTTTACAGGGAAACAAATTAGAGCGCTCATTTTCTGGTGATGTGCTCTTTGATAATATTAATCTTCAAGTAGATGAACATGATCGTATCGCCTTGGTTGGACCTAATGGTGCTGGTAAGTCTACACTCTTAAAAATTCTCGTGGGTGAAGAAACAGCAACATCAGGTGAGGTCACTCTCAAGCGTGATGTAACCCTGTCGTATTTGGCTCAGAATAGCCGTTTTAAATCTGATAATACCATTTATGATGAAATGCTCCATGTTTTTGATGATTTACGTGCGACTGAGAGACATTTGCGCTCTATGGAAGGGCAAATGGCAGAGTTGGTCGGAAATGATTTTGATAAACTCATGGCTGATTATGACCGCTTATCCGAATCCTTCAGGCAGCAGGGTGGTTTCACTTATGAGAGTGACATCAAAGCTATTCTCAATGGTTTTAAATTTGATGAGTCTATGTGGCAGACGAAAATTGCTGAACTCTCAGGCGGTCAAAACACGCGCCTAGCTTTGGCCAAGATGCTTCTAGAAAAACCAGAACTGTTGGTATTGGACGAGCCCACCAATCATTTGGATATTGAAACCATTTCTTGGTTGGAAAATTATTTAGTCAATTATCAAGGAGCTTTAATCATTGTTAGTCATGACCGTTATTTTCTTGATAAGGTAGCGACAGTTACGCTTGATTTGACCCCTCACTCTCTAGATCGCTATGTGGGAAATTATTCCAAATTCATGGATCTTAAGGCTGAAAAAATTGCCATGAAAGAGAAAAATTATGAGAAGCAGCAAAAAGAAATTGCTAAATTAGAGGACTTTGTGCAGCGCAATATTGTTCGTGCATCAACGACCAAGCGGGCACAGGCTAGGCGTAAGCAATTGGAAAAAATGGAGCGATTGGATAAACCCGATGCCAGTAAAAAATCTGCCAATATAACTTTTCATGTTGATAAAGCCTCCGGAAATGAGGTTTTAAAGGTTACTAATGCAGCTATTGGTTATGATGACAAGATATTAGCGCAGCCTATTGATCTAGATGTTAGAAAAATGGATGCCCTTGCTATCGTTGGTCCCAATGGTATTGGCAAATCAACCTTGCTCAAGTCCATTATGGGGCAAATACCATTTATTCATGGGAGCTCAGTTTATGGCTCAAATGTACAAGTCGGTTATTATGACCAGACCCAGTCCAATCTGACAGCGAGCAATACCGTTTTAGAAGAGCTTTGGTCAGCCTTTCCAAGGACAGCAGAAGTGGATATTAGAAACCGTTTAGGTGCTTTTCTCTTTTCAGGCGACGATGTCAAGAAATCTGTTGCCATGCTGTCTGGTGGTGAACGTGCGCGCTTGCTTCTTGCCAAGTTATCCATGGAAAACAATAATTTCCTCATTCTAGACGAACCTACTAATCACTTAGATATTGACAGTAAGGAAGTGTTGGAGACTGCTCTTATTGATTTTGATGGCACTCTTCTCTTTGTTAGCCACGACCGTTATTTCATCAACCGCGTCGCGACAAAAGTTCTCGAAATCTCCCAAAATGGTTTCACCCTTTACTTAGGTGATTACGATTATTATCTTGAAAAAAAAGCAGAGCGAGAAGCAAAGACAGAGTTCCTTCAACCTATGCAGTCAGGATCCCCTTCATCCTCCTTGGCTGCCGCCACGGACTATCAAGCCCAAAAGGCCAACCAAAAAGAAGAACGCAAATTAAAGAGGCGTATAGCCGAAATTGAAGAGCGCTTAGAAACCATTGAAGCGCGTGAAACTGAAATTAATGAGGCCATGCTTACTACTAATGACTTTACTCAATTGGCCGACCTGCAAAAAGAACTAGAAAGCGTTCAAACAGAACAATTGGAACTTCTAGAAGAATGGGAAGAATTGAGTGAGCAGCTGGAGGATTGATTAAAAAAAGAGGTTGGGGACAAAAGCGTTCCAACTTTTTTAACAGTCTGTTGGACTGTTAAGCTTGTCTAATCCCATAAATGTCCGTCTATGTCAGTACCTAATCCACCTTCCGTAAGGTAAAAAGATAAAATAGAAGTCGTGATTGCGTTACGACTTACCGATTTTTGTTCCCCTCTCGTAAATGTTAATAAATTATAATATAAAGCACAGATGTTATTTATCTGTGCTTTTATCATCTTCTATTTCTCAAACTCCGCTTTGCTTTTAACATCGCCGTATTCTTCAGCAACCTCTAAGCTAAGAATGTCCTCATAGCGAGGTAGTTGAATATCAATGCCATACTTGTTATGTAGAGCTGTTGTCACAAGGCGGTAAGCTAGATTAGCATTACGCGAAAGAATGGGACCGTGGAAGTAGGAGCCAAAAACATTTTTATAGTGGACGCCTTCGCTGCCATCCTCTTTATTATTACCATTTCCATAAATAACTCTCCCTAAAGGCTTTTCGTCATCAGACAAAAAGGTCCTTCCTTGATGATTCTCAAAGCCGTAGTAGGTTTCGTTAAATTCGTCATTATGAATCTTGATATCACCAATGTAGCGATTATCTTTTTGATTAAGCGTATAGTGACCCATAACACCAATACCGTCAATGCGGACGCCATTGGCTTGAACATAATATTGTCCCAACAACTGGAAACCGCCGCAGATAGCTAGGACAACCTTATTATTTTGAATAAAGCTGGCAATAGCAGAGCGTTTATTAGGCAAATCCTTAGCAACAATGGATTGCTCATAGTCCTGACCGCCGCCAAAGAAAACCATATCATACTTGTTAGCATCAAAATCATCGCCGATTGAGACAATATCAAAAGTCATTCGTATACCTAATTTTTCACCAACATATTTAAGCATGAGAACGTTTCCGTTATCGCCATAGGTATTGAGCAAATTGCCATAAAGATGAGCAACCCTGATATCATATAAGTAATCCTTGTCAGCAGGAGATTGTAGAGAAGTATAAGTCATTAATGCATCTCCTTTCTTACTGCGTGACGGCTGGCTAGTAATTCGCGGAATTCCAACATGGCTGTGTAAGTAGCTAGAATGTAGGCATGATCAGCCTCTTGTTTTTCAATCATACTTAGAATGTCTTCAAGTTTTTCAGCCTGCTCAATCTTTGTTTCATTGTAACCAGTAACACGCAGACGTCTGGCTATTTCTGAATGGCGGACACCACCTGTAAAGATTTGTGGAATGTTCATATCTAAAATGCTCTCAAAATTCGCATCCCAAATCCAGCTGGTATCAATGCCATCAGCATAATTGGCATTGAGAAGGACAGATAAGGTGAAAGGATAAGGTGCTAGTTTAATCATTTCTAGTGCTTGACTGGCACCAACAGGATTTTTTATTAAAACAAGAGTACATGACTTATCGCCGATTTTAAAGGTTTCTTGGCGTCCAAAAACAGCACGGCTCTTGTCAAAGCCAGCCTTGATTTGTTCAGGAGTTACACCGAGAAATTCTGCAACAGCGACTGCAGCCAAGGCATTATAGATATTATAAAGGCCGCCGACATTGATCTTATAATCCTGTCCGTCAATGATGAACTCAGCTTGAGTGTTGCTAATCTTGGTTAGCTGAGTCAAGCTGTAATCCAGATGAGGACGGTGAAAACCACAGTTGGGGCAGATGTAGTCGCCCAAGTTGGCATAAGTATTAAGCTTGTATTGTAGGATATATTCGCACTTAGGACAGACGATGCCTTCAGTATTGTAATGTGCCAAGTGAGCAGCTTCTTTTTTTGTATCAAAACCATAGTAACGCACAGGATTAACAACTGTTTTGGCGTTAAAGAGTGGGCTATCTCCATTAGCTAAAATAGTTGCTTTTGGCGCTTTGGCAGCACCGTCCAAAATCATTTGATAGGTAGTATAAATTTCACCGTAACGATCCATTTGATCACGAAAAATATTGGTGAAAACAAAAAGGCTGGGCTTTAGATAATCTGTAATTTTAGGAAGGCTGGCTTCATCAATCTCCAGCACCGCAATCTTTTTACCATTTCTAGATTTTTTAGCAGTTAAAAAAGTTGAGGTAATTCCTGTAATCATATTGGCACCACTAGGATTGGTTAGCACCTGACCGTAAGCCTTTTTTAAAATTCCTACTGTTAAAGCTGTTGTTAAGGTTTTTCCATTAGTGCCTGTGACAACAACAATGTCATAATCTTTAGCAAGTGTATCTAAAATATCTTTATCGCACTTAAGAGCAATTTTTCCAGGTAAGGTAGAGCCGCGCCCTATTTTACTGAGAAAAAAGTGTGCTGTTTTACCAGCTAAAATTCCTATTCTCGATTTTAAAGTCATATGAACATTTTATCATAAAAAAAGCGTTTGAGATACAGAAAAATCACTTGAAAAATGATATAATAAAGAAGTATATAGCTAAGTTTGATATTAAAAAGAAAGAATTGTATGAGTAGTTTATTTAACGTTAATGCCCAATTTTGGGCTAGTCTTATTGATAGTCCTTTAAAAATTTTAGTTCATATTCTTGATATTGCTATTGTATCATGGTTGATTTATAAATTTATCAAAGCCTTAGCAGGTACTAAAGTGATGTCTTTAGTTCAAGGAGTTGTTCTATTTGTTCTCTTTAAATTTGTCGCAGAATTCTTAGGATTCACAACAATTGCTTTTTTGATGAACCAAGTTATTACTTATGGTGTTATTGCCGGAGTTGTTATCTTTGCTCCTGAAATTCGGTCTGGCTTGGAACGTTTTGGACGAACACCCCAGTCTTTTATCCAAAG
Organism: Streptococcus mutans; assembly: GCF_006739205.1. Classification (NCBI taxonomy): domain Bacteria; kingdom Bacillati; phylum Bacillota; class Bacilli; order Lactobacillales; family Streptococcaceae; genus Streptococcus; species Streptococcus mutans. The sequence goes on from NZ_AP019720.1 coordinate 710,998, forward strand.
ACAGCAGCTGAGTGATGATGAAAAATTAGTTGCCGCCTTTGTGAAAGCTGTGGCTTATATGAGTCCGCGCAAAATTGGAGCTTTGGTATCAATAGAAGAGACTCAGACCCTAAGAGAATATATTGCCACTGGAATTCCTTTAGATGCAGATATTTCTGGAGAATTACTGATTAATATTTTTATTCCTAATACACCTTTGCACGATGGTGCCGTTATTGTGGAGGGAAATAAGATTGCTGTTTCTTGTGCCTATCTTCCGCTTTCAGAGTCCAGTCATATTTCCAAGGAATTTGGAACGCGCCACCGTGCTGCCATTGGACTTTCAGAAGCTTCTGATGCCTTTACCTTTGTTGTTTCCGAGGAAACAGGAGCTATTTCTGTTGCTTATAAAGGTGATTTTATCCATGATTTGTCCCTTGAAGCTTTTGAGGTCTTATTGCGGGAGCATTTCATTAAAGAAGAACCAAAGAAAAAGAATTGGATGAAGCAATTCTTTGGAGGACGCCATCATGTTTAAGCGGTTTTTTACTAAACGTCTCTGGTTAACTCTTGTTTCAATCTTTTTTGCCATTCTCTTGTTCTTGACAGCTAATTCAGTCAATTATGGTTCAAGAAATCAAACAACTGGCCTTTTGCAGACATATAACCATACCTTAGAAAATGTCCCTATTGATATTAAATATGACAGCAATAAGTACTTCATTAGTGGTTATTCTTATGATACAGAGGTTTATTTGACCTCAACCAATCGGGTGAAATTGGATTCAGAAATCAATAATGACACCAGACATTTTAAAGTTGTTGCTGACTTGTCAAATGCTAAAGAAGGTACCAATAAGGTTCCTTTGGAGATAAAAGATCTTCCTAGTGGTGTCAGCGCAGAAGCTTCACCGACGACTATAAATGTGACCGTTGGTAAAAAGAAAACAAAGACGTTTAAAGTTGTTGGTAAAGTATCTGATAATCAAATTGCTGATGGTTACAAATTAAAGAAAATTTCTACTAGTGCTTCAGAGGTAGAGGTTACTAGCGATGAGTCCACTATTGAACAGATTGATCATGTAGTAGCTGTTCTTCCGGAGAATCAAGTCCTATCCAAAGATTACAGCGATTCAGTAACCTTGCAGGCTGTTTCTGAAAACGGTAAAATTTTACCAAGTATTATTGACCCAACAAAAACAGACTTAGAGGTTGAGGTTGAAGAATTGTCAAAAAAAGTACCGATTATTGTTGAGTTAACAGGTCAAATTAACAGCAGTCTGTCTGATATTCGCTACGAATTAGCTACAAAAGAGGTTCTTGTCTATGGTAAACAAGAAAATCTCGAAAAAATCTCTTACATTAAGGCTAAAGTTAATATTTCAGATGTTACTAAGGATACAACAAAGACAATTCCCTTAGCTGCGGATAATCTTAAGATAAGTCCTGCAAAAGTAACTGTTAAGTTGACAGCTAAGAAAAAATAATATTATAATGATTAAAATTAATGGAGGAAGATGCTTAGCATCAAATAGTTATGGGAAAATATTTTGGTACAGACGGCGTACGTGGTGAGGCAAATGTAGAACTAACACCGGAACTGGCTTTTAAACTTGGACGTTTTGGCGGCTATGTTCTGAGTCAGCATGAACCGGAGCGCCCGCGTGTTTTCGTTGCCCGTGATACTCGCATTTCTGGAGAATTGTTAGAATCAGCTCTTGTTGCTGGATTGCTTTCTGTTGGTATTGAAGTCTATAAACTAGGTGTTCTGGCAACACCGGGGGTTTCTTATTTAGTGCGTACTGAACAAGCCAGTGCAGGTGTCATGATATCTGCTAGTCACAATCCTGCGCTTGATAATGGTATCAAATTCTTTGGTGGTGATGGCTTTAAATTAGCTGATGAACAAGAAGCAGAAATTGAAGCTTTATTAGATGCTAAAGAAGATGACTTACCCCGTCCTTCAGCTCAAGGATTGGGAATGGTCGTTGATTATCCAGAAGGACTTCGTAAATACGAAAAGTTCTTAGTGTCAACAGGTTCAGACCTTGAAGGAATGAAAATTGCTATTGATGCAGCAAATGGTGCTGCATCTTACTCAGCCCGCCAAGTTTTCCTTGATTTGAACGCTGATATCACTGTTATTGGCGAGGAGCCGGATGGTCTCAATATTAATGATGGAGTAGGATCTACTCATCCTGAGCAACTTCAAAATCTTGTTAAGGGATCTGATTTTGTTATTGGCCTTGCTTTTGATGGCGATAGTGATCGTTTGATCGCTGTTGATGAGAATGGTGAAATTGTTGATGGTGATAAGATTATGTATATTATTGGCAAGTATCTTTCTGAAAAAGGAAGGCTGTCTAAAAATACGATCGTCACAACCGTTATGTCAAATCTCGGCTTCCATAAAGCTTTGGATCGTGAGAATATTAACAAAAAAATCACAGCAGTAGGTGATCGTTATGTTGTTGAGGAAATGCGACGTTCGGGCTATAATCTCGGCGGTGAGCAATCTGGTCATGTGATTATTATGGACTATAACACAACAGGTGATGGTCAGCTGACAGCTATTCAATTGACCAAAGTGATGAAAGAAACAGGTAAAACTTTGTCTGAATTGGCCAATGAAGTGACGATTTATCCACAGAAATTAGTTAATATTTATGTTAAAAATGACATGAAAAATAAGGCTATGGAAGTGCCAATGATTGCACAAATCATTGAAAAAATGGAAGCTGAGATGGCTGGCAATGGTCGCATTCTGGTTCGTCCAAGTGGAACAGAGCCCCTCTTGCGTGTTATGGCAGAAGCACCTAGTACAGAAGAGGTCAATTATTATGTAGATACCATTGCCAAAGTTGTCCAAGCAGAAATTGGCATTTAAAAATGGTGTGTATTGGACTGAGATAGCTTTTATGATTACTTACTCCTTGTAATCAATAGAAGCTATCTCAGTCCTTTTATTTTATCGTTAAAATTATTCAAAAGTAAGAGATAAATGTCAGAAAAAATAAATTATGTTATACTGAATATAACCTCGAAAGTGTAAGCGCTTTAATGTCGAAGGAGGTGACTTTATGATCGATAAAATGACTCAGTTAGTTGAAGATTCTTTAGAAGAAGCAAAGGAATTGGCTATTACTCATCGTAATTATCAGCTGGACATTCCCCATTTATGGGCTGTCTTGGTAAAACCTGATCAATTTGCTTTTCAATTCTATCAATCTTTAGAAATAAATACCAATCAGCTGATTGAGATTATCAATAAAGAAATAGATAAAATCCCAGTCCTTTCAAGTACAGAAAAAAGCAGTTATGCACGTTTATACAGTCAGCGTTTAAAAAATTTATTGGATGACGCGCATCGGGAAATGATTGATTTAAAGGATCAGGTGCTGACTGTAGAACACTTGATCTTGGCACTTTTTAACCAACAACGCAATCCCATTACTGTTTTTTTGCTTGAACAGGGTCTAAACAAAGAAAAACTTTATCAAAAGATGCATAGGATTCGTAAAGGGAAACCTGCTATTTCTTCCAGTCAAGAAACTATTTATGATGCTTTAGAAAAGTATGCTGTCAACTTAAATCAGCGTGCTTTAGATGAACCTGTTAATAAAATTATTGGTCGTCAGGATGAAATGAATGATATTATTCGTATTTTATCGCGTAAGAATAAGAATAATGCCGTTTTGGTTGGTCATTCAGGTGTTGGAAAAACAGCCATTATTGAAGGATTTGTTCAGCGGTTAGTTAAAAATCAAGTTCCGAAAAATTTGCAAGGTAAGGTCATTTACAGTCTTGACATAGGAGCCTTGCTGGCAGGAACTAAATACCGCGGTGAATTTGAAGAACGTTTTAAAGCTCTTCTCAATGATATTATAGACTCAAACGGTCAGATTATTCTTTTCATAGATGAAATTCATTCTATTGTCAGTGCAGGACGGACAGAGGGTTCTGTTGATGCGGCCAGTATTTTGAAGCCGCTTTTGGCTAGAGGAAAAATTAGAATTATTGGTTCCACTACCCATGCAGAATACCGTGAAAGTATTGAATACGATAGGGCGTTAGAAAGACGTTTTCAAAGGATCTTAGTTCATGAACCAGATCTTGATTATACCATGGAAATTCTTAAAGGTCTCAAGCCCATTTATGAAAATTTTCATGGTGTCAGACTTGAAGAAGATAGCTTGGAAGCTGCCGCAAGCTTGTCCAAGCGTTATATTTCTGATCGCTTTTTGCCAGATAAGGCTCTGGATTTAATTGACGAAGCCTGTGCTGCTAAGCGGCTTGCTTCTCATGCTTATCCCGTGCAAATGACCAATTTGTCTCAGCAACTTATTTCTGAGAAAATTCGTTTATTGCGTTTGACCGATTCTGACACTGACGATAAGTTTAAATTAAACAGTCATCTTGAGCAATTAAAGGAGCAAAAAAGCCAATTATTAGAAAATTGGCAAAGGGAAAGAGAGCTCCTAGATCAGGTACAAGAGCTTCGTTCACATTTAACGGCTTTAGAAGAGCAGGCTAATCTTGCTCTTGAAAATAATCAAGTCGCAGATTATGTCCGTCTAGAAGATGAGGAAATAAGGAAATGTCATCAAAAGATGACAGCTTTAGAAAAGGAACGTTTAGACAGTCAGAAGATAATTAATGTTACTGTGACTAGAGAAGATATAGCAGCTGTTGTTGAACGCTTGACAGGCATCAAAGTACAGGGTGTTATGGAAAACGAGCGTGATCGTCTCTTGCACTTAGAAGAATTATTGCACCAAAAAATTGTTGGTCAAGATCAAGCCGTACAAAAGGTATCTCAGGCCATCATTCGCTCTCGTGCTGGCATTCAAAACCCTAAACGTCCAATTGGCTCCTTCCTCTTTTTGGGACCGACTGGTGTGGGGAAAACAGCGCTTGCTAAACGTTTGGCGGAAGTTCTTTTTGGCAGTGAACTTGAGATGGTGCGTCTCGATATGTCTGAATATATGGAAAAACATGCTGTCGCACGTTTAGTAGGACCACCACCAGGTTATGTCGGATATGAAGAAGGAGGCCAATTAACTGAGGCTGTTCGTCAGCGTTTATACTCTATCGTCCTACTTGATGAGATTGAAAAAGCTCATCCTGATGTTTTTAATACCTTACTGCAGGTTTTAGATGAAGGGCGTTTGACGGATTCAAAAGGGCGAACCATTGATTTTAAAAATACCATCTTAATTATGACCAGCAATATTGGCTCAACCAATATTTTACAAAGTCTGCAAGATAGTGGCTGCATTACTTCAGAAGTCCGTTATAAAGTTCTAGATGAGCTGAATCACAGTTTCAGACCAGAGTTTCTTAATCGGATTGATGAGACGGTACTCTTTAATGCTCTTTCTGAAAAAGATATGACAGGTGTTGTTAAGGTCATGGTTTCTGATTTGCAAGCTCGCCTCTTAGAACAAGATATTCATCTGACATTGACTGAATCGGTTTATACCCTCTTAGCTAAAGAAGGTTTTGATGCAGCTTTTGGTGCCAGACCCATGCAGAGGACAATTATGCAAAAGTTAGAAAACCCTTTGGCTTTATATCTTATTCAAAATCAGAAAAATAAAGAAAAAGAGACTTTTGTGACAGTATCTGTTAAGGATAAGAAACTCAAATTCACATTCTCATAGTTTTCTAATTTTCACAAAATATTACTTTTTTAAAGAAAAAGACTAATAGTTAAACCCTTGATATACAAGCGTTTACTGTTGGTTTTTTAATTTTAGAAGTGCAATAAAATTTTTAATTCACAAACTTTTTTGCTTGAAATCCCTATCAAAAAGTACTATAATATAGAATATAGAAAGCGTTTTCAATATTATAGTACAGTTTCTTTTGCAAGAAAGGAGTGTGATATTTTGGCTAAGTATGATCTTTTAATTATTGGTGCTGGACCCGGTGGTTATATTGCAGCTGAAGAGGCTGCAAGATTAGGCAAAAAAGTTGCTGTCGTCGAAAAAAAAGACATTGGCGGAACTTGTTTAAACGTTGGCTGTATTCCTTCCAAGGCTTATCTGCAGCACAGTCATTGGTTATTATCAATGCAGGAAGCTAACAAATACGGCATTTCAACTAATCTTGAAAGTGTAGACTTTGCTAAGTTAGTCAATCGTAAAGATCAGGTTGTTTCGACTTTACAAGGAGGCATTCACACAACTTTTAAATCTCTAAAAATTGATTATTATGAAGGCCAAGCACAATTTCTTAAAGACAAGACCTTTATGGTCAATGGTGAAAAGATTTCTGGGAAAGATGTTATTTTAGCGACTGGTAGCCATCCTTTTATTCCGCAAATTCATGGTATTAATTCGGTGAATTACCTAACAACAGATAGCTTTTTCAATTTAAAAGTTTTACCAGAGAAATTGGTTATCATTGGTGGGGGTGTTATTGCGATTGAATTAGCCTTTGCCATGCAGCCATTGGGTGTGAATGTCACTGTCATTGAAATTGCCCCGCAAATACTATTGACAGAGGATAAAGCTGCGCGTGCTATTATAAGAAAGAAACTCAAAACAATGGGAGCTCATATTTTTGAAGCTGCTAAGATAGAAGAAGTAAATGCTCAATCAGTTATTTTAGAGGGGGATGGCGCTCAAGAATTTGACCAGTTGTTAGTTGCAACAGGACGTAAGCCTAATACAGAATTAGCTCAGGAAATGGGATTAAAGCTAACAGAACGTGGTTTTGTCAAAGTTGATGATTACTATGAAACGTCTACTCCACATGTTTATGCTATCGGTGACTTGACGGAAAGTTATATGCTAGCTCATGTTGCCAGCATGGAAGGCATCAAAGCTGTTAGAGCTATTTGTCGTCAGGCACAGGATCCTGTTGATGCTCAAGGTGTACCGCGTTCGCTCTACACCAATCCGGAAGTGGCTTCCTTTGGATTGAGTGAAGAGGAGGCTAAAGAACAAGGTTATGATGTCCTCGTTGAACAATTACCATTTTCTTTCAACGGACGGGCCATTGCATCAACAGAGACGCAAGGATTTGTTAAACTGATTTCGGAAAGGAGGTATCATCAAATTTTAGGGGCTGTTATTGTTGGCGAACATGGGACAGATTTGTTGCAACAATTGATTTTATTGAGACAGGCAGAAGGAACTTTTGATCAAGTTGTTGATGCAGTCTATGCCCATCCGACAATTTCAGAACTCATTCAAGAAGTTGCTAAGCGAATTGTTCAGTAAAGACTTTAAAATAGGAGGAAGGATAATGCCAAACTATAAAGATTTACCACAAGAACTAACAAGAACAAGGACAAATGAAGCTGTTTCAGAACTTGTTGATTTGAAGGTTCACACGGCAACAGATATTGAAGCCCAAGAAGTTTCCAAAGAGCAAGCTAAAGATATGTATAAAACCATGTGGGATATTCGTAATTTTGAGGAAAATGCTAGACGTTTCTTTGCAGCGGGGCAAATTCCTGGTTTTGTTCATTTGTATGCAGGTGAAGAAGCCGTAGCCGCAGGAGTCTGTGCCAATTTAACGGATAAAGACTATATTACCAGTACCCACCGTGGGCATGGTCATTGTGTGGCCAAGGGTGGTGACCTTAAGGGCATGATGGCTGAAATTTTTGGCAAAGAGACGGGTCTTGGCAAAGGTAAGGGTGGCTCCATGCACATTGCTGATTTGGACAAGGGAATCCTTGGTGCCAATGGTATGGTTGGTGGCGGTTTTGGTCTGGCAACTGGAGCTGCTATGCGTAATAAGTATCTTAAGACTGATGATGTTGCTGTTTGTTTCTTTGGAGATGGTGCCGCTAATGAAGGCCTTTTCCATGAATGTTTAAATATGGCTTCTATTTGGAAATTGCCTGTTGTTTTTGTCAATGAAAATAACCTGTTTGCTGAATCAACACCACAATGGTATTCATCAGCATCAGCTACCATTGCCGAAAGGGCATTGGCTTATGATATGCCTGGTGTTCGTGTTAATGGGAAAGATCTCTTTGCCGTCTATCAAGTGGCTAAAGAAGCTGTTGAACGTGCTAGATCTGGTCAAGGGCCAACTTTGATTGAAGCTGTTACTTACCGTGATCATGGTCACTTTGAAGGGGATGAACAAAAATATAAAGCTCCAGACGGAGAAGAAAAAGACTGGGCAGATGTTGATCCACTAGAAGTTTTCCGCAATTATACTATTGAACATGAGCTATTGACAGAAGAAGAATTGGATGAAATATTAGAAGAATCAAAGAAAGATGTTGATGATGCCATTAAATATGCTCAAGACAGTCCAATTCCTAAAGCAGAATCACTACTTGAAGATGTATTTGCTGAGTAAAGGAGGTTAGAAATGGCTAGAGAACTATTATTTATGAAAGCAATTAATGAAGCGCTTGATATGGCAATGGCCAAAGATGACAAAATTATTTTACTTGGTGAAGATATTGCAGGTGGTGTTAAGGTTAAACATTTAGAAGAGCAAAACGAAGAAGCCTGGGGCGGTGTTATGGGGGTTACCAGCGGTTTAATGGCTAAATACAGTCGTGATCGTGTTATTGACACCCCTCTTTCAGAACATGGTTACATGTCAGCTTCTGTTGGGATGGCTTTGACGGGATTGCATCCTGTGCCAGAATTGATGTTCAATGACTTTATTGGTTTTTGTTTTGATGCTTTGATTGGCCAAGGGTCGAAAATGCGTTATATGTTTGGTGGCAAGGCAAAAGTGCCGATGACCGTTCGTACCATGCATGGTGCAGGCGCTTCAGCTGCTGCACAGCACTCAGGATCTTACTATGGCATCTTTGGTTCAATCCCAGGAATTAAGGTAGTTGTTCCAGCGACACCTTATGATGCCAAGGGTCTGCTTCTTTCTGCTCTTGAAGATGATAATATTGTTATCTTTTCAGAAGATAAGACGTTGTATGGCTTTAAAGGTGAAGTGCCAGAGGATTATTATACCGTTCCGATTGGAAAGGCAGCCGTCCGTCGTGAAGGTAATGATTTAACCATTGTAACTATTGGTAAAATGCTCTATGTGGCTTATGAAGTAGCAGATCGTTTGGCTAAGGATGGCATTTCTGTTGAAGTCATTGATCTTAGAACAGTTGCACCTTGGGATCAAGAAACCGTTCTAAATTCTGTGAAAAAGACAGGACGCTTGATTGTGATTGATGAATCAAACCCACATAATAATACAGCGACAGATATTGCTTCTGTTGTTAATGATAAGGCATTCGATTATCTAGATGGCCCAATTAAATGTGTTTGTGCACCAAATGTACCTGTTCCGTTTGCCATCAATCTTGAACAACTATACATCCCTAATGCAGACCGTGTCATTGAAGCAGCAGCTGAATTGATTGACGACTTGAAAGCATAGAAGGGGGGATAATATGGCTACAGAAATCGTGATGCCTAAATTAGGTTTAACCATGACAGAAGGGCTAATTAACCAATGGCTCGTTAAAGAAGGCGACACAGTTGCAGCTGGCGATCCCGTGTTGGAAATTAGTTCTGAAAAGTTAACAAGTGAAGTTGAAGCTCCAGAAGCTGGTGTTATTTTAAAAATAGTTAAGGGAGAAGGTGAGACTGTTCCTTGTAAACAAATCATTGCTTGGATTGGTCAAGAAGGTGAGGCTGTTCCTGACGCTGCAGGTGACGCTCCAGAAGTAGATACAGAAGCTGAAAGTGAAGTTGCTTCAGCAGGGCAAACAGTAGTTCCAGAAGAAAGCAGGACTGTTTCAGCAGCACCCGTTGCTGAAAAGCATGAAGACGGACGGATTTTTATCACACCGCTGGCCCGAAAGATTGCCAAGGAAAAAGGGCTAGACATTACTTATATCAAAGGAACAGGCGGTAACGGACGTATCACACGCCGTGACGTTGAAGCCTTTAATCCTGCTAGTATTCCTACAGCTGAACCTGTAACGGCTTTAGATGCTCCAACAAATGTAAACTATGGTGTTGGTTTAACAGGTATACGCAAAGTCATTGCTGAGCGCATGATGAGTAGTATCCATTCTAGTGCTCAATTAACGCTTCATCGAAAGGCAGATGTTACGCCTTTAATGGCTTTCAGGCAAGATATAAAAACTAAGGTTAATGCACCGCTTGAAAACGGGGAAATTGGCATTACAACCTTATTGACCAAAGCGGTAACGAAGGCTTTGAAAGATTATCCTGAAGCGAATGCTTGGTATGCAGGCGGTCAATATGAAGAAAAAGAAGATATTCATATTGGTATGGCAACTGCTTTGAGTGATGGTTTGGTCGTTCCTGTTATTCGTCATGCTGATAAATTAACGCTGTCAGATTTGGGACGAACTATTAAAGAAGAAGCAGAACAAGCACGTAAAGGAACTCTGGATCCATCCTTGTATTCAGGTTCCACATTCTCTATTACCAATCTAGGTGCTCAAGGCATTGAATACTTTACACCGATTTTGAATGCACCTGAAGTTGCTATCTTAGGTGTTGGGGCTATCCAGAAAGCTTTGACTCTTGATGAGAATGGTCAAGTAGCTGAAAAACAATTTTTACCACTTAGTTTGACCTTTGACCATCAAGTCTTAGATGGTGCACCAGCAGCTGAATTTTTAGGAGCTGTTATCTCCTACTTGGAAGATGCTTATAGTCTGGTATTCTAATAAGCAGAAGTAAAAGAGAAAGGGAAAATTTAATTGATTTTCCCTTTCTCTTTTTGAGATTAAATATTACGCGTTATTTGAGCTACTTTATGCAATAATTTCTGGCGCTCGTCATCAGATATTTTTTCGATACTGGTTAATTCAGTTAATTTCACTGGTGAGATAGCACAAGGTTTTAGAATTTGCTTTTTCAAGACTTTACCATAGTCTTGGACGAAAGGCATAGCAAAAGATGGTGTGTTGTGAGTCGTGATGATCCAAGCAGATTTTCCTTGTAAATGCCCTTCAAGACCAACTTTTTTATAAGAATAAGCAAAGTCAGCTACAAAGACTCGGTCAATAAAGCCTTTGAGTATAGCCGGCATACCGCTCCACCAGATAGGAAAGATGAAGATCAGATGATCTGCCCAAGTAACTAAGTCGCGGTATTTCTCCATTTCAGCAACCTTAGCCAAATCACGTCGTTTATGAGTTTCATTAAATTGCAAAACGGGGTCGAAATGCTCAGCGTACAAATCTAAAGTACTAACAGTGTGTTCTTTGGAAAGATTTGTTTGAACTTGTTTGAGAATTTCAGCATTAAAACTAGTTGGATTTGGATGTGTGTAAACAATTAAAATTTTCATGTTTGTTCTCCTTTAATGTAAATATCAAGCATATGATTAATAGTCGTGTGGATAGCTTGATTATCAAGGTCGCGCCCAATGGGACTGTTGGCTAGAACAGCAAGACCTGAGATAAAACTCCAGAAGTGAAAAAGTGTCTCAGCTTCACTATTAGTGAAGCTCTCCTCTTTACGGAGATCGAAAACAATACGTTTAAATTTATCAAACCCCGGTAAGTCAGAATCCAGTACAATAGTCTCCTGAGTAATTTTCATATACTTAAAGGGAAATTTAATAAAGAGGGCTTCAAAGAAATAAGGATAACGTTTAGTAAAAGTAATGAGATTAAATCCCATTTGAGCGAGCTGATCTCGAGCAGAAACTTTTTGATCAATCCCTTGAGCTATTTCCTGATTGAGAAAAGTCGAAAGTCGTGTCAAGACAACTCTCAGATAATCTTCCTTACTCTTAAAGTGGCGGTAAGGAGTCCCATGAGTGACGCCGCAGTTTTTAGCAATAGTTCTAAGAGAGAGCTGATCAAGGCCATTTTTTTTGATTTCTTCAACTCCTGTTTGAATGAGCTTTTCTTTCAGTTGAGCTGTATTGCGCTTCATTGTTTTCCTCCGAAAGTAGACATTGTCTACCTTGTTTATAAGTATACATCGTCTACTTTATTTTGTCAAACCTCTACTGCAAAAGTGACGTGATACAATAATCGGCTGATACTGCTTACTGCATAATAGGATTTCTAAGCAACTATTGGAGTGAACCATTCCTTTCCTTTGAGACTTTTTTTGATAGTCATCTTAGGCAGTATCGCTCTCTAAGCTTGATTGTGGTTATCTTTAGAGGTCACTAATTCTTTATATATTAATGACGTAACGCTTGGCTGGCAGTTCTTGCGTCTTAATTTTTAGCTTCAAACCTTTAAAGGTTCGCTAGTTCACTGGTCTATTAAAGTATCTCTTGCTTTTGTAAGTGATAACTCTAGCAGTTTGAGGAACTGTCGGAGTTACTTGATCCCATGAACGGATTGGACAATCTTATATTAAGCGACATCATTAGCACCTCTGATTGGGGTATAGAGTTCTGAAGATTTTACATATCACTGAAAAAAGATGTGATATAATAAAACTATGTCTAAAAAACCTACGTCAGCCTATGTGCATATTCCTTTTTGTACACAGATTTGCTATTATTGCGATTTTTCAAAAGTTTTTATTAAGAATCAGCCTGTAGATGCTTATTTGGAGGCCCTGATTAAGGAGTTTAATGATTACTATCAGATTAAGGACTTGCAAACCCTCTATATTGGCGGCGGTACACCAACAGCCATTTCTGGGGAGCAATTGGATTACCTGCTGACTAATCTGTCGAAAAATCTCAATCTTAATATGTTGGAAGAATTTACCATTGAAGCAAATCCGGGAGATTTGACACCGGATAAAGTAGCAGTGTTGAAGCAATCAGCTGTTAATCGTGTTTCTTTAGGTGTACAGACTTTTAATAATAAGCATCTGAAACAAATTGGACGCGGACATAATGAAGCTCAGATTTATGAAAGTATTGACAGTTTAAAAAGTGCTGGTTTTGATAATATTTCTATTGACTTGATTTATGCCCTGCCCAATCAAACCATAACTGATGTCAAAGAAAATGTAGCTAAAGCGCTGGCCTTGGATATTCCGCATCTGAGCCTTTACAGTTTGATTTTGGAACATCATACGGTTTTTATGAATAAAATGCGACGCGGGAAACTCAATCTGCCAGCAGAAGATTTGGAGGCGGAAATGTTTGACTATATCATTTCTGAAATGGAAGATCATGGTTTTGAGCATTATGAAATTTCTAACTTTACCAAGCCTGGTTTTGAAAGCCGTCACAATCTGATGTATTGGAACAATGCTGAGTATTTTGGCTGCGGTGCAGGGGCTTCGGGCTATGTTGATGGTATCCGCTATCGTAACCGCGGGCCTATCCAGCATTATTTGAAAGCTATTAAGGAAAAGAGACAGGCTCGCTTTCAAGAAGAAAGGTTAAGTCAATCGGAGAAAATGGAAGAAGAACTCTTTTTGGGTTTGCGAAAGAAATCGGGGATTTCAATTCAGCGATTTGAAGACAAATTTGGTTTGCCTTTAATGGAAGTTTATGGTCAGGCTATTGATGACTTAGAGAAGGATGGTCTGATTTTAGTGGAAAAAGATTGTATTAGGATGAGTAAAAAAGGTCTCTTTTTGGGAGATACTGTTGCTGAGAAATTTATTTTGGAGCAGAAATAATCATGGGGAAAAAATTTAAAACACGTTATCAAATACCTTTTTATGAAAGTGATGTCAATCATAATGTTAAGCTGCCTCACATTTTGTCAGTTGCCTTACAGATTGCTAGCGATCAGTCTGTTAGTTTAGGTTTGGGAGATGAGCGCATTTTTAAAGATTATAATTTAGTCTGGGTTGTCTCAGAACACGAGGTGACCATTGACCGCTTACCACGTTTTAATGAAATTGTGGAGATTGAAACAGAGCCAATTTCATACAATCGTTATTTTTGTTATCGTGAGTTTCGCATTTACGATCAAAATGGTGAAAAGCTTGTAGATATTTTTTCAACCTTTGTTCTTATGGATTATGATACACGCAGGGTGCATGATGTCCCAGAAGATTTGGTTGCTCCTTATGAGTCTGAGAAAATCAGAAAAATTTTAAGGGGGCCAAAGTATAAAGCTTTGGAAAAAGCGACTGACACGCTTTATCATGTTCGATATTTTGACCTTGATATTAATGGACATGTCAACAACAGCCGTTATCTTGAATGGATGTATGATGTCCTTGATTTTAATTTTTTAAAAGCATATACTCCGAAAAAAATTAACCTCAAGTATGTCAAAGAGGTGCAATATGGCAGTGACATTGAATCACGTTTGGAACAAGATGGCTTAATCACCAAGCATGAGATTACTTCAAACGGGTACGTTAATGCACAAGCCATTACGCAGTGGGAAAAAATATAACTAGATGATGGAGCTAAGCCATGCAAGAGAAGAAATGGTTAGATTGGCTAATTCGTTTGCAGTCATTGGCACAAGCGGGTCTGGCCTATGGTAAGGATAAATATGATATTGAGCGATTTGAAGAGATTCGAGATCTCTCTGTGCAAATGCTAACGGCTCTTTCTGATTTGCCAGCTCAAAAAGTTGAAAATCTCTTTGCTAGTGAGACTGGCTATCAAACACCAAAGATTGATACCCGTGCCGCTATTTTTAAAGAAAATAAAATCCTGCTCGTCCAAGAGGCCAATGGCACTTGGGCGTTGCCGGGAGGGTGGTGCGATGTTGATCAGTCTGTCAAGGAAAATACTATCAAAGAAGTTAAGGAAGAAGCAGGTTTAAATGTTGTCTTAGATAAAGTAATAGCAGTACAAGATAGAGATAAACATAACCAACCGCCTTATGCTTATAAAATTTGTAAAATTTTTTCACTCTGTTATGCAACTGGTGGCGCTTTTACTAAAAATCTTGAGACCATTGCTAGTGACTATTTTGAACGAGATCAATTGCCAACATTAGCTCAAGCTAAGACCAATGAAGACCAAATTCAAATGTGCTTTGCCGCTTATGAAAATGATGATTGGAAAACTGTAATAGATTAAAGGAGTTAGGATTAATGACATACAAGGGTTACCTTATTGACCTTGATGGGACCATCTATAAAGGAAAAGACAGAATTCCTGCTGGAGAAGATTTTGTTAAACGATTGCAGGAAAGACAGTTTCCCTATATTTTAGTGACTAATAATACAACACGTACGCCCGAAATGGTTCAAGAAATGCTAGCAACCTCTTTTAATATCAAAACGCCACTTGAAACTATTTACACAGCGACCTTAGCGACTATTGATTATATGAACGATATGAAACGTGGGAAAACAGCTTATGTCATTGGTGAAACAGGACTTAAAAAGGCTGTTGCTGAAGCGGGGTATCGTGAAGATAGTGAGAATCCTGCTTATGTAGTGGTTGGTTTAGATACGAATTTGACTTATGAAAAGCTAACTCTGGCGACTTTGGCCATTCAAAAAGGGGCTGTTTTTATTGGAACAAATCCTGATCTCAATATTCCAACAGAGCGCGGCTTATTGCCGGGAGCGGGGGCTATTTTATTTCTTTTGGAAAAAGCAACACGTGTTAAGCCTATTATTATTGGTAAGCCTGAAGCTGTTATCATGAATAAAGCTTTAGATCGTCTGGGCGTCAAACGCCATGAAGCGATAATGGTTGGCGATAATTATCTGACAGATATTACTGCTGGCATTAAAAATGATATTGCAACGCTTTTGGTGACGACAGGTTTCACCAAACCAGAAGAAGTACCTGCTTTGCCAATTCAGCCAGATTTTGTTTTATCCAGTCTTGCGGAGTGGGATTTCGATGAAAGATAAGTTTCACTTTATTTTTAGCCTTCTTTTTTTGCTGGCTTTTTCAGTTCTTGCCACCATTTATTTAGTCTGGCTTTTTTATCCTTTAGAGATATCTTTGTTGGGTTTGGAAAAAGTGGTTTATATGAAAAGCGGTCAGATTCAGGATAATTTCAATCGTTTAATGCTTTATTTGACCAGTCCTTTTCATTGGCAGCTGGTTATGCCTGATTTTCCTTCTTCCAAAGATGGTTTGCACCATTTTGAGCAAGTAAAATGGCTTTTTCATTTAGCACAAATCTGTTTTCTTTTAACCCTGCCTAGTTTTCTTTTTTTTATGAAAAATGTCGTTCAAAAAGGCTATGGTGTCTTGTATCAACGATCTCTAAAGTTTACAGCACTTATCCCTCTTATTTTGACTCTAATCGCTGTGGGAATAGGTTTTGATAGTTTTTTCACACTTTTTCATCAAGTCCTTTTTGCAGGGGATGATACTTGGCTTTTTAACCCAAACACAGACTCTGTTATCTATATTTTGCCTGAAGCCTTCTTTTTACACTGCTTTTTGCTTTTTCTGATTCTTTATGAGGTTTCATTTTGCAGCCTTTTGTGGCAGATTAGAAGGAAAAACAAAGAGAACAGAGGCAGTACAGAAGAGACAAAACGGTTCTAATAACTGGTTTGTTTTCTTTTTTTACGTTTTTCCTTTGCAGTTTTAGCAGTAAAATTCTAAAATAATAGTTATTATCTTGTTGCTAGGAGTTAAGAATGTTAGAGTTAAAGCATATTACTAAAGTATATGAAACTGCGGGTATTAAGCGAATGGCTTTGGAAAATGTTAGTGTCAACTTTCGTGCCAATGAATTTGTTGCGGTTTTAGGGCAGTCCGGCTCAGGGAAAACGACCTTGCTTAATATTATTGGCGGTTTGGATCAATACACGACTGGTGATTTATTAATCAACGGAAAATCGACCAAAGATTTTAAAGACAAAGACTGGGACAGCTATCGCAATAATACTATTGGTTTTGTTTTTCAGTCTTATAATCTCATTTCGCATCAAACAGCGCTGGCTAATGTTGAATTAGCCCTAACCCTATCAGGTGTTTCAAAAGCTGAACGCCGAAAACGTGCTTTGGATGCTTTGAAGCGGGTTGGTTTGGAAGATGAGATTAATAAAAAGCCCAACCAAATGTCAGGTGGTCAGATGCAGCGGGTTGCGATTGCGCGTGCCTTAGTTAATAATCCTGATATCTTACTGGCTGATGAACCAACAGGGGCTTTAGACTCAGAAACATCCTTGCAGATTATGGATTTGCTAAAGGAAATTGCTCAAGAGCGTTTAGTCATTATGGTAACTCATAATCCCGATTTAGCAGAAAAATATTCTAATCGCATTATCAAGGTTCTTGATGGTCATATTATTAATGACAGCAATCCATATACTGACGATGAGATCAGAAAAGCAACTGTTGATTTTAAAAAGACTAAAATGTCTTTTACAACAGCTCTTTCGCTTTCTTTTAATAATTTATTGACCAAGAAGGGACGAACCTTGCTAACTGCCTTTGCAGGATCTATTGGGATCATTGGGATTGCTTTGATCTTATCGCTGTCAAATGGTGTGCAAAAATATATTGCTAAAACGCAAGAAGATACGCTGGTTGCTTATCCTTTATCTATCGAAAAGTCTTCCAATAAAAATTTTATCGGACTTCTTGCAGCTAATAGTAATGAAAACAAGAAGTCTGATAAGAAAAAGACAAACAAGAAGATTGGAACCAATAGTATCCTAAAGAATATGATTTCAACGCAGGTCGTTGATAATGATTTGGCTTCATTTAAAACTTATATCAAAAAACATCAAAAGAAATTTGCTGCTGTTACCAAAGATATTCAGTATTCTTATAAAATAACACCTCGAATTTATCAGTCTGATACTTCAAAGGGAGTCAAAGCTGTCAATCCTAATACTTTAAGCAAAGATCTGAAAGATACCAGCACAAGTATTCAAACAGTCGTTTCTAACCTTGATATTTGGCAAGAATTATCTTCTAATGAAAAAATGCTGTCTTCACAATATCAAGTTATTTCAGGGCATTTGCCAAAGCAATATAATGAAGTTGTGCTTATGGCTGATGAAAACAACAAAATTGATGATTATGTTCTTTACAGTTTGGGAATTAAGGATGCCAAGCAATTAAATAGCAAAACGATTAAAAAAGTCAAAACCAGCAGTTACCATTATAAAGATTTGATTGGCAGAACTTACAAGCTCGTTATCAATTCTGATCTTTACCAAAAAGAAGGTAATGCTTGGATTGATCGTTCTGATAATGATGCTTACATGAAGCAAGTCATCAATGCTGCTGAAAATATTAAGATTGTTGGTATTGTCAAACCACAAGAAGGAACAACAAGCGAAAGTTCCAGTGCCGGTGTTGGTTACAGCCATGATTTAACTGATTATCTTGCTAAAAAAATCAAGAGCAGCACTATTGCCAAAGAGCAGCTGGCTAATAAGAAATTGAATGTCTTTACCGGTCAATCCTTTTCAAGCGGTAACAAAACTTTCTCCTCAGACAATTTGAGTGTTCAGCAGCAAGCTAGTATGGCTTCGATGTCAGCTGAAGAATTAGCTGATTATGTCAATCGTTACAATGAAAATGCCAATGCAACTTATAAAGATAACTTGGAAAAAATTGGTATCATTGATAACAATAATCCAGAAACCATCCATTTTTATGCCTCTTCTTTCAAAGATAAGGAAGCTCTGAAGGATTTAATCAGTGATTATAATAAAAAAGTCAAAAGGGATAAGCATAAGTCTAGAGTAATTCGTTATACAGATACAGTTGGTTTGATGATGTCATCAGTAACAACAATGATTAATGCCGTCACCTATATTTTAATTGGTTTTGTTGCTATTTCCTTGATTGTATCGTCTATTATGATTGGTATTATTACCTATATCTCTGTTTTAGAACGCACCAAGGAAATTGGTGTTTTGCGTGCTATGGGGGCTTCTAAGAAGGATGTAACCCGTATCTTTACAGCAGAGACCATTATTGAAGGTGCTATCGCTGGAGTACTTGGAATCTTGATTACCCTTTTACTAAATATTGCGATTACACTTATTGTGAAAAATTGGCTGAATATCAATCATATCTCTTCCCTACCTATTTGGTCAGCAATTGTTCTCATTGCTATTTCTATCGTACTCACCGTCTTTGCAGGTATTCTGCCATCACGTGTAGCAGCTAAAAAAGATCCCGTCGAAGCCTTACGGACAGAATAAAGACAAAAGCGAAACAAAAAGATAATAATTGTTTCGCTTTTTTATGCACCATTATCTAATAAGTCCTTTTAAAAGACTCAATTAAAAATAGTTAAAGTTTGTTTTAAAAGGATGATAAAAATTTTAATGGCAAGCATTTTCCATATTTTAACTTTTAATTTTAAATTTATGAAACTTACGTTCTTTGGTTGAAGAACGTATAAAGATATTCCAATATAGCCAAAAGAGCAAAGCCCCAGCCACACATTGCTAAAACTGATGCAGCCGTTTTATTTCCTAAAAGATTAGCAACAAAATTAACAACTGAAGGAGAAAGAAAGGCACCTAGATTGATTCCCATTAGGATAACTGAAGTTGTCAATGTTCCACCCTCTTTGGGGCCAACCTGTGCTGCTCGGAGAAAAGCTTGTGGAAAAACCCAACCAAAGAAAATTCCAGCAATAATAACTCCCAAAACAACCATAGCTGCATTACTGGCACTGGCAACAATGAAGAAGCCCATAGCTATACCTGTCAATGAGATGGGTAGCATAAAATTACCAACGCGCTTACTTAATTTTCCAAAGGCAATAGCTGAAAACATAGATGACAGCCCTAATACTGCAAGAATAGAAGAGGCTGCTGAAGCAGAAATGAGGCCAGTTTCCGCTCCAAAAAGTGCCATCTTAATGGTCATCATCATAAACATGCCAAAGATAATGAGAAAAAGCAAGGCCAAGAGAAGGATATGTCCATTAATAGAATCCGCCAATTTTGGTCTTTCTTTTTTAATAGTTGGTTGATCGTCAGGAATAACAACAAAAGCGCCGAAGAGAATAAGCGGAATAAGAGCAATAAAATATCCCATAAAGGCAACTTTCCAACCAGCTAATACCAAGGCTCCTAATAAGAAACCAAAACCAGCATTTCCAAGATTTTGACCAGTATTTTGAAATCCTAACATATCGGATAATTCTTGGTCTTTATAAAAACGATACATTAAACTAACTGAAAAAGGATTAAATAAACCAATTCCACAGCCCATAAGGAAACGTAAGAAGACAATAGCATAATAATTAGGAATAAAAGAAGGTAAAACACCACCTAAAAGGTACATCAACAAACCAGCCATAATAGTACGTTTAATACCAAATTTATTAGCAATCGTATCTGCAAAGAGAATGAGCAGAAGCACTCCGAAATTTGGAAGAGTTGAAATCATCTCAATTTCTGCTGTTGACTGTTGAGTAAAAGTCTTTTGCAACAGATTATTGGCAATAGAAATCGAAGGAGCTGTCATGGCTAGAATGGATAGAGACAAGACTGAAATTTTAAAAAACCAAGAGCTTGGACTGAGATTTTTTTGATTCATGAGAGCCTCCTAATTGTATTTTTTAATATCGTTAGCGGCAGCTAGACCAGCTAAACGTCCAGATGTCCATGAGAAGCCTGAAGCTAAACCTTCATAAGCAGGATAATTGCGAGGGGCATAATAACCACCAGCATTAGCTCCGCCAGTATAAAGTCCAGAAATTGCTTTCATATAAGCATCAAGAACGCGAAGATCTTTATCAACACGGACACCGCCAACTGTTCCTAAATAAACCACTTGAGCGATAAAAGCATAAAATGGTCCCTTCTTGACATCATATTTAAGTGATGATGCAGATTTACTGAATATTTCATCGTTTTGGCTTGCAATGGCCTTGTTGTATTCTGCCACGGTTGCCTTAAAAGCGATAGGATCCATTCCGGAATTCTGAGCTAGCTCTTCAAGACTGTCTCCTTTAAAAGCGATGCCTTGTTGGACTGCTTGCTCAGCTAAGCTTACAAAATCTCCCTTAGCCTGAGAAGCACCCGGTCCGGATTTGGAAATAGTAAGCAGTGGCTGCTTCGTATAACTTTCAAGTGTTGCTGTGTCCATGACATAGTAATATTTACTACCTACACCATAGGCAGCGTTGGACCATTGAACCGTATCATAAACGACATCTTCATTGGTAAAACGAGAACCATTTGGATCTACCCAAAGCAAGGGTGAAAGCAAAAGTTGTGTTAGAGGTGAATCATTAAAGCCTGCTAATTGCTTGCCTTTGGTTTCTTGGGTAACAGTGGATTGAGCCATTTGCGCTGCATGAATAAGAGCTGATCCATCAATATTAACTCCTCCAGCAGCTTCCATAGCTGACAAGCCTTCTCCCATATTAGGAACACCTAAAGTGCGAAGATTTAAAGTTCGCATAACCTTGGCTACACGTCTTTTATCACCGCCAAAGCCACCTGTAGTAATAATGCTAGCTTTAGCATGCACTGTCATACTTTCTCCTGCATCATTGAGAGCTTTCAAACCACGGACATGTCCATTAGAATCTTGAAGGAGTTCCGTCATTCTGACACCAAAGATAAAGGTGACTCCCATTGCTTCCAACGATTTTTGAATTTGCAGATAACTAGAGTCCTTATTCATATACATGTGATAAGAACCACCTTGGTAATCATTACCAAAATGTGCAAATTGAGTAGAATTCTTAGTTGGATTGAGCTTAATTTCCATTCCCAATTTTTCAATTTCCTCTAAAGTTTCTTTAGCATGTTCGATGATGTTTTTTAACAAAGCACCATTACTTAGAAAATGATTATGTTCTTGCAGTTGTCTGATGGCTTCTTGCGTAGAAAGCTTTAAACCTGCAGCGTTTTGCTCTTTAGTGTTAATGGCAAAAAAACCTGAGGAAATTCTAGTATTCCCACCAATTTGTTTTAATTTTTCGAGAACCAAGACTTTAAGTCCATTTTGAGCGGCAGCATGAGCAGCAGCTAAACCAGCACCGCCAGCTCCAGCAACGACGACATCAACTTTGTATTCTTTTTCCATATGACAGTTCCTCGCATTTTTAATTTATGTTATAATTATAAGTGAAAAACATCACATTTGAAAAGCCTTACAAATATCTTAAAAAATGACTTTTTATGACTTTTAGATGGGAGGTTTGCTTAGTATGGTCCGTTTTATTTCAAATACCTTATCGCAAACTCTAAATGAACCCTTTCAGCAATCTCATAAATCTTGCAAACATCTTTATATTTTGGAAATTCTTTCGCAGGTGGTTATTGTTTCAGACCAAAAACAAGTCCCTTTACAACCTTATGATATTATCCTCGCTCAATCTTTTAATCACTTGCAGATAGACTCTCTAGATAGAAATCCCATTTTACTGCGTTTATATAGTCTTGATTTTGACCTACCGTCACCGCTCAATCAATATACTGTGGGCGACAATCCTCTCATTCATGATTTAATGAATGATCATACAAGTGAAGATGCTTATATTCTTTTTACAAATCTATCCGATTTAATTTGCCATGCCTATCTTGATGCCCTTGAAAAATTAGAAAATCTAAGAGACAATAATGATGAACAAGTCTATATTGATTTTCAAAGGCAAAAGCTAGCAGGTTTGTTATTTACGGAGCTCCTGCGTCAACATGATGCTAAAGTATCTAAATTTGCCTCTCGCTTTCCTTCAGTAAATGTTAAGTATGCTTCTAAGGATAGCCAATCAGGTGCTATTATGAAATACGTTTCAGATAATGTTCATCATATTAGCTTAAAAGAAGCGGCAGCTCATTTTTTTTATCAAGCCAATTATTTTTCAAGGCTCTGCCACGAGCTTTTTGGTATTTCTTTTAATCAATTAAAAACAACCATTCGTTTAGAAATTGCTAAAGAACAATTGCGACTGACAACTAAAAGTGTAGAAGAAATTAGCCAAGAATTAGGCTACAAAGCTGTTTCAAATTTTCATCGTAATTTTAAAAGTCAGACGGGCATGACACCAAATGATTATCGACAAGATAAACAATAGAAAGATACTTAAATAAAAGTTAAAAAAAGTCATTATATAAGATATGACTTTTTTTAATCGCAAGATGCATTTTTCTGTATAATAGAGATAGAATAATCAGAAAAAGAAAGGAACTATCGATGAAATTAGTTGCTATTGTTGGTTCTAATGCCTCCTTTTCCTATAATCGTTTATTGTTGCAATTTATTAAAGAGCGGTTCGGTCAAGCTTTTGCATTGGAGATTTTGGAAATTAAAGAGCTCCCTCTTTTCAATCAAGATAGTAGTGCTGCAGATTGTCCTCTTATTCAAAAGCTTAATGAAGATATCTTAAATGCAGATGGCATCATTATTGCGACAGCAGAGCACAATCAAACCATTACAGCCAGTTTAAAATCCATGCTTGAATGGTTATCTTACCAGCTTCATCCCTTTAAAAATAAACCTGTCATGATTGTCGGAGCTTCTTATTATAATCAGGGAACTTCTCATGCACAAGAGCACTTAAGGCAAATCCTAAATGCTCCCGGTCTTGATGCTTGGGTCATGCCCGGAAATGAATTTTTTCTAGGGAATGCCTCAGAAGTCTTTGATGAAAATAATCAAATAAAAGATGATGATACCGTTATTTATCTTGCGCAATGTTTACAACGTTTTATTCGCTATGTCACTGTTGTTCAGGAGTTAAAGGGAGATTCCATTCAACTTAGTGATGCAATTTCAGGAGCATCAGAATCAGTCCAAGAGGACTCTGCTACATCTGCTATGCTAGAAAAGCAATTGTCACTACAAAAGAAAGAGACCAATACTCCCTTTGAAAGAGCACTAGATAAAACTTATGGACCGGCTTTGAAAGATACACTTGAAGATCCATTTGATAAGGATTTAGATGCCCAATACAAAGCAATCAAAAAACAACCAATACCTTTTGAAAAAGCCTTAGACAATATCTTTGGAAAAGATTTAGGTATCGAAACAACCGATCCGCTGGATAATTTATTAAGATAAGAACAGTAAATGTCAGATTGATGAAATAGTTTATTTTAGACTGGTTTCATCAATTTTTTGATTTGATAAACTAAAAATTTTTAAACGTTTTTTCTTGAAATCGGACAAAGCTTAGTTACATTTTAAAAATACAGAAATATTTCTATATTTTTTCATTTATATTGTTAAAATATTTCGTAGATAGTGGTATAATAGAAACGCTTACAGTAAAGCAAATAAAAAAGCACCGAATCGGTGCGCACTTTTTCAAGTTGTGTACGGACTGGATTAAAAATCACTGCCTTATTTTAACTTGCTGTGTTGTTTCGAATGATTCCAACACAATTATTGTATAATACTTATTGCTTTTTTGCAAGGACATTTTTTCAAAGGAGACATTTATGAAAAAACCTTACTCTATTGGACTTGATATTGGAACCAATTCTGTTGGTTGGGCTGTTGTGACAGATGACTACAAGGTTCCTGCTAAGAAGATGAAGGTTCTGGGAAATACAGATAAAAGTCATATCAAGAAAAATTTGCTTGGCGCTTTATTATTTGATAGCGGGAATACTGCAGCAGATAGACGTTTAAAGCGTACAGCTCGCCGTCGTTATACACGTCGTAGAAATCGTATTTTATATTTGCAAGAGATTTTTGCAGAAGAAATGAGCAAGGTAGATGATAGTTTCTTTCATCGTTTAGAGGATTCTTTTCTTGTTACTGAGGATAAACGAGGAGAGCGCCATCCCATTTTTGGGAATCTTGAAGAAGAAGTTAAGTATCATGAAAATTTTCCAACCATTTATCATTTGCGGCAATATCTTGCGGATAATCCAGAAAAGGTTGATTTGCGTTTAGTTTATTTGGCTTTGGCACATATAATTAAGTTTAGAGGCCATTTTTTAATTGAAGGAAAGTTTGATACACGCAATAATGATGTACAAAGACTGTTTCAAGAATTTTTAGCAGTCTATGATAATACTTTTGAGAATAGTTCGCTTCAGGAGCAAAATGTTCAAGTTGAGGAAATTCTGACTGATAAAATCAGTAAGTCTGCTAAGAAAGATAGAGTTTTGAAACTTTTTCCTAATGAAAAGTCTAATGGCCGCTTTGCAGAATTTCTAAAACTAATTGTTGGTAATCAAGCTGATTTTAAAAAGCATTTTGAATTAGAAGAGAAAGCACCATTGCAATTTTCTAAAGATACTTATGAAGAAGAGTTAGAAGTACTATTAGCTCAAATTGGAGATAATTACGCAGAGCTCTTTTTATCAGCAAAGAAACTGTATGATAGTATCCTTTTATCAGGGATTTTAACAGTTACTGATGTTAGTACCAAAGCGCCTTTATCTGCTTCGATGATTCAGCGATATAATGAACATCAGATGGATTTAGCTCAGCTTAAACAATTCATTCGTCAGAAATTATCAGATAAATATAACGAAGTTTTTTCTGATGTTTCAAAAGACGGCTATGCGGGTTATATTGATGGGAAAACAAATCAAGAAGCTTTTTATAAATACCTTAAAGGTCTATTAAATAAGATTGAGGGAAGTGGCTATTTCCTTGATAAAATTGAGCGTGAAGATTTTCTAAGAAAGCAACGTACCTTTGACAATGGCTCTATTCCACATCAGATTCATCTTCAAGAAATGCGTGCTATCATTCGTAGACAGGCTGAATTTTATCCGTTTTTAGCAGACAATCAAGATAGGATTGAGAAAATATTGACTTTCCGTATTCCCTACTATGTTGGTCCATTAGCGCGCGGAAAAAGTGATTTTGCTTGGTTAAGTCGGAAATCGGCTGATAAAATTACACCATGGAATTTTGATGAAATCGTTGATAAAGAATCCTCTGCAGAAGCTTTTATCAATCGTATGACAAATTATGATTTGTACTTGCCAAATCAAAAAGTTCTTCCTAAACATAGTTTATTATACGAAAAATTTACTGTTTACAATGAATTAACAAAGGTTAAATATAAAACAGAGCAAGGAAAAACAGCATTTTTTGATGCCAATATGAAGCAAGAAATCTTTGATGGCGTATTTAAGGTTTATCGAAAAGTAACTAAAGATAAATTAATGGATTTCCTTGAAAAAGAATTTGATGAATTTCGTATTGTTGATTTAACAGGTCTGGATAAAGAAAATAAAGTATTTAACGCTTCTTATGGAACTTATCATGATTTGTGTAAAATTTTAGATAAAGATTTTCTCGATAATTCAAAGAATGAAAAGATTTTAGAAGATATTGTGTTGACCTTAACGTTATTTGAAGATAGAGAAATGATTAGAAAACGTCTAGAAAATTACAGTGATTTATTGACCAAAGAACAAGTGAAAAAGCTGGAAAGACGTCATTATACTGGTTGGGGAAGATTATCAGCTGAGTTAATTCATGGTATTCGCAATAAAGAAAGCAGAAAAACAATTCTTGATTATCTCATTGATGATGGCAATAGCAATCGGAACTTTATGCAACTGATTAACGATGATGCTCTTTCTTTCAAAGAAGAGATTGCTAAGGCACAAGTTATTGGAGAAACAGACAATCTAAATCAAGTTGTTAGTGATATTGCTGGCAGCCCTGCTATTAAAAAAGGAATTTTACAAAGCTTGAAGATTGTTGATGAGCTTGTCAAAATTATGGGACATCAACCTGAAAATATCGTCGTGGAGATGGCGCGTGAAAACCAGTTTACCAAACAGGGACGGCGAAATTCACAGCAACGTTTGAAAGGTTTGACAGATTCTATTAAAGAATTTGGAAGTCAAATTCTTAAAGAACATCCGGTTGAGAATTCACAGTTACAAAATGATAGATTGTTTCTATATTATTTACAAAACGGCAGAGATATGTATACTGGAGAAGAATTGGATATTGATTATCTAAGCCAGTATGATATAGACCATATTATCCCGCAAGCTTTTATCAAGGATAATTCTATTGATAATAGAGTATTGACTAGCTCAAAGGAAAATCGTGGAAAATCGGATGATGTACCAAGTAAAGATGTTGTTCGTAAAATGAAATCCTATTGGAGTAAGCTACTTTCGGCAAAGCTTATTACACAACGTAAATTTGATAATTTGACAAAAGCTGAACGAGGTGGATTGACCGACGATGATAAAGCTGGATTCATCAAGCGTCAATTAGTAGAAACACGACAAATTACCAAACATGTAGCACGTATTCTGGATGAACGATTTTATACAGAAACAGATGAAAACAACAAGAAAATTCGTCAAGTAAAAATTGTGACCTTGAAATCAAATCTTGTTTCCAATTTCCGTAAAGAGTTTGAACTCTACAAAGTGCGTGAAATTAATGACTATCATCATGCACATGATGCCTATCTCAATGCTGTAATTGGAAAGGCTTTACTAGGTGTTTACCCACAATTGGAACCTGAATTTGTTTATGGGGATTATCCTCATTTTCATGGACATAAAGAAAATAAAGCAACTGCTAAGAAATTTTTCTATTCAAATATTATGAACTTCTTTAAAAAAGATGATGTCCGTACTGATAAAAATGGTGAAATTATCTGGAAAAAAGATGAGCATATTTCTAATATTAAAAAAGTGCTTTCTTATCCACAAGTTAATATTGTTAAGAAAGTAGAGGAGCAAACGGGAGGATTTTCTAAAGAATCTATCTTGCCGAAAGGTAATTCTGACAAGCTTATTCCTCGAAAAACGAAGAAATTTTATTGGGATACCAAGAAATATGGAGGATTTGATAGCCCGATTGTTGCTTATTCTATTTTAGTTATTGCTGATATTGAAAAAGGTAAGTCTAAAAAATTGAAAACAGTCAAAGCCTTAGTTGGTGTCACTATTATGGAAAAGATGACTTTTGAAAGGGATCCAGTTGCTTTTCTTGAGCGAAAAGGCTATCGAAATGTTCAAGAAGAAAATATTATAAAGTTACCAAAATATAGTTTATTTAAACTAGAAAACGGACGAAAAAGGCTATTGGCAAGTGCTAGGGAACTTCAAAAGGGAAATGAAATCGTTTTGCCAAATCATTTAGGAACCTTGCTTTATCACGCTAAAAATATTCATAAAGTTGATGAACCAAAGCATTTGGACTATGTTGATAAACATAAAGATGAATTTAAGGAGTTGCTAGATGTTGTGTCAAATTTTTCTAAAAAATATACTTTAGCAGAAGGAAATTTAGAAAAAATCAAAGAATTATATGCACAAAATAATGGTGAAGATCTTAAAGAATTAGCAAGTTCATTTATCAACTTATTAACATTTACTGCTATAGGAGCACCGGCTACTTTTAAATTCTTTGATAAAAATATTGATCGAAAACGATATACTTCAACTACTGAAATTCTCAACGCCACCCTCATCCACCAATCCATCACCGGTCTTTACGAAACGCGGATTGATCTCAGTAAGTTAGGAGGAGACTAATGGGCTGGCGGACAGTGGTTGTTAATACGCATTCCAAGTTGTCTTATAAGAACAACCACTTGATTTTTAAAGATACTTATCAGACAGAGATGATTCATCTGTCTGAGATTGACATCTTATTACTTGAGACAACAGATATTGTTTTGTCAACTATGCTAGTCAAGCGTTTGGTTGATGAGAATATTTTGCTCATTTTTTGTGATGATAAACGTTTGCCAACAGCTATGCTCATGCCTTACTATGCGCGACATGATTCCAGTTTGCAGCTAAACAATCAGATTTCTTGGGCAGAAGAGGTAAAGTGTGATGTTTGGACAACAATCATCGCTCAAAAGATTTTGAATCAGTCATGTTATTTGGGAGAATGTTCTTATTTTGAAAAATCTCAGTCAATTATGGATTTATATCATGACTTAGAGCCTTTTGACCCTAGTAATCGAGAAGGACATTCTGCGCGGATTTATTTCAATACCTTATTTGGAAATGATTTTTTCAGAGAACAAGATAATGATATTAATGCAGGTCTTGACTATGGTTATACGCTGCTGTTAAGTATGTTTGCGCGTGAAGTGGTTGTATCTGGCTGTATGACACAATTTGGTCTCAAGCATGCCAACCAATTCAATCAGTTTAACTTTGCCAGTGATATTATGGAGCCTTTTCGTCCAATTGTTGACCGTATTGTTTATGAAAATCGAAATAACTCTTTTATTAAAATAAAACGTGAGCTATTCAGCATGTTTTCAGACACCTATCTTTATAATAATAAGGAGATGTATTTGACAAATATTGTCAGCGATTATACCAAAAAGGTAATCAAGGCGCTGAATAATGATGGGAAAGGAGTTCCTGAGTTTAGGATATGAGTTACCGATATATGCGAATGATTTTAATGTTTGATATGCCAACAGATACTGCTGAGGAACGCAAAGCTTATCGTAAATTTCGGAAATTTTTACTGAGCGAAGGTTTCATCATGCATCAGTTTTCAGTATACAGCAAGCTGCTTTTGAATAACTCTGCCAATACAGCCATGATTGCCCGCTTGAAGGAGAATAATCCAAAGAAGGGCAATATCACCTTGTTGACCGTGACTGAAAAGCAGTTTGCCCGTATGATTTACCTGAATGGTGAGCGTGATACTAGCATTGCTAATTCGGATTCACGACTGGTCTTTCTAGGGGAGGCTTTTCCTGATGAAACTTAATTTTCCTATATTGGATGAACCAATAACTCTTGAAAAATCTACGATTTTGGTATTAGAAGATGTGCAAGTTTTTGCTCAAATGGTGAGAAATCTTTATCAATATGATGAAGATAGTGAACTTAAATTTTTTAATAGAAAATTTAAGAGTCTGAAACCATCTGAGTTAATGCTTGTGACAGATATTTTAGGTTATGATGTCAATGCCCCGTCCTTGCTGAAGTTGGTTCACGCTGATTTAGAAAATCAGTTTAATGAAAAACCAGAGGTTAAGTCTATGGTTGAAAAACTGGCAAATACCATTACGGAATTAATTGCTTATGAATGTTTAGAAAATGAATTGGACTTAGAATATGATGAGATTACTATTTTAGAGTTAATCAAAGCTTTAGGCGTCAAAATTGAAACACAAAGTGATACCATTTTTGAAAAAATGTTTGAAGTCCTTCAAGTTTATAAGTATCTAAATAAAAAGAAGCTTCTCGTTTTTATCAATACTTTATCCTATTTTAAAAGAGAAGAAATCGCGCAAATTCTAGAATATATTCACTTATCCGATATGGTTGTTTTATTTCTTGAACCCCGTAAAATTGATGGTTTTGCTCAATATATTTTAGATGAAGATTATTTCTTGATAACAGAAAGCAACAACTAAATACGAATAATAAGATAGTTTCTAAATCAGGGGCTATCTTCTATTATGAATTGACAAATGCGTATAATGCGTATAAAATAAAAGGAGAAATGTTATTTGCCATTAACAGGGAAAGAATTAGCTAGATTAGCGATAAACAATGGATGGGAAGAAGTTCGGGTGAGAGGAAGTCATCATCATTTCAAGAAAGATGGAGTACCTTATATTGTGACGATTCCCATTCATGGAAATAAAGTGCTTAAAATTGGTCTTGAAAAGAAACTCTTAAGGGATTTAAATTTATTATGATAGAGGAGGAAGTTGTCATGTTAAAATCATATCCTGCAATTTTTCATAAGGAAGAGGAAGG
Source organism: Streptococcus mutans (assembly GCF_006739205.1). Lineage (NCBI taxonomy): Bacteria > Bacillati > Bacillota > Bacilli > Lactobacillales > Streptococcaceae > Streptococcus > Streptococcus mutans. The sequence continues at coordinate 741,384 of NZ_AP019720.1, forward strand.
GTATTGGGTTGAATTTCCTGAATTTGGCGGTGGTACGCAAGGGGAAGATTTGGAAGAAGCCATGAAGAACGCTCGTCAGATGTTAGAAAGTGTATTGGCCTCCTATCTAGATGAGGGAATGAAACTGCCTAATCCAAGTGAGATAAGGAAACTATCTGTTGAAGATGGCTTTGCAACTATGATTCAAGCAGATCCTAATCCTTATCTCAAAAATAACAAAGCTATTCGAAAGAATGTTACCGTACCTGAGTGGCTAGTACAATTAGCAGATCGTGATCAAGTGAATTATTCTGAAGTATTAACAAAGGCTTTGGAAAAGAAACTACAATTATAAAACAATAAAATCGCTAGAAAGATTGATTTCTAGCGATTTTTGAGGTATAATATAAGCAATCAAAACCTTTTAAAAAGGAATTATTTGAAGCTGAATTCTAGCTGAGATGAATGGCGCGATTACGAAATGTCGTGACGAAAATTGGTCCACGAGGTTTTAGAGCTGTGTTGTTTCGAATGGTTCCAAAACGAAAAGCCAGCTCAAGACGATAATCTTGAGGTTTTAGAGCTGTGTTGTTTCGAATGGTTCCAAAACCTGTTAATTCAAACTCATGTAACACAGGCTGTTTTAGAGCTGTGTTGTTTCGAATGGTTCCAAAATCGGCATATATAATCCGTAAAGGCGGCACATGTTTTAGAGCCATGTTAGTTACTGATTTACTAAAACGCATTATGCGAAAGATTTTTAAATAAGCAAAAGACACTTGAAGCAATAATTCAAGTGTCTTTTATGGGACTTTCTTTAATTTTTAGGTAATGACCGTTCCGATGACTTCAATTGTATCATCTTCTTTTAAAATGATGTCATCATAATCTGGATTTAATGAGATGAGTCGAATTTCTTTGTTTTTTCGGTAGAGTTTTTTGACATATGCCTCATTATTTACAATAACAACGATAATTTGTCCGTGATGGATAGCTTTAGTCTTTTTAACAAAAATAACGTCACCGTTGTAAAATAAAGGTTCCATACTATTACCATTGACAGTAAGAGCAATATCATGTTCTGGAATTGGTATTGGGTATTTAATGGTTTCTTGTTTTTCATGTCCAACCCAGATACCAGTACCAGCTGAAACTTCACCATAAATCTGAATGTTTTCGTATTGACGTCCAAAGGTTTGATACAAATCCTTAGCTTTTATCACATTATCCCAATGAATAATTGTCTGATCGTTTAATTCTTTGGCAATAAAAGAATCAACAACCTTTTGATACTGCGTATGATTTGATTTGTCAGCAACTTTATCATCAGTCGTTTCATCACTGGCAGATAAGCTTGCTGTTTCATCTTGTTCCTTTGATTGTTGGTAACAGAAATCTAAGACTTTTATCTGTCTCTTCATTTCTAATTGTTTGGCAATATGATTAATTTTATCAAGAGTAGAAGAGTCCTTTTTACTTGCAAATCTAGGGTCAATATCGGATTTTTGGAGACCAAAGTAATCTGCGATTTTTTGAATATTCCCTATTTTTGGCAAACTCTTTCCTTTAACATATTCATTAAGACTACTTGTAGGAATGTTAAGGATAGTGGCTAAGTGAGATTGTTTCATTCCGCTCTCAGCTAGAAGTCTTTGAAGATTGGCAGAAATAGCCTTCATTGCTTCTAAATCTTGTGGAGTTAATTTACCGCGTCCCATGCTTCACCTTCCTTAAAGTAAAATCATTTAATTACATAATATCGCTTTCATCTATAAATGTAAATAGAAAAATAGTTTTTAAGAAAAAAATACTTGACTTCCGTTTTAAAACGAATTATAATATTCTTATTAAAAATAGCTTTCATAAAGGTAAAATTTTAACTACAATATAATCTTCACCTTATTAATTTCAAAATCTTAAAATCTGTGGTGGTTAAGATGATTGATTAGGTTCCCTTTTTCTTAATTAATCTGCCTTTTGAAATTAAAAGTATTTCATATGAATAATACTGCTATTTTTAGGTAATGATTCCTATGCAGTTTGTATGGGAATCAAATGGTAAGTTGAAAGGGGATGCAGAAGTGGAGAAGTTGACATTGCGAGCTCTCAGAGTGAATTATAGTTTAAGTCCCAAAGAGGTGGCTGATTGTCTAGGAATCCCTCAACACACTCTGCTAAGCTATGAAGAAGATAGTTCTGAAATTCCCATTCAACTGGCCAATGATTTGGCCAATTACTATGATATCAGTTTAGACTCTATTTTTTTTGGTAAAAATTCCGATTTAAAACAGAAATTCAAAAATAAGAATAATAGATAAGAGAAAGCACTTTGGTTTCAATTGGAACTATTTTAAGTGAAAATTTGTAATAAAAAAGACATTATTTTTTAATTTATGAGTCTTATTCTTTGAAAAAATGTCTTTTTATTGTTATAATTAAAATTGTATTCTTATGAATTAATAATATAAAGGAAGGTTTTTATGAAATCGAAAACTGCTAAAATTACTTTGCTAAGCAGCCTTGCTTTGGCGGCTTTTGGAGCAACGAATGTTTTTGCAGATGAAGCATCAACTCAATTAAATTCTGATACTGTTGCAGCACCTACTGCTGATACACAAGCATCAGAACCGGCTGCAACAGAAAAAGAACAGTCTCCTGTTGTAGCTGTTGTCGAAAGTCACACACAAGGAAATACAACAACGACAACGTCTCAAGTTACTTCTAAAGAATTGGAAGATGCTAAGGCTAATGCTAATCAGGAAGGTTTAGAAGTCACTGAAACTGAAGCTCAAAAACAGCCTTCGGTAGAAGCTGCAGATGCAGATAACAAAGCACAGGCACAAACAATTAATACAGCGGTAGCTGATTATCAAAAGGCAAAAGCTGAATTTCCTCAAAAACAAGAACAATATAATAAAGATTTTGAAAAGTATCAGTCTGATGTCAAGGAGTATGAAGCTCAAAAGGCAGCTTACGAGCAATATAAAAAAGAAGTTGCACAAGGTTTGGCATCTGGGCGTGTTGAAAAAGCCCAAGGACTTGTGTTTATTAATGAACCTGAGGCAAAACTTTCTATTGAGGGTGTTAATCAGTACCTAACAAAAGAAGCACGTCAAAAACATGCAACTGAAGATATTCTTCAGCAATATAATACTGATAATTATACAGCTTCTGATTTTACCCAAGCAAATCCATATGATCCAAAAGAAGATACTTGGTTCAAAATGAAAGTGGGAGATCAGATTTCAGTTACCTACGATAATATCGTTAATTCAAAATATAATGATAAAAAGATTAGTAAGGTAAAGATTAATTATACTCTCAATAGTTCAACGAATAATGAAGGCAGTGCACTGGTCAATTTGTTCCATGATCCAACTAAGACAATTTTCATTGGTGCACAGACATCTAATGCTGGCAGAAATGATAAAATCAGTGTGACGATGCAAATTATTTTTTATGATGAAAATGGCAATGAAATCGATTTAAGCGGCAATAATGCCATTATGAGTCTCTCATCGTTAAATCATTGGACGACTAAGTATGGCGATCATGTGGAAAAAGTAAACCTTGGGGATAATGAATTCGTTAAAATACCGGGCTCATCTGTTGACTTACATGGAAATGAAATCTATTCGGCTAAGGACAACCAATATAAAGCTAATGGTGCAACCTTTAATGGTGATGGAGCAGATGGCTGGGATGCTGTCAATGCTGATGGAACGCCACGTGCTGCGACGGCTTATTATGGTGCAGGTGCTATGACTTACAAGGGAGAACCCTTCACCTTTACTGTTGGTGGTAATGATCAAAACTTACCAACAACCATTTGGTTTGCGACTAATTCAGCTGTAGCTGTGCCTAAAGATCCGGGAGCTAAACCAACACCGCCAGAAAAACCAGAGTTGAAAAAACTTACTGTGACTTGGCATAAAAATCTTGTTGTTGAAACTAAAACTGAGGAAGTTCCTCCAGTGACACCACCAACAACTCCTGATGAACCAACGCCAGAAAAACCAAAAACACCAGAGGATCCTCAATCACCTGTCGTAGCTAAGTCAGTAAGCTTTAGAACGGCAAGAAAAGGAGAAATGCGTGTTAGAGAGCGTGATTATCAACCGACTCTTCCACATACTGGGGCTGCTAAACAAAATGGTTTAGCTACTCTTGGTGTTATTTCAACTGCATTTGCTGCGGCTACTTTGATTGCAGCTAGAAAAAAAGAAAACTAGAGTGTTAATTTCTATAAAAAGAGGTTGGGACAAAAAAGTGTTCCGCCCTTTTTATTGTATAGTAGTTGATTAGATTAGACTCAAGCCTTTAATAGTCTACTGAACTGTTAAAGGCTTGAGCAGCAGTTCTTGTTAATACCTAGTCAATTTTGCGGAGGTGGGACAGCAGAATTGAAATCACAATTTCATTACGATCTACCGATTTTTATTCCGCTCTTTGTGGTTTTTGTGATGGGTAAGTTCACTATAAGTATTATGGAGATTTTGAGTTCACCAAAAAGATCCTATGATTTTATAGTGAGGTTAAATGGGCTATCGTTGTTTGATATGCAAAATATAGGAATTTTCAATAATAATTGAAAAATATTAGTAGGTGAAGCTAGAGGAAAGTATTATGACAGATCAAGAATTAGAACATTTGATAGTGACTGAACTTGAAAGTAAAAGATTAGATTTCACTTATTCTAAAGATATAACAGAATTTTTTGATGAAGCATTTCCTGAATATGATCAGAACTACTAATGATTTATAAAATGATTTATAAGATATGCTCATTGCTTTTTCAATCTTGTAGGATTAAGGTTATAAGTCAAAGTGTGAGAATTTCAATTAATTACTGCGTCAAACTGCTAAGTCTGATAGATTTAAAAGAGACTGGATTTTTGTCTTAGAACGACTGTTAGATAATATAAAGACAGGATAAGGTTATGGTAAGCCCCTGTCTTTTTTGTTATAATAAAGCTACTGATTAATTTTAACAAGGATAAAAAATGACTATAGAACAACTTAAAAATCGTCAGGAGAAAATTCGTAATTTCTCTATTATTGCCCATATAGACCATGGGAAGTCAACGCTGGCAGATCGTATTTTGGAACAGACAGAAACTGTTTCTAGCAGAGAAATGCAAGCTCAGCTTTTGGACAGCATGGACTTAGAACGTGAGCGTGGTATTACCATTAAATTAAATGCGATTGAGCTTAATTATAAGGCTAAAAATGGTGAAACTTATATTTTTCACTTGATTGACACGCCAGGACATGTTGACTTTACTTATGAAGTGTCACGTTCTTTGGCAGCCTGTGAAGGTGCCATTTTGGTGGTAGATGCTGCACAAGGTATTGAAGCGCAGACCTTAGCCAATGTTTATTTGGCTTTAGATAATGATCTGGAAATTTTACCTGTTATCAATAAAATTGACTTGCCAGCAGCTGATCCTGAACGTGTGCGCACTGAGATTGAAGATGTCATTGGACTGGATGCTAGTGAAGCTGTTTTGGCTTCCGCCAAAGCAGGCATCGGAATTGAAGAGATTTTGGAGCAAATTGTGGAAAAAGTACCAGCTCCAAAGGGGGATGTTGAAGCCCCACTCAAAGCTCTTATTTTTGATTCTGTCTATGATGCTTATCGCGGCGTTATTCTGCAAATTCGGGTCATGGATGGTATGGTCAAACCCGGAGATAAAATTGAACTCATGAGCAATGGCAAGACTTTTGACGTGACAGAAGTAGGAATTTTCACTCCTAAGGCTGTTAATCGTGACTTTTTGGCAACGGGTGATGTAGGTTATTTAGCTGCTTCAATCAAGACAGTGGCAGACACTCGTGTTGGTGATACAGTGACTCTGGCGGACTGCCCTGCCGAAGCACCTTTGCATGGTTATAAGCAGTTGAATCCCATGGTTTTTGCAGGAATTTATCCTATTGATTCCAGCAAATATAATGACATGCGTGAAGCCCTAGAGAAATTACAGCTTAATGATGCCAGTCTTCACTTTGAACCTGAGACTTCTCAAGCCCTTGGCTTTGGTTTTCGTTGTGGCTTCTTAGGTCTTTTGCATATGGATGTCATTCAAGAGCGATTGGAGCGTGAGTTTAATATTGATCTCATTATGACAGCGCCATCTGTAGTTTACCATGTTTATACCACAGATGGGGAGAGGCTTGAGGTTTCTAATCCATCTGAATTTCCTGATCCAACTAAGGTTGATAGTATTGAGGAACCTTACGTTAAAGCCCAGATTATGGTGCCGCAAGAGTATGTGGGAGCTGTCATGGAATTATCACAACGTAAGCGCGGCGACTTTGTGACTATGGATTATATTGATAATAACCGAGTCAATGTTATTTACCAAATCCCTTTGGCTGAAATTGTTTTTGATTTTTTTGATAAACTAAAATCCTCTACCCGTGGTTATGCTAGTTTTGATTATGATATTTCTGAGTATCGCAAGTCTAAGCTGGTAAAAATGGATATTTTGCTCAATGGTGATAAAGTTGATGCGCTTAGCTTCATTGTCCATAAAGAGTTTGCCTATGAAAGGGGGAAATTAATTGTTGAAAAGTTGAAGAAGATCATTCCGCGGCAACAATTCGAAGTTCCCATTCAAGCAGCGATCGGTCAAAAAATTGTGGCGCGTTCCGATATTAAGGCCTTGCGGAAAAATGTTCTTGCTAAATGTTATGGCGGAGATGTTTCCAGAAAGCGTAAACTTTTGGAAAAACAAAAGGCTGGTAAAAAGCGGATGAAATCAATTGGTTCAGTTGAGGTCCCTCAGGAAGCCTTTCTCAGCGTTCTGTCCATGGATGATGACGATAAGAAAAAATAGTTTTTAATAGTGGCAGCAGGAGATTGCAATGGCAGCACTTAATAAAGAAATGGTTAATACTTTGCTTGGTCCGATTTATACTTGTCACAGAGAGGGTAATCCCTGTCTTGTCTTCTTAAGCGGTGCTGGTTTTTTCAGTACGGCTGACAATTTTGCTAATATTATTGACAAATTGCCTGATAGCATTGGCATATTAACCATAGATGCCCCCAATAGTGGCTACAGTCCTGTTAGTAATCAAGTGAATGTTGGACTCAGAGATTGGGTCAATGCTATTTTAATGATTTTTGAACACTTTAAATTCCAATCGTATCTTTTATGTGTTCATAGCATTGGCGGTTTTGCAGCTTTGCAAATAATGAATCAATCATCAAAGGCTTGTTTAGGCTTTATTGGGCTGGAACCAACGACTGCTATGATTTATCGTGCGGGTTTTTCTTCGGATCTTTATCCTCAATTGGCCCTGCGGCGGCAAAAATTAAAAACAGCAGCTGATAGGCTTAACTACCTTAAAGATCTTAGTCGTTCTCATTTTTCTTCTCAACAGTTTAAGCAGTTGTGGCGGGGCTATGATTATTGTCAGAGACGATTAAATGATGTCCAGTCTTTGCCTGATTTTAAAATAAGGCTTGCTTTAGGAGAAGAGGATTTTAAAACTGTTATTTCTGAAAAAGTTCCTTCTATTGTTTTTTCGGAGTCTTTTCGTGAGAAAGAATATTTAGAATCTGAATACCTAAATAAGCATACACAGACAAAACTTATTCTCTGTGGTCAGCATCATTATTTGCACTGGTCAGAAACAAATTCCATTTTAGAAAAAGCTGAACAACTGCTGTCAAATCATGAAAAGTTGTAAAAAATAGAAGAGGTAGAAGCTAGACAGCTGCTTTTTGATACTAAGTTTCAAAAGATATAAAAGAAAAAGGAGACTTCTATGTCTATTAGATTGGCACAAGTTACAGATATTCCTGTTCTGAAAGAGCTTTTAAATCAGATTTTTCAGGTTCATCAAACGGTTCGCCCAGATCTCTTTAAGAATACAGACAAGGGAAGTAAATATTCTGAAACAGAATTGAAGGAACTTTTACAAGATGAGTCAAAACCTATTTTTGTCTATACGGATGGTAAAAATAGAGTCCTAGGGCATTTATTTTTGGTTATAAAGGAGACTGAGGGATCTTCGGTATCAAAACCCTTGAAAACTCTTTTTATTGATGATTTATGTGTATCAAAAGAAGCCAGAGGACAAAAGATTGGTCAGGAGCTTTTTGAATTTGCCTTAAAGTATGCGAAAAAATTGGGCTGCTATGATCTTACTCTTAATGTCTGGAACGACAATAAAGGAGCCTTGGCTTTTTATGAACGTCAAGGATTAAAAGCCAGAGAAACGAAAATGGAGAAAATTCTTTAAAAAACCTTTAAAGCACTATTTTTTTCATGAAAAATTGTGTAAAATAAGAAGAGTAGAATAAGAAGATGGAGGGATTCTCATGCCAAGACGTCGTGCTAGCCGTAGGAAATCAAAAAAGAAGGCTGTTTTTAGTATTTTATTAACGGGTATTACTCTTATTATTATTGGTTTAGCCGTTTATTTTATTTCAGCCTATTTTACAAATACAAAGAAAACAGCAAATAAAGAAAAGACACAGACACATATTGTTAATCCTAAGAAGGATCCAGAAGAAAAGAAGGAAGCAGATTCCTCTTCAAAAGCAACATCTAAGTTTGATTTAACAACTATTGCTACAGGAGATTACAGTTCAGCTGCGGGAACTTGGCAAAATGAACTGGGCGATCAGCTTAAGTTTAATGCAAGTGGTCTTGAAAGTGCCACTATCCAAAATGCAACGGATTTCACCATTTCATCTGGACAGGCAACAAATGATGGCCTGTATCAAGCAACTTTGACTTCAGCAGATAGTACAGTGGTTTATAATTTGCTCTTTGTTAAAGGCGGGACAGCAATACCTGAAAATTACTTTACGACAGGTTATAGTGATACCTCAGATACTTCTCGTGATCGTCTTTATATCAGCTCGCAAACGACTTTTGGCAGCGATGATTTCAGCAAGGGAATTTTCTATAAATCTGAAAATTAAGCAATATAAAAAAGTGAGGAAATGAAATCTCACTTTTTTGTGTTTTTAGGTTTAATTGAAAAAATCAGGACATGTTCAAAGAGGAATTGTCAGTCACTTGCCTCTTTTGACCAATCATTTGCTTGATTCCCAATAGAATATAGCCAAAGAGTAAGTACAGTAGTGCAATAACCAAGGCATTGATTAACACTTGCTGTGCTCCGTATTTATTCATATTAATGAAAAAATATGGGAAGGGACTATCAGCAGTACCAGGGATTGGCCATTTTAAGAGAAGTCCATTGATAAGCGCAAAACCAAAGTAAAGTAAGGGAAGACAGGTCCAGATAATAGGGTCAAACCAACGATATATTTTGCGACGATCACAAATCAAGGTATCAAAAATAGTACTAAGAGGAACAATGTAATGAACAAGGAAATTGCGAATAGTGTAGTAATCGTAAGATCTTACCTTAGGTGCTAATAAAAAATGATAGACCATAAAAGTAATCATAATTGTCATGGTTACACCACCCTTGAGGCGTAAGAGCTTAGGATTGGAATTGATAGAACCGTTACGCTTTTCTTTAATGACAAGATAGGTCAGAAAACTAAAGACAATGACATTTGAAAGAGTTGTATAATAAAGGAGCATTCCCCAACCGGATTGTTTGATTTGAATGCTGACGCCGATAAGACCTAAAAGGGCAATCAGACTTCTGAAAGCTTGTGTTTTGGACATGATAAACCTTTCTAAGGGACAAAACCTTTATTATCATACCATATTTTCATTGACCTGTAAGTAAAAACTTTGTAAAATGAAGACCTTAAAGCAATTGTAGAAATGAGACGATGTGACAGAATTTTCTAAAAAATTTAAAATAAGCAGCTAGAACATAATGTGCATTTCACTCTCTTAAACTCCTAGAACCTGCTCACTAGCTATAATTAACATGAATGGGAACGTGTTTTTTGAGTTTTTCTTTTATCTTAAAATAACAGCGTTTACATAAAAATGATATAATAATGAAGAATAATACTTTATTTGGGAGGAATTAATATGGTTACACGCCAACATTTTTCAGAAGATTCAATGCGTAAAAACAATTCTTATTTTTCAGCATTAAAAGCTACTATTGAAACTGCTTTTTACGAAAATCATGTGGTGCCTTTGAAGGAGTTGGCAGAAGCTTATCGGTTAGCTGCAAAATCTCCTAACACTATTGTTTTAGATACACCCGTTGCTCATGCTGAGGATCTAGGTCTTCCGAAAGATGCAAAAATTTTATTGGAAAATTCAGGCGGAATTGTTGGACGTACTGCCAAGGCTCGTCGAATTTTTGGACAGGATAGTAAAGAAGACGCAAAAATTCTTCAAATTATTCGTGAAGCCATTTTTCAGGCTAGGCATCGTACTTTTTATCGCGCAGATGCAGTTGTAGGGCTTGATGAAGCTTTTATGTTACGTGCTCATCTAATGGTACCACAAGATGATATTAATAATCTCTACTCTTGGCTTAATAATTTTCAAGTTCTTAATGATACTTATCGTGAGCGTTTAAAGAAATCAAAACGCTATGAAGAGACTGATATTTATATTTTTTCTGATCCAGAGTGGAGTCATCCTGATTATCCAGATGGTTTGGTTTATTTTGATACCAATCACAATTGTGCTGCTATTCTGGGACTCCATTATTTTGGAGAATTAAAAAAAGCAACCTTGACTTTGGCTTGGGGAACAGCTAATCGTAATAAATATGTTGCCTGTCATGGTGGTTTGAAAATTTTTGAAAAAGAAGGACAAAAACCTTATGTGGCCTCCTTTTTTGGCCTATCTGGTTCTGGCAAGTCAACTCTCACACATGCTAAACATAATGGGAAATATCGGATAGATGTCTTGCATGATGACGCTTTTGTTATTTCTGAAGAGGACGGCTCAACAATTGCCCTAGAGCCTGCTTATTTTGATAAGACAAATGACTACCCAGCTGGTCATCGCGAACAGAAGTATTTTGTAGCGGTTCAAAATTGCGGTGCGGCTTTGGATAAGGAAGGGCATCTTCGCCTTGTTACTGAGGATATCAGAAATGGAAATGGCCGGACCATTAAGTCTCGTTTTTCAACACCTAACCGTGTGGATCGTATTAATCACCCTATTCAGTCCATTTTTTGGATAATGAAGGATGATTCTTTACCACCTCTTATTAGGGTTACCGACCCTATTATGGCTTCAATTATGGGGTGTACTTTGGTTACGACGCGATCAACGGCTGAAAATACGACTGACAGTTTAGATGCGTTAATTATTGAACCTTATGCTAATCCTTTCCGTGTCTATCCATTGGTGGAAGATTATATTAAGTTTCAACATTTATTTGAATCAGGAGTAAACTGTTATATTATCAATACAGGTTCTTATTTGGGACAAGATATTCCTAAAGAGACTACGTTGGATGTTATTGAACAAGTGGTTGATGGTACTGCAAAATTTGAGTCTTTTGGTTCCGTTAAAGGTTTTGAGTACCTTTCTTCTTCTCACTATAAGATTCCTAATTTTGATAAGGCTTATGTCAAAATTATCCGCCAACGGATGAAAATCCGATTGCAATATTTGGAAGCTTTTAATCGAAAAAATCCTAAATTGTCTTTGCCTGATGAAGCAATCTCACATTTGAAAGATGTCTTGGCTAATTTAGGTTAGTTAGTATTGCTATTAAGCTTACTCGTAAATCTATTTCTCTTCTATTGATTGCCTTCTTTTTTGCTCGTTAGTCTTTGTCGAGCCGCTAACAGCAGCCGTTCCCCTTACTGCTTAAGAAAAGTGATAAAAAATAGGCGGCTTTTGAACAAATCTATCAAAAAAATGAAAACAGAGCAATCACCAACTCTGTTTTCATTTTTTATGTAAAATCTGATTTTTAAGATAGACTTCTGAAACGTGTGCAAATTTTTTCAGTTTTTTAAGTTCTTCAGGATGACTAATAAAGGTAACAACAATACCATTTTTTCCCATGCGTCCTGTTCGTCCGGCACGGTGATTGTATGCATCTTTATCTCTTGGTAAATCAAAGTTGACAACTGTTTCGAGAAGCTCAATATCAATGCCGCGCGCTACTAAATCTGTTGCCAGCAATAGAGAGATTTCATGATTTTTGAATTTTTCTAAAATGACTTTGCGGAATTTAATATTAACATCACTGGCAAGTGAAACAGCAGAAGCACCGCTAAATTGTAGACGCTCTTCATTGGCTCCTAAGTCTGACAGCCTGTTAAAGAAAACAAGTCCCCTAAAGTTAGGAATGTTAGAAAATTTACGCAGCAATTCTCCACGTTCACGCTTAGCAACAGTGATATAATAATGAGAAATGGTGTCTACCGTTTGTTTTGATAAGTCAATCTCAAGGGTATCATCAGTCAAAAATGTTCTATCAATGCTATTTGTTGCACTCATATAAATCATCTGATGGTCACGAGGAACACGTTTCACAATATTTTCAACAAAGTGAATTTGAGATTTACCAAGTAAGTCATCAAATTCATCTAGAACAATTGTATTAACGTTCATCATCTTAATCTTTTTGAGTTTCACAAGGTCAAAGACACGCCCAGATGTGCCAATGATAATTTCTGGTCCTTTTTTTAAACGTTCAATTTGTCGTTTTTGACTGGAACCTGATAAAAAAAGCTGAGCTGTTAAATTAAGAGGTTGAGCCCATTCCTTGGTAACTTCAAAGATCTGTCCAGCTAACTCGGTATTAGGAGCTAGAATGAGCAATTGTTGAGCTTTTTTAGGTGTGAGAGTGAGTAAACTAGGCCAAAGATAGGCTAAGGTCTTACCACTACCAGTGGGGCTGATACCAAGAAGACTCTTACCATTTTTAATAGGGTCAAAAGCAGCTTCTTGAATGGTCGTAAATGCTGAAAAATGTTTTTGGCTGAGTTTATCTTGCCAAACGCTTGGAAATTGTGTTTTCATTTTTTGTCTGCCTCAAATACAATACCGGCACTTTGACGCATCTGATAGAGAATTTGACTAGCCGTTTTAGTATCCTCTAACCAAGTCTGGTAAATGACCTCATTTTTATTGTTCATCATTTCAGCAAAGTGCTTTGCTTCTTCCAACATGAGGTGTTCAATGTCAGGAAGGGCTAATTTTTCGCGGCTACCATCATGTTTTTGGAAAATAGCAGAGCTGATTCCTTGAATATGATTCAGTCGGAGAGTTCCCTCACTGGTATAAATTTCAGCGTATTCTAAGGTGTTGTAATTCTTTCCTGCCCTAATGGAAACATGAAAATCAGGATAAATCAGATTGCCATTGCCGTTCAAATCAATGGTGTTTTCCAATTGTGTCGCTGTGTAGTTGACACTTTTAGGCTTTCCAAAAAGTTTGATAGCAGCGTAAATAGGATAAATTCCCAAATCAACTAAAGCTCCTCCTGAAAACTTATCTGAAAAAACATTGGGCAGCTTGCCTGCCAGTAAATCCTTCATTTTTGAAGAATACTTAGCATAGGAAAAGTCAGCCCCGATAACTGTTTTGTGGGATAGGAATTCCTTAATAAGAAGGAGAGATTCTTCATGATAATTACGAGCAGCTTCAAAAAAGAACAGTTGTTTTTCTTCTGCCGAGTGGACAATATTGCTTAACTCCTCTGGAGTTGAGAAAGCCGGCTTTTCAACAATAATATGCTTTCCAGCTTCTAATGCTAATTTGGCGTGTTCAAAATGAAGGGCATTTGGGCTGGCAATATAAAGAACATCAAAAGCATCGTTAAAAAAGTCATCTAGCATATCATAGCAGGCAATATTTTGATAACGTGCAGAAAAAGCTTCTGCTGTTTCTAATTTTCGTGAATAAACCGCTGTTAATTGATAGTGCTGGCTGAGCTGAGCTGCTTCAATAAACTGATGCGAAATGGATCCTGTCCCAATAATACCAAGTTTGAGCATAGGTCGCCTCCGAATCTTTAGATTTTTATTTCATTATATCATGATTTAGTGTAAAATAAATAAGAATATAGTTTTTAACAATAAGAAAGGAAATTTAAAGATAAAGAGCTTTAGCTTTAAAGTAGGTCAAGCTGCCTGATTATTTTTATCAATCCTTTAGACATTAGGATTTTTAGCAAGAGCTGTTTTGATTGTATCTTTGTCTCTATCTTTTAATTATGCGAAAAAAACCGATTATTATTGGTGTAACAGGCGGTTCTGGTAGTGGAAAAACCAGTGTCTCACGGGCTATTTTGGCCAACTTCCCCAATGCTAAAATTGCTATGATTGAACACGATTCTTACTATAAGGATCAGAGTCATCTGACTTTTGAAGAGCGTGTAACAACTAATTATGATCACCCTTTGGCTTTTGAAACAGACTTACTGATCAATCATTTGAAAGAGTTAATTGCTGATCGTCCGGTAGATATTCCCATTTATGACTACACACAGCATACACGCAGTGAAAAGAGTTATCGTCAAGAGCCTCAAGATGTTTTTATTGTTGAAGGCATTCTTGTCTTAGAAGATCAGCGTTTGCGTGACCTGATGGATATTAAATTATTTGTTGATACCGATGATGACATTCGTATTATTCGCCGAATTAAACGTGATATGCAAGAGCGCGGTCGTGGTTTAGATAGCATTATTGAGCAGTATACAAGAGTTGTTAAACCTATGTACCATCAATTTATTGAACCAACCAAGCGCTATGCTGATATTGTTGTTCCAGAAGGTGTCAGCAATCTCGTTGCCATTGATTTAATCAATACCAAAGTGGCCAGTATTTTAAACGAAACACATTAATCTAGCTTAGACTGTGTTTTTTCATATCTTTAAGTGGCTAACTTCATTTTAGAATTTTCAATTGAAAAGTCATTGTTTGATTTTTCAGAAAATTTCCTGATTTCTATTGACAATCATTCTAAAAAAAGGTATGATGTTAACAACATACATCGAAAGGAAAAAGTCAAATGTTTACACGAAATGACGCTTTGTTGTTGAGGTGTGAGGGCTAATGCAAAAGCATTAGTCCTGTTTGGCTTACCAAGCGGGAAGAAAAAACATCTCGCTTGGGTTTCTGAGTGAGATGTTTTTTTACTTTATTTTTTCAATTAGAAGGTGGTAATCTTATGCGTAAGGTTGAATTTCTTGACACAACGCTCCGTGATGGCGAACAAACACCGGGGGTTAATTTTTCGATTAAAGAAAAAGTAGCTATTGCCAAGCAATTGGAGAAGTGGGGAATCTCTGATATTGAAGCCGGTTTTCCAGCTGCTAGCCCTGACTCTTTTGAAGCTGTGAAGCAAATTGCAGCAGCGATGACAACGACTGCTGTATCAGGTCTGGCTCGTTCTGTGAAATCTGATATTGATGCCTGTTATGAGGCGCTTAAGGATGCCAAATTTCCACAATGTCATGTCTTTATTGCAACCAGTCCTATTCATCGTGAATTTAAGCTTAAAAAATCCAAAGAAGAAATTCTTGAAGTAATTAAGGAACATGTAACTTATGCGCGCTCAAAATTTGATGTGATTGAATTTTCACCAGAGGATGCCACACGTACAGAACTTGATTTCCTATTGCAGGTAGTGCAAACTGCTGTAGATGCTGGTGCTACTTATATTAATATCCCTGATACAGTTGGCTTTACCACGCCAGTAGAATTTGGCCATATTTTCAAGTATCTCATTGAAAATGTTAAATCTGACCGTGACATTATTTTCAGCCCTCATTGTCATGATGACTTAGGAATGGCAACCGCTAATACCCTCGCTGCCATTAAAAATGGTGCTGGACGTGTTGAAGGAACGGTTAATGGTATCGGAGAACGTGCTGGTAACGTAGCTCTTGAAGAAGTGGCCGTAGCTCTTAATATTCGTGAAGATTACTATGATGCGACCAGTGCTATCGTTCTTGATGAGACAGTGACCACTTCAGAAATGGTATCACGTTTCTCGGGTATTCCTGTTCCTAAAAATAAAGCTGTTGTTGGTGGCAATGCTTTTTCGCATGAATCCGGTATTCATCAAGATGGTTTTCTTAAGAATCCCCTCACTTATGAAATTATCACGCCTGAATTGGTTGGTGTTAAGAAAAGTTCCCTGCCGCTTGGGAAATTATCTGGCCGTCATGCCTTTATTGAAAAATTAAAAGAATTGAAGCTTGATTTTGAAGAAGGAGAGGTTGCACCTCTTTTTGCAAAATTTAAATCGTTGGCCGATAAAAAACACGATATCACAGATGCTGATATTAGAGCTTTGGTAGCAGGGACTAGTGTTGAAAATCCTGAAGGTTTCCACTTTAAGGACTTAAGGCTGACATCAAATGATGACGACACGATCACAGCACAAGTTATTATGGTCAATGAGGGTGAGGAAGAAGTAACTATCATTGCTAATGGTAAGGGTTCTGTTGAAGCTATTTTCAATGCTGTCGATAAATTCTTTAATCAAACTGTTAAGTTAGATAGTTATAATATTGAGGCTGTTACTGATGGTATTGATGCTCAGGCACGTGTGCTCGTTTCTGTGGAAAATGTTGATACGGATACCATTTTCAATGCTTCTGGTCTTGACTTTGATGTTTTAAAAGCTAGTGCTATTGCTTATATCAATGCTAATACCTTTGTTCAAAAGGAAAATGCTGGTGAAATTGGTCACAAAGTTTCAGAACGTGATTATCCAAGTAATGACTAGGAGAGGAAAATGAAAAAAATCGTAACGCTGGCAGGAGATGGTATTGGTCCAGAAATTATGGCAGCAGGTTTAGAGGTTTTTGACGCTGTTGCTCAAAAGATTAACTTTGACTATGAAATTGAAGCAAAAGCTTTTGGAGGTGCAGGAATTGATGCCAGTGGGCATCCGCTTCCTGATGATACCTTAGCAGCAGCAAAAACTGCTGATGCGATTCTATTGGCGGCCATTGGCAGTCCGCAATACGACAAGGCACCTGTTCGTCCGGAACAAGGTCTGTTAGCTATACGTAAAGAACTTAATCTTTTTGCTAATATTCGTCCAGTGCGTATTTTTGATGCCCTCAGGCACTTATCGCCTTTAAAAGCAGAACGTATTGCTGGTGTTGATTTTGTGGTTGTTCGTGAATTGACTGGTGGTATCTACTTTGGTCAACATACTTTAACTAAAAATTCGGCATGTGATATTAATGAGTACTCAGCTAGTGAAATCCGTCGAATTATGCGTAAGGCCTTTGCCATTGCACGTGGTCGCAATAAAAAAGTAACCAGTATTGATAAGCAAAATGTTTTGGCGACTTCAAAGCTTTGGCGACAGATAGCAGAAGAAGTAGCAAAAGAATATTCAGATGTCACTTTGGAGCATCAATTGGTGGACAGTGCAGCCATGGTTATGATTACTAATCCAGCTTGTTTTGATGTTGTAGTGACTGAAAATCTTTTTGGGGATATTCTGTCCGATGAATCCAGTGTACTGCCTGGCACCTTAGGGGTCATGCCGTCTGCCAGTCATTCAGAAAGCGGTCCTAGCCTTTATGAACCCATTCACGGTTCAGCACCTGATATTGCTGGAAAAGGTATTGCTAACCCAATTTCTATGATTTTATCAGTTGCTATGATGCTGCGTGACAGTTTCGGAGAAACTGCTGGTGCTGAAATGATTGAACACGCTGTTAATAAAACCTTGACGCAGGGGATTCTAACGCGTGATTTAGGCGGTTTGGCTAATACAAAACAGATGACAGCTGCTATTATTGCTAATCTCTAATGCCAGTATTTTTTTGGTATTTGTTAAGAGAATAATTGTTTATCATCAGATAAAAAAGATTTTTGATTAAGCTATTTGGTAATAGATATAGGTATGATTGTAATGACAATTTTGGAGAGTCTAGTATGAGTGGAAAATCAATTTTTGATAAATTATGGGATCGCCATGTGATTACCGGTAAGGAAGGAGAGCCCCAACTCATGTATGTGGATCAGCACTATATACATGAGGTGACTAGCCCGCAAGCCTTTCAGGGCTTGCGAGATGCTGGTCGAAAAGTGCGCCGTCCTGATTTAACTTTTGGAACATTTGATCACAATGTACCGACCGTTAATATTTATGATATTCGTGATGTTATTTCTAAGGCACAAATGGATGCTCTTGCTAGAAATGTTATCGAATTTAATATTCCTCATGCAGACCATGGTTCTGAAAATCAGGGAATTGTCCATATGGTTGGCCCTGAGACTGGTCGTACACAGCCGGGTAAATTTATCGTTTGCGGAGATAGCCATACGGCAACACATGGCGCTTTTGGTGCTATTGGTTTTGGAATTGGAACTACCGAAGTTGAGCATGTTTTTGCGACCCAGACTATCTGGCAGGTAAAACCTAAAAAGCTCTTGGTAAAATTTACAGGAAAACCACAAAAGGGTGTTTATTCCAAGGATTACATTTTAGCCTTAATTGCTAAATATGGTGTGGCTTTAGGTGTTGGTTATGTTGTTGAGTATATTGGTGATGCTGTTGATGCCCTAAGCATGGAAGAACGAATGACTATATGCAATATGTCCATAGAATTTGGTTCTAAAATGGGAATTATGAATCCTGATCAAAAGACCTTTGATTACCTTAAGAACAAAGCGTGTGTCCCTGAAGATTTTGAAACAGCAGTGGCTGATTGGAAGACTTTGGTTTCTGATGAAGATGCTCATTACGACAAGGTGATTGAATTAGATGTTTCTCAATTAGCTCCCATGGTGACTTGGGGAACTAATCCTTCAATGGGAGTCGCTTTTGGGCAAGCTTTTCCTGATATTAGAGATATGAATGATAAGCGGGCTTATGATTATATGGACATGAAGCCGGGTCAAACAGCAGAGGATATTGAACTTGGTTATGTTTTTTTAGGTTCTTGTACCAATGCGCGATTAAGTGATTTGAAAGTGGCAGCTAAGTACGTTGCTGGTAAACATATTGCTCCTAATTTGACCGCTATTGTGGTTCCGGGCAGCCGTCCTGTCAAGCAGGCTGCTGAAAAAATTGGTCTGGATAAAATTTTCTTAGATGCTGGCTTTGAATGGCGCGATCCGGGCTGTTCCATGTGTCTTGGTATGAATCCTGATAAGGTACCTGAAGGCATGCACTGTGCTTCAACTAGCAATCGTAATTTTGAAGATAGACAGGGAGTTGGAGCGAAAACACACCTTTGCAGCCCTGCTATGGCAGCAGCAGCAGCAATTGCTGGTCGCTTTATAGATGTTCGTCAATTACCGGAGGCACAAGTTTAATATGGAAGAATTTACAATTTATACAGGAACAACGGTTCCTTTAATGAATGATAATATTGATACCGATCAAATTTTGCCTAAGCAATTTCTGAAACTCATTGATAAAAAAGGTTTTGGAAAATATCTGATGTATGAGTGGCGGTATTTGGATAATAATTATACAGAAAATCCAGATTTTATTTTTAATCAACCAGAATACCGCGAGGCGAGTATTTTAATTACAGGTGATAACTTTGGAGCAGGTTCTTCAAGGGAACATGCAGCTTGGGCTTTGGCTGATTATGGGTTTAAAGTTATTGTAGCTGGCTCTTTTGGAGATATTCACTATAATAATGATTTGAATAATGGTATTTTGCCCATTATCCAGCCTAAGGAAGTTCGAGATAAACTGGCTAAATTAAAACCGACAGATGAAGTAACCGTTAATCTTTTTGAACAAAAAATCTATTCTCCCGTAGGAGATTTTTCCTTTGATATTGATGGGGAATGGAAACATAAACTATTAAATGGACTTGATGACATTGGAATCACTCTTCAGTATGAAGACCTGATTGCACAGTATGAGCAAAACCGTCCAAGCTATTGGCACTAAAAAAGTAGATAAAACAATCATTGAGTGATGAGATATGCTATCTAGAAAAAAATAAGAGAGGCCTTATGATGCTTTAGCAATCAGAAAAAGCTCTCTTTTATTTTCTTTAGAATAAATTAAAAATATCTTGAATGTGGCGTAGGAGTAAGTTGGAATAGTTTTTGTCGGACTGGCTATCTTTGATTTTCTCCTTGGGAAGTGGTTAGGTAATCTGTAATAATGCCATTGACACCCATCAAAATCATCCCTGTCATTACTGATTCATTGTTGACTGTCCAAGCGTAAATCTTCTTATGATTGGTCAGCAGTTTGGTCATGAAATTTTGGTCTAAGGAAAAGTATTCCATCGTATAGCCGTTGGCTTTGGTTCTGGAGAAGATAGACTTATAAGGAAGGATGAAGTAAGCGACAAGAGATTTATCATATTTTTTAACCTTATCAATGAGATGGTAATCAAGCGAATGAATCTGATGTTTGATTGGTTTAGCGTATTTGTTGAGAAAATGTGCCATTATCTTCTTTGAATCTTGAGAAGATGTTTTGATTTCAATGAGTAATTTTTGTTCTAACTGATTTGCTTTAGTGAGATAGTCATCAAAGCTTGTCATTTTTGTGCTATAACCATTTTCCGAGACAGTAATTTGCAAGAACAGCATCTTTAGAAGACTATAAACTTGCCTTTTGGGAGGAAAATAGCGTTTGATTTTCATAGGACTTACTGCTATAATAGAAGTTGTCAGAAAATACAGATATTAACTAGAAGAGGAAATTTTTATGACTAAACATATCCATTGGGATGGCAATCTTTCACAAGAAGGCTTTGAAATTGTTAAGGGCGAAGGCGGTGTAATCGTTTGTCCAACTAAGGTTGGCTACATTATCATGACTTCAGATAAAAAAGGTCTCGAACGTAAATTTGAAGCTAAAAAGCGCAATCGCAACAAACCTGGGGTTGTCCTTTGCGGCAGTATGGAAGAATTGCGTGCCTTAGCCCAGTTAACACCAGAAATTGATGCCTTTTATCAAAAACATTGGGATGAAGATATCCTTCTTGGCTGTATCTTACCATGGAAAGCAGAAGCTTACGAAAAATTGAAAGCTTATGGCGATGGACGTGAAGAACTGATGACAGATATTCGCGGCACCTCTTGTTTTGTTATTAAATTTGGCGTGGCTGGCGAGCAAATTGCCAAAGAAATGTGGGAAAAAGAAGGCCGTATGGTTTATGCTTCCTCTGCTAATCCATCAGGTAAAGGGAACCGCGGTAAAGTGGAAGGTATTGGTGAACGTATCGAATCCATGGTTGACCTTGTTATTGAAGCTGATGATTATGTCGCTTCTATCCAGCCTGATAAGACAATTGAAACGCGCTATGAGCAAGGTGTTATGGTCTCAATGGTTGATAAAGACGGCAAATTAATCCCGCAACAAGGAGCGGATAGCCGTTCAGTAGAGCCGTGCCCTGTTGTTATCCGTAAGGGTCTTGATATTGATAAAATCATGATGCACCTATCAGATCAGTTCAACTCTTGGAATTACCGACAAGGTGAGTATTATTAAAAAGCAGCAGTCCTTAGGACTGTTTTTCAATATTAAAATAGGTAATGTAAAATCACTCCGCAAGGGTGTTTTTGCTATAATGAAAAGGTAAAATTCAAAAAGGGAAATGAATAAAGGATGGTCAAAGACTTATCAGATATGAGTTTAAAGGAACTCTGGCAATTATTCCCTATTTTTCTTGTTGAACACAAAGAGGAATGGGAAGATTGGTATGAAGAAGAAAAAGAACGGCTTTTACACTTGCTTCCAAGTCAAAGTATCAAAAGTATTTCCCATATTGGCAGCACAGCTGTTCCTGACATTTGGGCTAAAAATATTGTTGATATTTTATTAGAAGTTCCTGAAAAGGAAGATTTACAAGATTTCAAGAAGCGGTTGCTGGATGCTGGTTATCTCCTCATGTCTGAAGGTGAGAAACGGTTATCTTTTAATAAAGGTTATACAAAAGACGGCTTTGCCGAGAAAGTATTTCACCTTCATTTACGTTATCAAGGGGATAATGATGAACTGTATTTTAGAGATTACTTAAGAGAGTATCCGGAAGTTGCTAAAGACTATGAAAGGTTAAAACTTGGCTTATGGGAAAAATATGAGCATAATCGTGATGCTTATACTGATGCTAAGTCTGACTTTATTAGGAAATATACACAAAAGGCTAAGAAAAATGATAAAGGGAAAGACAATGTCAGATGTTTTGAACTGCTCTCTGCCAATGGACAATGAAATAATAAAAATTAAGAAATGGCCTTGTTCCTCATTTCAATAAGTGATCTAAAGCCTGTCTGGAAGAAGCGGAATCAATTGTCAGTAGAGAATGAACGAGAGGTTGCTTTTTGATTTTAAGTGAGTATTAGTTATGGGAAAAAGGTGTCAAATCAACAGAATTTAGTTTGAATCTAAGCTCTATTTTTAAGTTTGTAGATTATTTAATAGGAGATATAGGCTGTACTTTTTTGAAAAAAGTGTACACTAAAATCACTAACTTCAGACTGCCCCAAAGTAAGTTCTCCCTATCTGGCAATTTGGTTGAGACAGAACCTTTCTATTTAGTTGTTAATTTGTTATGAGTTTGATTGCGACTAGAGAGGGTTTATGTTGGATAAGTTTTAGTGATTGAATGATATTCTCAGGATTTATAGGAGAGATGCCAAGTAACTTAGCTAATTCTTCAATGTAGACAAAGGTAAAGATATCATAGGCTGATTGATTATTCAGAGTGGCACGCCTAACGCCGTTAACATGTGGGTTAATAATCATCTTGTGTTAAGTTAGCAAAAGAAGTTCCTTTAGGCAAATTATCCCGAATGAGGGTGTGGCTTTTCTCAATATGTCCTTTCTAGTCAGGACGATTGAGGCACAGAAGAGTAGTAGCTTAGACTCTTCTCTCACATCAAACTTGATATTATCCACCCTAGTGAACTCTCCCACGTTGTCAGTAAGAATAACAGGAGAAAGCTTCAAAGAAATCCTTATTCCCTTCATAACCACGATAAAGGCGTGAAAGCTTATGTTCCACCTTGTCCTCTTCTGGTCATTTTTTACTTACAATAAGTGATCCAATAGTGGTCAATGATACACTCCTCATATAGTGGACAGTGAAAAACCAAAAATTCACTAGAAGTTATAAGGGGAGTTTTCTTATGTCTAAAAGAAGTTCAAAGTCTGTAGCTGAAAAACTGGAGATTGTTTTGTTGTACTTGGAACGAGAGAGATCCATTTCAACCTTAACAAGGCATTCTGGAGTAGATCATCAAACCATCAAAGATTGGGTTAGAAAATACAAAGGATCAGACATAGAGGGTCTCAAAGAGTCTAGAATTTGAAAGAAATATAGTCAAGAACTGAAGGAACAAGCCATTCGGGATTACCTTGAGGGTCAAGGAAGTTTAGCTCAATTGTTGAAAAATATGGGGTCTCTAATTTTCATGTTCCATAAGGTGGATAAAACGGTATACTAGTGGTGAAACATTACCAACCACTCGTAAAGAACGGACTCGTATGAAACAAGGACGCAAGACAACTTTTGAAGGACGTATTGAAATTGTCACTTTCACAATGGTTCACAATAAGAACTATCACGCGGCGGTTGAGAAGTATGGGGGCTCTTACCAACAAGTTTACTCATGGGTGAGAAAGTTTAAGAAAGATGGCATCAATGGACTATTAGACCGACGTGGAAAAGGTCTTGAAAGCAAACTAATATCCGTCGTTATTGTGGCTATTGTACTAAGACCAGTTTGATAAACATTGAAGAGAATAGTCTCAATTGTGACTTCACAGCTGAAGCACCGAATCAGAAAAGGTGTACAGGTGTTACCTTCTTGCAATACGATCTTGCCCCTCTTGAAAAGAGAGACAAGGCCGTTGAAAAGAACCACTTATAATGGACAGTATAAAAAAGTTATATACTGTTCTTATAAGGAGGTTCTTTTCATATGGCCAAAAAAGGAAGCAAGTTCACTAAGTATTCATCAGAATTCAAATTACAGGTCGTAAAAGATTACCTTAGTGGGAAGAGTGGAGGGATGCCTTCCATTGTCAAAAAATATGGGTTAAAATCAGATAATCAGGGACTAACTTGGACAAGGAAATACCGCGAAAACCCAGCCCTACTCACACAAGATTTACGAGGCACTAAGTCCACTGGTCGTCCTAAAACGAGAAATCTAGATGAGATGTCACTAGAAGAGTAGAATGCTTATCTACACATGGAGAATACTATTTTAAAGACCTTAAGGCCTCTCCTCAGAAAGTGAGAAGAGGCCATCTTTATCAAGTCGTTGATCGGTTAAAGAATCGTTACCCTGTCTCCTCTTTATGTTCCTATTTTGGTTTCCCAAGGTCATCATACCTACCTCTGGTTAAGCAATGGGAAACCTGAATATAAGCAGTTTGATTCAAACCTCGCTCAAAAGGTTACAGACCTCTTCCATGATACTCAGAAAGGTTATCGCTTCATCTGTTATCAACTCTTCCGTAACCCAAAGACTATTTTACGCTATATGCGTATTCTTGGTCATTACTCACCTATTCGTAAGAAGACGTATCATTCTTGTACTCAACGAGAGATAACTGAAAAGGCAAGACACGTCCACTACAACGTGCTTGCCCGAAACTTTAAAGCAGAACGCCCTCCCCAGAAACTAACAACGGATGTCAGCTACGTTTACTACAACTATGGGAGGATGTTCCTGAGTGTCATAAAAGATTGTTATGACAATTCCATTTTAGACTATACGCTATCCGATTTCAATGATAACAAGTTAGTTTTTGATAATATAGATCTTGTATTTAATAATTTCTGGGATTCAACTAAGGTCTGCATTCTTCATTCTGATCAAGGATTTCAATACACCAATCAACAATATCTTCGAAAACTAGACCAATATGGAGTGACCATTTCTCATTCTGGTAAGGGAAATAGTTACGATAATGCAGCCTGTGAGAATTTCTTTTCTCACTTGAAGAGTGAGTCCTTAAGACCATTTCCACCTAAAGACAAGGGAACACTCATCCGTCAAATTAGGGAATACATTAACTGGTATAACTACCACAGATCACAAGAGAAATTAAAAGGTATGACTCCTATGGAATTCAGGAAGCCATACCTTACTAAATAATACGCTTTTTATACTGTCTATTTTAGATGGGGCTTGACAGTTGCCTAATCTTTTATTATTTCATTGTCCACTTGACAGGGAGCAGTTCATTATAGTCTCTAAGAGTCCTTTTTGATTCTCTTTAACAGCTAAGCAACAGTCTGCCTACTTCTTGATAATCTTATTGGCAATGACTTTCTGAATGCCCATAGCGTCAATACTAATTAGGCAACCTTTTACTGATAAGTGTTCTAATAAATCTGGTATAGCTGTGTTTTCACTTCCCTTATCATCACAGTTACCACTTGATCATAACAGATGCCCAAGTCTGTCGCATAAGCAGAGACAACATGTAACGCTTTTTGGACTGGCATTGCCTCTCATTGTTTTGCCATCAAAAGCCAGCAGCAAAGGTTGGGAAGGTTTTAGCTGATAACTCTGCTTCTTGAAGCATTTCTGACTACATCAGAGTTGACCCTCACAAGAACTTGATTATCTAAGGTCGCAAACACGCCTTGCAGCGTATCATGGATGGAATACCATTTTCTAGCTTAAGAACACGACGTAAAGAAGACCAGACCCATAGGCTTTCCAAAGTCTTCAATATCTTACCATTATCGGCTGCTGTCAGGTGAGCAAAGAAAATCAAAAGAACTATTAGACAAACAGTGTTTGATTTTCCAATTCTTACGATCATCATGTACCGCAATCAGAAAATTAAGGATTTCAGTCATTCAAAACATCTCCTAAGTCTATTATCCTTAAGAGGAGAGTTTGTGCTTGTGAAATTATTCTCTGAAAACAGTCTTTTCTTCATGCATTTGACGTGCTTCATAACAGTTATTCTTGATGAGAGGTGCTTACGAATTTCTTTAGAAACAGTTGAAAGAATCTTGCCAATTTGTGATCCGATCTCATGAAAAGTCTTTTACCGTTCGATGCCCATTGAATGTCATTACGACGGTGTCTGAGAGGGTTAAATGTTTGTGTTTCATCTTAGTAAGTCCTATTTGTCCCAGACTAAGTTCTACACTATTTTGTCATTTCAGTCTAACTTCTTGTTTATGATGAAAACTAGAACTTACTTTAGGAATTATCCTTCTATTTTCTTTATGCGATTGGCGTGATTTTTTCTTGACATTATTCTTTAATTTTTATACAATAAAGTTTGAAATATAAATATAAATATTTCAAACTTATGTAAAAGGAGAATTTTGTAATTTTACATGTTGATTCATTATCTTATTAAGCAAGCTAAAAAACCTAGCGGTGCTGTTGGCCGAGTAATTACCAAAATCTGGTCTTCCTATTTTAAAGATCTCAGTCTCTGGGTGATCAGACAGACGGCTATCTCAGACAATAGTCGGATTTTAGAAGTAGGCTATGGTGGAGGTAGTACCATCAAAAATCTTATCGCTTTAGGTAAGAATCTTGAGATTCATGGAATAGATATCTCTAAAGAATCCTATCAAACTACAAAACGGATTAATCGAGAGTCAGTACAGAATGGAAGTGTTCAACTTAAAATTGGAAGTGTAGAGGCCTTACCCTATCAAAATCAATATTTTGATGTCGTATTCGCCATCCAAACCCATCTTTTTTGGAAGGATCTAAAAAAAGGTTTTCAAGAAATTTACCGAGTGATGTCCAGCCATTCTATTTTGGTTGTCGCTTCTGAAAAAGATAAAATAAACTATCACATGACAATGTATCAAACAAGCCATGAGCTGAGTAAATTGCTAAAAAGCATTGGGTTTTCAAAAATTGAAAAAAGTAAAAATCAGGATTGGTTTTTATATACTATCTATAAATCTGAAGAGACCTAATCGGAGGAAAAGATGAACATTATTGAATTTAAAAATGTATCGAAAAGATACAAAGTAGGAAATCAGGAAATTGAAGCAGTAAAGCATGTTTCATTCAACATTGAATCCGGAGAATTTGTAGTTGTTTTAGGAGCCAGTGGCGCTGGAAAAAGTACTATTCTTAATTTATTGGGGGGAATGGATACAGTATCTGAAGGTCAAATACTTGTTGAAGGACAGGATATTGTTAACTTCAGTGAAAAGGAATTAACAAAATACCGTGCTGAAAAAATTGGTTTTGTTTTTCAATTTTATAACCTTATATCAAATTTGAATACCCTAGAAAATGTGGAATTTGCCATAGAGGTATCCCAAAAATCTCTGAATCCAAAGGATATTCTAAAAAGAGTAGGATTGTCTGAACGATTAAAGAACTTTCCTTCACAACTTTCAGGAGGTGAACAACAAAGGGTATCAATAGCACGAGCCATTGCTAAAAATCCTCTGTTATTACTCTGCGATGAACCTACAGGAGCTTTAGATTATGAAACTGGGAAGGAAGTCCTTCAATTGATTAAGGAATTAAACGAAAGTACCAAAAAGAGCGTTGTTTTAATCACTCATAATAGTGCTATTTCAAAAATTGCCGATAAAGTCATTCATGTTCGAAGCGGACAAATCGAGAAAATTGAATATAATTCAGATAAAATTCCAGTTTCAGAGTTAGAGTGGTAATATGATGAAAATTTTATTAAAAAAATTATTTAGAGATATTCGTACCAATATAGCACAATTTATAACAATTATTTTAATTGTTTCTATTGGTTCTTTTCTTTTTGTTGGCTTGTCTAGTGTTGCCAGTAGCTTAAGAGATTATACAAAAAACTACTATCATGACTATCACCTGAGCGATGCAACAGTAAATTTTATTTCGCTTACTTCAAAAAAGATAGATGCTATTAAAGATAAATATACTAATATACAAGAGGCAGAGGGACGTGTTAATTTTGAAGGAAAACAAACTTTCAAAAATTATAGCTCTGCTTTAACAATTTCTAGCTTTTCTCCTACTTCTAAGCTAAATCGTTCTTATATTGTGCAGGGAAGAAAAAAACTCAATAACAACGAAATCTTGTTAGATAGTGATTATATTAAGGCGCATCATTATAAGATGAATGATTCTATACAAATTCAAATCAATAGTAAGAAGTTCACTTTTAAAATCGCAGGAATTATTGAGAATCCTGAGTTTGTTATGAAAGTATCAGGAAATAATTTAACACCTGAGCCTCAAAAATTCGGCATAGGTTATATCACAGAACAGAAAGCTTTCGATATTTCA
The DNA here is from genome assembly GCF_006739205.1 of Streptococcus mutans. Taxonomy (NCBI): domain Bacteria; kingdom Bacillati; phylum Bacillota; class Bacilli; order Lactobacillales; family Streptococcaceae; genus Streptococcus; species Streptococcus mutans. The sequence continues at coordinate 769,426 of NZ_AP019720.1, forward strand.
AAAAAAAATCATTCTTATAATCAACTTCTTTTAAAGATTAAGGGTAATAATAGTAAAAAGGTTCTTCAAAAACTTTCTGAAGATTATGATACAACTTATATTTCTGGTCTTGTTACAACTGAATCAAGTAACTACACTAATTTAAAAAGTTTAATCACAACCGATGAAAGTCTTAGCAGGGTTATTCCTATCTTATTCTTTATTGTTGCTGCGGTCATTACTTTTATTTCAATGACACGGCTCATACAACAAAACAGAGTACAGACAGGAATCATGCGCTCCTTAGGTAAAAGAATTAGATACATAAGAAGTTATTACTTATTCTATACTTTATTGACAAGTTCTATTGGGACATTTATTGGAAGTGTGCTAGCTTACTTTGCTTTTACTGATATTGGTGAAGCTCAAGTATCTTCATTGTATGCTTTACCAAATTATCATGTGAAGATTGAGTTACAATCTTTGATTCCTTCTTTTTGCCTTGTTTTATTATTTGGTTTATTAGCTATTTATTTTTCAACGCGAAAAGTTTTAAAAGAGAGACCAGCAAATTTGATTAGACAGGAGCCTCCTAAAAATATTAAAGGTATTTTATTAGAAAGGATTCCTTTCTTATGGCGGTATTTATCTTATGGAAGTAAATATGTTATTCGGAATATTTTCTTAAATAAAATACGTTTTTGCCTTAATTTACTAGGTGTTGCTTTATCTTTTTTGATGATTATATTAGCTTTTGGTTATTATAACGCTATGACTACTGTAGTTAATACGGAAATTAATGATGTCAATACTTATAATATTAGTATTATTTCTCCTAAAATTAACTCTATACAAGATAAATTATCAAATAATCCACATCTAAAGTTTGAAAAGTTAGATATTCAAAAGTTAGAACTTGGACAAGGAAATAATAGTATTGCAACGACTTTATATGCTAGTAGTCAAAAAGAGCATTTTATGAAAGTTTATAAGAAAAACGGTCAAGAATTGTCTCACTATTCAAATGGCATTGTCATACCAAAGGTTTATGCTAATAAGCTTCATTTAAAGATTGGGGATAAAGTAAGATTAGCCCTTTCAAATACTCAACAATCTCCCATAAAAGTTAGAGTAACAGCCATATCAACCCAATATTCTTCTAAATTTATTGTTGCTGACGCTGACTATTTGAAAGAACAAGGCGTTACCCTTCACCCCTCAATGCTATTAATCCAAAAAGGAAAAAATAGTAATGAAAAAACATCCCAATTAATTCAATCGGCCAAAGTTATTGATAAGGATTTAACTTATACAACTAAAAAGGATGTTCGATCAAATATGAATGCTATTTTATCAACGACATTTCCAATGGTTGTTCTATTTCTTATTTGTGCCATGTCATTAACAGTAGCGACTATTTATAATATTTCATCTATTAATATTTTTGATCGAACTAGAGATATTGCCACACTCAAAGTGTTAGGCTACTCTAAAAATAAAGTGAATAACCTTATTTTTAAGGAAAATATAATTATTTCTTGTGTAGCTATGGGCTTTGCTTTACCTGTCGGTCATTCGCTCTTTATCCTTTTTATTAACGCTATGACGACAGAACTGCAGGCTATGCCGAACGAATTACCATATTGGTGTTTTGCTTTAGCTATTGTCTGTGTTTTAGGAATCACCATTTTATCAAATTTACTTTTGCATCGAAAGGTTAAAGCCATTGATATGATTGAGGGGTTAAAGAGTGTTGAATAAAATCACAAATTTGGGCAAAAACTAGTCCTTAAGTAAAACCACATCTGTTTTGACGGCTCTCACCAAAAAGAGTCTGAGACAAATAAACCACCCGCTATGCGGGTGCGCATTGAATGTTATACAAAAAATCTCCAAACGCGATACAATAAAGGTGTTCAAGCCTATTGTAAAGCGAAAGGAGCAAAAAATGGCACAAAAGGCACATAGTTTATCACATACAAAGTGGATATGTTCTATCACCTTGTGTTCACCCCTAAGTATAGACGAAAAATCATCTATAATCAATATCGAAGTAGTTTAGGCGAGATATTCCAACGATTATGCAGTTACAAAGATGTTGAAATTATCGAAGGCCATCTGATGCCAGACCATGTTCATATTGTTGGTCAGCCTTCCACCAAGAATAAGTGTTTCAAGTTTCATGGGCTATTTAAAAGGTAAGAGTGCTCTTATGATGTTTGATAAACACGCTAATCTCAAATATAAATTTGGGAATCGCCATTTTTGGGCAGAGGGCTATTATGTGAGTACAGTGGGACTTAACGAAGCCACAATAAAGAAATATATACAAGAACAAGAAAAACATGATAGCGCACTTGATAAATTGAGCGTGAAAGAATATGAAGATCCCTTTAGGGATAATGGCAAGTAATACCATAGCCCCTTTGAGAGGTAAGTGACGAGTCAAAAGCAGTTAGGCTTGAACAAAGTGAAAGCCAGCGTCTTTAGGCGCTGGCTGGTGATGTGGGCTTATAGCCCTCGTCCAAACCACCCGTTAGACGGGTGGTTATGATTTGAAGGGGAGGGTGTCTAGATTGGGTGTCAGGGAAAAGACCAGCATTTGAAGTTTAGATGGGGTTATATCCTTATATCCATGCAGGAGATCGTTGCCATAGCCAACGTGGCAAACTCATCAAACCTGTTCAATTTTGGTTATTTTTGGACAAGCAAGAACTTGTTTTCTCAAATGACCGACTATCTTAAGACGTAGTACGGACACTATGGTCTCAAAAACATGGTTATTATCAACGATGATTCAGGCTACGAAGCCAACAGGTTTGAGGAGTTGTTGGGACGGCATAAGAGCTTTGCTTACTGCTTTGATTCTTACCACGTGGTGAAAGTATGTCACAGGCAAGTACTGCTTTAGAGATGCACTTGCACCCCGATTGGATAACTAAGGAAATGGATTTAAGACTTTAGAAAACTTTCCGAGGGAAACTTGGTACAAACAAAAATGAAATTTGAGCAATATATTTCATTTTTATGTTATAATGATGGCGAGGTATTCAATGAATCAATATCAAAAAACAACAGAGAGAAAAAAACAAGCTATTATTCAAGCAGCTTTGCATTTATTTAAAGAAAAAGGTTTTAAAGGGACGAGTATCAAGTCTATTGCAAAGGCAGCACAAGTATCTCCTGTTTCCATCTACAATTATTTCGAAAGTAAAGAGAGTTTAGTAGATTTATGTGTTAATAAACTATTTGAAGAAATTACACAGGAAGCTGAAAACATTTTAACCAGTGAAATAGATTTTAAGATGAAGTTATGTCAAGCTTTAGCGTTATGTCAAAAAAAAATGAGTCATCAGATTTCTGTCTATTTTAAAGAAAAAACGATAAAAGATCCTACTTTTTCAAAATTATTAACGAAAGCCATTGTTGCCAAAAAACGTGAGATTTATCGTTCTTATATTAAGCTAGGAAAAGATGAAGGAGTTATCGCTAAAGATTTGTCAACAGAACTTATATTAAACGTTATGGATGCTCTCAATAGTATTGGAAATCAATTATCAGAAAGTGAGAATTTAGGAGAAGAAATTGAACAAATTCATCGGCTTTTCTTGTATGGAATTTTTGGAAAAATTTAAGGTTTTAAAACAACCGAGAAAGGCCAATAATATCAGTAAGAATCGTGTAGCCATGATTTTTCTAACCATTCATAAAAGTAGGGGCTTTCTTAGTTCGCCTTATTAGTTTTGTACATGATGTCAAGTTCAAGTATCAAGTTTTAATAAGACATATTCACTTTAACATAATTTATAAGTAGTGAAGAATTTTCCAGATAGAGTTTTCCAGATAGAGTTTTCTTCTTTTTGATAGGTTAATTTTTTTCTCAATTCCTGCTAATTTCATATTAAAATTATGTTATTAGTCAGATTGAAAATAAACTTTTTTTGGGGTGCTTTTCTATTAATACTCAGAAGGATCAATTAAACAAACCTTAAATAAAACCAAAGGGCATGACTAAAAATAGCTTCTATAAAGTCTTTATTTTGGAAACGACAGCTGCCATTCCTTACCGTAAGTAGTAAAACGGTGCATGTTATCGGCTAAAGTCAAACGGAAAAACCAACGGTAGGCATTGTTCACCTCAATCTCTTTAATGGTTTATGGAGCGAATATGGAAATACTGAAACAGAGGAATTTTAATCAGCATGATAAGGTCAAGACTGTGACGATCATTATCGAAACTATAAGTATTTTCTACCAAATCATAGATAAATGAAAAATTAACTACATCCACTTGTATGAGAAAATGGTCATCTGGAACAAGGTCAGCTAGGATGTAGAAGCCATATTGCTTGCGATTATAATCAGGATTTTCCTTGTGAAACATATGAGCATTATGGCACTAGTCCCATAAAATGGGACAGTAGAAAAACACTTCTGTTGAAATCTAGTAAACTAGAAACAGGAGTGTTTTATTATGGTCAAAAAAGCCTATTCAGTGGAAACTAAGTTAGCCTGTATCGAAATGAAAAAGGCGGGTAAGTCTAACAAGGTCATTAAGGAGACTTTAAGAATTAAGAATGATAGTCAAATCTACACTTGGATGAGATGGTATGAAAACGACGAATTGCACCGTTTTCATCAAGCTGTAGGCAAACAATATACCTACGGTAAAGGTATGGAGGAACTATCTGAAGTAGAACAACTACAACTACAGGTGGAATTCCTAAAAAAGTATCGGAACTTGGTAAGGCAACCGACAAAGTAAATCTTATCAAGCCAGTGGAAGACTACAAGAATGTCTACCCAGTGTCTATCATTCTAGACTGTTTCGGCGTCAAACGCTCAACTTTCTACCGTTGGAAAGCAAAAGGCGAAAAACCTGAGAAGAGAGACAAGATTGTAGAAAAAATCGAGCAACTCTGTATGAAAAATCATTTTATCTATGGCTATCGTACCATCACCCGATTACTCAAGAAGATGTATGGTCTCATCGTCAATCCTAAAAAGGTCTACTGCATCATGAAGGAAAAGGGCTGGCTCTGTCGGACACGTCCCAAGAAGGTGCCAAATCTAGGTAAGCCTTACTATGTGACAGAGAATAAGCTAGATCGTGATTTTCAAGCAGAAAAGCCAATGGAGAAGCTTGTCACAGACATGACCTACCTCTACTTTGGGAATTGTAAGCTTTACCTATCCTCCATCATGGCTCTCTATAATCGTGAAATTGTGGCTTATACTATTTCGGATTGCCAAGATATTGACTTTGTACTGGATACGCTCAATCAATTGGAATTGCCTAGGGGAGCATTTTATACAGTGATCAGGGCTCTGTTTACACCTTAAAAGCCTACTTTCAGACCTGCACAGAAAAAGGCATCATCCGCTCTATGTTCCGTAAAGGAACACACACCTACAGATAATGCCTGTATCAAATGGTTCCATTCTGTCCTAAAGTATGAAACCTTCTATCTCCATAATTGGAAAAACTTAACCAAAGATAGTATAACAGATATTGTCAAAATGACATCACGTTTTATAATGAAACTAGAATTCAACATAAATTAAACGACCAATCTCCCATAGAGTACAGAAGGTCGGCCGCCTATGGACTTGTCAAGAAAAAGTAGACAGGAAGTTAAGTGGATTAGTGATTATTTTTTTCAAACTCTATTGGTAATTGATACCCCAAGGCCGAGTGGATACGTTTCGGATTGTAATAGGTTTCAATCTATTTAAAGATTTCAAGTTGGGCTTGTTCAATGGATGCAAAATGCGCATCGTTGACAAGCTCTCTTTTTAAGGTCTTGTAAAAGGATGCCATGAGTGCATTATCATATGGATTACCTTTTCGACTCATACTAGACTGACATTTTTTCTGCGTCATCAGATCTTGAAATCGTGCTTCAGTCTATTGAGAACCTTGATCTGTATGGACTATTAATCCTTTCTTAGGTCTTTCTCTATGATAAGCTTGATTAAAAGCATCTGTTACCAACTGGCCTTGCATATGATTTCCCATCGCCCAACCTACAATCTTTCTTCTATAGATATCTATAAAGACGGATACAGATAAATAAAGTGTTCCTGCTTTTGTCGGAATATAAGTGAAATCCCCTAGCCAGATTTCATTTTTACCTTTTGTTTGAAAACACGGATTAATCAAATTTGGACGTCTCAATGAGGAACGTCGACGGTTATAGTACTTGTATTTATAGCGGGCTTCCTTTAGTATAGAGACAAAGTTCATGAAATAGTCTAGCAATACGTTTGCGATTGACCCTTATTCCTCGTCGATAGCGTTCTTTATGTTCATAGAAAATAGTCTTAATGATTTCCTTTAACGCTTCATTCTCTATCTGTCTTGAAGATGGCTTACGCTTTGGGCATGACGAAGAGCGCTCCCCTGTCCTGAGAACGCTCTTTCTCCATATTTTTCGTCTTCTTGAATCCAGCGATATAAACGATTTTTGGATGAACTCTAAAGTTGAACTAACCATTTTTACAGACTGTCCTTCCTCTAGAATGAGTTTAACTGCAGCTATTTTGAATGCTTTATCAAATACTTCTCTTGGCATCATATTTTTCCTCGTTTTCACTTAACTTCCTGTTCACTTTATTATACCAAGTCCACTAATAGTGTTTTTCTACTGTCTCATTTTTGGGGTGCAGTGCCTTACCTTACAATTCTTTTTTATTATACCGTAAAACATAAAGAGAAGCCCTTGAAAAATGATTTCTAAGAGCTTTGTCTTCAGTCTAATTATTGGTTTCTCTTCTTTTTATAGGTAATTTGAAATTGAGTTTGATACATCAATAGAAATTTTTTTGTAAAAATATCAGGAGATTCTGGTATTGGCTGTGTGATCCATGTTTCAATAGTTGCTAAAATACTATTGACAAATATATCAGTTAGCATTTCCTTAGGAAATTTTATATTAAATAACTGCAGTTCTAAATTATCGTTTACCCAAGATAGATATTGCTTTTTCAGAGCCATGCGCCAGACAGCTCCTGAAGCTGTAGAATAAAGCACATTTAGCCAAATTCTATAATGAAAGAGCAACGGAAAAAGATAAGTACAAATATTATCTAAAGGTTGCATATTTAAATGGTTCTTTGAACATATTTCAAGTGCCTCCATTATTTTTTTATTGATTTCGTAACATATAGAAGATACAATTTCATCTGGATTATTAAAGTGGTTCTTATAGATTGTTTGTCTTGAAATACAGGCTTCCTCAGCAATTTCAGAAAACGAAAAATTGGTTCGTTTTGGATACTTAGAAGCTAGTCTAAAAAAAGCATTTATAATATTTTCCCTTGTTCCCTTAGTCATAAAATCTTCCCTCTCCTTACTTAGTAGTATAAACTATTTTTTATCAAAAAACATTACAATTTGTAAACAAAATTTGTAAACAATAATTATAAAAGAATAATTTTAAGTACGAATCATAGTTTTAATATTAGATTACAAAATTTATTAATCTCATAAGATTTTAGCAACTTGCTATTAGTATATATGGTCTGTGAAAGTATTTATTCTATATTATTTAAATATAAATAGATAATGATTATGTACAAACTGTCAAAAAAAAGAACTAGAGAAAAAAGAAACTGAATGATATTATGATAATAAATTCAGGTTAATAATCTAGTCATAATGAATTTAGACCTAATCGGAGGAAAAGATGAACATTATTGAATTTAAAAATGTATCGAAAAGATACAAAGTAGGAAATCAGGAAATTGAAGCAGTAAAGCATGTTTCATTCAACATTGAATCCGGAGAATTTGTAGTTGTTTTAGGAGCCAGTGGCGCTGGAAAAAGTACTATTCTTAATTTATTGGGGGGAATGGATACAGTATCTGAAGGTCAAATACTTGTTGAAGGACAGGATATTGTTAACTTCAGTGAAAAGGAATTAACAAAATACCGTGCTGAAAAAATTGGTTTTGTTTTTCAATTTTATAACCTTATATCAAATTTGAATACCCTAGAAAATGTGGAATTTGCCATAGAGGTATCCCAAAAATCTCTGAATCCAAAGGATATTCTAAAAAGAGTAGGATTGTCTGAACGATTAAAGAACTTTCCTTCACAACTTTCAGGAGGTGAACAACAAAGGGTATCAATAGCACGAGCCATTGCTAAAAATCCTCTGTTATTACTCTGCGATGAACCTACAGGAGCTTTAGATTATGAAACTGGGAAGGAAGTCCTTCAATTGATTAAGGAATTAAACGAAAGTACCAAAAAGAGCGTTGTTTTAATCACTCATAATAGTGCTATTTCAAAAATTGCCGATAAAGTCATTCATGTTCGAAGCGGACAAATCGAGAAAATTGAATATAATTCAGATAAAATTCCAGTTTCAGAGTTAGAGTGGTAATATGATGAAAATTTTATTAAAAAAATTATTTAGAGATATTCGTACCAATATAGCACAATTTATAACAATTATTTTAATTGTTTCTATTGGTTCTTTTCTTTTTGTTGGCTTGTCTAGTGTTGCCAGTAGCTTAAGAGATTATACAAAAAACTACTATCATGACTATCACCTGAGCGATGCAACAGTAAATTTTATTTCGCTTACTTCAAAAAAGATAGATGCTATTAAAGATAAATATACTAATATACAAGAGGCAGAGGGACGTGTTAATTTTGAAGGAAAACAAACTTTCAAAAATTATAGCTCTGCTTTAACAATTTCTAGCTTTTCTCCTACTTCTAAGCTAAATCGTTCTTATATTGTGCAGGGAAGAAAAAAACTCAATAACAACGAAATCTTGTTAGATAGTGATTATATTAAGGCGCATCATTATAAGATGAATGATTCTATACAAATTCAAATCAATAGTAAGAAGTTCACTTTTAAAATCGCAGGAATTATTGAGAATCCTGAGTTTGTTATGAAAGTATCAGGAAATAATTTAACACCTGAGCCTCAAAAATTCGGCATAGGTTATATCACAGAACAGAAAGCTTTCGATATTTCAAAAAAAAATCATTCTTATAATCAACTTCTTTTAAAGATTAAGGGTAATAATAGTAAAAAGGTTCTTCAAAAACTTTCTGAAGATTATGATACAACTTATATTTCTGGTCTTGTTACAACTGAATCAAGTAACTACACTAATTTAAAAAGTTTAATCACAACCGATGAAAGTCTTAGCAGGGTTATTCCTATCTTATTCTTTATTGTTGCTGCGGTCATTACTTTTATTTCAATGACACGGCTCATACAACAAAACAGAGTACAGACAGGAATCATGCGCTCCTTAGGTAAAAGAATTAGATACATAAGAAGTTATTACTTATTCTATACTTTATTGACAAGTTCTATTGGGACATTTATTGGAAGTGTGCTAGCTTACTTTGCTTTTACTGATATTGGTGAAGCTCAAGTATCTTCATTGTATGCTTTACCAAATTATCATGTGAAGATTGAGTTACAATCTTTGATTCCTTCTTTTTGCCTTGTTTTATTATTTGGTTTATTAGCTATTTATTTTTCAACGCGAAAAGTTTTAAAAGAGAGACCAGCAAATTTGATTAGACAGGAGCCTCCTAAAAATATTAAAGGTATTTTATTAGAAAGGATTCCTTTCTTATGGCGGTATTTATCTTATGGAAGTAAATATGTTATTCGGAATATTTTCTTAAATAAAATACGTTTTTGCCTTAATTTACTAGGTGTTGCTTTATCTTTTTTGATGATTATATTAGCTTTTGGTTATTATAACGCTATGACTACTGTAGTTAATACGGAAATTAATGATGTCAATACTTATAATATTAGTATTATTTCTCCTAAAATTAACTCTATACAAGATAAATTATCAAATAATCCACATCTAAAGTTTGAAAAGTTAGATATTCAAAAGTTAGAACTTGGACAAGGAAATAATAGTATTGCAACGACTTTATATGCTAGTAGTCAAAAAGAGCATTTTATGAAAGTTTATAAGAAAAACGGTCAAGAATTGTCTCACTATTCAAATGGCATTGTCATACCAAAGGTTTATGCTAATAAGCTTCATTTAAAGATTGGGGATAAAGTAAGATTAGCCCTTTCAAATACTCAACAATCTCCCATAAAAGTTAGAGTAACAGCCATATCAACCCAATATTCTTCTAAATTTATTGTTGCTGACGCTGACTATTTGAAAGAACAAGGCGTTACCCTTCACCCCTCAATGCTATTAATCCAAAAAGGAAAAAATAGTAATGAAAAAACATCCCAATTAATTCAATCGGCCAAAGTTATTGATAAGGATTTAACTTATACAACTAAAAAGGATGTTCGATCAAATATGAATGCTATTTTATCAACGACATTTCCAATGGTTGTTCTATTTCTTATTTGTGCCATGTCATTAACAGTAGCGACTATTTATAATATTTCATCTATTAATATTTTTGATCGAACTAGAGATATTGCCACACTCAAAGTGTTAGGCTACTCTAAAAATAAAGTGAATAACCTTATTTTTAAGGAAAATATAATTATTTCTTGTGTAGCTATGGGCTTTGCTTTACCTGTCGGTCATTCGCTCTTTATCCTTTTTATTAACGCTATGACGACAGAACTGCAGGCTATGCCGAACGAATTACCATATTGGTGTTTTGCTTTAGCTATTGTCTGTGTTTTAGGAATCACCATTTTATCAAATTTACTTTTGCATCGAAAGGTTAAAGCCATTGATATGATTGAGGGGTTAAAGAGTGTTGAATAAAACAGAGAAGGTTGTCCTATTTTGTATTCCTCATGCTGGAGGTAATAGTAGTAGCTTTAATAAATGGAGAGGATACATGCCCGATAATATTATTTTTAAACCAATTGAATTAAGTGGTAGAGGAAAGCGTTTGAACGAAAAATTAGATGCTAGTTTTGAAGATATGATTGATGATGTTTTTAATTCTATCAAAAAAATAATGGTTAATTTTGATATGGATTATTATATTTTTGGTCATAGTATGGGAGCTTGGATAGTGTTAGAATTACTTTATTATTTTAAAGAATACCATTTACCTTATCCAAAAGGTGTAATATTTTCTGGGAATATCCCACCTTGTTTTTATCATAAGTCTACCCCACCACTTCATTTGTTACCAGATAAAATATTTCTAGAAGAAGTCTCAAAATTGGGAGGGATACCTGGAAAAATAATAAAAGAAAAACAATTTGTAGAATATTTTGTTCCTATTATAAAAAATGATTTTAAATTGATAGAGAACTATTATTTTCAACAGAAGCAGGAAAAGTTTCCTGTAAAAAGTCTGATTTGTAGTGGTAAAGATGATAAATTTCGGGTAAAGGATTTGGTACAATGGGAAAATTACTTTATTGATAAGTGCTCAATATCTTTATTTAAAGGTGGCCATTTTTACATCGATGACAATATTGCTAGTCTTTGTAATCAAATAAAAGATTTTATTTATATGTAGAAAGTAGGAAAATGATGTTAATACAATGCCTTAATGAAACTATTTTGAGAGAACCAGAAAAAGGGATTTATTATTTAGAAAATGGTAAATATAAGTTTGAAACCTATGAACATTTACGAACTAATGCTCTTAACTATTTAGGTGCACTGCAAGAATTAGGAATTGAAGAAGGACAGGAAGTTGTTTTTCAGACTACACATAATAATAAATTCTTATATTTGTTGTGGGCCTGTTTCTTAGGGGGATATATTGCCATACCAACTGGGTTTGATTCCATAGAATATATTCAAGGAACAAATAAAGTTATTAGTAAGTTAAAAAAGCCAGTCCTTATAACAGAGTTAGAGAAGCAGTGTGAAAATATAGTATTGAAAGATAAATTTTCTTTATCTTCACTTGATACTAAAAAAATAACAGGTAGGGTAACCCAAAATAATTCAAAAGATAGAATTGTTATGGTTCAATTTTCTTCAGGTTCAACTGGGGAACCAAAAGGGGTTATTTATACTGATAATACATTATCTACTAATATGTTTTCTATTTTAAAATCAACCGAATGGAAAACTGAAGAGAGGATTCTAACTTGGTTAACATTAACTCATAATATGGGACTTGCTTCAGGACATTTGGCTCCTTTAATAAAGGGAATGAATCAATATTTAATGCCGACACGTGAATTTATTGTACATCCAATAAATTGGCTATATCAAATTGATAAATACAAAATTAATATTGTTTCTTGTCCTAATTTTGCCTCAAAATTATTGATAAAAACATTAAATACAACCAAAATTAATGACGTAGATTTATCTAGTATTAATATGATTATTAATGGTTCAGAACCAATAGATTATGGATTATGTGAGGAACTTACTAAGCATTTGTCTAAATATAAGTTGAGGGAAAATTGTATTTACCCAGTGTATGGATTAGCAGAAAATACAGTAGCAGCTTGTTTGCCTAAAGCTCAATCACCATTAAAAACAATAACAATAGGACATGAAGGGGTGACAGTCGGGGAACCTGCTATTATAAGAAAAGAGTCAGAAGGTTATAGAGTTGTTTCTGTAGGAAAAGCCATATCGGAAACAGACATCCGAATTGTTGATAATGATAATAAAATTCTTCCCGAAGGATATTATGGAAATATTGAGTTAAATGGATTGAGTGTTACACCAGGTTATTACAATAATGAGAAAGAGTCAGAAAAAATATTTAGTGATGATGGGTGGTTAAAAACAGGAGATCAAGGTTTAATTTTTGATAATGAATTATATATATTTGGTAGGGAAAAAGAAATTATCATTATATATGGACATAATTATTATCCAAATGATATAGAACAAACTATTGTTCAAAAAATTCCAGAGTTATCAGGAAGAGTTGTAATTATTGGTGTCAACAATTCTAATTCAAATGAAGAAGTTTTTTGTTTTATTGAAAAAAGGCAAAGTGAAAATATTTTTGATTTATACAAATATGGTAAAAAAATAAAGAAAATTGTAAATAAATTTAAGAAATTACAAATTAATGAGGTATATCCAATTTCTGTAATTCCTAAGACACGAAGTCAGAAATTGAAAAGAGTTGAGTTAAGACAAAGAATACAAGGTGGCGAGTTCCTTGAATATAATGAGTTGTTCGAATTATTAAATCTTTTCGAAGAACAAACGATAGAAAATACAATAGAAAATTTTATTATTTTATTTACAGAATACCAACTTGGCCTGAAAAATATTGAACTAAATACAAATTTTTTTGAACTCGGGTTCTCCTCAATTACTATTATGAAATTTGTTGAAATGATTAATCTTGCATTTGATACTGAAATTAGTGAAACTGATATTTTCTTTTATGAAACTCCTAAATTGTTAGCAGAGTATATTGAAGAGCAAATAAGACTATTGAGTTAATTTAGTCTAATAGAATGGAGCAGATTATGAGATTAGTAGCATTATTTTCTGGTCAAGGAGTCAAAAAATTAGATTTTTCTTCTTTTTTTTTAAGTGAAAAGAACTTAAAAGAAATAATTGACAAAGGGAGTTCTGTTTTAGGAATAAATTTGAGAACAGAGATTATTTCCGAAGAACCAAAAACTATTTTGAATGATCCCTATCTTTCTCAAATTGCAGTTTTTTTATATAGTTTATTGGAGTTTAAAGATTTTGAAAGAAGAAAAGATATTGATCCAATTTATTTTGCAGGACAAAGTCTTGGTGAACTAACAGCTTTAGTATGTTCTAGAAAAGTTGATGTTGAAACAGGTTTTTATTTAGTAAAAAATCGGGCAAAATTTATGCAAGAGTGTATTGCTAAAGATGAAGGGAGTATGTATTCTCTCAAAAATGTGCCTATCAGTCGAATTGAAAGGTATATAAAAGAAATTAAATTAGAACAAAATATTTTTATTTCTAATATTAATTCGAGTAAACAAGTAATTGTTTCAGGAGAAAAACATTGTGTTGAGGAATTTATCTCTTATTTAGCATCTAAGAATGTTTATTATATGAAATTGAATACATTAGGAGCTTTTCATACAAAATTGATGGCTCCTGCTGCCAAAAAACTATTTAATCTATTGGGAGAGATTAATTTTGTACATAATGATAAAGTGTTATTCTCTAATGTTACAGGTTCGATATATGATAAAAGTAATTATAGAGAATTGCTTTCTCGCCAAATCTGCGAACCAGTTCAATGGCAAAAGATTATTGAAAATCTTCAATCTTATGGTCTCTCTAACTTTATTGAAATTGGAGGAAATCGGATTATAGCTAATTTATTAAAAGAATCAAGAATGAGTTTTAATAAATTAATTCCAGAAAATATTGATCCGAATGATCGGTTACAAGCATCGAGAGAAGTCATTTTATCATTTTGTCATTTTGGTATTAATCAAATGGTTATTAATAAAAATAGTAACCATTTATATGATCAAGAAATTATTAAAATTTACAAATATTTAGAACAAGCAAAAGAAAAGTTTTCAATTGAAGAGGAGATAGCTTTTTTAATTGAACTAGATGAAATTTATAATGAAGTCAAAAAAGCTTTAGTTTTAAAAGAAGTTAGTAATACCCAATTAGAACGATTTGATGAATGCTATTATACTTTTAAAAATGAAATTAATCACTATTTGAGGTAACAAAAATGTCAGAAACAATGAAAGAAGATATTGCTATTATAGGAATGTCAATAAAAGTTGCACAAGCAGAAAACTTGGAAGAATTCTGGGATCTATTGAAAGAAGGAAAAGAAACTATATCTTCTTTCCCACAACAAAGAAGTAAAGATGTACATATATTGGAGAATAATAATATGAAATTTGAAGTGGGTTCTTATTTAGAAGATATTGCTTCTTTTGATCCTTATTTTTTTAATATAACTCCTAGAGAAGCAGAATTGATGAGCCCTATTCAAAGATTAACTTTGGAAAAATGTCTAGAAGCTCTAGATGATGCGGGTATTAGCAAAAAGACTTTAAATGATTCTAAAACAGGAATTTATCTCGGCCATATTGGAGATTTAGAGGGCTATAAATATAAAAACTGGGTTAACAAATTTTATAATAACGATCCAATGGCCATTCCAGGAAATTTGAATTCAATTATTCCTAGTCGAATATCGTATGTCCTCAATTTAAAAGGTCCAGCTGTTTTAATTGATACAGCATGTTCTTCTTCACTCGTAGCGATTAGTGAAGCGTGTAAGAGCATCACCAATAAAGAATGCGATATGGCTATTGCTGGGGGAATTCGCATCTCTTTTTGTCCAGAAACAAGTTCAGAAAAATTAGGAATAGAATCTAGCAATAGGCAGACTAGGCCATTTGATTCTGAAGCAGATGGTACAGTCCTTGGTGAAGGAGTAGGAATTGTCGTTTTAAAACGATTGGCAGATGCAATAAAAGATGAAGATCACATCTATTCGGTAATAAAAGGAGTAAATGTAAACCAAGACGGCTCATCTGCAGGAATTACTGCACCAAATGGTAAAGCACAGGTGGATTTACTGACAGAATTATGGAAAAAGTATGATATTAACCCACAAGATATTGATTATATTGAAGCACATGGAACAGGAACAAAGCTTGGAGATCCTATCGAAATAAAAGCATTAACTCAAGCAGTATCTAAATTTACACGTAGGAAACAATTTTGTGGTATTGGATCAGTAAAATCAAATATTGGTCATTTATTTGAAGCCGCAGGTGTTATTTCAGTAATTAAAACAGCCTTAATGATTGAGAAACAGCATTTAGTTCCTTCAATTAACTTTTCAAGACCAAATAGAAATATTTCGTTTGTCAATAGCCCATTTTATTTAGTAAATGAATTTCAAAAGTGGGATGTAGAAAAAAATAAATTGAGAACAGCTGGGGTTAGCTCTTTTGGTTTTTCAGGTACGAATTGTCATATTATTCTACAAGAATTTTATCCTCCAGAAAATTTTTCCGATACTTCCAATACACATCAATCTGAACTGTGTTTTTGTTTTTCTAATCCAACAAAAAAGGGTTTAATTGCTTCATTAGAAGCGATGCACCAATTTTTACTCTTAAATAAAAAGATTAATTTAGAAAAATTATCGTTAAATCTTCTGTATAGAAAAAGTCATTATAAGAATCGGTTGGTAATCATTTCAGAAAATAAAGTGGAAAAACTTATTGAGAAAATTAATTTTACAATTAATAATTTGATTACTAAAAATAATGATACTTTTGTAAAAGATGAAAAAATATTTTTTTCATCAGAAGTTGGAAATAAAGCTTTAGAAGAAAAAGTGTTGACAGATTTGGAAAATTTGGCCACTAACTTTTGTAAAGGAATAGAGTTTGAAAAAAGAGTTCCAAAGTTAGTTCCAATGCCTTCAATCAAATTTTCAAAAAGCAAATTTTGGATTAACGCTGAAAACCGAAAAAATATGAGTCTTATTGTTGATGAAAAAGACAGTCGAAAAACATTAGAGATTATCATACAAAATACTTTTGGATATACAGATGTTAATTATCATGAAAGTTTTTTAGATCTAGGAATTGATTCTATTGGAATGATGAAAATCATTAATGAAGTTTCGGAATACTTTTCAAAACAATTAACTATAAGAGATCTTTATAAGTATAATACTATAAATGATTTGTCGGAATTTTTAAACTCTTCTAATGAATCCTCGAAGTTAAATAAAGAAAGTATTTCTAAGATTAAAAAAAATGATTTAAATGAATACACTACTTCCCCTCAACAAAAAAGAATGTACATTCACCAAATAAGATATCCAGAAAGTACTTCTAATAATGTGACTGCTCTATTGGAAATGAAAGGTAATATTCAGAGGGAAAATCTTGAAGAATCCATAAGAAAAGTTTTACAGAATCATGAAATTTTTCAAACAGTCTTCATGAATCACAATGAAATTAAGCAAAAAATTTTACCAAAAGAATCAGTAAATTTTTCATTAGAAACGATTTATTTAAATGATCCTAAGACAGAAGTTACCAATTTAATTGAGCCTTTTAAGTTATCTGATTTGCCTTTATTTCGAATTTATCACTTAGTATCTCTCTTGGATGCCTCAGAATATTTATTTATTGATTTTCATCATATTATTTGTGATGTTACTTCAATGGATATTTTTGTTAGAGAATTAATTACTGCTTATGAAGGAGGAGAAGCAGACCATTTCGATACAGAATATAAAGACTATGCACAGTGGTTAGATGATCATTTATTAAATACCATTTCTTATAAAAATCAAGAAAATTATTGGAAAAAAGAATTTATTGATTATACCTCCTATAATAATAGAGAAAGAATAAGTGAACGAGCTCAACAAAGGGAGGTAATCTTTGAAGCAGAGAAATATCAAAAAATCAAGACATTTTGCCAGAAAAATAGAATAACAGAGCATGTATTTTTGAATACAATGTTTGCATTGACATTGTATTATCTGGAGGAGCAAAATGATCAAATAATTGGGAATCCGGTCAGTGGTCGAGTGTCAACAAGTGTTGATCATGTTATTGGAATTTTTACCAATACTATTGCAACACGAACAAGAATTACAAAAGAAGATTCAATTATTCACTTACTGAAGCATACTCAAAGCAAAATGCTTGATTATTTAGATAATCAGGATTATCAGATTAATGATTTTGTTTCAGAAGTAAGAGATAAAAATGGAAACAGAATAAATATCAGTAAAATTTTTGCATTTCAAATTTTACCTAAAATAGTAATTTCTGATGGTGAGTTTATAGATATACCAATAAAAAATATAGAATCGAATTTTGAACTTGCTTTAGTTGCCTCACTAATTGGTGAGCAATTAGCTTTTAGAATAAAATATTTAATTTCTATTTATGATGAAAGCGATATTACTTTGCTATTTGAAACTTTTAATTCATTTATCGATGAGTCAATAAAAAATCCTGAATTGAAAATTTATCAATTGAAAGAAAAGTTTCAAAAGCAAGAAACAAAAGAAATAGCACAATTTGATTTTTAATATTACTAGTGGTTATATTGATGATTTAAAAGAAAGGGATTAAAAATGGAAATTTTATTTGAGCAAAATGAAACGAGAAATATTGAAAAAATAACAAAAAAAGATCCTTTATTGACGCAGATTCTTTTTTCATCGCTCATAAAAATGATAACTTTTAAAAGATATGGAGAAATAGGATTTGATACGGGTATTGTAATGGACAGTCAGAAGCTGGTACTTTTAGAGTCGGAAAACATGGATCCACAACAAACCCTTAAACAAATTATTTTGGAAGAAAGGGAGATTATACTAAAGAATAATCAATCATTTCTTAGGAAAAATGTTACAAATGATATTTTTCAAAGGTATATCATTGATTTTAGAAAAAAGAAAGCTAGTTCTATTAATGATGAACATAGCAAGAATAATGTATATTTAAATTTTTATTATCAATTAGACATGCTGAATTGTAGTATAACTAATTCAGAAAATGAAGAGAATGGTCTTTCTGAAATGTTTCATTTGATAAAAACAGTTATATCTGAACTCCCTCAAAATATTAATCAGAAGATTAAGGATATTGCTTTAATCACAAATGAAGAAAAAGAAAGTATTTTAAAGATATCAAGGGGCAAAGAATTATCAATTGAAGCTCCAACCTTTTTAAAGTTATTTCAAAAAGTTACTGATAGATTAAAAAACAAAGTAGCTATTTCGTCAGATGATTGGTATTTAACTTATGAACAACTTAATCAGGAATCAGAGAAACTTTCTCTTTATTTAAGTAAACTCTTTGAGCCAAAAAGTATTGTTCCCTTGGTGATGGATAATAGTTCAGAAATGTTTATTGTTATTTTTGCCATATTGAAAAGTGGTTTTGCTTTCTCACCCATTTCTTTAGATTATCCTCCAGAAAGAATAGAGCATATTATAAAAGAAACTCATTTAAATAGTGTTATTGTTCCAGAAGAAGCTAATCTTCAAATTTCTAAGGAAATAAAACAATATGTAGCTAAAGATTTGTTAAATAAAGCTCCAGTTGAAGTAGATCAATTTTCAAATGCTGTAAATGTAAGAGGAGACGACATTGCTTATGTTATTTTTACATCAGGGACAACAGGAACACCTAAAGGAGTAAAAGTTTCTCATCAATCATTGATGAATCTCATTACTTGGCATAATGATAATTTCTCAATAACTTCTGAAACTATAGCTGCTAAATACGCTGGTGTGGCTTTTGATGCAAGTATTTGGGAATTATTTCCTTATTTATCAATTGGAGCAAAAGTTTATGTTGTTTCAGAAAAAGATCGTTTTGATGTTAAAAAATTAAATCAAAAATTTATTGAAAATAAGGTTAGTATTGCTTTTTTACCCACAGTAGTCTTTGAAAAATTTAGCAAGGTGCAAAATCCATATTTGAAAATTCTTTTAACCGGTGCAGAAAAGCTACACTATTTTTCAGAACAAGCTTACGAACAATATAATAATTACGGTCCAACAGAGTATACTGTTGTAGCCACATCTTTCAAGTTAGAAAAACACATGGATAATATACCAATTGGTAAACCTATCGCCAATACAACTGCTTTAGTAATGTCAAATGATCGTCACTTTCTCCCCATTGGTTTTAAAGGTGAACTATATTTGGGAGGAGATAGTTTATCTTCTGGTTATTTAAATGATTCTAAAAAGACAAAAAATAGTTTTATTGAATTAGAACAAATTATGGGACAAGTTTTTTACAAAACAGGAGACTTAGTTGCATATACTGATAGTGGTGAGTTACTTTATTATGGAAGAATTGATAATCAAATTAAAATTAATGGATATAGAATAGAACTTCAGGATATCGAAAAAAATATATTAGAAATAATAGGACAGGATTCAGATTGTTCTGTTGTTGTTATTCCAGTCTCTATTAATGGCTTAATATCTCTTCATGCATTTTATGAAGGAGTTACGGGATTTGACTCTAATCCTAATCAAGTCTTAAAACAACTTACAAATAAATTACCTTCATATATGGTTCCTAGTACTATTGAGTCTTTGTCACAATTTCCTTTAACTTCTAACGGAAAGGTTGATCGAAAATATTTGGAAAAAATAGTACTAAATAAATCGACATCTGTTAAAGAAATTAATAATGATAATCCTTTATTAGTTAAAGTAATGAAAATTATTACTGAGATTTTAAAAGGTAGACAAATTAATCCTGATGAAGATTTTTTCCAAATGGGTGGAAATTCTTTAACTGCTATTGAATTAGCCAATAAATTACAAGAAGAACTAAATAAAAAAGTAACAATTGATGATATATTTAAATTTAGAAATGCTATTAACCTTGTTGATAATTTAACAAATAGGGAAAACTTAAAACCGCTAGAAACTAGTATCCAATCTTCGGAGGAGATTTCTTATGAATCAAGTCCAAGTCAAAAAGCAATTTTTATTGAACAAAAGATTGATGAGAAGTCTTTGGCATATAATATGCCAATTGTTTACAAAATTAATGGAGAAATAGATTTTGAAAAATTGGAATCTAGTTTGGACAAAGTAGTAAAAAATAATGAATTATTAAGATCTCACTTTTATTTAAAAGATGAGCGTGTTATGGTAAAAACCCCTAAGGTAAAAGATTATTATCATGTTATGGAAAGGAAAGAGCTTAGTGAAAAATCTTTTGATTTAACAAAGGAATTTAAAAAATTTGTACGCCCATTTAATCTTGAAAAAGATGTTCTTATCAGAGCGAAAATAATAAAAACTTCGTCTCAAAAATATCTCTTTTTAGATAGCCATCATATTTCTTTTGATGGGGGAAGCTTGAATCCCTTTATTAATGATTTTAAAAAGGCATATGCAGGAGTAGAACTTGAAAGAAAAGCTTCGTATAGTCAATATGCTTTACAAACACTATCTCCTCATTTCTTAAAAGCAAGTCATTCACATTTTGAAAAGGAATTTGGAACACTTGTGGAGCCACTAAAATTATCTGATTTTGGAACTATTGATCATCAAAAAAAGGCTGGTGTGAGTTTCGATAGTGAATTTTCTTATAAGATAAGAAATATCGCTTTGAAAAATAAGGTAACAGTATTTAATCTGTTGTTTTCAATTGTTGGATATTTACTCAGTTGTTTTTCAAATCAAAAAGATATTTGTATAGGTGTTCCAGTAACAAATAGAAATAGAAGTCAGTATAAAAATATTATTGGTATGTTTGTTAATACTCTACCTGTTAGATTGAATTATGAAAATTTACATACAGTTGAGGAAATGAATAAATATGTAAATAATCAATTTATCGAAGCTTTAAAATATAAAGAATTTTCTTTAGAAGAAATTATTAAAATTAGTAGAGACAAAACAGAAAATGATATTAGCCAATTATTTAATGTACTATTTGTAATGAATGAAATTGAAGATTTTAATTTTTCTATTGATAATACAACTTTCGAGAAAATGTCTGCTGATAATAAAGATGTGAAATACGATTTGTTATTTGAAGTTTTAGATAATACAAAGGATAATACTTTTTCAATTTCTTTAGAATATGATAATAAAAAATATTCGAACCAATTAGCAAATAGACTATTACAAAGTTTGCAAAAGATTTTGATGGAAGTAGTTGACAAGCAAAAAAATAATTTATCGGATATTAAAATTATTTCTGAAATAGAGGAACAGACACTACAATCATTTCTAACGTGGAAGCAATTTACAGGAAAACAGCAAAAACTCCATGAACCCTTTGAAAATTTAGTCAAGCAATTTCCTAATAAGATTGTTGTTAAAGATAAAAATACTTCAATGACTACAACCGAACTTATGCAGAAATCAAATATTGTTGGTAATTTTTTACAAAGACAAGGAGTGAATAACAATAAAAAAGTTGCTATTATTGTTAATAAATCAGTAAATATGATGGTAACTATACTAGGTGTTCTAAAATCTGGTGCAGCTTATGTTCCTATTGAACCGTCTTTACCAGAGGAGAGAGTGAAATACATTTTAGATGACTCCTGTTGTGACTTCATTATTAGTGAGGAACCATTTTATAATGGAAAGATTAATTCTGAAACAATATCAAATATTCTAAATGAAGAACCAGATATTTCTAAAGTTGAATCAGACAGTACCTATAAAGATCTGTGTTATATCATCTATACCTCTGGTTCGACAGGAGATCCTAAAGGAGTTATGCTAACCCATGAAGCTGTTATGAATCGATTGCTATGGATGCAAAATGCTTATCCAATTACAAAGAATGATATAATTTTGCAAAAAACTTCATTTGGTTTTGATGTATCTATTTGGGAATTATTTGGCTGGACTTTTGAAGGTGCAGTATTATATTTTTTAGAAAATGGAGAGGAAAAAGATCCTCAAAGGATTATTGAGTTAATAAATAGCCAAAATATTTCAAAACTTCATTTTGTTCCATCAATGTTAAATGTATTTCTTGAATTTTGTGAGAGAGAAAACAAAGATTCTTTAAAAAGTCTTAGCATAGTTTTTTCGAGTGGAGAAGCACTGACAAAAGAACAAGTAATCAAGTTTTATAGTATTTTTGACAACGACAAGCCTCAATTAATTAATTTATATGGCCCAACTGAAACAGCAATTGAAGTAACTTATTTTGATTGTAGTAATCTTGATTATAAATCTGAAGATGTTCCAATTGGAGAACCTTTGGATAATGTTGAAGCTTATGTTCTTAATGATAAAAAACAAAAATGTCCTATCGGTGTTGTTGGGGAACTGTATATAGGAGGAATACAGGTAGCTCAAGGATATATTAACAAAGAAGATGCTACAAAGAAATCTTTTGTGAGACTACCGAAAATTTCAAATTCAAGATTATATGCTACAGGTGATTTAGTAAAATGGACTTCAGAAGGGAAGTTAATATTCATTGGTCGTTCTGATGATCAAGTTAAAATTCGAGGTTATCGAATTGAATTGGGTGAAATTGAAAAATATTTGAAGAAAGTAAGCTAAAAGAACTGCTTGGTAAGCCTTCAAAATAAACTTTCAAAAAATAATAAGAGCCTCATTGCTTATATTGAAAGTTCAACAACTATTGATGAAAGCAAGATCAAAGAAGAACTTAAGACTTTATTACCTCAATATATGGTTCCAAGTCACATTTATATTGTCCCAGAATTTCCTATAAATAAAAGTGGTAAAGTGGATAGGAAGTTACTTGATAGTATGTATTCGTCAAAACATATTGCTCCTAAGGAAGGTCTTATTAAATCAAGTAATTTAACAGAAGATATTAAATCTGTTTGGAGTAATATATTAGATTATTCCATTGATTCTTTTTCAGAAGATGATAATTTTTTCTCTCTTGGAGGAGACTCTATTAAAGCTATTAGTATGGCTTCGAAACTCATTTCCAAAGGGTATAAAGTTTCAGTTAAAGAAATTTTGAAAAATCCAACGATAGCTCAACTTACAAAAATAGTAGTTAAGTCTAATCAAATCGAAGAAGATTCGGAACTTGATAATAGTGTCCCATTAACTCCGATTAGTCAATGGTTTTGGAAACAAAATTTTCAAGTGCGAACTCATTGGAATCAAGCTGTAGTACTTGTGAGTAAAGATAAAATAAATGATGAATTTTTAAGAATAGCTATAGAAAAAATCATTGATGAGCATACTATATTAAGGAGTCAACTTGACAATAATTCGTTATCAATTGACAATCAAAAAGACGCTCAACGATTTTATGATTATCAAGAAATTGATATTTGTGGATGGGATGATAAAGCAAAGATCATTAATAGCTATGTATATAATATTTTATCTAAATCTTCAAAGTTAATAAATATTGTTAAATTCATTTGTGATGATTGTGAAAGAATCGTGCTTTCAATTCATCATCTTTTGATAGATACAATTTCGTGGAAAATACTTATAGAAGATTTTTGTAGTTATTATGGACAACTTAGAAATGGACAGTCATTAAATTCAAGTTTTAAAACAACTTCATTTATTACTTGGGCTAATAGAATAAACACGTTATCTGTTAAGTTTTCTGAAAGTAATATGGAAAAGAAGTATTGGGATAATATTGTGCAAACGCCTGTCGATTTAATTAATCAAGATGGTGTTATTAATCCAGGAAGTATCAAGGATAGAAAACATTCTAGAATAAAATTGGAAAAAGAAATCAGCTCTCAACTATCAGATATATCAGTATCAAATTCCCATGTTACCCAGGAGCATATTCTTTTGACAAGTGTTTTAATGGCTTTAAAGAAAAGTTATTCTATTTCAAATATTCCTATTTTAATGGAAGGATATGGTCGTGAAGAGTACCTTACTCAAACCACTTTAGCGAGAAGTATAGGATGGTTTACTAATACTTATCCGCTTGTTTTTAAAGTCAAGGATGATGTTTTACAAACATTAATTCAAGTTAAAGATATCATTAATAGGGTGCCTCATAATGGTATTGGCTATGGATTACTCCATTTGGTAAATAGTAATTTACAAGATTTAGATCCTGAAATTAGTTTTAACTTTTTGGGAGAAATAAGTAGTGAATCAAGTACACAATTCATGACTTTGGACAATATTGAGTTAGATTGTTTAATAAATAAGTCAAATAGTAATCCATATCTTATTGAATTTTCAGTATTTTTCTTAAAGGGAGAACTATTCGTAGATGTTTATTTTGACAGCACGTTAATTAGTCAAGAAGATGTGGAAATAATGAATCAGAATTTTGTGCAAACAATAAATGAGCTGATAAATTGTTCAGAAGATATATCAACAATGCGAAGTATTTCTGATGTTACAAATGAAACATTTAAATATGAAAGTAACAATTTACCTATTGTTAATGATAAAAATATTGATAAAATTAGAAAAACATTACCAATGCAAAGTAATATTTTGTTTCTTGAACAATTTCAAAAAAATAGAAATATTTATCATGAACAATTTAAAGTAGACTTTAAAGGTAGACTGAATAAAAAAATTTTTGATAAAGCTGTGCAATTTGTAGTAGATCAGTACGAAGCTCTAAGGACTAGTTTCGATTTAACTACATTTGGTGAGCCTGCTCAAATTATTAAACAAAATAATACAATTAGTATAGACGCTTATACATTTGAAAGTCCAAGACAGGATAGTGAAGCTGCTGTTAAGAAATTAGAAAATGAATTCTTAGATATCCCATTTGATACTCAGGAATCAGATCTGTTTAGAATTACTATTTTAGAATTTAAAGACCAAGAAGTCAGTTTAATTTTTGACTATCACCATATAATTTTGGACGGTTGGTCAATGTTGATTGTTTTACGTAAAATATTCACCTGTTATACTAAGCTTTTGAAGGATGCAACCTATATAAATGAAGAAGAAAACATAAATATAGATGATTACTTTGATTATAAAGATTTATTTGAAACTGAATCAGCTAAAAGATATTGGAAAAATTTCTTAGAAAACATTGGTGAGAATTTAAATTTAGAAAATTACTTTGATAGAAATCTTGAGGGAAAAACGATTGAACATAATATTGGTGAATATAGATTCTCAATATCAAAACAACAAGATAAACAAATCAGACAATTTTGTGAAAATTTAAACTGTACTACAAATGATTTTGCTCATTTAATTTGGTCAACCATATTGTATAAATATTTAAAGAGTCAATCACAAGTATTTTTCTATACTGTTTCAGGTCGAGATGGAGATATTAATATTGAAAATGAAGTTGGACTTTTTATAAATACTATTCCTCAAGTGACTAATATCAATGATGATAGTAGTATATCAAGTATAGTCGAAAGTATTCATTTAAATATTTCTAATGCATTTGGCTATTCACAATTGCCTCTAAGTGAGATTTTACAACAATCACAAGTTTCTCATGATCAGATTAATACACTTTTGGTTTATGAAAATTTTCCTATCCATAAAGATGATTTTATAGCAGAATTGTCAGATTCTCAATTGGAATTTCAAACTTATAAAGCAACTGAGGCTACAACGTATGACTTGACTCTTATCTTTTCTGAGGAAGAAGAGAAGATTTCTATTCGTATACTCTATAATCCTCATAAATATAGTAATCAGTATATTTCGATTCTAGGAAAAAATATCCAAGGAATTATTGATGATTTAGTCACTAAAAATTATTTCCGTGAGATTACTCTTCCAGATAATACTTTCAATGAGGCTTTACAGTCGGTAGAAGATAAACTAGACTTTAATTTTTAAAAGAAGAGAGGATATAAAATGAATACCCCAAATCATTTGATAACAGATGTTTCGACTGATTTAGTGAAAATTTTAAGAGATATATATGGAGAAAATGTAGAAACTGTAACATGTAAATCTATTAATTTGGATGAAGACTTAATGCAGGAAATAAAAAATATGACTAAAGGAAGCAAACCTGCTGAGGCTGTTCTATTCTTTACAATACTGCAATTATTAACTTGGAAATTTTCTAGTAAAACAAATTTCACGCTACCTTTTCCGTATAAAGTATTTGATTTTAATTCGGACGACATCTTATTGTACATCAATTGTCAAATTGAGGAAGAAAAGACAATGAAAGAATTTCTTAATGAGACAAAATATAGAATTTTGGAGGCTTATAAGAAATCCCTGTCAGTAAAATCTGTAGTTCAAAATGAATTAGATTTACCAATTAGTTTTGATCTTCAAGAAGAGAGTATGTTGAAAAGAGATCAAGTTTCTTTACACTTAGAAGAGTTATATTTTATCTATAATTCTCAAAGTGAGGGAACTGTCCAAATCTACTTTTCTCCACAATCTTATTCAGAACGCTTAATAGAATCTTTGCTAAATACTATTAAAAGTATTTATAATACAATAGTTCAAAATGTAGAAATAAAGATTCAAGATATATTAATAGAAACTGTTCAGAATAAGGTATTGGAGGTTGTTGAAACTAGCTCTCTATATACATTATTAAATCAACAATTTATAGAAAACAAAGAGAAAATTGGATTAGTAGATTCAGATAAACAACTTACATATCATGATATTGAGAAAGTTAGTAGTAATCTTGCAGATATGCTTATTTCAAAAGGTGTTAAAGAAGGGGATAGAGTTGCAGTATATGCTACTCGATCAGTTGATGCTGTCATTATGATTTTAGGAATATATATAGCAGGTGCAACCTATATTCCTTTAGATATCGAAGCTCCAACAAAAAGAAACCAACAAATACTAGAGGATGCTCGACCTTCAATTATTATAACAGATGAGAAAAACCACTTGTTTGGTGAAGAAAGTTCATTGAAACACATGATTTATTCACAAAAGAATTTTGAAAAAATTGAATTTGAATTGCCTAAAAAGAGACGACGAGATGTGAACTCACTTCTTTATGTCATTTATACTTCTGGAACAACAGGAAAACCTAAGGGTGTTCTGTTTAGAGATAAAGCTATGGAAAATTTGGTTAATTTTCAACAGCAAAAATGTCAGTATTCTCTTTCTAAAACAGTCTCACAATTTGCCTCGTTAGCTTTTGATGTGGCATCACAAGAAATTTGGTCAACATTGTGTTCAGGTGGATGTCTAGTTATTGTTAATGAAGAAAGCAAAAAAGATACGCTAAAATTTTTGGAGTTTTTTAACAGAAATAAGATCCAGACTAGTTTTTTACCTACTTCTTTTTTTAAAGTTCTAATGTCTGATACAATCGGCTTGCAAGAATTTTTGTCAAACGTTGATAATATCATTGTTGCTGGTGAGGCTCTAACTGTAAATGAAGAAATAATTACTAATATTAAACAGAATAATGTACATCTATATAATCACTATGGGCCATCTGAAACACATGTTGTCTCAATTGATGAAGTTACAAATGTAGATGTTACAATAGGAAAACCTATCCAAAATACCCAATTTCATATTTTAGATGAAAAAGAAAACGAGTTACCTTTTGGAGCGCCTGGAAATTTATATATCGAAGGAGTACCTTTAGCTGATGGTTATTTAAATAATGAAGAAAAGACAACTGAGTCTTTTAAGTTAATTTATAAAAGTGGAGTTCCTATTCGAATGTATAATACAGGAGATGTCGTTAGACAGTTGGGAAATTCAAAATATGAATATCTTAGACGAACAGATAAACAGTTAAAAATTAGGGGGTATAGAGTAGAATTACAGGAAGTGGAAAATACTATCTTAAATATTGACGGAGTTGATTTAGCTCAAGTAATTCCATTTTTACAAAATAAAAATACCATAATGCTAGCATTTTATAGTGGTTCACTTTCAGAGAATGACTTAAAGGAAAAACTATCAAAAATTTTACCAAATTATATGATTCCTTCCATCGTGAAAAAATATACTCAGATGCCTCTTAACAGAAATGGAAAAATAGATAGTCAAGAATTACTTCTACGATATCAAGACTCTTTGCGAAATACAACAATTTCTAGCCCTACCTTTTCCGATAAAATGATGGAAAAAATTTATAATGTTTGGAAAGCAGTTTTAGGAGAGCACAATATAGGAACTGACATTTCATTTTTTGAATTAGGTGGGAATTCCATTAATGCAATGCTTATTTGTACTCAGCTAAGTAGGGAATTTTCTATATCATTAAATGTTTTAGAATTATTTGAAAATGATACGATTGAAAAATTATATCAATATATAAATGATTCTGTTTCTAAACAGGAAAAATTAGCGTCTATCCCTCATCTTGAAGAATCTCAAGTTTATAGACTGTCTCCTGAACAAGAACGAATGTATTTTTTGCAACAGTTTGACTTAAAATCAACTTTGTATAATATTCCTTTTATTTTTAAAATTAAAGGCTTTTTGGATAGTAATAAATTGGCAATTGCTTTTCATAAATTAGTATCAACTAATGATATTTTCCGAACAACTTATCATGTTGTTGGAAATGAAGTTGTTCAAACTGTGAATAAAACAGCAAATTATAACATTGCTCTAGAAGATTTATCAGATTTAGGTAGCTTAGAAGAGGCTGAGAAGAGTTTCATACGTCCTTTTGATTTATCTAAAGATTTGTTGATAAGAATGGGTTTATATTCTGAACAAAACTCCCAATATTTATTTATTGATATGCATCATATTAGTTCAGATGGGTTCTCAATGAATTTAATTATGAATAAATTGAGTAACTTTTATTTAGGAGAAGATGATAAACAGGTATCAAGGATCACTTATGGGGATTATGCTGAATATACTAAAACAGATGAATTTGAAAAAATTTTGCAGGAACAGGAAGAATATTGGCGAAAAGAATTTGCCAATTATAGTCATTCTAATCAATTACCACACTCTCAACAAAGCTATTCAGGTGATATACAAGAATTTTCTTTTGAAGAGGGAGATTTGTTAAGAATTGATGAATTTGCTAAAAGACTTAATATAACTCGGTATGTCTTTCTTTTTTCCGTTTTCGCAAAGTTAATAAATACACTTGAATTTCCTGTTGATATAATTGGGACACCTGTTTCAGGAAGAAATTTATCAGAGTTGCAAAATGTTGTGGGTTTATTTGTGAATACGGTTCCAATTAGAATTCCGAAAGAAGATGATTTCAATAGCTACTTAATGGAGTTTAATAATAAAATTAAAATGGCTCTTCTTAATCAAAACTATCCTTTTGATAGATTGATTCGAATACTTCGAAGTTCTGGTCAGCTAAATTCAAGTGGTTTATTTAATTTTATGTTTGCCTATCAGATTTATGAATCTCCATTAAAACTTGGAGATATTGAACTAGTAGAACAAAAGAAAAATATATTAATTGAAAAATATGACTTAACAGCCAATGTGGTAGATTTTGGAAATAATATAAAAATTCAAATCAGTTTTAATACCGATAAGTACAGCCATGAGGACATCAAACAGTTGTTACAAAAATATGTTGAGTTTATAAATAACATTTTAGATGGGGAGGGGATATGATGGAGCAGCAAAAGAAATTTAAAAATAATCAATTTGATTATGATAATTATCTCACTATAATTAATGAGTTCGAAAAACAGGTAGAACGATTTCCAGATAAGATTGCAATTATTCATAATGATACAAGAATAACTTATAAGGAGCTTAATATACTAGCAAATAAAGTTGGAAATATTTTAATTTCTTCTGGGGTTGATAATGGTGATAAAGTCGCAATTGACATGAAACGAGGAATTTCTTATATTGCTGCAATTTTGGGAATTTTAAAAATAGGAGCTATCTATGTCCCACTAGATTTTGATTTTCCTCAATCAAGAAAAGAATATATCCTGAACGATTGCCGGTCGAAAATTATTATCACAGAATCAGATATTGAATATAAAAATTATAAAAAAGTAAATTGGAACCAAATTATAGAAGGATCTTCCTCAAAGGATTTAGTAACAGATCATTATGTCAAAGAAAGTTTAGATGAAATTGTTTATATTATGTATACTTCTGGGACTACGGGTTTTCCTAAGGGAGTGCAGGTTGGCGGAAGAGGAATTATTCGTTTGATAAAGGACAATAAAAGCTTAACAATGAAAAATACAGAAGTTATGCTACATGGTTCTTCTTTAGCATTTGATGCGTCAACATTAGAAATATATGCAGCTCTTTTAAATGGTGCATGCCTATCTATCATTGATAAGGAGGATTTAATTGATAGTCAAACATTAAAAGAAAAGTTGAAAAATGATCATGTCAATCGAGCCTTTTTTACAACCCCTTTATTTAATTCATTGTGTGAGCAAGATCCAAGTGTATTCAATGAGCTTGAACAAGTAATTATAGGTGGAGATAGAGCATCTAATAAACACCTAAAAATAGTAATGAAGAATAGCAAGAAAACTCAATTTTATAATGGATACGGACCAACAGAAAACACTGTTTTTACGACCATGCATAATATTCAATACTCAGAGTTAGAAGGTGATATTCCGATCGGTAAAGCAATTAATGATACTGGAATTCTTATCGTTAATGAAAATTTTGAAGAAGTAAAAAAAGGGGAAGTTGGAGAATTAGTTGTAACAGGTGGAGGTCTTGCTATTGGTTATCTAAATCAAAAAGATGCTTCTCAAGGTTCCTTTATTTCTCTTCCAAATCTAGGGATCAAACGTGCTTATAAAACAGGAGATTATGTTAGAGAAAATAATGATGGGGATCTCATTTTTATTGGCCGCAGAGATAGTCAAATTAAGTATCGAGGTTTTCGAATAGAACTTAGAGAAATTGAAAGTATTGCAAAAAAGATTGATCATATTAGAGAAGCTATTTGTCTCCTAATTGGTGAAAAATCTAATTCTAAATTAGTTCTTTTTGCTGAGTCTAATTCTTCTGTGTCAGAAGCTTCTATTATTGAAACACTTCATGTTGAGCTTCCAGAATATATGGTGCCCAATGATCTTATTTTGCTAGATAATATGCCATTAAAACTTAATGGGAAAGTTGATTCTGACAAGCTTAAACAAATCTATTTGGAAAAAATACAAAGTCAGGTTGAAAAACCTAGCGAAAGTAACACAGAGAGATTTTTCATAGAAATTTTGGAAGATGTGTTAAAAAAGCCAAACCTTAATTTAGAGATGAATTTTTTTGAAATTGGTGGACATTCTTTAAATGCAACAATTATATCAACAAGACTATCAGAAGCATTTCATAAAAAAATTTCTGTCAGAGATGTTATGTTAAATCCAAATTTGAAAGATTTGTTTCATTTGACTAAGGTGACAGAAGATGACGCTGGCTCTAATTTAGAAGTGCTATCAAAAGCTGATAATTATGATTGTTCTCCTACTCAGTCTAGACTTTTTCTGTTAAACAAGAGCCGAAGTGACACATCTTATAATATTCCATATTTCATTAAGGTAAGTAGCAATATTGATATGGAACAACTAAAAAAGGCTATTTGGAAAGAACTAAAAGAAAATGAAATTTTAAGAACAATTTATACATTTAACAATTCCAAAATTGTCCAAAAAGTTCTTCCGTTTGAGAAAAAACTACTTAATATTTCTGTAGAATATGAACCAATAATTGATTTTGAGTATTTGCAAAAGTATTTGATTCAACCATTTGATTTGGAAAAATCGATTCCCTTTAGGGCTTCTATCATAAAATCCAATAGTGATATCATCCTTTTTCTAGACATTCATCATATTGCCATAGATGGTTTTTCATTAAATCAACTCTTAAAAAATATTGAAAAAAACTATTTTGAAATTAAATTTACGCGTCCTAAATTTACTTATAAAGATTACTCTAATTGGATAAATAAACAGATTAGTAATGGTAAGTATATGCAAAAGAAGCAGTATTGGCAAGAACAGCTTAAAGGTTATCAGGAGAATATATTTTTAGGAATTGAAAAAACTATAAAACCCAATTCTAAACGAACGATTTACTATAATAGAGAAATATCTTCACAATTATATGAACAATTGAGAGATTATATAGTTACAAATAATATTAGTCTAAATATACTTTTTATGACTGCACTTTACATTCTTATAGCTAAATATTCCTCAATTAATGATATAGTTATTGGTTCCCCTGTTTCAGGAAAAGTATTAGCGGATTTGGAAGAAATGATTGGTTCTTTTATTAATAGCTTACCAATTAGATATAAAGTAGATCCATCAAAAACTATCTTGGAAACGATTGAGGATGTAAAAAAGCAAGTGATGGATGCATTAGAAAATCAAGAATATCCGATTGATTCGATAGTTAGTGATAAGAACAAAGAAAATACGGAAATTGCTTCTTTGTTTGATATTATGTTTGTTATGCAGACCAATTTCAAGCAAGGTGAACAAGAAAAATCAAATCAGATATTTTTAGACTATCAAGAGATTCCGATTGATTCTAAAATGAATTTAATTGTTGAAGGAATTGATTTTGGAAATACGGTAAAGTTTCAAATAACTTACCCTGTTGAACTGTATGATGATGACAGTATTATTCAGCTTATGGATTCATTTTTACAAGTTATTGAGTCAATTATTCAAAATGATAGAAGGTATGTAAAGGAAATAGAAATTATTTCTCAAGATCAAAAAGATTTTATTGATTTAAATTATAATAAAACAGCTAAGGATTTTAAATTTGATAATCAGTGTTTGAAACAATTGATCGAAAGAAATGTAGCGAAGATGCCTAATAAAATTGCTATTGCCTGTGATGAAGAAAATATTAGTTTTGAACAATTAAATATGAGATCTAATTTTATGGCCAATAAATTAAAAGATTTAGGCTTACAAGTGGGCGATGTAGTTGGTGTCATGAAAGATAGAAATATTGAGGCAATAATCATTATACTAGCTTTAATTAAACTAGGAGTAACATATGTTCCCTTGGATTCGGGAACGCCAATTGAAAGAGTTAAAAAGATTTTTGTTAAATCTGGAATGAAATTTGTAATAACTGATTTGGTACCTTTGCAGAAAGATATACTAATTATTGATACTAATGCTCCAGACTTTCAAGGTTTGTCTAAACAAAATCCAAAAACAGAGATCAATTTAGATCAGATGCTATATATCATATTTACTTCGGGAAGTACTGGTGAGCCCAAAGGAGTAGCTATTTCAAATAAACAGTGTATTAATACTATTTTGGATATTAATCATAAGTTTACACTATCTCCAAAAGATAATATTCTATTGATTTCATCTTTTGCATTTGATCTTTCAGTGTATGACATATTTGGTGCATTAGTTTCTGGGGCAACTTTAACTATTGCTAGTCAAAATAAAGACACAAATTATTTGAAAAAAGTCGTTCAAAATAACCCGATTACAGTTTGGAATTCCGTACCAGCGTATATGGAATTAATTTGTAATGTATTAGCAGACCAGAAGCCAATATTAAGTATTAGAAATATTATTCTGAGTGGTGATTGGATACCATTAGAATTGCCTTTGAAAATAAAAAAAATCTTTCCTAATGCTAATCTTTTTAGTGCAGGAGGTGCTACTGAAGGATCAATATGGTCAATTTATTACCCAATTGTTAAAGTTGAACCAGAATGGAAATCAATACCTTATGGAATGCCTTTGGCTAATCAACAGATGTATATTCTGAATAATATGGGAAATGAACTTCCTATTGGAGTTATGGGAAATATATATATTGGAGGAGTAGGAGTTGCAATGGGCTACATTAATGATATTGAGAAAACTAATGATAGTTTCATTAATCATCCTAAATTAGGCAGAATTTATAAGACAGGTGATTTGGGACGCTTAACTTCCCAAGGATACATGGAATTTTGTGGAAGAAAAGATATTCAAGTAAAAGTTAACGGAAATAGAATAGAGTTAGGAGAAATTCAAGCAATTCTTCAATCTTTTGAGACCATTCAAAATGCGATAGTAACTGTAGGACAGAATGATTATCAAAAACAATTGCTGGCATATTATAAATCTGATAATGAAATTGAAAAAGATGTACTGAATCAGTTTATGAAACAATATTTACCAAATTATATGATTCCTAGCCATTATATTTATATGTCAGAGTTCCCATTAACTTCAAATGGTAAAATTGATAAAAAACAATTACCGGATCCTAAAAAAATAGAATCTATTAAAGAGGTAAAAGATGTAAAACCTAAAAATCAGTTAGAAGAGACCGTTTTGACAATTTGGGAGAATGTATTGGAACATCAAGTTCTTTCTGTAACAGACAGTTTCTTCTCAGAAGGAGGCAATTCATTAATGGCCACGGTCATTATAGGTCAGATAAAGGATCAATGTAATGTTGATTTATCTCTAGAGGAATTCTATGAAAATGACTCAATAGAGGCTTTAGGAAATTTAATAATAGATAAGTTACTTTTTTAAAAGTACTAACTATCATTAAAACCTTTGAATGAAGAAAGGGATTATATACGATATGACTACAAGTAAACCTCAAAATAAAATCGAAGAAACGCTTTTGATGATTTGGGATAAAGTGTTAGATCACAAAATTGATTCTACACAGACAAACTTCTTTTCAGAAGGAGGCAATTCATTAATAGCAACTTTAGTTATTAGTGAAATAAAAAATACTTATCATGTTGATGTATCTTTTGAAGATCTTTTAAAAAATGACTCAATAGAAAAACTTGCGAATTTTATTGTTAACCAATTATGGTTATCGAAACAAGTAATTAACAATAAAACTTTAGAAAAAGAAAGTAAATCTATAGATACTTTAGAAGAAGAAAGTGGGCCTGTGGATTCATTGAAAGCTTCTCCTCAACAAAGTAGAATGGTATTAAATCAGCTATTTAATCCTTCTTCCACAGCTTTTAATATTCCAGTTATTTTCCAATTAACTGATCAATTTGATAAAAATGAATTTGAAGATTGCTTAAAAGAAATAATAAAGAAACATCAAACTTTAAATATCAATTTTAGTATTAATGAAGACGGCATATTTCAAAAAGTGCAAAATCAAATTATTGATGTTAGAGAGATAAAAATAGCAGCATTTGATGAGACTCTTAGTAGTATTATAAGTCCTTTTGAAATTGGTAAGGATTCCTTAATCAGATTAATCTATGCCGATGCCCCTTCAGAAAAATACTTGATTCTTGATTTTCATCACAGTATTATAGATGGTTATTCAATTGTTTTGTTACACAATGAACTTTTTAAAAAACTTTCTGATGAAAAGATCTATTTTGAAAATGTGGACTATTTTGATTATTGTATTTGGATGGAAAAATATATTCACTCACCGAGCTATAAAAAACAAGAAAAATTTTGGTTGAAAATTTTTGAGAATTATCAATTAATTCAACATTTAAAGCAAAAATCAAATTCTACTTTTGAGGGAGATTCCATTGAATTCTCGTTCTCAAAGGATTTAAATAAAAAGATTCGTGAAACAACTAAAGAATGGGGGATAAGTATATATTCATTTTTGTTATCTATGTACGCTCAACTTATACATAAAGAACATAATTTATACGATTTTATCATTGGAACTCCAGTTTCTGGTAGAACAAACCCGAGGTTTATAAAAACTATTGGGATGTTTATAAATACTTTACCAATTAGAGTAAAGATTAATGATTCAGAAAATTACGAGCAATATAGCCAACGAATGAATTCTAATATAAGAAAAATGTTAGAAAATCAAGACTATCAATTTGATCATTTGGTAGAGCAATTAAAAAAAATCAATCCTCAACTACCTCGTTTGGAATTTGAAACAATGTTCAATTATCAAAATTATAGTCGTAATTGGAAATCTCTAGAGAAATTTGGCTTAAATCATATTACAGTCCGACAAAATTCAGAAAAATTCAATTTTTCAATGACACTTGAAGAACGGGAAGACGAGATATTAGGATGCTTTAGTTTTAATGTTGAAGTTTTAACAAGGAATGAAGCAAAATGGTATGTTGAGCAGTTTATAAATATTTGTGAAGAGGCTGTAGTTCAGAAAGATATTAATACTGTCACAACATTACAAAATATTGAAGATACTAATATTTATTATAAAATAATGGAAAACCTTAGTGACTTTAATGGAAAAACTGCTTTAGTCTCTTATAAAAGTAAGGTAGAGTATGCAGAACTAGATCAATTTGTGGATAATTATGTTCAAAGATTCAAACAAGAAGGAATAAGAAAATCTGATAGAATTGCTATTATGATGGATCGTTCCATTGAAAATGTTTTAGTTATATTAGCGATATTAAAAATTGGTGCGTGTTATATACCTATAGATTCAAAATTCCCTGAGTCAAGGAAAAAATTTATACTGAAGGATGCTAACTGTAAATATATTGTTAACAATAAACAGGTGATTAAAAATGTTGAGTATGAAGCAAAAGAATTAGATAGTTCTGAGTTAAATTTAGCTTATATTATTTATACTTCTGGTTCTACAGGACAACCTAAGGGAGTAAAGATAACGCAAAGTAATCTTTATAGCTTTTTAAAAGCTATTTCTAACAGATTCAGTCAGTATAATTATTCTTCTATTTTGTGTGTGACATCAATTTCCTTTGATATATTTATTCTTGAAACCCTTTTCCCAATATTTATGGGGAAAACATGTGTTTTTGCAAGCGATGAAGAAATTGAAGATATATCAAAGTTGACTCAGTTAATAAGAATATACCAAGTTGATACAATTCAAAGTACACCATCCAGATGGGGAATTTTTACAGAAGATGAGCAGCTTATGACACTTTTGAAAGAGCGACTAAAACTTGTTTTAGTTGGGGGTGAAAAGCTGACAAAAAATATTGCTGAGAAATTACTTTCGATTGGTGGAAAGCTTATTAATTTATATGGACCAACGGAAGCAACGGTTTGGGCCTTTGCTAGTGAGGTAACGGATCCTAATCAAATTTATCTAGGTGAGCCTTTAAATAATACAACAGCTTATATTTTAGACGAGAATGGAAAAGAAAGTCCAAAAGGTGAGTTGTGTTTACAAGGTTCAGGAGTTTCACCTGGCTACCAAAATAGACCAGAACTGACAGAAAAAAGTTTTGTAAAATCTTTAAAACATGGCAACAATATCTTATATCATACGGGAGATATTGTAGAATATACTAATGATCAAGATTATCTGTTTATTGGAAGAAAAGATGATCAAGTTAAGGTAAATGGATATAGGGTTGAACTAGGGGAAATAGATTCAATAATATCAAAAATGTCAAAAATAAAAAGAGCAAAAACTATTTATCAGGAAGAAACAGGGAATCTAATAGCTTTTTGTGAGTCAAAAGAGCATTGTAGTGATATTGAAACTAGAAAAGAATTATCTAAAATTTTGCCCAAATATATGCTTCCTAATTCCATTATCTTTCTTTCTGAAATGCCGTTGATGATCAATGGAAAAATAGATACTTCCAAATTAAAAAATAAATATCTTCAAATCGCTAAAAAATCACTTGTTCTGTCTGAAAATGTCGAAGAATTATCGGCGACACAACAGCACTTAATTAAAATATTTAAATCAGTTACTGGCTATGCTTTGGATCGTGACGAAAATTTTTTTGAAGTCGGAATATCTTCATTGAATATTTTAAGAGTGATTCAGCATTTGAAAAAGACTTATTCTGTTGATTATTCTAATCTTGTAGATTATCCTACTATCAGTAGCTTGTCTTCCTATTTAGATAATTTGAGTGAAAAAAAATTGGTTCGAAAAGTTAATTCGGATAAAGATAGAACGCAAATTTCGAAAATAAATGAGCGAGAGGTATTAAATGTTGGAAGAAAAGGCATACTGCTAACAGGTTCGACAGGATTTTTAGGTTGTCATCTTTTGAAGGAACTTCTCAAACAGAAAAGACCGATTCATTTATTGATTAGAGGAAAAAATGTAGAAGATATTTATAAAAGATTAGCAGAGAAATTCTATTATTACTTCTCAGAGGATTTAGCAATTTATAGTTCTCAACTCCATTTTTACTGTGGGGATTTGGAAAAAGTTTACTGTGGACTTGAAGAATCTGAGTTTAAAAAGCTATGTACCCAAGTTAGTGATGTTATCAATAGTGCAGCAAGTGTTAAACACTTTGGGAAATATGAAGATTTTTATAAAAGTAATGTCATTTCTGTTAAAAATCTCATTACATTTTGTAAAGAATCACAATCAGCTCTATTTCATATATCAACTATATCTTTAGCAAATATCTGTGATTTAAAGGCAAATCAAAGTTTTTCTGAAGAAATTATTTTGACTAATGCTTCAACATCAAATGTTTATTTGCAAACAAAATATGAAGCAGAAAAAACCATTTTTGAAGCAATTTCAGAAGGGTTAAAAGCTAACATATTAAGAGTTGGTAATATTGTTGGAAGCAGTAAAACTGGAATTTTTCAAATGAATATAGAAGAGAATGCCTTTTATCAGATTTTAAGATCATTTTTTAAATTAAAAATGATACCTGATAGTAATGAAAAATCACTTGAATTCACTTTCGTAGACGAATGTGCTTTAGCAATAAGTGAAATAATTAATAATAAACATTTAACAGGTGTTTATCATATATTTAATCAGAATAAAATTTCATTTAATGAATTGTTTGATTTTATAAAAACTCAATATCCATATTTAAAAAAGATGACTTTTTCAAAAATTGAAGAGACACAAGGACTAAAGGGGACAGATGCTGAAGAGTATTTTGATATTATAAAAATTCATTCAAGTACTGCTAATAAAAATGTCGCAAAGATTGATAATATTTTTACAAATCAGTTGCTTGATAAATACAATTTTTGTTGGAGCTGTGTTGATAAAAAGACCATATTGCTATTACTAGAATATTGTAAGGAAATTAATTTTATTTAAATGTTTTAAAAAAGAAAAGGTGATATCGTGAAAAAAAATAATTATTATAAACTAGTTTCAGCAAAATTTTTATCTATTATTGGAACCTATATGCAAAGCACAGCTTTTTCACTTTATATTATTGATACGCTCCATGATAGCCTCATTTTTGCTACTATATTAATGAGTGCCTTACTTCCCAAAATAATTCTTGGTCCACTTGGTGGCGTTTTTGTTGATTGGTTTGATAGAAAAAAATTTCTAGTTGTCATTGATCTTATAAGTGGTGTTCTTCTACTTATATCAGCATTGGTATATGGAAATAATTTATCTTTACCAATAATTTATTTTATTTGTATTAGTTTGGGAATAATGAATTCCGTTGATGAGCCTTTGGTAGTTGCTTTAATACCATCATTGGTAGAAAAGGAAAAACTTGTTACTGCTAATTCTATTAATATGTTTAGTACAGCGCTGGGTAACATTATTGGTCCAATTTTAGGAGCAGTAGTGTACTCAAGTTTTGGAATTGATACAATTTTATATATTAATGCTTCTAGTTTTATTATTGGGGCTATCCTGGAATTTATGATTAATATAGAAAATAAAAAGAAGATTAGTCAATCTAAAACCATCTTTAATTTTCTTGAAGACTTTAAAGCAGGATTGATATATATTGTACGGAATAGAATTATTTTAGTCATTGTTGTATCTATATTTTTTCAAAATTTCTTTTTTAACGGTGCAACAACTGTAGGAGTCCCGTTTTTGGCAAAACAGATATTGAAAGTAAGTAATGCTGAGTTTGCTATTTTAGAAACTACATTGATTGTAGGTTCTATATTTGGTCTTCTGGTAGCATCAAATCTTATTAAAGATAAGCCTCTGGCTAGCCTCTTCCCCAAATTACTTTTTGTAATTTCAGTTTGCTTTTTGATGATAGGTTTAATTTGTATTTTCCTTTTAAAAAAGCAACTAATGGCTTATGTGTTCATTGCTATTATTTATATTTGTTTAGGTATGTTGTCAATGAACGTTAATGTTTTGTTTCAAACAGAAATGCAAAAAATTGTTGATGAGTCAATGTTTGGTCGAGTATCGTCATTAATATTATCTCTTATTATGTCTTCTATTCCTCTTGGACAACTGGTATATGGTTACTTATTTAAGGTTGTTAGTCCAAGTATTCCATTTTTAGTAACATTTATAGCAATTTGTTGTGTTTCAACATTATTTAGTTTATCTTTAAGAAATTCAGAATTATAATTATTAAAGAAAAAGAAAGAGGTATAAAATGATTACTAGTAAAGATAACTTAACTTTAATTTTTGTGCATGCTTGTGGAGTTGGAAACTGGATGTGGTATAAACAAAAGGATTATTTTTCAAATTTTTCTTGTATGTTTATAGAACTTCCAGAACATGGAGATAATTATAATATTCAACCATTTAGTGTTAAAAGTGCTATTAAAATGATTGATAAAACTGTCAGAAGTGCTTCTGGAGAAGTTGTTTTAATCGGTCATGAAATGGGAGCAAGACTTATTTTAAACTATTTAGCAGAATATACAAATGATAAAGTTAAAAAAATTGTTTTGTCTAGTACTATGATAAAAACTGTTAAAGAAGGCTTATTTCATAAAATTTTACCTGCTAAAATAATTGAAAAAGAATTCGAAAAAAAGAATAAAAATTTGCAAAATATAGACTTTATAAAAAAAACTCTTGATTATTATGGAGTTGAAGAAGAATATAAAGATTATTATTTAAATGATATGAAAAGATATAAACCTAGGCAACTGATAAAAATTATTCAAGAAGGCTTGCTAAAAAAACTTCCTTTAAATTTATTTATTGACAATGATATCCCAGCTTTAATTTTAGTTGGTGAGAAGGAGACAAATGCTAACAGATTGTCCGCAAAGTTATTAAGTGAGTATTTTTCAAATAGTGAGTTAATTATAGTTGATAATTCGACAGATAATCATATTAGAACGAATTCTATGGTATTTAATGATAGAGTTAAAAATTTTATTTTAACCTGAAATATAAAATGTAAAATGAGGAGTTGAAATGAAGACAGTTTATTTGCTAAATGGACAAGGATCTCAATATTATCATATGGGACAATCTTTTTATAAAAAAAACCTTTTCTTTCGAAATACATTGAATAATTTAAATAACAAAGTCAAGAAATTGTTTAATATCTCTGTTTTAGAAAATATTATGGATGATTCAAAAAAAATAAATACTCCTTTTGAGGATTTAACTTTATCAAACTTAGGTATCTTTTTTATTCAATATGGACTTTTTAAAGTTTTGGAAAAAGAAGACATTTTACCAGATATTTTAGTAGGAGTTAGCTTCGGAGAATGCTCTTGTGCAATCATTTCTAAAAAAATTTCACTTGAAGATGGTTTAAAAACCATTGTGACTCAATCAGAATTTCTTAAAAATGCAACAAATAGTGGTTATTTAATAAATATTAATAAGGATCCTAAACAAAGTATTTTGAAAATTAGTAATTCAGAATTTGCGGGAAAGTTTTCGCTAGGGAATTATCTAGTATCTATTGAGAAGTTTGAAAAAGCTCAAAAAATAGTGGATTATGCTTCGTTTGTGAATAAGACAGCGATAATTTTACCAGTCAAAATTCCATTTCATTCAAGGTTGATAGATGATCTAAATGAGGAGTATCTAAAAATAGTTAAACAAAACTGTATTCAGTATTCAAGTTCTGAATATGAAATTTATTCGTCAGGGAGATTGAAAACTGATAGTAATTTTTCTGATCAATCGTTTTGGGATATGATTCGAGATCCAATAAATTTTGAAGAAGTTATTAGTATTTTAGAGAGAAACAGTTGTCGGTATATTGAGTTAGGTGCTACAAATACACTTGCAAATTCAGTTAGGAACATAATTTCAGATGTTTCGACTTCGGAAGTTTATGAACTGATGGGGGCATTTATTAATACTCAAAGAGTAATCAAAAATTTATCAAAAGAATAGGATATGGAGACAATGAAAAATAAACAAACTTTGGAAAGTATTTTAAGGATAAATTATCCAATTTTACAAGGAGCAATGGCTAATATTTCAGATTCTTCATTAGTTTCAGCTGTTAGTGAAGCTGGAGGGTTGGGAATTCTTGCCTCCGGTAATATGGAACCTGAGGAAGTTAGAGAAGAAATTCGTAAAACAAAATCAAAGACTAGTTATCCATTTGGAGTTAACATTATTATTTCTAGTAAATTTTGTGATCAGATCATTGATGTTCTTCATGAAGAGAAGGTTGATATTGTTATTACAGGAAATGGGGATCCGGGTAAGTTTTTTCCAAAATTCAATGCATGGAATATGAAAGTTATTCCTGTAGTTTCTTCATATATGATGGCAAAACGTATGGAAAAGTTAGGAGCAATAGCCGTTATTGCTGAGGGAATGGAAGCGGGTGGACATATTGGTTCTATCACAACAATGTGTTTATTACCTAACATCACTAAAGATATTTCTATACCTGTAATAGCAGCAGGTGGAATTGCTAGTGGATATAGTATGATGGCTGCTTTTAACCTAGGTGCACAGGGAGTACAAATAGGAACACGTTTTTTATTAGCAAAAGAATGTAACATCCATACTAATTATAAAAAAAGAGTGATTGATTCTAATGACTTTGATTCTGTTGTTATAAAAAATATGATAAATAAACCTATTCGAAGTCTTCGAAACAAATTAACTAATTTAATTGGAAGGTTGGAATTAGAATATTTAAAAAATAGAAGTACATCTATTGAAGACATTGATTTAAAAACTATAAATGCGCTTTCAAATGCCGTTAAAAATGGAGATGTTCAAAATGGTTTAGTTATGGCAGGTCAGATATCAGCAGTGTTAACTAAAGAGGAGACTTGCAAAGAAATCATGTGCTCTATACTAAATGAATGGAATAGCTGTACAGAAAAGACCTACAGTAAATATGATTTACCACAGGTTAGCAATACTTAAAAATAAACTGGTAATAGGTAAAATAAAATGAATATTTTAATGATTAATAGTAAAAGGTTGATGAAATATGATCTGTTTTCGAGATTATTAACTTTAATTGAGGA
Organism: Streptococcus mutans; assembly: GCF_006739205.1. Lineage (NCBI taxonomy): Bacteria > Bacillati > Bacillota > Bacilli > Lactobacillales > Streptococcaceae > Streptococcus > Streptococcus mutans. The sequence continues at coordinate 812,727 of NZ_AP019720.1, forward strand.
AAGATATCAAAAAAAAATTTTACGCTATCATTTTTGGGAAGATAGGCAACGTTCTCTTTTAGGGCACCTTTTATCACGATATGCAATTATGCAACAATTTCATTTAAATAATGATAAGATTAAACTTGTCGAAAATCCTTATGGAAAACCTCATATAAAAGGATATAGGGCAATTCATTATAATATTTCTCACTCAGGTGATTGGGTTGTATGTGCCATTAGCCAATCAGTTATTGGAATAGATATTCAAAAATTTGAAGGTATGAAATTTGGAATTGTTGAACATTGTTTTTCAAAGGATGAGAGGAAGTATTTATTTTCTTTAGGAAAAGCACAACAATTAATATCTTTTTATGATATGTGGACTTTAAAAGAAGCTTATATCAAAGCTATAGGTAAGGGATTATTTCAGCAATTAAGTGAATTTTCTGTTCTTAAAGATGGAAAGGATTTTAGATTATTTACAAAAGAACCTTTGAATAAAAAATTCTTTTTCAAAAAGTATAGTATAGAGAAAGGATACAGCCTTTCTGTTTGTTCACAAGAAAATAATTTTTGTGCTAAATTAGAAGAATTATTTATTGATGATTTAATAAAAAGATTCAATTTATACTGATAGATAATTTTCATAGTTATTTGTTAAAAGTGATATAATAAGAATTATCCGTATCAAATATTTATGCAATACAGAACGCAATCATCCTCATAGAAATCTTGTCTAATTTTGGAGGTTAGTGCAATGCTGTTTCTTTTTTGTATATCTAACCCGTGGTGCTAGTTAATATCAAAATACAATAAAAAGCCCAAATAGACTATACTGTAAGTGTCTGAACAGACAGGAGGTAGTCTAAATGAGCCACTTACAGTATACTGCTAAATCTCATCATTTACAATGGAATATGAAGCAATTATCAAAAATTTGTCATCAACTTTATCGTGATGACTGCCCTGACTCACTGACACATCGTCATCATGTCAGCCTATCCAAAGTTTCGGACGAATTTCTGTTAGTTTTATTGTTATTGCAAGCTGAACTAGGAATCAAATCACAACGACACTTTTATAGAATCTGCCAACTGTTTCCTTGTGGCCGAATCCTTGAAAGAAGTCGCTTTAATCGTCGGTCAAGACAATTAATTTGGACTCTATAATATCTGTAGTGGGTAAATCCCTTTCGGATATTATAGGGCTTTTTTAGTGTATGAAAAAAGTCCCATATGATTTATAATGAAAAGCGACCAAACTTACATTAGAAAGACTCATGTGGAACATCTTAAGAATACCACAGATTTAATCGGATTGAAAGACAAAAATATCAAAATCCTGTTTGTCTGACAACTTCAAACCCACATCGAAATAAAAGCTAAGCTGGACTATCAAGCTCCTGCCTGCCCACATTGTCAGGCAAATATGATTTTCAGAAAGCTTCATCCATTCCTATCCTTGACAGTCAAAGAATGCCTACTGTCCTTAAGCTCAAGAAACGACGTTTTCAGTGCAAGGCTTGTCGTAGAGTCTCTGTGTCCGAGACACCTCTCGTTCAGAAAAATTGTCAGATTTCCAAGGCTATCTGGGCTAAAATCACGCAATTACACACCGAAAAGTTGACCAACTCGGCTATCGCTAAAAGATTGCACATTTCTGTTTCTGTCGTTCAATGACAATTAGAACAATTCACCTTTGATGAATTCTCACGAAATAAGGTCAAATTGGCCTTCATTGCACAAGATTTTGAGACGAGAAAGATTGTCACTGTCCTTGAGAACAACAAGCAATCAACCATTAAAAACTACTTCTACAACTACCCTAGAATGGTTCGAGAACGGGTTAAAGTCGTGACTGTGGACATGTCTGCTAGCTACATTCCCATCATCAAACAATTGTTTCCAAATGCTCAGATTGTTTTGGACCGGTTTCACATTATCCAACATCTGAGTCGCGCTATGATGAGTACTCGGGTAGCCATCATGAAGAGTTTGTTTTGGCATCAAGTCTCTACCCTATCGAGCTATGAAAAATCATTGGCGTATTCTCCACAAGGATAGTCGGAAACTTTCTGATAAAGCCTTCTATTCACGAACTTTCAGGCAAACCTTAACACCCCGTGAGATTGTCGACAAGACGCTGGCTTTCTCTGATGAACTTCGCTATTATGACAATCTTTATCAGCTCCTGCTTTTCCATTTTCAAGAAAAGCGAGCAACTCAATTTTTTGAACTGATTGAAGACCATTTGAACCTAGTCAATCATCGCTTTTTAACAGTCTTCAAAACCTTTCTGAAATACAAAGCTTACATCATCAATGCCCTTGAATGTCCTTATTCCAATGCCAAGTTGGAAGCTACCAACAAGCTCATCAAAGATATCAAGCGCCAAGCTTTTGGCTTTCGAAACTTCAAAAACTTTAAAACTAAAATTCTCATCGCTTTGAACATCACAAAAGAGAGAACCAATCTGATTCTCTCTCGTGCTTAGTTATAAGTCACCCACTACAGTTGACAATGAGCCTTAATTTGGCTGGTGCAACTGATTCGCCAAGCTATGAACAAGCAACTATTACCTGATACTATCGTCATCATGGACAGTTTTCCTTTAGTTCTTTGTTAGTCTGTTCGCAACTATAGAGCAAGAATTTTTGAAGGGTTAGCAGACATTGGTTACAATGCGACTAAGCACTTATGGTTCTACAGTTTCAAAGTTCACATGCTCGTTACCTTATCTGGCTCCATTCTGAACGATGTTGTTACGTCAGCATCTGTTCCTGATATCAAAGTGGTAGATGACTTATTGGAAGGTTGCCAGCAATCTGTGATTTTAGCAGACTTAGGCTATCTCAGTCAGGAGCTCAAAGATAGCTTGGAACGAAGAGGGTATCACTTATGGACACCACTGCGTCAGAACATGGAGGGGACTAGCCAGTATAACAATTGGAGATTGCTAGCTATGAGACGAACTGTTGAAACACGTTTTTCTGAATTATGTACTTCTGTTTGATATGGAACAAACCTTCGCCAGAAGCCTAACGGGACTGCAAGTTAGGATTGAACAAATCCTATTGACTTATAATCTGGGCTATTTTGAGTTTAACTAGCACCACGGGTATATCTAATTAATAAAGATGCTTAAAACACTTAATTTATAACCTTTTTAACAGTTTCCTTAGGTGGCAGGGGTAACGAATAGCTGTTGATTGAGTTTTGTACTGACCTAGTATGAGGTATATTATTGATTTCTCATACTAAGTGTCGTAGCAAATATCTTAGTTTCTTTTTAAGCTTCAAACTGAAGGTCTTAAATATTGTGCCTCTGAGACCTAATATTTTGTAGCAGAACCTGTTTTTTTAATTAAGGCTGGAACAAAAGTGCCCCAGCCTTTTTATTGTACAGGGATTTTAATTTAACACAGTGGTTGATTGGAATTTTTGCATCTTGGCTTTTAAACTCAAACTTTTAACAGACCACTGAACTATTAAAGTATCCTTTGCACTGCAAGTGACAGCTCCAATTGTTTGGGAAACAGTTGGAGCTTATCTAAGTTCATGAAGGTTAGTTTCTGTCAATACCTAATTAACTTTGCGGAAGGTGAACTGACAAAATCGAAATCGTCATTTCATTACAATTACCTAACTAAAAAGTTTTTTTGTAGATACAGATTTTAACAATAACAAATCAGTGTATTTAAGCTGTTGGAAAAGTTTGAGAGAATAACTGACTCTTGCAGTCTTTGCTGTTTTTCTTTAAAATAAAATTATGATGATTAAGGAAGCAATCAAACAATTAGCTCAAGATATTGGGATTTCAAAAATAGGATTTACAACAGCTGATGATTTTGATTATTTAGAAAAATCATTACGTGCTTCTGTTGAAGAAGGGCGTTCTTCAGGTTTTGAACATAAAAATATTGAAGAGCGTATCAAGCCCAGACTTTCTTTAGCTAGTGCTAAAACCATTATTTCAATAGCAATTGCTTATCCCCATAAATTGCCTGTTAAACCACCTAAAACTCAGTATAAACGCGGCAAAATTACGCCAAATTCTTGGGGCTTGGACTATCATTATGTTTTGGAGGAAAAATTACAGCGTTTGGCGCAGGGTATTGAAAGTTTATGTCAAGATTTTCCTTTAGAGCATAAAATTATGGTAGATACGGGTGCTTTGGTTGATACAGCCGTTGCCCAGCGCTCTGGAATAGGTTTTATTGGCAAGAATGGCTTAGTCATCTCAAAAGAGTTTGGCTCTTACATGTATTTAGGTGAACTTATTACGAATTTAGAAATTGAGCCTGACAGTCCTGTTGATTATGATTGCGGTGATTGTCACAGATGCTTAGATGCTTGTCCGACTTCCTGTCTTCTTGGTGACGGCAGTATGAATGCTAAGCGCTGTCTTTCCTTTCAAACGCAGGATAAGGGAATGATGGACTTAGAATTTCGTAAAAAAATCAAAACTGTTATTTATGGCTGCGATATTTGCCAAATTTGCTGTCCTTACAATAAAGGAATTCATAATCCTTTGGCCAGTGAAATCGATCCTGAACTTGCAGAACCGGAACTGCTGCCGTTTTTAGAACTGTCTAATAGTCAATTTAAGAAAAAATTTGGTATGATTGCTGGTTCTTGGCGGGGAAAAAATATTTTACAGCGCAATGCCATTATTGCCCTAGCTAATGGTCATGATAAAAGTGCTCTTGTAAAACTTATGGAAATCATTGACAAGAATAACAATCCCATTCATACTGCAACAGCTATCTGGGCTTTGGGTGAAATTGTTAAAAAGCCAACTCAAGAATTGTATGATTTCATTTTAAGCATTCATTCAGATAATGACGCTATTATAAAAGAGCGAACTGCTCTGCTTAATAGATGGCAATTTTAAAAGAACTATGATAGAATAAAAAAGATGCTGGAAATGAGGTATGTATAATATGGATATGGCAGAAATTCGCCAAAATATAGTAGAAAATAAAGAGAAGTTGACTAGCTTTCGGAGGTCTCTTTGACTTAGATCGCTTAGAAGAAGAGATCGCTCTTTTAGAAAATCAAATGACAGAACCAGACTTCTGGGATGACAATATTGCTGCCCAAAAGACATCACAAGAGTTAAACGAACTTAAGCTCAAATATGAAACCTTCAACAGCATGCAGGAACTGTCGGATGAGACAGAATTGTTGCAAGAAATGTTAGAAGAAGATGATAGTTTGCAAGGCGAACTTGAAGAAGACCTTGTCAAGCTTGATAAGATTATGACCAGTTATGAGATGACGCTTCTTTTATCAGAACCCTATGATGCTAACAATGCTATTTTGGAGATCCATCCGGGTTCTGGCGGTACAGAAGCCCAAGACTGGGGTGATATGCTGCTGAGAATGTATACCCGCTTTGGGAATGCCAAGGGTTTCAAAGTAGACGTTTTGGATTATCAAGCTGGTGATGAGGCTGGTATTAAATCAGTCGCTTTATCTTTTGAAGGTCCAAATGCTTATGGTCTTTTAAAATCAGAAATGGGTGTTCACCGTTTGGTCAGAATCTCACCATTTGATTCAGCCAAACGTCGCCACACTTCCTTTGCCTCTGTTGAGGTCATGCCAGAGCTTGATGATACCATAGAAGTAGATATTAGAGATGAAGATATCAAGATGGATACTTTCCGTTCTGGTGGTGCTGGCGGACAAAATGTGAATAAAGTGTCAACTGGAGTTCGCTTAACCCATATTCCTAGCGGCATTGTTGTTGCTTCGACGGTAGATCGTACCCAATATGGAAATCGCGATCGAGCCATGAAAATGCTTCAGGCTAAACTTTATCAAATGGAGCAGGAAAAAAAGGCTCAAGAAGTGGATGCTCTCAAAGGTGACAAAAAGGAAATCACTTGGGGCAGTCAAATTCGTTCTTATGTTTTCACACCTTATACTATGGTGAAAGATCATCGGACAAACTATGAAGTTTCTCAGGTAGATAGGGTCATGGATGGTGAACTGGATGGTTTTATTGACGCCTTTCTCAAATGGCGTATGGAATAAAAACGAGAGGAAATAAAAATTATGGCATTAATTCAGATGAAGGGTGTTACGAAAAAGTATAACCGCGGTGCAACTGCTCTGCGAAATATAACAATTTCAGTTAATCAAGGTGAATTTGTTTATTTAGTTGGTCCATCAGGTGCTGGAAAGTCAACCTTTATTAGATTGCTTTATCGTGAAGAAAGAACGACTAAAGGGGCTCTTAAAGTTGGGAAATTTAATTTAGCTAAGATGAAGAAAAGAGAAATTCCCATCCTGCGTCGTAGTATTGGGGTTGTCTTCCAAGATTATAAACTCTTGCCTAACAAAACGGTCTTTGAAAATATTGCTTTTGCCATGGAAGTTATCGGTGAAAAACCGCGTGTTATTAAAAAGCGTGTAACAGAAGTTCTTGATTTAGTCGGGCTGAAACACAAAATGCGCTCTTTTCCAGATCAATTATCAGGTGGTGAACAGCAACGGGTGGCAATCGCACGTGCCATTGTCAATAATCCGCAGGTTTTGATTGCCGATGAACCTACAGGTAACTTGGATCCTGAAATTTCATGGGAAATTATGCAGTTGCTTGAACGTATTAATCTTCAAGGGACGACTGTTTTGATGGCAACTCATAATCGCCAAATTGTAGATACACTTCGTCATCGTGTTGTTGCCATTGAAGATGGTCGTATTGTTCGTGATGAAGAGGAAGGAGAGTATGGATATAATGATTAGAAGATTTTTCCGTCATTTATGGCAATCCATTAAAAATTTAAAACGTAATGGCTGGATGACTGTTGCAGCGGTTAGCTCTGTAACCATTACCTTGATCTTGGTCGGTATCTTTGCAGCCTTTCTCTTAAATACTGAAAAGTTAGCATCTGGTATTGAAAAAAATGTTCAGATTAATACTTATTTGCAAGTTGATTCTAAGGATAATGTTAAATCTTATGTAGATTCAAATGATGCCAATAAAACAGTTAACAATCCTGATTATCATAAGGTATATGATCAAATTAAAAAAATTGAACACGTTAAATCAATTACCTTTTCAAGTAAGGATGAACAATTAGAGAAACTTAAGAAAACCATGGGAGACGATTGGAACTTGTTTGATGGGGATTCCAATCCTTTATATGATGTATACATTGTGCAGACAACTTCACCTAGTGAAGTCAAAACAGTAGCTAAAGCTATTGGGAAAATTTCTGGTGTTGATTCAGTTGCTTATGGCGGCACAGATACTGATCGTATTTTTGGTTTGGCTAACTTTGTTCGGACATGGGGACTTGCAGGAACTGGCCTCCTAGTTTTGGTTGCTATCTTTTTGATTTCCAATACGATTCGTATAACTATTTTGTCACGTCGTAATGAAATTCAAATCATGCGTTTAGTTGGTGCCAAAAATGGCTATATCAGAACGCCATTCTTCTTTGAAGGAGCTTGGGTTGGTCTTATTGGAGCGATTATTCCAGCGGTTGTTGTAGGTTACTTATATATCTTTGCATTTGAGCAATTCAATCCAAATCTTGCTGCTCAAAATCTCTCTCTTTATGAACCAAGTCCTTTCATCTTTTACCTTATTGGTGCCATGTTTATCGTTGGTATTTTGATTGGGGCTTTAGGCTCAATTTTATCAATGAGACGATTCTTGAAGATATAAAAAAAGCCCTTGATTGGGCTTTTTTGCTTATCGGGATGATAGAATGGATTCTAAATCATCCGTTTTTTGATATTTACTAAATAAAGCAAATCAAGTAGCTTGATTGAAGATTTCTCATTTATTTACTGGTTAAAGAAAGGGTTGAAGTTCTTTTCATGCCCAATTGTTGTATCAAAGCCATGCCCTGGGAAAACTTTAAAATGATTTGGCAGGCTAAAAAGGTTTTCTTTGATACTGTTAATGAGCTCATCAAAATTTCCAGTAGGCAAATCAGTACGCCCAATACTTTCTTTAAAGAGAGCATCTCCCGAAAAAACTATTTCTTCATCTATAAAAATAAAGGAAACACTTCCCCAAGAATGTCCGGGTGTTGGAACAACTTTGAAATGAAAGCCAGCTATATGGTAATCCATATTATCATTAAAGAAAAAGTCAGCAGGAGCAGCAACCACATCTTCCATATCACTGTGACGACTCAATCCTGATAAATTGTCAATAGGGCTGCCCAGCCAAGAAGCCTCTTTTTCAGAAACATAGACTGGCGGATAATTAAAATGCTGCCGTACCAAATCAAGACTCATAATGTGGTCGTAATGGGTATGGGTCAGTAAAATAGCAGCAATAGGTTTATTGATTTCCTTTAATTGAGCAAGGATATCATCACCATTGCTTCCAGGGTCTATCAAGAGGACTGCCTCTTCATTAACAAGGTAATAGGTGCTTTCACGAGCAGCATCGTTTAAAGTTCTTAAGATTTTCATATCTTTAGTTTAACAAAAATGCTTTCTTTTTGAAATCAAAAAGAAAGGAAAGCCGTCATTTTTTAATTGACCTTATTTTTTTTCGAGTTTATACTATTATTATTCGAGAATGGAGGTTTTTAATATGACAAAAGTTGCAATTGTTACTGGTGCAGGTCAGGGAATTGGCCTTGCTATTGCTAAACGTCTTCATGCCGATGGTTTTAAAATTGGCATGCTTGATTACAATACTCAAGCAGTTCAAGAAGCTGCTGCTAGTATTTCCAAGGAAGATGCCCTAGCAGTAACAGTAGATGTTTCAAAACGTGAGGCTGTTTTTGATGCTTTTGATCAAATTGTTAAAAAATTTGGAGATTTGTCAGTTGTGGTCAACAATGCAGGCCTTGGACCAACGACTCCAGTTGAAACAATTACTGAAGAACAATTTAAACAGGTCTACGGTGTTAATGTCGGAGGTGTCATTTGGGGAACGCAAGCTGCTTATAAGCATTTTAAAGCTTTGGGACATGGCGGAAAGATTATCAATGCCAGTTCACAAGCTGGGGTTGTCGGAAATCCAGAGTTGACACTCTATTCAGGAACTAAATTTGCTGTACGCGGAATCACTCAGGTAACAGCGCGTGACTTAGCTAAAGATGGCATTACAGTTAATGCTTTTGCGCCTGGTATTGTTAAAACACCGATGATGTATGATATTGCTCATAAGGTCGGTCAAAATGCTGGAAAAGATGATGAGTGGGGCATGCAACAATTTGCCAAAGACATCACTTTGCAGCGTTTATCAAAACCAGAAGATGTTGCCAATGTCGTTTCTTTCTTGGCTAGCCCTGATTCAGATTATGTTACTGGTCAAACTATATTGGTTGATGGTGGCATGCAGTTTCATTAAAATAGAGAAAAAGGCCTTAGGGTCTTTTTTTGTTTTAGTAATTTTTAAAAAGAGTAAATAATCAGAAAATTTTGTCATTTCCATAGAATTATCCTAAAAATTGTGCTAGACTAAAGAAGTAGAAACTATAAGAGGATTTATTTATGGATAGAAAAATGAATTTTGTAATGATTTCCCCCCATTTTCCAGCAAATTTTGAGACTTTCGCCCACCGTTTATATGAAAATGGTATCAATACACTAGGGATTGCGGATACCCCTTATGAGCAATTAAGTCAGGGTTTACGTGATCATCTAACGGAGTATTACCGTGTTGATAATATGGAAGATTATGATCAGGTTTACCGTGCTGTTGCTTATTTTGCTCATAAGTATGGCAGAATTGATCGTATTGAATCCCATAATGAATATTGGTTGGAATTAGATGCCCATTTGCGGACGGATTTTAATGTTTTTGGTTATAAAAATGAAGATATGCTTTCTATCAAAACGAAAGCACGTATGAAAGAAATTTTCCGCAAGACAGGAATTAAAGTTGCTCGTGGCCGCGTCTTTACTAGCACTGAAGATGCTCGTGCTTTGACTAAGGAACTCGGTTTTCCGGTTATCATTAAACCCAACTCTGGTGTTGGTGCTTCGGATACATACAAAATCAAGTCAGCTGAAGAATTAGAAGACTTTTTTGGCTATCAAAATCCCACAGTTGACTATATCATGGAAGAATTCATTGATGGTGATATCGTTACTTTCGATGGCTTGACAGATCACGAAGGCAATATTGTCTTTTATTCTAGTTTGGAATATTCTGAAGCGGTTTTGGATACGGTAGAAAAAGATAACGATATGTTCTATTATGTCCCTCGCGACATCTCACCAGAGCTGATTAAACTAGGTGAGCAATGTGTTGAAGCCTTCAATGTTAAAGAACGTTTCTTCCATTTTGAATTCTTCCGTATTAAAAAGACTAAAGATTTAATGGCGCTTGAAGTTAACTGCCGTCCGCCAGGTGGCCTGACCATTGATATGTGGGACTATGCCAATGATTTTGATGTTTTTAATGAGTATGCCCATATTGTTAAAGACAATCGTTTTGAAGCTCATATCACTCGTCCTTATAACGTTGTTTATATAGCTCGTAAGGCTAATAAACATTATGCGCATAGCATAGAGGATATTGAAACTAAATTTGGCCATCATATTATTGAAATTGAGTCTGTTCCGGGTATTTTTGCTAAAATTATGGGAGAAGTTGGTATTTTAGCTCGAACAGAAACCATGAATGAAATGCGTGACATTATCTGTTTTGCTCATGCTAAAATCTAAACTTTGAGAATTAAATAATGATATTGAAAGGATAAATGCGGTCAAGAAGCTTGAAAGGGACTAAATTATTTAACAAATTTTGATTTCTTAAACAGTTTTTTAATTTCAAGTACTTTTTGGTTCGCTCTTGGTATCTTAACTATGCATTTTGAGAGAAGAAGTCACTGGTCTGGTCAATTGGGCCGAGAAATGTATTTTAATGTTTACGGACATGCTGGAAAACCGATTATTGTCTTTCCATCATCGGGCGGCAGTCAGAATGAATATGGTGACTTTGGTATGATTGAAGCCTGCCAAAGTTTTATTGACCGCGGTTTGGTAAAATTTTACACACCTGATTCTTTAGATAGGGAGTCATGGTTAGCTGAGGGAAAATCAGGTCATGATATGGCTCTAGCGCATGAAGCCTATGATCGCTATATCGTTCATGAATTAGTACCACTGATTCGTTACGAATCCAATTGGGATGGGATGATGATGGCGACTGGTTGTTCAATGGGAGCTTTTCATACGGTGAATTTTTCCCTGCGTCATCCAGATTTATTTGATATTTCTGTAGCCCTATCTGGGGTTTATGATGCGCGTTTCTTTACAGGTGAATTTTATGGGGATCCTGCTGTTTACTACAATTCTCCTATTGATTACCTCTGGAATCAAGAAGATTCTTGGTTCTTAGATCGCTATCGCCGCAATCGCTTCATCGTTGCGGTCGGTCAGGGAGCATGGGAAGAGCCGCATATTATTGATACCATTCGCTTGAAAGAAGCTTTTGAAGCCAAATCAATTCCAGCATGGTTTGACTTCTGGGGTTCAGATGTTGCTCATGACTGGGAATGGTGGCGCGTGCAGATGCCTTATTTCTTAGGAAAACTGGAAGAAGAAGGACGAATTTAATAGAAAATAGGTTCATTGTCAACTTTAATGGGTTGACTTCTACTAATATCTGAGAGTGGAACAAAAATCGGTAAATCGTTATGAAATGGCAATTTCGATTTTGTTGTCCCACCTCCGCACAGTTTATTAGGATGTCCGCTATCACTTGCGTAGCAAGGGATAAGGACTTCCAATAAACCACTGCGTCAAACATTTGATGTTGCACAGATTGAAGGAGTTTGAGACTTTTGTCCCAAACTCTTTTTGATATTCCGAGCAATGAAGATTTTGCTAGCCCCATAGTTTCGATGGACATTATAGAATTTTTATTACATTTATTTAACAACAATATGCTACTTTATAATCGTTTTTAAAAAAATAGCTCTTGACTTGTGTTTTAATTCAAATTATAATAAAAAGTATCTTTTTATTCGTTTTAAAACAATTTTTGTTGTTTATTTCCAATTAAGAGCAATATAAATCAATTTGTTTTTTTAAAAAGGAAACTATTATGTTAATGATATTAGTATCGTCCCTAATGTTTCAGTTGTTATTTTTATTTATTGGACGAAGAAGCATTTTTCTATGGGCTTAGGTTGCCATAAAGATCAATATGAAGCATTTTTAAAGGCGTTTAAGGAAGCTTCTGGATTTGGAAACCTTTCTTCCCAAATATTGAAAAAGAAGATGTTCTCTTTACAGAATTTATTTCTAAGCAGGAAGATACTCGTAACATTTATACAGATTATTTTGAAAAACACGTTTCTTTAAAGTTATTGCTGAAAACTTATGACTACTTAAAAACAGCTAAACCTCTTGAAGATTGGGTAGTGAGAGATAAAACTTTTTCAATGGACGATTTCTTGATAGCTTCTAAGCATCTCAATATTCCTATAAGTCTTCAACTATTGGAAACAGCTTCAGTGATGAATTTTTGCAAATTGGTTAGAGTCTATTCTACTGAAGGATTTCCTTCAATTGATAATACAAAGATAGACCCTCGAAATTATAACATTTCTTATTACAAAGATAAAAATCAATCTTTTCCAAATGAGAAAAAATATCTACCCTTTCCTTAATTTAAGTATGAACATCACTTGGAGGTCATCATTAGTCATGTTAAAGAAAATACTGGCACTGTTTAAATTTCAGATAAATATAACTCTGTCCAATAAATTCTTTTTGGTTTATACCCTGCTTTTACCAGCTGTCAATTTGTTTTTAGCTTTAAGCAAAAGAGGAATCGGCTTAGATGCTCAAGAGAAATTTGTCTTTTTGACTCCCTATATTTCTTATATTATTGTTATTGCCATGTTATTTGGCTGGGCAGGAAATATTGTTTCTCTTAGAGAAAATAACTATCTCAAAGTTTTTTCTAGTCTAACGGGTTCAAAATTTTATATTTTTGCTGTTAATTTATTAGTCAATTTTCTTTTAACAAGCGTACAAATTAATATTCTGCTCTTTATTTTTGAATTAATAACTAAAAGTGTTGATTTAGAATTATTTGTGTTTTTTAATATTTTAACCTTTTTAGGAGTAGCAATTTGTTTTTTTGCTTTTGCTATCTTTTTAAAGCTTTCTGTAAATGCAGTAACCTTGCAGGCTATCTTAACATCTTATTTGTTGCTTTCTTTGCTATCATTGGAGTATACGTCTAAAAATATTATTTTAAGTGGCTTGTTTCATTTTATGAATATTTTTTCTTTGATTAATGAAATTAGCTTAACTATAAGTGGTAAGCTTGTGGATGCAGCTCCTTTATACCTGCCAATATTTGCTTGGCTTATTGTGGGCAGTTACTGTCTGAAAGAGTCATCGGTATTTTCCATAAAAGATAGGAATTAAAATGCAGATCAAAGATTTTAATTTAAAAATAAATCAGCAGTTATTATTGGATAATGTCAGTATGTCCTTTGCCAATCAAAAATTAAATCTTATTATCGGTAGAAATGGTGTAGGAAAGACACTGTTATTGGATTTAATTTCTGACTTAGACCATAATAGACCTGAAAATTTTCACGATTTTCCTAAGAATAGTCGAATTATTTATCATAGTCAAGGCTTACCCTTTATTGCAGAGGCCACTGTAAAAGATACAATAACTTTAATTGGAGATTTGTCCGAGGATAGTGCTATCACAATGGAGCACCTTCCTCAAAAAATTAGAAATAATTTGAATAAACCTTTTGGTTCCTTGTCTATGGGAGAGCGCAGGTATTTGACCATCTGGTTATTTTTGCAAATCGAAAGAGACTTATATATTTTCGACGAACCGTTTGCTAATTTGGATCTCAGTGTTATCTCTGATATCTTGAGTCTCTTTTATGATAAACTTGATCAAGGAAAGCAGTTAATCATCACCTCTCATCAATTTGACTTTTTGGTTCCTGAAAAAACACAAATCATTTTTATTGAGGACAAACAAATCAAATTTAATGATAGTCTTACAGCTTTTTTAGCCTATTATCATTCATTTGGTCAAGCTTTTGATATACAATAGCCTTTTAGGTTGATTGGGCGAAATAAAAAATCGGCTAAATATAAGTTTACATTTGAGTATTATCAAAAAATACGGTTAAATGTCGTTTAACCGTATTTTTAATAGGCTTATTCGAAAATCTATTTTCCATCTATTGATTGACTACTTTTTGTCAGTTTTAGTCTCGATCCTTGAGACTAAAGTGGCAACTACCTGTCTGTCTATTTTTCTGTTATCCTTTCAATGTGAATTTCAGAAATTCAATAAAATGATTAGCCCAATATTTTTCGTGATGAATTTCGTTGGCCATGATATGTAAATCAATATGCTCCATAGGATGACCAGTGCGTAGGAGGGACTGATAGTAGTGGAGCGTACAGTCAATATAGGCCTGATTCATATTAGGAGCAAATTCATCGTCAACAGCATCACCTTCTTTGGTACCAACTTGGATAAAGACCTTGCTGTTTTTATCCAGAGGATGGTGATTCAAGAAACGAAGGAAATCGCGTTCGCTGAACCAAGAGGCTAGAGAAAAAACGCCGAGATTTCCAAAAATATGAGGATAGGCAGCTCCCATATAGGCCGTAATGATACCACCCATGGAAGATCCAGCTAAGAGCGTATTGGCAGGATCAGTCTTGCTACGATAGGTTTGGTCAATAAAGGGTTTAACAGTATTAACAACCCATTCACCATAAGCCATACCATCTCCACCACTGCTGGCAGTTTCAGGTGTCGTTCCAACATCGGTCATCCAAGGAGCATATTCATTGAGGCGGTTGTCACCGGAATTGTCAATACCAACAATAATTAACTTAGGCAATTCCTTGTGTTGTTTGATGGTCGGAATAATTTTCCAAGAGTAGCCTGAAAAGGATTCCTTACTGTAAAAAATATTTTGCCCATCGTGCATGTAAAGAACGGGGTAAGTAGCCCAATCTTCCTTGTCGTAATCCTTGGGTAGAAGCACACGAACGCGCCTTTTTTCATTGTAATAAGGGACATCAAGATAATGCTCCATCATTTCAAGATAGTAATTATTCAGCTTGGTTTTCTTTTTCACAGTATATCTCCCTTGAAGAAATCGAATTAAGCCTATTATAACATAGAAAAATGTGAAAAAATAGCAGAGATCGCTTAAAATAGAAAATGAATGTGAATGAACTTACCCTAACAGTTGTTTTGTTATTTAGCTAATTCAGTAATTGTCGCCTAGGTATTTAAACAGTCATTATAGATCAATTAACTCACTTTTATGAACACAGTTGAAAAGGAAACAACGCCATCATTTTCTGGTGAAATATGGTATAATTTTAATGTTATGACGGAGAAAAAAACAAGAAAGTATGCTGTGGTTGATTTGGAGGCAACAGGTGCTAGCCACTCAGCTTCCATCATTCAAGTTGGGATTGTGATTATTGAAAATGAACAAATTATTCAAACTTATACCACGGATGTCAATCCCCATAAGCCGCTTTCTAAAGCTATTATTAGATTGACAGGAATTACAGATGCTCAATTGCAGCAGGCGCCTGATTTTTCCGAAGTAGCAGCTGACATCTATCATCTCATTGATGATTGTGTTTTTGTTGCTCACAATGTTAAATTTGATGCCAATCTTTTGGCAGAACATCTTTTTTTAGAAGGATTTGAGCTGCTAACACCTCGTGTTGATACGGTTGAATTGGCACAAGTTTTTTACCCAACTTTTGAAAAATATTCATTAGGAAATTTGACAGAGCTTTTAAAGATTGACTTGTCAGATGCTCATACGGCCATTGCCGATGCGAAAGCAACAGCAGAACTTTTTTTGAAATTAAAACAGAAAATGACAGATCTTCCTAAGTTGACTTTAGAAAGAATCTTGCAATTCTCAGACAGTCTTCTGTATGAATCCAAATTACCTATTGAAGAAGCTTTTGCAGCAGCTTCCAATCACTTGTCATCAGATTATCAGGAAGTGGCAGGAATTGTCCTAAAAAAAGAAGAGCCTTTTTTAAAAGAACGGCAGTTATCACAGGATTTTGCGACTAATATCGCCTTGTTAGACCTTGAAGAAAGAACTCAGCAGCTTAAATTTGCCCAAGTTATTGAAGCGAAATTTGAAGATAGTAGGGCTAGTTTTATTGAGGCTCAATCAGGCATTGGTAAAACCTATGGTTACCTCTTACCACTTCTTAATCAGCATGGGGAGGAACAGATTATCGTCAGTGTTCCAACCAAAATTCTTCAAGATCAAATCATGGCTAATGAGGCACAGGCTTTAAGAGAAGCTTTTCATATCAATAGTCACAGCTTAAAGAGTCCTCAAAATTACCTCAAATTAGATAGCTTTTATAAGACTTTGATGAGAAAAGATGATAATCGTTTGCTCAATCGTTATAAGATGCAGCTTTTGGTTTGGTTGTTGGAAACAAGAACTGGCGATCTTGATGAGATCAAACAAAAACAACGCTATGCTGCTTATTTTGACGAAATCAGACATGATGGCACTTTGAGTAAGCAATCCCTTTTTTATCATCTTGATTTCTGGCAGAAAAGTTATCAAAGAGCAAAATCAAGCCGTTTGCTTATTACTAATCACGCCTATCTCTTAACGCGTATAGAAGATGATCAGGCCTTTGTTGAAAATCAGATTTTGGTTATTGATGAGGCGCAGAGACTTTTTTTGACCTTGGAGCAGTTTTCAAGGCGCCAAATCAACATGACTGAGACTTTACAGACTCTTAATCAGCTTTTGGAGAATTCTCAAAATATTTTAGAAAAACGGTTGTTAGAAAGCATTCAGTTTGAATTAAATCATTTGTTATATCTTTTTAATAAGGAAAAGCGACAGTTATTTAAGAAAGAAACTATTGAACGCTTGCGGCAACATTTATCAGAATTAAGTCTGACCGAGTTAGCGGATTTACAGGCTTTATTTGAAGAACCTTATTCAGACTTTTGGTTTGAAGAAGATTTCTTTTGGGATCATCGAACAGTTCTTCTAAAGTCAGCCCGTCTTGATTTTACTGACTTTACACAATTTTTACCGGCTACCAAAAAGACTTACTTGGTTTCAGCCACTCTTCAAATTAGTCCCAAAGTGAGTTTAGCGAACCTTCTTGGCTTTGAACAGTTTACTTTTGATAGTATTTCGGGAGAAAAGTCACATCAGCAGGCTATTTGGGTTGATAAGACAATGCCTAGAGTAAATGATATATCAGATTCAGAGTATGAAACATTGCTTACCAAACGGCTGTTGCAATTGGCTCAGCTAAAGCAGCCCATGTTGGTTCTTTTTAACTCTAAAAAAACGATGTTTGCTGTTTCTGATTTGCTGGATGAAGCGAAACTTACTCATTTGACTCAGGAGAAAAATGGAAGTCCCTTTAATATTAAGCGGCGTTTTGATCGTGGAGAAGCTGATATATTGCTTGGAACAGGAGGTTTTTGGGAAGGTGTTGATTTTGTTGAGCAAGACCGCTTAATTGAGGTCATCACGCGTTTGCCGTTTGATAATCCGGAGGATTTGTTTGTTAAGAAATTAAATCGTCAATTACGGCAGGAAGGTAAAAATCCTTTTTATGACTATACTTTACCAACAAGCATTTTACGCTTGCGACAGGCTATTGGCCGAACAAGGCGCAATAACAGGCAGTTTTCAGCAATTGTTATTTTAGATAGCCGAGTTGTCAATAAAAACTATGGAAAAATAATTTATCAGGCTCTAGCTAGTCATTTCTCCGTTTCGAGTCAACATTTTCAGAAGATTCTCGTTGAAGTGACTCATTTTTTGATATAATAAATAGTATTAGTGTATAAAAGCTAAATGATTTAGTAATTAAAGGAAATAATTAAGGAGACATGATGACTAAATTATCAAGACGCGTTTTAGAAATGGAAGAGTCTGTTACTTTGGCAACAAGTGCTCGCGCTAAAACACTTAAGGATCAGGGACGAGATGTTTTAGAACTTTCTTTAGGACAGCCTGATTTTGTAACACCTAAGAATATTCAAGAAGCTGCTATTAAATCAATTAGAGATGGACGTGCTTCTTTTTACACAATTGCTTCAGGTCTTCCTGAACTTAAGGATGCCATTAGTCAATATTTTGAAAAATTTTATGGATACTCTGTAGAGCGCAAACAGATTGTGGTTGGCACTGGAGCTAAGTTTATTCTTTATGCTTTGTTTGCAGCTGTTATTAATCCAAAAGATGAGGTGATTATTCCAACTCCATTTTGGGTGTCTTACGCAGATCAGATCAAGATGAATGATGGTGTACCTGTGTTTATCAGGACAAGTGAAGAAAATCATTTTAAAGCAACAGTCGAACAATTGGAAGCTGCAAGAACTAACAAGACCAAAATGATTGTGCTCAATAGTCCATCTAATCCAACAGGGATGATTTACAGTAAGGAAGAATTGGAAGCTATTGGTAATTGGGCTGTTAAGCATGATATCTTGATTTTATCTGATGATATTTATGGCCGTCTGGTTTATAATGGCGCAAGATTTACGCCTATTTCAACAATTTCACAGCCTATTTGCCAGCAAACAATTGTTATTAATGGGGTATCTAAAACCTATTCCATGACAGGCTGGCGTGTTGGCTATGCTGTTGGTGACCCTGAAATTATTGGAGCTATGTCTAAAATTGTTAGCCAAACAACTTCTAATCTAACAACAGCGGCACAATATGCAGCTATCGAAGCTTTAATAGGTAATCAAGATACAGTTGAAGTGATGCGTCAAGCTTTTGAAGAACGCTTGAATACTATTTATCCTTTGTTGGCAAAAGTTCCGGGATTTCATGTTGTTAAGCCAGAAGGTGCCTTCTACTTTTTCCCTAATGTTAAAAAAGCTATGGAAATGAAGGGGTATACCGATGTAACAGAATTTACGACAGCTCTTTTGGAAGAAACAGGTGTCGCTTTGGTAACAGGTGCTGGCTTTGGTGCACCAGAAAATGTCCGTTTGAGTTATGCAACAGATATGGTCACTCTTAAGGAAGCTATCAATCGCATACAAGCTTTTATGGAAAAATAGAAAAACAAGTTATTCAACTTAAATAAAAATTAGAAAAGAGATTATTGTGTCTAAAGACTATATATCTATTATTGATGTGAAAAATCATGTCGGTGAGGAAGTTACTATCGGTGCCTGGGTTGCTAATAAATCAGGCAAAGGGAAAATCGCTTTCTTACAGTTGCGTGATGGAACAGCTTTTTTCCAAGCGGTTGCTTTTAAGCCTAATTTTATCGAAAAATTTGGTGAAGAAGCAGGACTTGAAAAATTCAATACTATTAAACATCTTAATCAAGAAACAGCAATTGAAATTAAGGGGATTGTCAAAGAAGACAAACGTTCGAAATTTGGTTATGAGTTGGATGCGACTGACTTAAAAGTCATTGGGACATCTGACAATTATCCTATTACGCCAAAAGAACATGGAACTGATTTTTTGATGGATCATCGCCACCTTTGGCTGCGCTCACGAAAGCAGATGGCCATTATGCAGATTCGTAACGCTGTTATCTATGCTTCTTATGAGTTTTTTGACCAAAACGGCTTTGTCAAATTTGACAGTCCAATCTTATCGGGCAATGCAGCAGAAAACACAACGGATCTTTTTGAGACAGACTATTTTGGTGAGCCTGCTTTTCTCAGTCAGTCAGGTCAGCTCTATTTGGAAGCAGGTGCTATGGCATTTGGCCGCGTCTTTGATTTCGGACCTGTTTTCCGTGCTGAAAAGTCAAAAACACGCCGCCATTTGACAGAGTTTTGGATGATGGATGCAGAATACCCATTCATGTCGCATGAACAGTCCCTTGAGTTGCAAGAAGCTTATGTCAAAACGCTCATTCAGGGTGTTCTTGATCGGGCGCCGCAGGCTCTTGGTATCTTAGAACGCGATACGGATTTACTTAGGAAGTATATTGCCCAACCGTTTAAGCGTGTCTCTTATGATGATGCGATTACACTTCTTCAAGAGCACGAAGAAGATGAGGATACTGATTATGAGCATATTGAGCATGGAGATGATTTTGGATCGCCTCATGAAACTTGGATTTCCAATTACTTTGGAATACCAACTTTTGTTGTCAACTATCCAGCTAGCTTGAAAGCCTTTTACATGAAACCGGTACCGGGCAATCCGGATCGTGTTCTCTGTGCTGATTTGCTTGCTCCGGAGGGTTATGGTGAAATCATTGGCGGCTCTGAGCGTGAAACAGATTATGATACTTTACTTGCGAAAATCAAAGAGAACGGACTTAATCCGGATGATTATGCCTTTTATCTCGACCTGCGTCAATATGGTTCTGTTCCGCACTGTGGGTTCGGTCTTGGTTTGGAGCGTATGGTGACTTTTGTAGCAGGAACGAAACACATCCGTGAAGCCATTCCTTTCCCGCGGATGCTCCATAGAATTGAACCATAGATAGTCTTAACTTTATTGCTGAATCTAGTGAAAGTTAACCCTAGATACAAATCTGGTTCAGACCGAGAGGCTGGGCATAAATTCTGTTTCTAGTCAAAAATATTATGATATTTAAAAAGTCTTAAAACCAACATTTTTGATAACTTGATTTTAAGGCTTTTTACTATTTGATGAGTTTTTGCCCAGCCTCTTTTATCGAAGTGAAAACTCTCGTTTGGGGCTTACCTCGTTCGCAAACAAGGAAAACAAAACCAGAATTTACAGAGCTAAATAGATTTTTATGTTGAAAAATAGTCCTGTTTACATTCTAAACAAGTCCTGAGTATAAGGCTGTTCTTTTCTTCTGTAAAGTCCTTGTTTTAATCTTCTGAATATTTTGCTATAATAAAAAGCATCAAGCAGATACAAAAGGTGCTCTTCAAATAGCTTGAAAATCATCTTTTGTCTCTGTTTCGTTAATAAATTGTCACCGCCTAGAAAAAGACGATGGCCATTATTTCATAGGAGGAAAGGTAATGACAACTACTATAATGGCAAGCTATAGTTATGGTGAGGACTGCTATCAAGAAATTCCCGAAGTCTTAAAACCTTATCATATTAAGCGGGTGGTCTTAATTGGGGGAGAGAGAGCCTTGGCCAGCAGTGAGGATGAGGTTCGCAGTATTTTGGTGCAGGCAGGTATCGAAGTGACGGGCAGCTTTGTCTACGGCGTTGATTCGACACAAACAAACATTGATAAACTGGTAGCTAATCCAGATGTACAGAGAGCGGAAGCTATTTTTGGTTTTGGAGGCGGAAAAGCACTTGATACAGCTAAAATGGTTGCTAAAGAATTGGATAAACCTACCTTTACTTTCCCGACAATTTGCTCTAATTGTTCGGCTGGGACAGCGATTGCAGTCGTTTACAATGATGATCATTCTCTTTTAAAATATGGCTATCCTGATTCGCCGCTTCATATTTTTATTAATACGCGTGTTATTGCACAAGCACCTGAGAAGTATTTTTGGGCAGGTATTGGCGATGGTATTTCAAAAGCTCCTGAAGTTGAGCATGCTATCTTGGAAGCAAAGAAAAAAGGGACAGCAGAGTTTCCTCATACCGCAAGATTAGGTGAGGCTGTGGCACTATCTTCAAAAGAGGCCTTTTATCGTTATGGTCAGCAAGGGCTGGAAGATGTACGAAATAACAAAGTATCTCGGGCAGTTGAAGAAATTGCACTTGATATTGTGGTATCAACTGGTTATGCTTCTAACTTGGTCAATCAGCCTGATTTTTACTACAACTCTTGTCATGCCCATGCTTTTTATAATGGTACAACTGCCATCAGGCGCGAAGGAGAATACCTTCATGGTATGGTTGTTTCTTATGGTGTGTTAGTCTTGCATGCATATTTTGATGAACAAGAAGAACTGGAACGTGTGGCTAATTTCAACAAGGCATTAGGATTGCCAATCAGATTGCAGGAACTAGGATTGACTAAGGAAGATATTCCTAAAATTGTTGAAGTTGCCTTAACAACTAATGAATACCGCAATACACCTTTTGACCCTGAAAAATTTGCTCAAGCTATCCGTACGGTTGATTATCTCGGTCAGCAATTATAAATGAGATAAAAAAGAAAGAAGGAAAAAATATGAAAAAAATTCATACTGATAAAGCACCCGCAGCAATTGGACCTTATGTTCAAGGAAAAATTGTGGGAAATTTACTTTTTGCTTCTGGTCAGGTTCCCTTGTCACCAGAAACCGGTCAAGTGATTGGGACAACTATTGAAGAACAGACCCAACAGGTCTTAAAAAATATTTCAGCTATTTTAACTGAGGCTGGAACAGACTTTGATCATGTCGTCAAGACAACATGCTTCTTGAGTGATATTGATGATTTTGTCCCTTTTAATGAGGTATATGCAACAGCTTTTAAATCTGATTTTCCAGCGCGTTCAGCCGTTGAAGTGGCGCGTTTGCCCAAAGATGTTAAGATTGAAATTGAGGTTATTGCTGAACTTATTTAAAGAGTTTTTAATAGTGAATCAAAAAGAGCACTTGGCAAAATTTATTGATGGATCAAATGATTAATCATAAGAAAGCCGTTCTGAGAATAAGTCATTCTCAGGCTCTTTTCTGGTTAGGGTGGAGAAAAATATGACGACGGTTTTGAATAAGAAACAAACTTATAAAGATATTTTTGATGGCCGCAGTTATCAAAAAGTAGATGGTGCCTTATTTAAAAATTTAGATCAAGGGATTAAAAATGAGTTATTAGAGGATTATCCTAAGCTTAAGGATGATGATTTTATTGCTTATGTGCATTTAACAAAGTATAGTCTTAGATATATGGGTAAAATTATTGTTCGGGCTCAGGAAAAAAATGAGAGCATCAAAGGTTATGTAACAGCTCTCAGTCAGGAAAAAGACAATATTAATGTTGATGAGCAACTGCAGGCAAAGATTACCTTTGGACAAAAAATTGCCGATGCTGTGGCTAAATTTGGCGGTTCTTGGACCTTTATTATTTCTTTTATTTTATTGATGGCAGCTTGGATGCTAATCAATCAGTTGCGACTGTTTGGTCTGCATTTTGATGTCTATCCTTTTATTTTACTCAATCTTGCTCTATCCACTCTAGCAGCAGTGCAGGCTCCGCTCATTATGATGAGTCAAAATCGGGCAGCAGAATATGACCGTTTGCAAGCTTTGAATGATTTTAATGTTAATAAGAAATCTGAAGAAGAAATCCGTTTTCTGCATGCTAAATTGGATCATATTGTTCAGCAAGACCAAAGTGAGCTGTTAGAAATACAAAAACTACAGACAGAAATGCTGGCAGCTATTAGCCGTCAGTTGACACGTTTAGAAAGCATGCAAAATCAAATGGAGGGAGTGAAGGAAGAAAATGAGTGAGAAAAAAATTGATTTGGTTATTGTGACCGGTATGAGTGGGGCCGGTAAGACAGTTGCCATTCAGTCTTTTGAAGACTTGGGTTATTTTACCATTGACAATATGCCGCCAGCATTGGTTCCCAAATTTTTGGAATTAGTTGAAAGCAGCGGTGAAAATGATAAAGTGGCTTTGGTAGTTGATATGCGTAGCCGTCTCTTTTTTAAGGAAGTCAGTTCTATTTTAGATAAGATTGACTTAAATGAGACAATTAATTTTCGCATTCTATTTTTGGATGCAACAGATAGCGAATTGGTTTCACGGTATAAGGAAACACGTCGCAGTCATCCTTTGGCTACAACTGGCCGTGTTCTAGATGGAATTGCTCTTGAGAGGGAATTGTTAGCTCCTTTAAAGAATCTCAGCCAAAATGTTGTTGATACGACCGATTTAACACCGCGTCAACTCCGTAAAACCATTTCCGATCAATTTTCTGTTGAGAAGAGTCAAACGAGTTTTCGCTTAGAAGTTGTCAGCTTTGGATTCAAATATGGTTTACCTTTGGATGCAGATCTAGTTTTTGATGTGCGTTTTCTGCCTAATCCGTACTATAAACCAGAACTGCGAGATAAAACAGGACTGGATAAAGATGTCTCGGATTATGTCATGCAGCATCAGGAGTCAGAAGAATTTTATCAACACTTATTGGCTTTGCTAGCGCCTATTTTACCGGGTTATCAAAAGGAAGGGAAATCTGTTCTGACTATTGCTATTGGCTGTACAGGCGGTCAGCACCGCAGTGTAGCTTTTGCTCATCGGCTGGCTCAAGATTTAGGACAAAATTGGACGGTTAATGAGAGCCATCGTGATAAAAATCGGCGTAAAGAGACGGTGAATCGTTCATGAGAAAACCTAAAATAACTGTTATTGGCGGTGGAACTGGGATACCTGTTATTCTCAACAGTCTGCGTCATGAAGAGGTAGATATCACAGCAATCGTTACTGTAGCAGATGATGGCGGCAGTTCTGGTGCTATCCGTCATGTTATGCAATTAACACCTCCAGGAGATCTTAGAAATGTCTTAGTTGCTATGAGTGATATGCCAAAATTTTATGAGAGAATCTTTCAATATCGCTTTAACGCTGAAGACGGGGCATTAGCTGGTCATCCTTTGGGAAATTTAATCATTGCAGGTATTTCTGAGATGCAGGGTTCCACTTACAATGCTATGCAGATATTGTCAAAATTTTTCCATACAACAGGTAAGATTTATCCTTCAAGTGAAAAGGCTTTAACGCTTCATGCTGTTTTTCAGGATGGGCAAGAAGTGGTTGGTGAAAGTCAGATTGCCAAGCATAAAGGAATGATTGATCATGTCTATGTGGCTAATAGCTATGACGATGCTAAGCCGACTGCCAGTCGTAAGGTTGTTGATGCTATTATGGAAAGTGATATGATTGTTCTAGGTCCGGGTTCGCTCTTCACTTCTATTCTCCCAAACTTAGTCATTGATGAAATTGGAAAAGCACTCTGTGAGACCGAGGCAGAAGTAGCCTATGTCTGCAATATTATGACTCAATATGGTGAAACGGAACACTTTACAGATGCTGATCATGTGCGAGTTCTCAATCGTCATTTGGGGCAAAACTTTATTGATACCGTTTTGGTTAATGTAGAAAAAGTTCCTCAAGATTATATGAATTCTAATCAATTTGATGAATACCTCATTCAAGTAGAGCATGACTTTGCTGGACTTCAAGAGCAGGTACCCCGAGTAGTTTCTTCTAATTTTCTTTGTTTGGAAAATGGCGGTGCTTTTCACAATGGTAAAAGTGTTGTGGATGAATTGATGAATTTAATCAAGGTGAAAGAGCTATGAGTTTTACCACACAGGTGAAAGAAGAAATCTTAAATTTGGATTCAGCTGACAAAAATGAATTGTCGGCTATTATTAAAATGTCAGGGAGTTTAGGCTTGGCAGATAAAAAGCTCAGTTTATCCATCATTACTGAAAATGCTAAAATTGCTCGCCATATTTACGCATTATTGGAACGACTCTATCGGATTAATCCTGAGATAAAGTACCATCACAAAACCAACTTGCGAAAAAACCGTGTTTATACTGTTTTTTTAGATGACAATGTTGAACAAATATTAGCCGATTTACAGCTTTCGGATTCTTTTTTTGGAATTGAAACTGGCATTGAACAGCAAATTTTATCTGATGATAATGCTGGCCGTTCTTATTTGAAAGGAGCCTTCCTTTCCACTGGATCCATCCGAGATCCTGAATCGGGCAAATATCAGCTAGAGATTTTCTCTGTTTATCTTGATCATGCTGAAGATTTAGCAAAACTAATGCAAAAGTTTATGTTAGATACCAAGGTGATTGAACATAAGCATGGTGCAGTTACTTATTTGCAAAAAGCAGAAGATATCATGGATTTTCTGATTATTATCGGCAGTATGGAAGGTATGGAAGCTTTTGAAAATATTAAGGTTATGCGCGAAACAAGAAATGATGTCAACCGTACCAGCAATGCCGAAACAGCTAATATTGCTAAGACGATTAATGCTAGTATCAAAACGATTAATAATATCAACAAAATAAAAGAAACTGTTGGTTTGGAAAGTTTGCCTATAGAATTGCAGCAGATTGCCCAAATCAGAGCAGCCCATCCTGACTTTTCTATCCAGCAGATTGCTGATAGCTTAGCTGTACCCTTAACCAAGAGCGGCGTTAATCATAGGTTAAGAAAAATTAATAAAATTGCTGAAGATTTATAATAAAGAAAGGAATTGAATAAGGATTAAACGCTGTGTCAAAAAACAGAAATCTTAGAGACTGATGACTCTTTAGTCTTATCCTATTTTGACTTTTCGTTTTTGACGCCTTTTTATCTTACTAACTGAACACGCCCTAAAAATGTCATGAAAAAGATAAACTTCCTTGTGTGCAAGTCACACGGCGTCAGTTTCCTATTTTCATCTCGCTTTCTTGACGCTTTCACTTTCAAAACGATTATTTTTGAAAGTGAAAGCTAATGCACAGTGTAGAAAATGCCTATAAGCATTTTCGTTTAGTGACGCGGAGATTTTATCTCCCGCCACTAATCACTGGGTAGACGGGCTTTGTATCTTACTAACTGAACACGCCCTAAAAGCGTCGTGAAAAAGATAAACTTCCTTGTGTGCAAGTCACACGGCGTCAGTTTCCTATTTTCATCTCGCTTTCTTGACGGGCTTTGTATCTTGATTTAATTGAACACGGGTTGCGGATTGTGGCAAAAAGATGAGTCCTCCTAGAATCTTAATGATTCCGCGTCGTACTCCCTATTTTGCCTTTATCCGCTTAACGCCCTTTGTATCTTAATTTAAGGAGGAATATGATGATTTGTACAACCATTCTTGTTGGAAAAAAGGCCAGTTATGATGGTTCTACCATTATTGCCAGAACAGAAGATTCACAAAATGGTGTCTTTTGTCCTAAAAAATTTGAAGTGATAAAATCAGAAGATCAACCAAAGCATTATCGATCGGTTTTATCAAATTTTGAAATAGATTTACCTGATAACCCTTTATCCTATACTTCCGTTCCCAATGCTTTAGACAATGAAGGTATTTGGGCTGAAGCTGGTATTAATGCTGCTAATGTTGCTATGAGTGCCACAGAGACCATCACAACTAATGCACGTGTGTTGGGAGCAGATCCTTTAGTAGCATCAGGTATTGGGGAAGAAGATATGCTGACTTTGGTTTTGCCTTATATTCAGTCAGCGCGTGAGGGTGTTGAGCGTCTGGGCAAACTTCTGGAAGAATATGGTACATATGAATCCAATGGTATAGCTTTTTCAGATATCAATGAAATTTGGTGGTTGGAAACAATTGGAGGACATCATTGGATTGCTCGCCGTGTTCCCGATGATGCTTATGTTACTAATCCTAATCAGTTAGGGATTGATCATTTTGAGTTTAATAATCCCGATGATTATCGCTATTCCAATGATTTAAAAGATTTCATAGCTGACAATCATCTTGATTTGACTTATTCAAATGAGCACTTTAATCCTCGTTATGCTTTTGGCAGTCAAAAAGATAAGGATAGACATTACAATACACCACGTTCTTGGGCTATACAGCGCTTTTTAAATCCAGAAATCGAACAAGATCCACGGAGTTTCTTTATTCCTTGGTGTCAAAAGCCTTATCGCAAGATTACGGTAGAAGACATTAAGTATGTTTTGAGCAATCACTATCAAGATACAAATTTTGATCCTTATGGATCAGAAGGAGACCGCCTTAGTCAAACAACTTTTAGAACCATTGGTATTAATCGAACCAGCCAGACAGCTCTTTTGCAATTACGTCCTAATCAAACACCAGAAACTAGGGGGATTCAATGGCTTTCCTATGGTTCCATGCCTTTTAATACGATGGTGCCTTTCTTTACGCAAGTTTCAAAAACACCAGCCTATTTTGCCAATACCAGTGCAAGGGTGACAACAGATAATTTTTATTGGACTAACCGTTTAATTGCAGCCCTTGCCGATTCACATTATCATAGACATGAAGGAAATTTAGAAGCCTATGTTGAGAAAACAATGGCAGCAGGGCATGCTATGATCCACCGTGTTGATGAAGCTTTAGCAAAAGGAGAAGAAGTTGATTTTGAGGGGGAAAATCAAGCCATGAGTGATTTTATTGAGGAACAAACACAGGTTCTTCTGGAACAAATTCTCTTTGATGCTAGTAATCTGATGACCAATCGCTATGGTGTTAGTGATTAGTTTTAAATGATTATTTTTCCAAATATGAACACCTAAAAAATAGAGAAGCTAAACTTTATATGATTTTCAAGTTAGATGTTTTCTGTCCAATTCTTGGGATCAGTATAGTAAGTTTTTCAGCTTCTTTTTTATGCTAAAAATTTTGAAATATAAAAGCTTGCAAAAATTTTGAAATATGGTATACTTAACCAGTAAATAATTAACTGGTTAAGTAAAGGAGTTTAAAATGCGGAAAAAACCTTTTATTATCGTTTCTCTTCTGTTAGTCATTTTAGCGGTTGTGATAGCTTTTCTATTGGCAAAAGATGGAGAGAAGAGAAGTAATGGTAAACTTAATGTGGTCACAACCTTTTATCCTATGTATGAATTTACAAAAAATGTTGTTGGTGATCAAGGCAAGGTGTCTCTATTGATTAAGGCAGGAACGGAAGTTCATGATTTTGAACCTTCAACCAAAGATGTGACAAGGATTCAAGAGGCAGATACTTTTGTTTATGATTCTGACAGTATGGAAACTTGGGTTAAATCTGTTAAAAAATCTGTTGATACCCAAAAAGTGCCATTTGTAAAAGCAACAGGTAATATGATTTTAGCACCAGGAGTAACAGAAGAAGAAGGACATGGTCACAAAGGGCATCACCATGCTTATGATCCTCACGTTTGGCTGTCACCAAAACGTGCTATTAAGTTGGTGGAAAATATCCGTGACGCTCTTTCTAAAAAATTTCCTCGCCGTGCCAAAATCTTCAAGAAAAATGCAGCAAACTATATTGACAAACTTCAGACCTTGGACAAGGAATACGCAGAAGGTCTTGCAAATGCCAAGCAAAAATCTTTTGTTACGCAGCATGCGGCCTTTGGCTATTTAGCGCTTGATTATGGCTTGACTCAAATTCCAATTACAGGTTTAACAGCTGAGTCTGAACCTTCAGCTAAACGTTTGGCAGAACTTTCTAAATATGTTAAAGAGTATGGCATTAACTATATTTACTTTGAGGAAAACGCTTCATCAGCTGTTTCTAAAACTTTAGCTGATGAAGCTGGTGTTAAAACAGCTGTGCTTAGTCCGCTTGAAAGTTTAACACAAAAGCAAATGGATGCAGGGGAAAATTATTTCTCCGTAATGCGTGCTAATCTAAAAGCTTTGAAAAAAACAACAGATTCTGCCGGTAAAGAAATCAAACCTGAAATGGATAGCGACAAGACAGTTGCTAATGGATATTTTAAAGATAAGAGTATCAAGAATCGCAAATTATCTGATTGGTCAGGAAAATGGCAATCTATTTATCCTTATTTAGAAAATGGAACCCTTGATAGTGTCTGGG
Organism: Streptococcus mutans; assembly: GCF_006739205.1. Lineage (NCBI taxonomy): Bacteria > Bacillati > Bacillota > Bacilli > Lactobacillales > Streptococcaceae > Streptococcus > Streptococcus mutans. The sequence goes on from NZ_AP019720.1 coordinate 842,136, forward strand.
ATTATAAGGCCAAATCTAAAAAAGACATGACAGCTCAAGAGTACAAAGAATACTATACTAAGGGTTACAAGACAGATGTTGAAAAAATTACGATTGATGGTAAGAAGAACACTATTACTTTTGTGCAAAAGGGTAAGGAGCACAAATATACTTACAAATATGTAGGTTATAAAATCCTTACTTATAAAAAAGGAAATCGTGGTGTACGTTATCTCTTTGAAACTAAGGATAAAGGGGCTGGAGAATTCAAATATGTTCAGTTTAGTGACCATGGCATTAAATCACAAAAAGCAGAACACTTCCATCTTTTCTGGGGCAGCGAAAGTCAAGATAAGTTATTGGAAGAAATGGAAAATTGGCCAACCTATTATCCAGCTAATTTGACAGGCCAACAAATTGCTCAAGAAATTGTCGCTCATTAATAACTTTTAGTTAAAAAATAAAGAAATAGTCTTTCATGATTGTATGAAACCATGGAGGGCTATTTTTTATATACTTTGCAGAATGAAACTTGCTTATTTTCAGAATATTTTATAAACTAAATGCCTAAACAAAATTTTTTTCCGAAAGGATAGATATAGATGACAAAAAAAGAAGTTGGCCATAACTTTCTGGCTCGTTTAGGCAAGAAACGTTTACGTCCCGGTGGAATTACAGCCACCAATTGGTTAATAGAACAAGGACAGTTCAGTAAGGACAGCCACGTGTTGGAAGTCGCTTGCAATATGTGTACAACCTCGATAGAACTGGCGCAAACTTACGGTTGTTCAATTGAAGGTGTAGATAGGGATCCTAAGGCCTTGGAAAAAGCGCGTGCTAATATCTGTGAAGCAGGCTTGGATGAATTGGTTCATGTGCAGCAAGCTAACGCTATGAAACTGCCTTTTCCCGATGATTCTTTTGATATTATTATTAATGAAGCCATGTTGACCATGTTAGGCGATGAAGCCAAGATTAAGGCTATTAAGGAATATTTGCGTGTTTTGAAACCCGGCGGACGTCTCTTAACGCATGATGTTTCTTTTACAGAAGAAAGGATGGGAGAACAATTAGCAAGTTTGCGGCAAACCATCAATGCTAATGTTGAGCCCCTGCATGTTGCTAACTGGCAAAAGTTGTTTGAAGAGCAGGGCTTCTCATCTGTCAAACTGAATTATGGTAAAATGACCCTTATGTCTATTCCGGGAATGATTAAGGATGAAGGGTTTTGGGGAACTCTAAGAATTACTTACAGAGGTTTGAGGAAAGAAAACCGTCAGTAATTTCTGAAAATGTACCGTGTCTTTAACAAAGCAGGAAAAGATTTGACCTATATTGCGGTTTGCAACACAAAATAATATACTAGAAGTAGAATGAAATTTATTAACGGCGCTAAAAGAAAGGAGTCTTTATGGTTTATATTGACAAGATTCAGCATAGTCAGGTATTAGACTTAAAAACAGAAGTCCCAATTGAAGAAGAGCAAATGCTCAGTAAAACCTTGGTTCAACGAAAAGACTTGGGCATGACTATTTTTTCCTTAGATAAAGATCAAGAAATTGGTCGCCATTCTTCACCCGGTGATGCTATGGTTAATATTTTGAGTGGTTTAGCTGAAATCACCATTGATGAAGAAGTCTTTGAAGTAGCAGCTGGTCAGACCATTGTTATGCCAGCAAATATTCCGCATAGTCTGTATGCAAAAGAGGCTTTTCAAATGCTTCTAGTCGTTGTGAAACCAGAGGTAGACCATGATTGATAATCTTTTAGACTTGATAAAATACCATGATGGACAAATTGCCAGTCGCTCTTTATCTAAAAAACTGAAAACAAACAATCCCATCACTCTTTATGCTATGCCAGCTGGTGAGTCTATTAGCAATGAAAGCAGCAAATTAATCAAATTGATTCAGGTTTTAGAAGGTAGTCTGCAAGTGGAAATAGCGGGAGAAAAGCATATTATTAATCATCAAGGATTGATTAGCATTGCTGCCAATCAGGTACACAATCTCTATGCCCTTGAAAACAGTAAGGTGTTGCAGATAGAAGTGGCATGATAAAGAAATTGATACAAACAAAAAACCTTGCCAATGCAAGGTTTTCTTTCTTATTTGAGACCGTATTTTTTGTTGAAACGGTCGACACGTCCATCTGCTTGTGTGAATTTTTGACGTCCTGTGTAGAATGGATGTGAGTCTGATGAAATTTCAACGCGAATAAGTGGATAAGTTTCGCCTTCAAATTCAACGGTTTCTTTTGACGTCTTAGTTGAACCGCTGAGGAATTGGTAACCCGTTGAAGTATCCATAAAGACAACTGGACGGTATTCTGGATGAATATCTTTTTTCATTTTTAAAAATTTCCTTTCTGCCATAGCTCTTTTCGAGCCATAGTTAGTAACCATTTTATTTTAACAAAAAAGTTGACGACTGACAAGCTTTTTATACTATTTTAGCAGATTTTTTAATTCCTGATAAATGTCCTCATTTTCTGCCAAACTATAGGAATTGGCACCACTTGCTAATGGATGGCCGCCACCAGCATGTCTTTTGGCAACTTCATTGATGACAGTGGACTTGCTGCGCAGGCGTACGCGGTAATGGCCATCTGCTTGTTCCACAAAAATGGCCCAAACTTGGACAGTATCAATTTTCCCTGGGCTAGAAACGATAGCAGATGTTTCGGCGTCAGTCAAATTAAATTTTTTCAGGATTTTCTGGCTTAGAATAATACGTGCTGCACCGTTTTTATCAATTTCAAGATTTTCAAAAACGTAAGCTTGTAATTTGGCAATTTTATAAGGGAAAGAATCCATTTGACGTGCTAAGGCAGCAAAATCAAAGTCATATTTGAGGAGCTCACTGGCAATGATAAATGTTTTTGACGTTGTTGCTGGATAAAGAAAGCGCCCTGTATCACCAAGAATCCCTGCATAAAGCAAACGGGCTGCTTGATCTGAAAGTTTCAGTTGATTTTGCAGGGCAAAGTCAGTGATAATTTCACTAGCACTAGAAGCCTTGGTATCAACATAAGATAAGTCACCATAATGGTCTTCATTGGGATGGTGATCGATTTTAATAAGAAAGTTACCATTTAAATAGCGTTGATCATCAATACGCGGACGATTAGCTGTGTCAACAACGATGACCAAAGCTCCTTCGTAATCCTTATCAGATACGTCATCCATTTGAGCCAGCCAAGAAAGGCTAGGTTCATTATAACCTGTTACTTTCACCGTCTTTTTGGGGAAATTGCTTGTAATCATTTCTTTCAAGCCGACCTGACTGCCTAATGCGTCAGGGTCTGGTTTCATATGGCGGTGAATAATAATGGTGTCATAAGCTTTGATTTTAGCTAGAATAGTTTTAAAAGCAGTCATAAATTCCTCAATTCATTTTTTTACATTATATCATAGAAAAAACCAATCTTAGAAAGGATTGACTCTTATTTTTATTTGATAGCTTTATAATCAACTTCCAATGCTCGCTTGACAGCTGGACGCTGAGCGATTCTTTCAGTCCAGTCTAATAAGTGTTGATAGGTGCCTAAAGCAAGAAATTTATAAGCTCCTTCATAAAGGGCATCTTGTGCTAAACGTCCATACCAAGACCAGATAGCTATATCGGCAATGGTATAATCTTCACCTGCAATGTAGGGCTTATTAGCTAATTCTTTATCCAATAAGTCCAATTGACGCTTGGTTTCCATGGTAAAACGATTGATAGGATATTCTAATTTTTCAGGAGCATAGCTGAAAAAGTGACCGAAACCGCCGCCAACAAAGGGAGCAGCTCCCATTTGCCAGAAGAGCCAGTTAAGAACTTCTGTTCTTTGTGCCCAATCTTCAGGAATAAAATGGTTAAATTTATCAGCCAAATAAAGTAAGATAGATCCAGATTCAAAGACGCGAATAGCTTCTCTATCAGACTTATCCAAAAGAGCAGGAATTTTAGAATTGGGGTTAATGGCAACGAAATCAGAACCAAATTGGTCGCCATCCATGATTGAAATTTTGAAGAGGTCATAATCTGCTTCTTTGACACCAAGTTCGCGTAACTCTTCCAACATTACGGCTACTTTGAGTCCGTTAGGAGTTCCTAATGAATAAACCTGTAATGGTTTATCACCTTGGGGTAGTTTTTGGTCAAAACGACTGCCAGCAGTTGGACGATTGATAGCAGAAAATTTTCCTTGGTTGCTTTCCTCAGCTGACCAAACTTTTGGTGGAATATAGTAAGACATCGTTTCTCCTTTCAAATTTTAAGATATTTTCAAAATATAGCACAGAAAAATGAGAAAATCAACTGAAATGTGCTATGATAGATAGCAATAGAAAGTGGAGTCTGATAATGAAAAATACTTTACATGATTTAGTAAAGACCGAATTACATTGCCATTTGGATGGGTCTCTATCATTTGAGACTATTCGAGAATTAGCTGAAATGGCGAATATAGCGCTGCCTGAATCAGATAGTGAACTTGCAAAATTGGTCACTGTTCCTGAGGATTCTGAGACCTTGCTTGATTATTTAAAAACTTTTGACTTTATTCGACCACTGTTACAGACACAAAAAGCGCTTAGTTTAGCAGCTTATGATGTGGCCAAGCAGGCTGCTGCTGAACATGTGCTTTATATTGAAATTCGCTTTGCTCCCGAATTATCTATGGATAAGGGATTGAGTGCTGTTCAGGTAGTTGAGGCGGTTGAAAAGGGTCTGCAAAAGGCTCAAAGGGATTTTAATATTGTTGCCAAGGTTTTAATTTGTGGGATGAGACAGTCCTCAAAACAGTTGACAAAAGAGATTTTTCGTCAAATAAACCAAGCCAAAAGTTTAGAATTTGCAGGCTTTGACTTTGCAGGAAATGAACATGATTTTCCGCCACAAGAAATAGCAGATCTCATTCGTTTTACGCAAAGATTGGATCGTCCTATGACTTTTCATGCTGGTGAATGCGGCTGTCCTAGCCATATTGCCCAATCAATTGCCTTAGGAATCAAACGTTTGGGGCATGTCACAGCTATCCATGACCATCCGGAATTGATAGCAGACTTTGTTGAGAATAAAGTGACAGCAGAACTTTGCCTAACCAGTAACCTTCAAACTAAGGCAGCCAAATCTCTAGCGGAATTTCCCTATCAAGAGCTCTATGAAGCTGGTGCTAAGATAACAATTAACACGGATAACCGTACTGTCTCCAATACCAATTTAACGAAGGAATATCAGTTATTTGTGGATTATTTCGGAACCAGTTTGGCAGATTTTTATCACTTTAATCAAAATGCGATTGAGGCATCTTTTGCCTCTGAAGCTGAAAAGGCAGAACTTTTGGCTGAACTGAAAAAGGCCTATGGACAGACTGATTAAATTTTTAAAAGTCGAAAAACTGTGTTATAATCAAATTATTATTATTTTGGAGGGTATTATGGCTTTCGCTAAGATTGTTTTTGCTAGTATGACAGGAAATACGGAGGAAATTGCTGATATTGTTGCTCAGAAACTTGAGGAGCTAGGACATACGGTTGATGTTGATGAATGCACCACTGTTGATGCTGATGAATTTCAAGATGCTGATATTGCTATTGTAGCAAGCTATACTTATGGTGATGGCGAGCTTCCTGATGAAATTGTCGATTTTTATGAAGATTTGCAAGACTTAGATTTATCTGGGAAAATCTATGGTGTTGTTGGTTCAGGAGATACCTTCTATGATTATTTCTGTAAGGCTGTTGATGATTTTGAAATGGCTTTCGAAGGAACAGGGGCGACAAAGGGAGCAGAATCTGTTAAGGTTGACTTAGCAGCGGAAGATGAAGACATTGAAAATCTCGAAAAATTTGCCCAAGAAATTGCTGAAAAGGCAGAATAAGTTATCTTTATCAATGATAAAAGTAAAGCAACTCTTAGTTTAGACTGTTTTACTTTTTTGTTTTATAACTGAATTTTCACGAGAAAAAGAGTATAATGAAAAAGAAAACGAATTCTTTCAGTGTTAATAGGTCTACTTTTAGATATGAGGTGATGCAGATTGAAGAATAGAGATTATGCTTTCGGTTTTCACGATGATGTCAAGCCTCTTTACTCAACAGGTAAAGGGCTGACAGAAGAAGTTGTTAGAGATATTTCCGAAATCAAAAACGAACCTCAGTGGATGCTGGATTATCGTTTACGTTGTTTGGAACTTTTTTACAAATTGCCCATGCCTAAATGGGGTCCAGATTTGTCTGGTATCAATTTTAATGATGTTATTTATTATCAGAAACTTAGCGGTCAGCCTTCTAGAAGCTGGGATGATGTGCCTGACGATATCAAAAAAACGTTTGAGCGTTTAGGTATTCCCAATGCAGAGCGTCAGTTTTTATCTGGTGCAGTAGCCCAATATGAGTCAGAAGTGGTTTACCACAATATGAAAGAAGAATTTGAAAAAATGGGCATTATTTTTACTGATACGGATACGGCCTTGCAGGAGTATCCTGACCTTGTGAAAAAGTATTTTGCGTCAGTTGTTTCGCCTGCTGAACATAAATTTGCAGCTTTAAATGGCGCTGTCTGGTCAGGCGGAACGTTTATTTATGTTCCCAAAGGGGTTCAATGTCAGATTCCTGTGCAGACTTATTTTCGTATTAATGGAGAGAATGCTGGTCAATTTGAACGTTCGCTCATGATCATTGAAGAAGGAGCTTCTATTCAATATATTGAAGGTTGTACGGCTCCAACCTACTCAACCAATAGTTTGCATGCAGCGACTGTTGAAATTATTGTCAAACGTGATGCTTCTTTTCGTTACACCACTATTCAAAATTGGTCTGATAATGTCTATAATCTTGTTACTGAAAGAGGCACGGTAGAAGAAAACGGAACCTTAGAATGGATTGATGGTAACTTAGGCAGCAAAGTTAATATGAAATATCCTTGTTCGATTTTAAATGGCAGGCAGGCTAGAACCTCTGTTTTATCTATGTCTTTTGCTAATTATGGTCAGCATTTGGATGCAGGCTGCAAGGTTTATCACAATGCTCCGCGGACTTCAAGTACGTTGATTTCTAAATCAGTTGCCAAAGATGGCGGTAAAACCGATTATCGAGGTTCTGTTACTTTTGGAAAAAACAGTGCTGGTTCTAAATCACATATTGAATGTGATACGATTTTAATGGATGGCGAGTCTAGTTCAGATACGATCCCTTTCAATGAAATCCACAATTCAGATGTTTCTTTGGAGCATGAAGCAAAGGTTTCTAAAGTATCTGAAGAACAACTTTATTATATTATGAGCCGTGGGATTAGTGAGGAAGAGGCAACTGCTATGATTATCAATGGTTTCATGGATCCTATTACTAAAGAACTTCCGATGGAATACGCTGTAGAATTAAATGCACTTATTAATATGAGTATGGAAGGTTCGGTTGGTTAGAAAAATCTTGTTAAATAATGAACTTAGGAGTTGGAAGATAAGCATTCTTAAGCTCCTAAGCTAGATTGTTTGCTTGAAGGGCAGAAACAGTAGTTAGATTTACTGATAAGTATACAGTGCTTATCGTCAGTTGGCTGATTATAAAGCTTTGTGTAAACTTCCACGAGATTCTAATTCAAATCATTTTAAACATTGCGATTATATTGCTTGTTTTTTCATGCTTATCTGTAAATTTACTGTCAATCGTATTCATTTTTAATAATTAGCGCGTAAGAGAAAATTTTAAGAGTTAGGAAGACCCTTTGGTGAAGGGAAAGGATGGGTTGAAAAGATACTTGAATTTTCTGCTGCTTTCTTTTATAATAGGCAGACAATACAATATGATTTATTAATGCTATTTAATTCGTTTTAGAGAAATACTATGAAGAGAATACATGTAAGATATAAGCAAATTAGACGCTTTTTTCTTTTACTGGGACTTGTGATTATTGCTGCCTATGTAGCCTTTGTCCTCTATCGCTATTGGGATCATTGGCTTCTTTTAAGTAATCCCCAAAAAGCGATAGAGAATTTTGAGCAGCAATTTCGTTCGGAAAATCTCTTTAATTTTCTCGTTTTAACTGTTTTAACGAGTTTAACAGCCGCCATTCCTTTTTTATCTAGTTCTGTTTTATCTGTTTTTAATGGGGTAGTTTTTGGACCGTGGATTGGCGTTTTGATGAATACCATAGGGAATATCTTAGGACATTTTTTTCTGATTCAGATGATGTCACGTGTTGATTTGACTGAAAGAGACAGTAAATTTAATCATCATCTTGAAAGTCTCTCTCAAATAAAAAATCCTTATCTTGCTCTGACATTGGGCTATATGATACCTTTTATTCCCTCTTTTTTAGTTGATTATATGGTTCTAGATACAAAAATACCTTGGCACCGTTGGCTGCCTTGCCTCACCTTAGGTGTTATACCAACCAGTATCCTTTATGCATTTGGAGGCCACGCCATTATAGCTGGAAATATGAAACAATTAATACTGATTGTTTTACTTGCACTGATATTACTGGCTATTTATAAACGATTTGAAAAAAAGAAAGGCTAGAAGCAAGGCCTTTTTTTTGTTATAATTTAAGTAAAAGGAGAGGCTATGGACTTACAAGAAATTAGGTCACAAATTGATGATGTGGATAAAGAATTGGTGCAGTGTTTAGAAAGACGAATGACTTTGGTTAGTCAGGTTGCTGATTATAAAAAAGCAACTGGTAAATCGGTCTTAGATACAAAGCGTGAACAAATCTTGTTGGAAAAAGTAGCAGGCCTTGTTGTCAATGATACATATCGCTCCACCATTTCAGCTATCTTTGCTGATATTTTAAAACATTCTAGGAATTATCAAAGGAGAGCATTAGATGGGGATTAAGATCAAGTCTTTTCTTGATTTAAAGAAAAACAGTCATCTGTTGTTCATCTCGGGTGCAGCTATTTTAGTTGGTTTGTTGGTTGGCATCGTTGATATGATTTTTGGAATTGTCTTAAATACTCTGACTGCTTTTCGAGAAACGCATTTTTTATATTTGATTCCTTTTCTTTTTCTAGCAGGTCTTTTGATTGTTTTTATATATGATCATTTTGGCGGTAAAAGTATCAAAGGAATGAGTTTGGTTTTTGATGTTGCTGATGAAAGAGAAGTGACTATTCCTAAAAGATTGGTTCCATTAGCTATTTTTTCCACTTGGTTAACTCATCTTTTTGGTGGCAGCGCTGGTCGAGAAGGAGTGGCTATTCAGGTAGGAGCAGCTTTGTCTCATGCGTTCTCACCTGTTTTTAAATTTGAAGAGTCTTCTAGAAGTTTTTTGATTATTGGAATCGCTGCTGGCTTTGCAGGTTTATTTCAAACGCCCATGGCAGCCATATTATTTGCCCTTGAGGTTCTTGTTATTGGCCGATTGGAATTATCAACCTTATTACCCACCAGCCTAGCTGCTTATACTGCCAGCTATACCTCTCAATTATTGGGGTTAAAAAATTTTACCCATCTTATTAAAGTTCACATGACGTTAAATCCTGTCTTATTTGTGAAATTTGCTTTATTAGGCATTATCTTTGGTTTAGTTGGAACATCATTTGCTTACTTACTGAGAAGAACAAAATTAAGTTTAATATTACGCTTTAAAAGACCCTATCAACGTATTATGATCGTAGGGCTTTTACTAAGTGTTTTGTTTACTACTGCTGGTATGGGGCGTTACTCAGGGCTGAGTACTGATTTGGTTACTGCTAGTTTTGCTAAAGGAACAGTCTATCCTTTTGATTGGCTGTTTAAATTAATTCTAACAGTATTAACCTTATCAGCAGGTTATCAAGGCGGTGAGGTGATGCCTATGTTTACCATTGGTGCAACACTTGGTGCGGTATTAGCCCCCCTATTTCATTTACCAATAGCTTTTGTTGCAGCTTTGGGTTATGCTAGTGTATTTGGCAGTGGAACCAGTACTTTTTTAGCACCAATTTTTATCGGTGGTGAAATTTTTGGATTTGAAAACATTCCTTACTTTTTTATTGTGGTTTGTTTTGCCAGCATTGTTAAAAAACAAATCAGTGTTTATGGTGCACAAAAGGTTACTGCTTAATATCACCTGATTAATTAAAAAGAAGAATCCTATTGATAAGATAAGTATCCTTTTCTTATCACGTATTTTATAAAAAGAAAGCATTATGATTGAAAAAAAGATTAAAGAAGCAAATGAACTGTCTTACTCTATTTTGCTTTACTTAGCTTTTATGGGATTGCTAATTGGTGCCCTTGTAGGTCTTGTTGATACTATCTTTGGACGAGTTTTAATCTATTTGAGTGCTGTTAGAGATGCTAATCCTTGGTACTGGCTTCCTTTTTTGGGAATCGCTGGTTTAATAATTGTTTATTTATATCAAAAGTGGGGTGCTAAAAGCAGTAAGGGGATGGGTTTAATATTTCAAGTAGGTTTTGAAGAGGAAGACCATATCCCTAAACGCCTCATTCCCATGATTATTGTCACAACATGGTTGACTCATCTTTGTGGCGGCAGCGCTGGCCGTGAAGGTGTCGCTGTCCAACTAGGTGCGACAGTTTCTCACTGGTTTAGCCGATTATTCCATTTTCCCAATAAATCGCGTATTTTTCTGCTTACAGGAATGGCGGCAGGTTTTGCAGGTTTGTATCAGACGCCCATGGCAGCTATATTATTTGCTTTAGAAGTATTAGTTCTTGGTAATCTAGGACTTTCTGCTTTGGTTCCAATGACCATTGCTTCTTTTACGGCTAGTTTGACCTCTCATAGTCTTGGTTTAGAAAAATTTGCACATACCCTGTCAAGGACAATTTCTTTGACACCGACTGTTTTTATTCAGTTGCTTATTTTAGGACTTATCTTTGGTTTAGCAGGCAATTTATTTGCTTTTTTATTAGCTTGGTGCAAGCAAGTGCAAGCACGCTTGCTTCCTAATCTTTATAGACGTATTTTTATTGTCGGCTTGCTGCTTAGTTTACTTTTTTTAGTCCTTTATCAAGGACGTTATTCTGGTTTGGGGACTAATCTGATTTCTGCTAGCTTTTCTGATGGGAAAATTTATGTCTATGATTGGCTGCTAAAGCTTTTTCTAACAGTTATAACTCTGGCAGCAGGTTTTCAAGGTGGAGAAGTGACGCCTTTATTTGCTATCGGTTCTTCTTTGGGCGTTGTTTTAGCAGGCATTTTTCATCTGCCTTTAGAATTTGTGGCAGCTCTGGGCTATATTTCTGTCTTTGGCAGTGCAACTAATACCTTCTTAGCTCCAATTTTAATTGGTGGTGAAGTCTTTGGTTATCAGAATTTACCAGCTTATTTTATCGCGGTGACCTTTGCTTATGTTGTTAATCGTAAGCAGTCTATTTACTCGCTTCAAAAAATTAGAGATTAGAGAAAAGTAGCTTACTCTTTTTGAGAAAACGCAGCATTCTTAAAAATTGAGTCACATACCTGTTAAAATATTTTCCTTTACAATCAAGATGAAATTTGTTACAATACTCTTTGTGTGTAATGGACGCACGAAAACGGCTAATCCGCTGAGACAGAGCACTTATGATTAGTAAGAGAAGGAGAATAAAAAATGAATCCATTAATCCAAAGTTTGACCGAAAGTCAACTCCGTACAGACATTCCTAACTTCCGCTCTGGTGACACTGTTCGTGTTCACGCAAAGGTTGTTGAAGGAAACCGTGAACGTGTCCAAATTTTTGAAGGTGTTGTCATTTCCCGTAAAGGTCAAGGTATCTCAGAAATGTATACTGTTCGTAAGATTTCAAGCGGTGTTGGTGTTGAACGTACTTTTCCAACTCACACACCACGTGTTGAAAAAATCGAAGTGACTCGTCATGGTAAAGTTCGTCGCGCTAAATTGTATTACCTTCGTGCATTGCAAGGTAAAGCTGCACGTATCAAGGAAGTCCGTCAATAGGAACGGTCTATTAGATTGTCTAGATTGAAGAAATGGTTTCTTCAATCTTTTTTATTGACAAAATAAAGACTCTTAGAATACTGTTATATCGGCAATTCTAAGAGTTCATAATTATTATCTTCTATCCCAAAGTTTTTCTATATTTTGAAAGACTGGAACCAAAGTGTTCCACTCTTTTTTATTTGTCTTCAGAATTCAATGGCCTGTCTTCCAAATGATTGGATAAATTTTTGAACATATCATTCAAAGTAGACAGACGTTTTTCCACTTTTTTAACAGAGGCTTCTAAGGTGAAACCTTCTTCTAGCATTTCTTGAATTAAAAGTATTTTTTTGATATTCATATAATCATATCTTCTGGTTGTTCCCCCTTTATTGTTTTGAGAGTGGATGATTCCTTTTTCTTCCCAATAACGGATTTTTCGAATAGGGATACCAGTGATTTTAGAAACCTCACCGATACCGACAACTAATTTTTTTAGGAGTTTGACATCTAATAATGCCGAATAATCTTCGTTTCTTTTTTCCATAAAACAAGTCCTTTTAAGTTTTGTTGATACCTCTATTTTACAATATTGAGAGTAGAACTACAATTTTTCTTGACTTAAATATGTATTTATATTACAATCAATGTAGTTTTTATACATAAAATGTTTATTTGTTTCAGGGAGGGATTGGAAATGAAAGAAAATCAATTCAAAATAAATGAAATAAGTTTAGCCATTCTATTATTTTGGTGTGGTCTTATAGTTGTCGCCAGTAATTACATAACGATTCCTTTAATGTCTGCTTTTACTCAGCAGTTTCATGTTAATGCAGAACAGACAGCTTGGTTGGGAACCAGTTTTTCTTTCGCCTATGCTTTAAGCTGTCTCTTAGTTGGTGTTTTATCTGATCGATTTGGCAGAAAAAGAATTATGGTTGGAGGGTTGATCTTATTATCAGTTATTACTCTTATCATTCCTTTTGGCAATCAGTTGTCTTGGTTAATTATGGGACGGATCATGCAGGGCATAGCCGCATCTAGCTTTGCCCCTGTAGCTGTTGTTTATATTTCCGAAAAATTTTCAAAAGAGATTAAAGGGACAGTTGTAGGCCTTGTCAGTGCCAGTTTTTTGATTTCGGCAATTGTCGGGCAAATTATGAGTGCTTACATTAGTCGGTTGTTGAACTGGCAGGCTGTCTTTTGTACATTTGGAATAATTTATTTGCTAACAGCCCTAATCTTATATAGCTATGCTTCACCTGTTTCTAACCAAAGTAAAGGAATTCTATTTTCTCAACTGTTTAGGCATTATTGGGAGGTATTAAGGAAAAAGAATTTAATCAAGCTTTATCTGATTGCTCTGACTTTATTATTTGCATTTGTAGCTTTTTACACCGTTTTAGAGGGTTATTCAGTTCATACATTTCATTTAAGTAAAGATAATATTTTTAAGATAAGAGCTTTAGGTATGATTGGCATGTTGTTTGCTCCTTTTGCGGATAAATTAGCTAGAAAATTTGATATAAAATGTCTACTCATCCTTTCTTTGCTGTTTTCGCTTGTATCCCTTTTTATTATTGCTTTTTGTCCATATCTCAATGTATTGATTATAATGAGTCTTTTATTTGTAGCAGGAATTTCAATCATTGTTCCCACTTTAATTATTTTAGGGGGAAGGTTTGGACAGAATCAAGCTGGAATCGCTGTCTCTTTTTACACCTTTATTTTGTTTTTAGGTGCTAGTTTTGGACCGATTGCGGGTGTTCAGTTATTGACTGTACTGGGAGCAAAAGCAACCTTTTTGACTTTAGCTTTATTATTGTTGTTCAGTATGCTTGTTGTATTTACTTTGGATATTAAAGGAGAACAGTAGTATGAAGAGAGTACTGGTATTAGGAGCAACTGGCAGGACAGGAAGCTTTGTCATAAAAGAATTGTCCAAATACAAATCTATTCAGTTAATTGCTGGCTTAAGAAGTCAAAAAGATAAAGAAAGACTGCCCAAGATAAATGCAGCCATAGAGACAGTAGTGATTGATATTGCTGACGTCTGCAGTTTACGTAAGGCTCTTACTGACAGTGACATAGTTGTTCAAGCCATTCGTTTACGGGGAGATATATCAGAGAATGCTTTAATTCAACTGGATCAACGGATCCATCAGGCCTTTAATCCATCAAGGAAAACTCATCTTGTTACGGTTGGAGGCGCAGGGGCTCTAAAATTAGAAGCAAATCAGCGTTTTTGGGAGAATGAATATTTTCCAAGACAAACTCTGCCTAGAGGAATTGCTCATGCTAGGCTTAGAGACTATTTGGAAAAGTCATTTTTTAACCACACTTGGACCTATTTGATTCCTCCGCCAGTTTATGTTGCTGAAGGGGCAAGAACTGGCAGTTATAACCGCTACAGTTCGGCTCAAAAAGAAGACTTTTTTCTCAGTAAATCCATTTCTTATGCAGACTTTGCTTTGGCGATAGGAAATGCTGTAATGGAAGAGTGGCAGGGTGTTTACTTGATTGCAGAAAAGGAATGATATTTCATTTAATTGTTTCAATCAGCTTGGTAAGGCTTGCATTCATTTTTAGTCTAGGGTACAATAGAAAGAGTTGCTTGTCCCCTTAGTTAAATGGATATAACATCTCCCTCCTAAGGAGCAGTTGCTGGTTCGATTCCGGCAGGGGATATAAGATAGTAAAAGCACTGTTAAGCAGAAAAACTTTTCTGCTTAACAGTGCTTTTTGTTATTTTCTGGGTGCAAAACCGACTACTGTCATGTGTTTTCCCAGCGAAAGTCATTCTTGCAGGTATTGTAGAAAAAGATCATGCAACCAATCCGCAAAATGAGTGACATTTTCTGAAGGACCGTGCTCAATAATCCATTTCATAAGAGTGACCACATTTGCCGTAAAAATTTCTGCTAAGAGTTGTGGTGGTAAAGGGTCATTGTCTTTGGTGGTGGCTGCCAGATGGTTAATATAGGTTTGACAAAGTTTACTGAAGGCCTCTTCGAAATTACCCGTTCCTGTTAATGGTGTTTTGAGAAGGGCTTTTAGTAAGCGGGCATTTTCTTGATAAAATTGATAAATATCTGCTAGATAATCTTTTAAGTTTTCTGGGCTAACCTGTGACTGGTATTTTTGAGAAAATATGGTTTCTAATTGGGTAATTGTCTTGGCTACTAATTGCTCCACAACATCATATTTGTCTAAGTAGTGACTGTAGAATGTTGAACGGCTGACAAGCGCTTTCTGACAAATTTGCTGGATAGTTAATTTACTAAAATCTTCTTCTAAAATGAGTTGGATGACCGCTGTTTCAACGTCGCGTTTACTCTTAAAAACGCGGATATCTTGTGCCATATAATTGGCTCCTTTTTGTTTTTTACCAAACATTTCTGGACAAAATGTTCAATTTCATATAGATTATAAGAATTTATGGCTTGTTTGTCAAGAAGCTTCCTTCTATACTGTGATTATCACATGATAAGGAGAAATGTTATGTTTTATCGCTATACAGGAAATCAACAATTTGATTTACAAATTAATCGTCTTTGCTTCCCTTTTGAAGGTAACGAAAAAGTGGAAGAAGATCTCAAGCTAATTGTTCCTCAATTAAAAGATATCTCCTCTTGGAACAAGGTTTGGAAAGAGTTTGCTTTGATGCGAGAAGCCAAGGGAGATTATGCATTGGCAGCGTCTTATTTTTTTGGAGCCAGCTTTTATCTTCTAGAGGATGATACAGATAGAGAATTAATCCAAGAGCATCGTTTGCAAAATTTTTATCGTGCCTATGGAGATCTTGGCTTTGAACAACATGAAATCCCTTATGATAATACAAGTTTGCCAGCAGTCACTTTTATGCAACCTTCTGCTAAGAAAAATTTACTCATCTTTGGAGGTTATGACAGCAATCTGGAAGAACTCATTCTATGGTTTTCACCTTTAAGAAATAATGGTTATAATCTCATTATTTTTGATGGTCCGGGTCAAGGAAATATGCTTTTTAAAAAAGAGAAAAGTCATTTCATAATGAATTTTGAAAAGCCGGTGGCAGCTGTTTTAGATTATTTTTCTTTGGATAGGGTGGCAGCTTTGGGACTCTCCTGGGGAGGTTTCTTTGTCATGCGAGCAGCTGCTTTTGAAAAGAGAATTGAGAAGATTATTGCTTTAGACATTTTTTATCAAGGATTGGATGCTCTGACCATTGCTATGAACCCAGTTTTAGCTTTTATTTTTAAAACTTTAGTCAATTTTAAGTGTAAGACATGGATTGATGTTTTGCTTACGCATGCTATGACAAGAGATTTGGATTTAAATTGGAAAATAAAGCGAGGTTATCAATTGACTGGGACAAAAACACCTTATGATTTGATTCAAAATATTAAAAAACACAATATGAAGGGCTTGGGACCTCTGATTAATCAAGAAGTCCTCCTATTAGCTGGAGAAAAGGATCAATATGTGCCAGTTAAACGTCTTGGGCAAATCAAAAAAGAACTCAGCAATGCAGCAGAAATAAAAACGCATCTTTTTACGCAGGAAAGTGGTGGCGAACAACATTGTCAGGCTGGCAGTAATTTAGCTTTGCTGGCTATTAAAGACGTTTTGAAAATTTAAATTTTCCTTAATCAACTTTGCAGGGGATGACCTTATCTAGTGGATGATTTTTACCAGAGTCTTAAAACAAGAGAGTGAGAAAATTGATATCTACGACATCCCGATTTTGTTCCACTCTTTATTTTTATGATAATATTTCATTTTTCAGATACTATTAAGTCTTAAAAATGATATAATGTTTTTTATAACATTCTTATGGAGTAATTATGACAAGCAAAAAAAAGCCGATTGATAGTCGGGTGGATTATTCTCTTATTTTACCAGTTTTCTTTTTAGTTTTGATAGGACTTTTCTCTGTTTATACAGCGACAATTCACGACTATCCTAGTAAAATTATGGTCGTGATGGGACAACAGTTGATTTGGTTGATTATGGGAGCTGCTATTAGTTTTGTTGTCATGCTCTTTAGTACAGAATTCCTTTGGAAAATCACTCCTTATTTATATGGCTTAGGGTTAATTTTAATGATTTTTCCTTTGATCTTTTACAGTCCTGAATTAGTTGCTTCGACGGGTGCTAAAAACTGGGTTTCCATTGGTTCAGTGACCTTATTTCAGCCTTCGGAGTTTATGAAAATTTCCTATATCTTAATTTTAGCACGCTTAACGGTCACTTTTAAACAAAAGTATAAAGAAAAGAATTTGCAAGAAGATGGGAAACTTTTACTCTGGTTTGCATTGTTAACACTGCCTATTATGATTCTTTTAGCTTTGCAAAAAGATTTGGGAACTGCTATGGTTTTTATGGCTATTTTAGCTGGTCTGGTATTAATCGCAGGTATCTCTTGGCAGATTATTTTGCCAGTCGTCGGTGCTGTTGCCTTGATAGTTGCTCTTTTTATGGTTGTTTTTTTAATTCCTGGTGGTAAGGAATTTCTCTATCATCATATGGGAGTAGATACCTATCAAATTAATCGTCTCTCAGCTTGGCTAAATCCCTTTGATTATGCTGGTAGCATTGCTTACCAACAAACTCAAGGCATGATTTCGATTGGTAGTGGTGGCTTATTTGGAAAGGGCTTTAACATTGTTGAACTTCCTGTTCCTGTCCGTGAAAGTGATATGATTTTTACAGTCATTGCTGAGAATTTTGGCTTTATTGGCGGCAGTATTGTGTTGGCCCTCTATTTAATTCTTATTTATCGTATGCTGCGTGTCACTTTTGCGTCAAACAATCTGTTTTATACTTATATTTCAACTGGTTTTATTATGATGATTCTTTTCCATATTTTTGAGAACATTGGAGCAGCAGTTGGTATCTTGCCTTTAACAGGTATTCCGCTTCCTTTTATTTCCCAAGGAGGAAGCTCCTTGATTTCCAATTTAATTGGTGTTGGATTGGTCTTGTCTATGTCTTATCAAAATAGTCTCAATCAGGAAAAAGCCACAGAACGCTATTTTGCTCATATCAAAAAGGAGAGTCTTACAAGTTAAGGCTCTTTTCGATATACTAATAAGCGTAAAAATAGTTTTTAGAAAGCGACAATAAGGTTGCTATAAGCACTGACAAAAAGAAAATTGGCTGTTATAACAATATTTAAGAAGGAAATTTTCGAGACTTTTAGTTTAAAGCTTAGAAAGGAACTGAGAAATAGTACTGCGATGCTCAATACGAAGAATCAATAATATTTCTCATACTAAGCTAATACAAAATGCAGCCAATAGCCATGGCATTGATATTTCGTTTTGCCATCCCGACTACCCAAGGAAACTGTTAAAAAAGTTATGAATACAGGTTCTTATTATAACCAAACTCTAAAAAAGCTCGAAATCGGATTAAGATATTAAAGCAACAAAGGGATAAGGCTTGGTTTTCTTAGGATCGTATCTGTAAAAAAACTTAAAAATATGTTATAATGAAAGGTATGGATTATCATGATTACATCTGGGATTTAGGCGGAACATTACTGGATAACTATGGTATGTCAACCAAAGCGTTTGTTGCGACTTTAGCTGATTTTGGGCTTACTGCAACTTATAAGCAGGTTTATGATAAACTTCGGGAGTCGACGGATACTGCCATTTCTTATTTTGTTCCAAATTGTCCAGCATTTCGAGAGGCATATAAGAAAAATGAAGCTGCATTTTTAGAAAAGCCTATTCTTTTTGCAGGAGCTAGGGAAGTTCTTGAGAAGATTGTTGCTGGTGGAGGGCGGAATTTTTTGGTCTCTCATCGCGATAATCAAGTTTTGGAAATTTTAGATAAAACAAAGATTGCTTCTCTTTTTACAGAAGTTGTTACTGCCAGTAATGGCTTTGCCAGAAAACCAGATCCAGCCAGTATGCTCTATTTAAAGAAAAAATACGCCCTTACAAATGCTCTTGTCATTGGTGATCGAAAGATTGATGTTCAAGCAGGTCAGGCAGCTGGTTTTGATACTGTTTTAGTAGATGGGTCAAAGTCTTTGATAGCAATCATAAATGAAGGTAAAATGAAATAATGACAGAAGAAAATAAAAATTTAGATCAGTTAGCACAAGAGTACGATGCCAGTCAAATTCAGGTTTTGGAAGGCCTTGAAGCTGTTCGTATGCGTCCAGGGATGTACATTGGTTCAACTTCAAAAGAAGGGCTGCATCACCTTGTTTGGGAAATTGTTGATAATTCCATTGATGAAGCTTTGGCGGGTTTTGCCAGTCACATTCAGGTTTTTATTGAAGAAGATAATTCTATTACGGTTATTGATGATGGTCGCGGCATTCCAGTTGATATTCAGCAAAAAACAGGTCGACCAGCTGTAGAAACCGTTTTTACTGTTCTCCATGCAGGAGGAAAATTCGGCGGTGGCGGTTATAAGGTATCTGGAGGCCTTCATGGTGTTGGTTCTTCGGTCGTTAATGCTCTTTCAACACAGTTGGATGTTCGCGTCCATAAGAATGGCAAGATTCATTATCAAGAGTATCATCGCGGAGTGGTTGCTGAAGATTTAAAAGTCATTGGTGATACAGATATTACTGGAACGATTGTTCACTTCACACCAGATCCTGAGATTTTTACGGAAACAACTGAATTTGATTTTGATAAATTAGCCAAACGTATTCAAGAACTTGCTTTCTTGAATAAAGGTTTGAAAATTTCAATTACCGATAAACGCTCTGGACAAGAAAGAAAAGAAGAATTTCACTATGAGGGCGGTATTGTCAGTTATGTAGAATTCATCAATGAAAATAAAGAAGTTATTTTTGATAAACCGATTTATACGGATGGTTCTTTGGATGGTATTTCTGTCGAAGTAGCTATGCAATACACAACTGGTTTTCATGAAAATATCATGAGTTTTGCCAATAATATTCACACTCATGAAGGTGGAACGCATGAACAAGGATTCCGTACGGCTCTGACACGTGTTATCAATGATTACGCCAAGAAAAATAAAATCCTTAAAGAAAATGAGGATAATTTAAACGGTGACGATGTTCGTGAGGGCTTGACAGCCATCATTTCGGTTAAGCATCCCAATCCGCAGTTTGAAGGACAAACCAAGACCAAACTGGGAAATTCAGAAGTTGTTAAAATTACCAATCGACTTTTCAGCGATGCTCTTAATCGTTTTTTGTTAGAAAACCCACAAATCGCTAAAAAGATTGTTGAAAAAGGGATACTAGCATCTAAAGCTCGTATTGCGGCTAAAAGAGCGCGTGAAGTGACTCGGAAGAAATCCGGACTTGAAATCTCAAATTTACCGGGCAAATTGGCAGACTGTTCCTCTAATGATCCCATTCAGAATGAACTCTTTATCGTGGAGGGAGATTCAGCTGGCGGTTCTGCTAAGTCTGGCCGTAACCGTGAATTTCAAGCAATCTTGCCTATCCGCGGTAAAATTCTAAATGTTGAAAAAGCTACCATGGATAAGATTTTGGCCAATGAAGAAATCAGAAGTCTCTTCACAGCAATGGGAACAGGTTTTGGGGCAGAATTTGATGTTTCTAAATCGCGCTATCAAAAATTGGTGATTATGACTGATGCTGATGTTGATGGGGCTCATATTAGAACCTTACTTTTGACACTTATTTATCGTTTCATGCGTCCGGTGCTTGAAGCAGGCTATGTCTATATCGCGCAACCGCCTATTTATGGTATTAAGGTTGGCAATGATATTAAAGAATACATTCAGCCCGGAAATGATCAAGAAGAAAAATTGCAGGAAGCTTTAGAAAAGTACAGTCAAGGACGTTCAAAACCGACCGTTCAGCGCTATAAGGGGCTTGGGGAAATGGATGATCATCAGCTTTGGGAAACAACCATGAATCCGGATAATCGCTTGATGGCACGCGTTTCATTGGACGATGCTGCTGAGGCTGACAAGATATTTGATATGCTTATGGGAGATCGTGTTGAACCTCGTCGTGGTTTTATTGAAGAAAATGCGGTTTATAGTACGCTTGACGTTTAATCGGGAATTTTTTTGAAAAGCAAGTAGAAGTATGTTATAATCGTAACGTTATGGACTACTTTGAATAATAATAAAGACAATTTAAGGAGATTGAGATGTCTAGCGGAATTGTATTGCTGATAGTGGCAATTGTATTGGTAGTGATTATTGCCTATCTTATTGCTATTATTATCAGAAAACGAAATGATTCGTTAATCACAAAATTGGAAGAACGCAAACAAAATCTTTTTGATTTGCCCGTCAATGATGAAATTGAAGAAGTAAAGAAACTGCATTTGATTGGTCAAAGTCAAACGACTTTTCGTGAATGGAATCAAAAATGGGTTGATTTGTCACTCAATTCATTTAGTGATATTGAAAATCATATTTTTGAAGCAGAAAACCTTAATGATACCTTTAATTTCATTCGTGCTCATAGTCAAATTAATAATATTGAAAGCCAGTTAAATCTAGCAGAAGAAGATATTAAGGCAATCAGAGAAGCGCTTGCTGTTTTGAAAGAGCAGGAAGAAAAAAACAGTGCTCGTGTTTTACATGCGCTTGAAATGTATGAAAGTTTGCAAGCTTCTATTGAAGAAGGAGATAGCAATTTTGGTATTACCATGCCTGAAATCGAAAAGCAGCTCAAAAATATTGAAGCTGAATTCTCGCAATTTGTAACTTTAAATTCATCTGGAGATCCTGTTGAAGCATCGGAAATTCTTGATCGTGCTGAAGAACATACCATTGCTCTTGGGCAAATGACGGAGAAAATTCCTGCTATTGTGGCTAAATTGGAAGATGATTTCCCAGATCAATTGGATGATTTGGAATCAGGCTACCGCCGTCTTTTGGAAGAAAATTATCATTTCCCTGAAAAGAATATTGAGGAACGTTTTCAAGAAGTTCGTGAAGCTATTGGCAATAACTCCAATGAACTTGTTTCCCTAGATCTTGATAAGGCTGAGTCTGAAAATGAAGCGATTCAGGAAAAAATTGATTCTCTTTATGATATTTTTGAACGTGAAATTCGTGCGCATAAGAATATTGTCAAAAGCAAAAAGATTATCCCGGCTTACTTGGAACATGCCAAGAAAAATAATGAGCAGTTAGAAGCAGAAATTGAGCGTCTCAATCACAGATATATCTTAAATGAAAAAGAAGAACTCAATGTGCGTGACTTTAATGAAGAAATAGCTAGTGTAGAAAAAGATGTCTTGCCGATTATTGAGAATTTTGATACTCAAGAAAAACCATTCTCTGTTTTGGAAGACAAATTTGATCGTGCTATTAAGAAACTTGACCTTGTTGAAGAAGGTCAGCTGGATGTTTTTAATAGCTTAAAAAACATTGAAAATGTTGAAAAGACGGCACGTCAGAAATTAGATAGCTATATTAATCGGCTTCATGCCATTAAACGTTTTATGGAAAAACGCAATTTGCCTGGTATTCCGCAAGATTTTCTCAGTGTTTTCTTTACAACAAGTGCTCAGTTAGAAGCCTTAATGGATGAGTTGAATCGTGCTCGTATTCATATTGAAACCGTCAATCGGATGACAGAAGCAGCGACAGTAGCTGTAGAGAATTTGGAAGAAACGGCTTACCGTGTTGTTCAAAATGCAACACTGACAGAGCAGTTGCTGCAATATTCAAACCGTTACCGCAGTTTTGAACCAAGTGTTCAAGAAAGCTTTGATATTGCCCTTAAGCTCTTTGAAACTGATTATGACTACCAAGGTTCTTTTGATGAAATTTCTTATTCTTTAGAGACAGTAGAACCCGGCGTTACTGATCGTTTTGTTTCTTCTTATGAAAAAACGCGTGAAACCATTCGATTTTAATGATACTGTATCAAACATTTGATGCTGTATAGATTGAGAGTTTGGGACGACTTTTGTCTCAAACTCTTTCTATATTTAAGATAGAATGGGCACCATCGTTGATTATTTTACAATCAAATTTAGACGGCACTGGCACATTAGCGGGTAGTGCTATTACTAAAGGTATTGCCGGATATAACTTACCATTTTAATAAGTTGTTAATATATGGAAAGGCAAGTCATCATGATACTTTCAAAAAGATCACTTTATCTAAATTATGGCTATTTATTTAGCCTGCCAATTATTTTGTTAGCCTCAGCTTTTTAGAAAATACAAGTGTTAAGATTGTTATTTTTGTCCTTTTTATAGTTGAATCTATCTTGGTCACTGCATTTTGCTGGAAAGACTTTGTAAAAATCTTCAAAGGCATTATAGATTTTATGAAAAATAATATAGAAAAGTAACGGTTGTACCAGACTTAGCATTAGCTGCTGAAATTGCATATGCTCAGCAGTAAGGAAATGAGGTGCGGAATTTTGGCAGAAAAAACGAATCAAAAAAGATACTGAAATTATTGTATTGGTCATGCTGTTGGCTTCAATGGCACTTGCTTGGCTCTTGTGGCCAATATTAAAGGTCTTAGCTGGTTTTGTATTTATTTTAATTATGGCTGCTGCTATTTTTCAGTTTTCATCTGAAAAACAGTAGATAGATCAATTAATAACCAAGAGCTTGGGACAATAGTGACCTAGCTCAAACAAAAGAGCAACGGCTTCAAAACCGTTGCTCTTTGAATAAGAGATAGTAGTAATAAAATACCATTACGATGATATCATAAGCATTATCGCCCATTTATTGGCAGTCAGATAAAATTTAAGGCTTGCAATATTCAGAATTTTCTTGTAAAATAAAGAAAATAGAAAAGCGATGAGAGAAAAAAATCTAAGAAATGAAACAGAGAGTATGGGAAGCTGAAAACATACAAAAAGCTTAGGTAACACATTCTTGAGTGCGGGTGCCAAATCGTGGGAAAGTAGTGCTCGACGGGTTATTCACGTTACGAATAGGAGTTTCAAACTCCTTGAGGGTAGTCTTGGCGACAGGCTACTGAATGAAGGTGGAACCACGTGTGTGTCAGCGTCCTTGCAAATTTTTTGCGAGGGCGCTTTTTTGAATAGTTTGTTGAGGTGACATATGATTAGAGGATTACGACAAATTGAACCTTATGTAGCAGGAGTTCAACCTGCTGAAAGGAAGATGATTAAGTTGAATACCAATGAAAATGCTTATGGTGCTAGTCCCAAAGTTCGTGAGGCTTTAGCCAATTTTGATGTTGATAATTTACGTAAGTATTCGACGCTTGAACAGGCTGATTTGCGAGCTGCCTTGGCTAACAATTTAAAGGTTAAGCCTGAACAGTTGATAATTGCTAATGGTTCAGATGATGTTTTATCTATTGCTTTCTTGGCCTTTTTCAATAACGATGAACCCGTCCTTTTCCCAGATTTAACGTATGGTTTTTATAAGGTTTGGGCAGATCTTTATCGGGTTAACTATCATGAAATTCCTTTAGCTGAGGATTTCACCATAAACACAGAAGACTATTTAGCTGATAATGGCGGGATTATCTTGACCAATCCTAATGCCCCTACTGGCATTTACAAGCCTCTGAATGAAATTGAAAAGCTTCTCAAAGCCAATCAAGATACCGTAGTCATTATTGATGAGGCTTATATCAGTTTTGGCGGCCAATCGGCTCTTTCCTTATTAAATAAGTATAATAATCTTGTTATTACACGTACCTTTTCTAAGGATGCGGCTTTAGCAGGTTTGCGCGTTGGTTATGCCATTGCCAATGAGCCTTTGATTGCTGTTATGAATGCTGTTAAACATTCCATCAATCCTTATTCTGTTGATTTGTTGGCTGAAAGGTTGGCGACGGCAGCCGTTGAAGACTGGTCCTATTATCAGGAAAATGCTAAAAAGATTCAAAAGACCCGAGCTTGGTTTTCTGAGCAGTTAGTCAAACAAGGTTTTGATGTTTTGCCTAGTCAAGCAAATTTTGTCTTGACAAAACCCCATGATCTTGCGACAGCAAAGCTATTTGAAGAATTAGAAGCTAGAAAAATTTATGTCCGCTATTTTCCAAAAGTCGAACGGATTAAAGATTATTTGCGGATTTCGATGGGGACACAAGAGGAAATGGAAGAGGTCGTTAAGGCCATTGAGGAAATAAGAGGATGAAGAAAACAAGTTTACCAGTTGGCATGCACGATAAGCTCTTCAAGCGAGCACGTGTCATGTATGAGATTGAGCGAGATATTAGTAATCTTTTAATTAAACAAGGTTTTAATCGCATTGAGACGCCTACTTTGGAACATTTTGAAGTTTTTGCGGATGACGTTTCTTCTGAGCATTACCACCTTTTTGATAAGAAAGGAAATCTCCTCAGTCTGCGTCCCGACATTACCAGCCAAATCGGTCGCGTCATTGCTTCGACACGTGTTGAAACACCGATTAAGTTCTCTTATTCGGGCAAGGTTTTCAAGTATAATGAGGAGCTACGCGGTTTGGCTAATGAGCACACACAAGCAGGTGTTGAAATTGTTGGCTACAAGACTCAAGATGCCATTAAAGATGCTCTGCTTTCAGCTAAAGATGCTTTGAAAGCCAGTGGCTTAAAAGATTATAAATTTGAATTTTCTCATGCACATATCTTGCAGACCATTTTTGCAAATTTAGACATTCCTGAAACTGCTAAGAAAGATTTGGCCACTTTCATTCAAGATAAAAATGTCACAGGTCTTAACGAATTTACCCATCGTTACCCTAGTGAATTTGATGCCTTGATAAGACAGCTTCCTTTTCTTTTTGGGGAGAGTCATCAGGTCTTGAAAAAAGCTCGCCAGTTAACTAATCATCAGACAATCTTATCAGCCCTGACTGATTTGGAAGACTTGTTGCAAGAACTGGCGGTTTCATTGGCAGAGATTACTTTGGATTTGGCACAAATTGCTAGTATGCCTTATTATACGGGACTTATGTTCAAGGTATTTGGCGATAAGATTCCAGATGCTTTTGTATCAGGTGGTCGCTATGATAAGCTGTTTGAGCGTTTTGGTGCTAAAGAATTAACAGCCATCGGTTGGGCACTTGATATTGATAGTGTTTATCAGGCTATCCATGATCACATTCGCTTTTAGGAGGGAATTATGACAAAACAATTAACCATTGCCTTGACAAAAGGGCGAATTGAAAAGGATACGGTCAAATTACTTGAAAGAGCGGGTTTTGACATGTCTTTCATGGCTGATAAGGGCCGTAATCTGATTTTTGAAAGTCCAGATAAAAGCTTTCGTTTTCTGCTTGTTAAGGCACCAGATGTCACAACCTATGTTCGTCATGGTGTAGCTGATATTGGTGTTGTGGGAAAAGATGTTCTGATCGAACATCCAACAGGTTACTTGGAAATGCTGGATCTCAATTTTGGACTTTGCAAATTTTCAGTAGCCTCCACACCAGATTATAATCCTAGTGATCATAAACGCAAGCGGATTGCAACCAAATATCCAACAGTTGCCAGAGACTTTTTTAATCAAAAAGGGGAGGATGTTGAAATTATTTCTATTCAAGGAAGTGTGGAAATTGCCCCTGTTATTGGTTTAGCGGATGCCATTGTCGATATTGTTGAGACAGGCAATACACTAGTCGCTAATGGCTTGGAAGTCTTTGAAGATATTTGTCGTATTTCAGCTCGCATGATTGTCAATAAGGCCAGTTTGAAAAATAAACCAGAATTATTGGCTTTCATCAAGAAAATGGAAGACCTTGTCGGTGATAGAGAGGTGGCTTTTAAATGAAACGTTTAACAGGAACAAATGAAGAGATTTCTAACATTTTATATCAAGAGCAGCTGGAACTCAGCAAGGAAAATTTAGATGTTGAAGCGACTGTTCGTGAGATTATCGAAAAAGTCAAAGAAGAAGGTGATGAGGCTTTACGAGCTTATTCTGAAAAATTTGATCATGTTGTATTATCTGAATTGCACGTTTCGGATCAAGTTGTCAATGAAGCTTTTGACAAGATTGATAAAGATGTTCTCACAGCACTTGAAAATGCAAAAGCTAATATTGAATCTTACCATAAGCAACAATTAGAAGGAGGTTTTGAAGATCAGCCCTCTCAAGGGGTGCTTCGCGGACAGCTGATTCGTCCCATTGAGCGCGTTGGTGTCTATGTTCCCGGTGGAACAGCAGCTTATCCATCATCTGTACTCATGAATGTTATTCCAGCTAAAATTGCTGGTGTGAAAGAAATCATTATGATTACACCGCCGCAGGAACATTTTGTCCCAGCTATTTTGGTTGCTGCCAAACTGGCCGGTGTTGATAAAATTTATCAGGTTGGCGGTGCCCAAGGAATTGCAGCTTTGGCTTATGGCACACAAACACTGCCTAAAGTGGATAAGATTACAGGCCCGGGCAATATCTTTGTAGCAACTGCTAAAAAGTTGGTTTATGGTGTGGTAGGCATTGATATGATTGCTGGACCATCGGAAATTGGTGTCATCGCAGATAGTACAGCCAATCCTGTTTATGTGGCTGCTGATTTGCTGTCTCAAGCAGAACATGATATACGTGCCCGTGCTATTCTCGTGACTAACTCAGCTGAATTGGCTGATGCGGTTGAATTAGAAATTGAAAAGCAGTTGCAAACCTTGCCACGTCAAGCTATCGCTCGTCCTTCAATTGAAAATAATGGTCGAATTATTATTGCCCAAGATGTGGAGAGCATGTTTGAACTCATGAATTTAGTGGCGCCAGAGCACTTAGAAATTGCTATAGATAAAGCTTATGATTATTTGGAACGGGTACAAAATGCTGGTTCGATTTTCCTTGGACATTACACCAGTGAACCAATTGGTGATTATTATGCTGGTGCCAACCATGTGCTGCCGACAACAGCTACCAGTCGTTTTTCATCAGCACTTGGTGTGCATGACTTTGTCAAACGCATCCAATACACGCAATACAGTAAGGCTGCCGTTAATGCAGCTGAAAAAGGCATTACAACCCTTGCCTATGCCGAAGGTTTGCAGGCACATGCCAGAGCAATTGAGGTGAGAAATGACAAAAACTAAGGGACTTTTGGTCATGGATGTTGACTCTACCCTTGTTCAGGAAGAAGTCATTGATCTTCTTGGAGATGAGGCTGGAGTTGGTCAGCAAGTTGCCGATATTACCGAGCGGGCCATGCGAGGGGGGTTGGACTTTCGTCAGGCACTTGAGGAGCGTGTGGCAACCTTGGAAGGATTACCAGAATCTATTGTTGACAAGGTTTATGCCCGCATTCATTTCAATAAAAATGCCAAGGAATTGGTGGCGGAATTGCATGCGCGTGGTTACAAAGTCGGTCTGGTTTCAGGTGGCTTTCATGAGACAGTCGACAGATTAGCAGCAGAAGCTGGCATTGATTATGTTAAGGCTAACCATTTAGAAGTCGTTGATGGTGTCCTGACTGGCAAAACATACGGAGATATTGTGACCAAGGAAATCAAAGTACAAAAGCTCCGCGATTGGGCAGCAGAAAATGAACTTGTCCTTTCACAAACCATTGCCATGGGTGATGGTGCCAATGACTTGCCCATGATTCATGAGGCAGGAATCGGTATTGCCTTTTGTGCCAAACCAATTGTCCGCCAACAAGCACCCTACCAAATCAATGAACCAGATTTGTACAAAGTGATTGAAATATTAGATGAGGTGAAAAAATGAGACAAGCAAAAATCGAACGCAATACCTTTGAAACCAAGATTAAGCTGAGTTTGAATTTAGATACACAGGAACCTGTGGATATTCAGACAGGCGTGGGCTTTTTTGACCATATGCTAACCCTTTTTGCTCGTCATGGACGGATGTCCTTGGTGGTTAAGGCTGATGGCGATTTGCATGTGGATAGTCATCATACGGTGGAAGATGTCGGTATTGCTCTTGGTCAAGCCCTGCGCCAAGCCTTGGGAGATAAGGTAGGTATTAACCGTTATGGGACAAGTTTTGTGCCCATGGACGAAACCTTGGGCATGGCCAGCCTTGACCTGTCCGGCCGTTCTTATTTGGTTTTTGATGCGGAATTTGACAATCCGAAATTAGGCAATTTTGATACTGAATTGGTAGAAGAATTCTTCCAAGCTCTTGCTTTTAATGTTCAAATGAATCTGCATTTAAAGATTTTGCATGGTAAGAATAACCACCACAAGGCAGAAAGTCTCTTTAAAGCAACTGGCCGTGCGCTTCGTGAAGCAGTGACCATCAATCCAGAAATTAAGGGCGTTAATTCTACAAAAGGGATG
This sequence comes from Streptococcus mutans, assembly GCF_006739205.1. NCBI lineage: Bacteria > Bacillati > Bacillota > Bacilli > Lactobacillales > Streptococcaceae > Streptococcus > Streptococcus mutans. The sequence continues at coordinate 871,138 of NZ_AP019720.1, forward strand.
CTTTAAGATAAGGTGAATTCCGTGAGAAAAATTTTTTCAAGTTTGACACTTCTTTTTCGTTTTGTCTTGGAGGTTTCGGCAATAATTGGTTTAGCCGCAGCAGCATTTTGTGAGTACAGTCTGGTAGTCAGAGTTTTATATCCTTTCTTGGGACTGATTATTGCTCTCATTTGGTCTCGCTATGGTGCTCCGAAGTCTACTAATAGCCTGAAGGGAAGAGCTAAATTCGCTCTGGAATGTTTCGTCTACGGTCTGACCATTTTCTGTTTTGCGATGATTTATGATCAAACTTTTACTCTTATTTTTGCGCTGATAGTAGTCATTGATTTAACTGCTATGTATGCTTTGGATTTAGAGAGAAAGGAGACCTTATGATTATAGTTATTGATTACGACGCAGGCAATACCGCTAATGTCCTGCGGGCTTTGGATAAACTTGGTGTCAAGGCAGAACTATCAGCGGATCCGCAAAAGATTGTGGCAGCTTCAGGTTTGATTTTGCCAGGAGTTGGTGCCTTTCCAGCTGCCATGGCTGAACTTGAAAAAAGAGGCCTTGTGACTGTTATCAAAGAAGCTGTTGCCAAAGGAATACCCCTTTTAGGCATTTGTCTGGGTATGCAATTATTAGTGGAAAAAGGTTTGGAACACTGTGAGACAGCTGGTTTTGGCTTTATTTCTGGTATTTGTCGAGAAATTTCAGCTAAAGCTGGTTTTCCTGTTCCCCATATGGGCTGGAATGATTTGCAGGTCAAGCAGAAGTCAGCTTTGACAGCCGGTTTGCAAGGTCAGGCTGTCTATTTCGTGCATAGCTACTTTACAGATGTCCCCCAAGAATACATTGATGTGACGGTTGACTATTCTATTGAAGTACCAGCCATGATTCACAAGGATAATGTCTACGGCGCTCAGTTCCACCCTGAAAAATCGGGTGATGTCGGACTAGGTATTCTCAAAAAATTTGTGGATTTGTGTGACTGATGGAAATAAAATTAGAAAGAACGGTTCATTCAAACATTTTTTGAACCGAACCCGAGCTAAAGTCTAGGAATGACCACGTTATTTCTGACTAGATAATTAAGAAAGAGAAAGGAAATGAGTTCGAGCTAAAAGCTCGCTTACTTGACTAAACTATATAGAAAGGAAAGTTCAGTTAGATTTTTCGAACTGAACCCGAGCTAAAAGCATCGAGAAAAAGATAAACTTCCTAGTGACAAAGTCACGTCGTCAGTTTCCTATTTTCTTCTTGCTTTCTTAACGCTCTTGGTATCTTAATTATGCAAATTCTTCCAGCTATCGATATTAAAAACGGTCATGCTGTCCGCCTTGTCAAGGGGGATTTTGAGCAAGAGACGGTTGTTAATGATAATGTTCTCGACCAAGCTAGTATTTTCATGGAAGCAGGTATCCAATACATCCATGTTGTCGATTTGGATGGTGCACTTGAAGGTCGGGCTGCTAATCGTGATTTAATTGCCAAGATTAAAGAAATGACAGGCTTGGCTATTGAAGTCGGCGGTGGTATTCGCACCATTGAACAAATTGAAGATTATTTATCTGTCGGTATTAATCGTGTGATTATTGGTTCTATGGCAGTTAAGCATCCCCAATTTGTCAAGGAAGCTCTGGATAAATTTGGCAGCGATAAAATTGTTGTTGGTATTGATGCTAAAAATGGGATGGTAGCTACAGAAGGTTGGCTGGAGACTAGCACCGTTGATTACATCAGCCTAGCTTTAGAGATGGAAAAAATGGGTGTCAGACTTTTTGTCTATACTGACGTTGACCGTGATGGCACATTGACAGGCCCCAATTTTGAGCATTATGAGAAACTAATTGCTCACTTGACAAGTGCCAAGGTTATTGCCTCAGGTGGTATCCATGCCCTGTCAGATTTGCAACAATTAGAAAAGATTGGTGTTGCCGGAACCATTGTCGGCAAAGCTTATTATAATGGCGATATTAGTCTAAAAGAATTAAGAGAATTTGAGGGTTAGCCATGTTAAAAAAACGGATTATTCCTTGCCTAGATGTCAAGGATGGACGCGTCGTTAAGGGTGTTAATTTTGTTAATCTGACTGATGTTGGTGATCCTGTTGATGCTGCGCGTGCTTATTATGAAGCGGGTTGTGATGAACTGGTCTTTTTAGATATTACAGCAACCTCGGACAATCGAGAAACGACAGTGGATATGGTAAGGCATGTAGCGGACCAAGTCTTTATTCCCTTTACCGTTGGCGGTGGTATTCGTTCAGTTGATGATATGAATAAAATGCTCAAGGCTGGTGCCGATAAGGTCGCTGTTAATTCATCGGCTATCGCCAATCCCCAGTTAATCAAGGATTGTGCTGAGAAATTTGGCAGTCAATGCGTGGTCGTTGCCATTGATGCGCGCAAAGAAGCAGATGATTCTTGGCATGTTTACATTGCAGGTGGCCGAAAAGATACAGGCATTGATCTCTTATCTTGGGTTAAAGAAGCCGTTCAGCTGGGTGCTGGCGAAATTCTCCTAACAAGCATGGATAAGGACGGCACCAAGTCTGGTTTTGACTTAGATATGTTAAATGCTGTTGCCCAATTGGCTGATATTCCCATCATTGCCTCAGGTGGTGCCGGAAATATGGAGCATATGGTGGAAGTTTTTGAAAAGACCCCAGCAACAGGTGCCTTAGCAGCATCCATTTTCCATTATGGCGAGGTTTCTATCGCGGATACCAAAAAAGCCATGAAAGAGCATGGAATCGAGGTGAGATAATGACCGATTTATCATTAGATTTTAAAAAACAAGGTGGTCTATTACCAGTTATTGTGACAGACTGTCAGACGGGACGAGTTCTCATGCTGGCTTATATGAATGAAGAGGCTTATCAAAAAACTTTAGAAAGCAAAGAAATGTACTACTGGAGCCGCTCTCGCAATGAACTCTGGCATAAGGGAGATACCAGTGGCCATTATCAGTATGTCAAGTCCATCAAGACAGATTGTGACCAAGACACCCTCCTCATTGCCGTAGAACAAGTCGGCGCCGCCTGCCATACAGGAGCTTACTCTTGTTTTTTTAATGAGATTTATGGTCAAGAACAAGATGAAAATTAAGCTCTGCTATTTTCAAAAAATCGAAAGAAAGGAAATGAGTTCAAGCTAAAAGCTCGGAATTGAGATAAATTATCTGGGAAATCCTGATTTCCCGATAATTTCCTAAAATTCGGTCGCTTTTTAGACACTCTCACATTTTAATTATGCTAGAAACACTTTACAAAGAAGCGCTAGATCGCAAAGAAAACCCTAAGGAAGGCTCTTATACCAATTATCTTTTTGATAAGGGATTGGACAAGATTCTCAAAAAAGTTGGTGAAGAAGCAACCGAAGTGGTTATCGGTGCCAAAAATGCTGACAAGATTGAGATTGCGAGTGAAACAGCCGACCTTCTTTATCATTTGGCTGTCATGCTGGTTGAGACTGGTGTAACACCAGCCGATGTCGAAGCCGTTCTCAAGTCTCGCCAAGGCAAACAAAGTAATGTTCATGATCGCAAAGAGATTACGGATTATTAGGGAGTAGCAAAAATGATAACAGCAGAAGACATTGTAGAAAAACAGTTTTCTGCCACGTTTCGAGGTTATAATCAGGAAGAAGTTGATGAGTTTCTTGATGACATTACAGAAACTTTGAAGACCCTAGAAAAAGAAAATCAATCCTTTAAACGGCAAGTGAAAAGACTAAAAGAAGACCAGTGAGATTTATAAATCATTCAAAAAGCTGTCAAACATTTTTGACAGCTTTTTTGATAGTATTAAAATTAATCTACGAAAATATAGTGATACAGTTGCACGATCTTTTGAAATGCCTCCGTATCTAATTGTCCAACCTTTTGGATGTTTCTTGCCCTATAATCAAAGGTATGGAGTTGAAAAGGATTAACGAACCCATCAATAGTTGGATGACTAAGGTCAACCAGAAGATGTTGTGCTTTTATAGTGTTTTAGTTTATCTTTGCTTACTTCGTTAGTTCGTTTTGCCATACTCCAGTACTGCCTGCAGCGCTGCGATGCAAGGAGGTGAAAAGCATCACAGAACGAACGCTATCTGGCTATAAGCCTTACAGAACAAATGTTCGTTTTGTAGACAATTTAGTATCCACATAAGTAACAACAACTCTACCAGCAATACCTGTATTTGGAAAGACATTAACACTATTAGCTTCATAAAAGACTATTTTTAAATGTTCATCTGATAACATTTTTTCATTCCATAATTTTGGAGTACTACCAGCATTAAACAGAAAACGAGCTGGCGTTATCAAACTAACCTTATTTGCAATAATATAAGCCTCTTCCATAAACTCATGGTAAATTGGTGGTGCATAAGTTATATTATTTCCTAAGGCAGTATCTTGATATGGCGGATTACCGATAGATAACGACATCAAATTTCACATGATTTAATGCCTCCTCAATCTTTGTTTTTGCTTCTTCAAGAGAAGTTTTCATGGTATCTACTATTATAAGTGGTAGAGGAGTTTATAAATTATCTGATGTAGCGTTAAAGGATTATCCTGAAATAGCAGATATACAATCAAAAGGTCATAAATTTGACGTAGGTTCTTCAGCATTTAAAATACTTAAAGATATTATTTATTTTGAAGATAAACCAAAGACTGACAAGGACTATGTTCAAATATTAGGTCTACTTCAATCAGCAAGGGTTAGATATTGGATAGCAAAAGATTATCTTATTACACCAGAAAGTTTTTATAAATACAAAGTATTTATTCCTAAATCTGGTGGGAGTGGTACTATTGGAGAGAAAGAAAGCACAGTATTAATTGGAGAACCTGTAATAGGAATTCCTAATGAAGGAGCTACAGAAACGTTCTTATCAATTGGTACTTTTGAAACTGAAGGTGAAGCTAAATCAGCATTGAAATATATCAAAGGGAAGTTTGCTCGAACTATGCTTGGAATTTTAAAAATTACCCAAGATAATACTCGTGATAAGTGGAAATATGTCCCTCTCCAAGATTTCACTTCTAATTCTGATATTGACTGGAGCAAATCTATTCCAGAGATTGACCAACAGCTTTATAGGAAATATGGTTTATCCAAAGATGAAATTGATTTTATTGAGGAGAAGGTTAAGACTATGGAATAAAAATACTTGACAAAACACAGAGTACAAGATAAAATACAAACATAAGATTAGGTCAGGAAGCGTATGGCGCCCTGGCTATTTTTTTTGGAGAAAGATGAAAGAACATAAAACATTTAATCAACAATTAACTATCCTTCGTGGACGGGGGATGGTAGTGCCGACAAATGGTCAGCCTAAAAGATTTTTAGAGCAAGAAAATTATTATAATGTAATTAATGGGTATAAGGATTTGTTTCTAAGGAAAGATGCTAACAATCGGCCAGTCATTCCAGAAGAATATCTTGTGAATACTCATTTTGATGAATTGAAAAATTTATTCTTATTTGACAGAGAACTTCGTATGCTGTTTTTAAAATACTTACTAATTTTTGAGAATTCGTTGAAAACAACGGTTGCTCATACATTTACACAAGAGTATCCTAAAAAGAATGCTTATCTTGATATTAGTAATTTTGTGGATGATGCCCCTAAGAAAGTTCTTCAACAGATTTCAATTCTTACAAAAACGATTCATGACAAAGTGGATAAAACGGGAGCTGTTAAACATTACATAGAAGAACATGGGGAGGTTCCATTATGGGTTCTGGTAAATTTTTTAACTATAGGTAATATTGCCTATTTTTATAATATCTTAACAGACTCCATGAAAAATAAGATTGCTAAATTTTATGGTGACAAATATAATAAGCAATGTAAAGATAATATTAAAAGTTTGAAGTTATCAAACCAAGATTTTAGTTCAGGCCTAAAGGCTGTAAATCTTATTAGGAATATCTGTGCACACGATGAACGGCTTTATAACGTTAATCTGAAGAATGTGCGGATGATAAATATTGCTTCCTATCATAATATTACAAACTATGATAACAAACGGTTAGTCGTTATTATCTTGTTTTTGAAAGTGGTATTGGACAAACCATATTTCAAGATGTTTTTTAGTGATTTTGTTAAATTGTGCAAAAAGTATGAAGATCGTTTTCGGACGGTTACTTTTTCTGAAATTCTTACTGTTATGGGAATGAATTTAGAAGAATTGCAGAAAAATCTTTAGTCTAGTGAAATATTGGCAAAGGAGTATATCATGGCAGATAAAAGAATCTTTTGTGAACATTTCTTGGATGATGTTCCTTTTCATATTGAGAATCGTGAGTTAACACGAAAATTAAAAGGGAAAGATTATACTTTTAAGTGTCAGGAAGCTGTTTGTGATAACTGTAAGCAGCCTGTTTTTGTTACGGAAATTGATAAGGCTAATAGAGAGGCTCTTTATGCTTGTTTTAAGGCAGATGATTTATCAGAATATGTCCAAGCACACGGTCTTACCATTTCTGAGTTTGCAAGGCAAGCCATGTTGGAAAAAATAGAAGATGATTTACAAATTTTACGTCAAGCCATGGCAGAAGATGATGGAACACGTATTTCCCATCGAGAAGTTTTCAAAAAGTTTGGAACAAAAGTTTCAAACTCCTTCAATCTGTGCAACATCAAATGTTTGACGCAGTGGTTTATTGGAAGTCCTTATCTCTTGCTAGGCATTTGATAGCGGCCATCCTAATAAACTGTGCGGAGGTGGGACAACAAAATCGAAATCACTATTTCATGACGATTTACCGATTTTTGTCCCACTCTCACAGGACCGTTTTAAAGACGAGACGGATGAAGTTAACAGTAAAAACTGCTTTTTCGCAACTCTGTCAAAGTTGGAAGAGCGGTTTTACTGTTTTATTTTTTATCCTTAAGATAGGTCAATAAAGCCAATAACAGAATGTCAAAGTTTAACATGAACACGAGTGCCTCGTAAACCGACATGATGGTCACCTTACTAAAAAGAGTGTGTCATAAACACCACCTTTGAATCATTGCCATCCTGCCTTCGGAACTTCCCTATATCTCTTTATTGCAAAAACTCTGAGCAGATAGGAGCTGCTCAGAGTTTTTTGTTATAAAAGTATCTTTCTCAAGTTTTCTACTGTTTCTACGATAAACTTAGCACCTGCCGTTTCCAATTCTTCACGATTTCCAAATCCGTAAAGGACACCGATGGCATCTAGACCATTTTTTTTGGCACCAATGATGTCATGCTCTCGGTCACCGATCATGATGGTCGCTGAAAGGTCAGAGACTTGTGCACTTGTTAGAGCATAGGCAATGACATCGCCTTTTAGACGCTTGCTACCATCCATACTAGCACCTGCGACAAGGTCAAAATAATCAAAAAGTTCAAAATGCTTCAGGATTTGTCTGGCAAATTCTTCAGGCTTTGAGGTTGCCACTAATAGCTTTTTTCCTTGAGCCTTCAATCTTTCCAATAAATCAGGAATGCCTTGATAAACCTCATTTTCATAAAGCCCCTTATGGCGGAAATAGTCTCTGTAAAAATCCACAGCTTTAAGGCTATCTTCCTTTGAAAAATGGTAGAAGTTTTCAAAAGAATCTTGTAAGGGTGGGCCGATGAAACGGTAAAGTTCCTTCTTATCAGTCACTTCAATGTTAAATTTCTCTAGAGCATAAGCAAGAGAGTTGGTGATTCCTAAAGCAGGATTGGTCAGAGTTCCGTCTAAATCAAAAAGAATGGTTTGATACATGGTTTTACCTCATTAAATTAGTATAGCACAAAAAATGCATTAAAAATGGCTGTTTTATTGTATAATGAAAGAAAAAGGAGTAGCGGTGATGATCGTTCATTTTTCAGAAACAAGTGAAGAGTTAACATCTTTTTTTAATCAGATTTTTGAAGAACAATATGTTCAGTACTTTCAAGAAGCAAAACCTAAAAATCAGAAAAAACAAGTACAGTTTGTGGTCAAAGATGATGCTGCGCGCATTTTGGCAGCAGCTTCTTGTCAGCAACTTTACCAAACGCTGAAGATTGAAAATTTGGCAGTGGACAGTGTCTTTCAAAAGCAAAAATTTGGCAGTCAGTTATTGGATTATATCAAAGACTATGCGCGTGCTCATAACATTTTGACTCTGACCTTAAGCACGCGCTCCTATCAGGCCAAGGATTTTTATCTCAAGCAGGGTTTTCATATCTATGGCTAGTTAGCAGATGTGCCTTTTGAGGGTGTGACGACTTATTATTTTGTCTATAAGTTATAAGGAGGTGGCCATGCATATTCTTATTGCACCAGATTCTTTTAAAGAGTCTTTATCAGCTCTGGAAGTAGCACAGGCTCTTCAAAAGGGATTCTCTAAATCCTTGCCTCAAGCAACTTTTGATCTATTGCCCGTTGGTGATGGTGGCGAAGGAACCTTAGAAGCTTTGGCTTTGGGTTTACAGCTAACAAAAGCAAGTCATACGGTTTCAGGACCTTTTGGAGATCCTATTGAGGTTCAGTATGCCTACAAGGATGACTTGGCAGTTTTTGAAATTGCGGCCATTACAGGTTTGGAACACATTCCTAAAGACAAGAGAAATCCTTTGATAATTAGTAATCGTGGTATTGGTGAATTGCTTGTCTTTCTCGCTCAAAAAGGGATTAGAAGAGTTATGGTCGGTGTTGGCGGCAGTTCTAGCAATGATGGTGGTCTAAGTCTGGCAGCCGGATTGGGTTATGCTTTTTTTGATGATAGGGGAGAAAAAGTTGAAGCCATTGGGGCCAATTTGGGTAAAATTGTTAGCTTTTCGGATCAGGCTGTTCCTGCTTGTTTGAGAGATTTGGATGTGACGATTATTACAGATGTGACGAATTGTCTGTGTGGTCCGCAAGGGGCAACGTATACTTTTGCTGGTCAAAAAGGATTGGCAGAAACGGAATTTGCAGCAGTTGATCAAGCAATGCGTCGTTTCTATGAGCTTGTCAATCCAGCTATTTTGGAACTTCAAGGAGCAGGAGCAGGTGGTGGTTTGGCAGCTGGTTTGGTCACCTTTGCAGCTGGAAAAATTGTCTCAGGCATTGATGCGGTTTTAGATATTTTAGATTTTGAGCAGCATGTTCAAAAGGCAGATTTGGTAATTGTCGGTGAAGGACGTATGGATAAGCAGAGTTTATCGGGTAAGGCGCCAGTCGGTGTAGCTAGACGCACGCCGAGTAAAACGCCAGTCATTTCTATTTGTGGTAGTCTCAAGGATGATCTTCCTGATTTTCCAGTTGCGCATATTGCAGCAGCCTTTCCTATCATTTCAAGGGTTGATTCCTTGGAAAATACGCTGGCGCAGGCTAGCCAAAATCTGGAGAGAACAGCACAAAATATTGGTAATCTTTTAAGCTTAGATTTATAAAAAAACAAGCAATACCAGTTTCTTCTGCTTAGTTTTTAAAACTAAGGCAAATGAGCTGAGACTTGCTTGTTTTTAATTATTGGAACCATTTTTGCCAAAAGGTTTTTTTATGTGGCTGTCCAGTTTCTTTGCCGTTTGTGAAGAGTTGGGGATAAAGAGCCTTAATATCTGGATTATCAATGTTTTCAGCTTTGTCAGTATGTACTAGGAGTCCAAAAGGTGAATCGCTCTTATCTTCGGAAACAATAGTAGCTATCAGACCAGCTTCTTGTGTTTTTTTCATGTATAGCATCTGATTGGTCAGGGATAATTTTGGTGAAATTTTAAGAGAAAGAGAATCATATTTTGCCTTAAGATCCTGTAGAACCTGATCAAAATTTGCAAGGATAGCTTGATTTTCTGCATCCGCTAAGAGAATGCTTAAAACGAGGCGTTCAGCAAAAGTACCGAAATATTTTCTTTGCTCATCGGGATTTAAACGATGCTCACCATGGGCACTTTCTAAAATCTTCTTATCTAAATCAGTCATCTTTTCTTCACTTTCTACGTTTATTAGCTTTTAAAAAAATTATACACTATTTTAAAAAAGAAAGCTTGAAATGCTAAATGTTATTTGCTTTTTTAGGTGCTTTAGTGTTATAATACCAAGCAATAACTAAATGTTTGGGGAGTAGAAGATGGAAAATAAAACCAATGTTTGGCAGGTTCTAGGAATTATCTTTATCGTTTTAACTGCTATTTTCTTTATCTCCACAGCAACGCTGACGACTTTATATGTTTTGTCCAATCACGATGTTCATCAGTTAGTTGAAAGATCAGAAGATAAAGAAGACAAAATTGTTCATTATCGCAAGAGAATTAGAAAATATAAGGAAAAAGAAGTCGAAGATTATAAAAATAGTTACAGTTATGATGACTATGATTCCTCTAGTAGCTATGATGATTAAGCAGAAAAAGAAGTCAGGAAATATTTAGGAGTAAAAAATGGAAAATAAAACCAATGTTTGGAAAGTCCTTGGCATTATTTTTATAGTGACAGCCAGTATCTTTTTCATTGCTACGATTGTTATGACGGCTTTGTATGCGACATCAAGACAGGATTTTAATAAGTGGACAGCGACAAATAGCATGCAAGATCGGACCATTACTAATAAGAAAAAGGCCATAAAAAATCTTAAAATTCGAGAAAAAATTAGAGATAATTATTATGGTGATGACTATGAGTCTACTGACAAGGTGACCAGATATATTTTTGGAGAGAGTGCTAAAATGAGTACAGGAGAAGAAGTCACGGTAACAGGAGTCAAAGAAGATTCTAAAGTCAAGATGAAAGGTGTTTCTAAAAAGGATAAGAAGATCGTCCTTACTGTTAGTGTTAAGAATACGACTGATAAAATGATCCAATTTAGTCCGGATGATTTCTTTATCTATGATAGAAACTATGATATTGCTGAGCCAAGTAATTATACAGGTAAGCAAAAAATTCCTGATATTATTGAAGCAGGAAAGACAATTGAGGTTAAGCTTTATTATACTATTCCCAAGTCTTCTCCTTATATAGTAAACTTTGAAAATGCTTACTGGATACCACAAACACAGACGCAAAAGAAATCAAGGACTGTCTAATTAAATTAAACAGAAATAAAAAATCAAAAACAAGGGTTGTGAGCTCATACAAGATTGTTTCAAACCTTGCTTTGATTTTTCTTTTTGTTGTAAGAAAGTTAGGACGAAGTTTCGTTTCAATATACATTTAAGCATGGTAAGTTAGCACATTAGAGATTATTTCATTCCGTGAGCTCTGTTCGGATCACTTTTTGATCGATTTATGCGAAAGACTGGGAGTGAAACGGTTTGTTTGTAAGAGCGTTCTGTATTGAACGCCTAGAAATGAGAGAGAAGAACCCCCGTTCTTAAGAAATAGCGACTGTTTCCCACTCTCAAATCTTTTTTGGTTTGCCTAAGTTCCAACTTTGTGGTATGATTAACATGTAAAAATTAAAACTCATAAGGAGAGAACAAATGTCAATTATTACTGATGTTTACGCTCGCGAAGTCCTTGACTCACGCGGTAACCCAACACTTGAAGTAGAAGTTTACACTGAATCAGGTGCATTCGGACGTGGTATGGTTCCTTCAGGAGCTTCTACTGGTGAACACGAAGCAGTTGAACTTCGCGATGGAGATAAATCACGTTATGGTGGTCTTGGTACTCAAAAAGCTGTTGATAATGTAAACAATATTATTGCTGAAGCACTTATCGGATATGATGTTCGTGATCAACAAGCTATTGATAAAGCAATGATCGCACTTGACGGTACTCCAAACAAAGGTAAACTTGGTGCTAATGCTATTCTTGGTGTTTCTATTGCTGTAGCTCGTGCTGCTGCTGATTTCCTTGAAATTCCACTTTACAGCTACCTTGGTGGATTTAACACTAAAGTTCTGCCAACTCCAATGATGAACATCATCAACGGTGGTTCTCACTCAGATGCTCCAATCGCTTTCCAAGAATTTATGATTGTACCTGCTGGTGCACCTACATTCAAAGAAGCTCTTCGTTGGGGTGCTGAAATCTTCCATGCACTTAAGAAAATTCTTAAGGAACGCGGACTTGAAACAGCTGTTGGTGACGAAGGTGGATTCGCTCCTAAGTTTGATGGAACTGAAGACGCTGTAGAAACAATTATCAAAGCTATTGAAACAGCTGGTTACAAACCAGGTGAAGAAGTCTTCCTTGGATTTGACTGTGCGTCATCAGAATTCTATGATAATGGTGTTTATGACTACACTAAATTCGAAGGTGAAAAAGGTGCTAAGCGTTCAGCTGCAGAACAAATTGATTATATTGAAGAATTGGTTAACAAATACCCAATTATCACAATTGAAGATGCTATGGACGAAAATGACTGGGATGGCTGGAAAGCATTGACTGCTCGCCTTGGTGACCGTGTACAATTGGTTGGTGACGACTTCTTCGTTACAAATACGGACTACCTTGCTCGTGGTATCAAAGAAGGTGCTGCAAACTCAATCCTTATCAAAGTTAACCAAATCGGTACTTTGACTGAAACATTTGAAGCTATCGAAATGGCTAAAGAAGCTGGTTATACTGCCGTTGTATCACACCGTTCAGGTGAAACTGAAGATTCAACAATCGCTGATATTTCAGTTGCAACCAACGCTGGACAAATCAAGACTGGTTCATTGTCACGTACAGATCGTATTGCTAAATACAACCAATTGCTTCGTATCGAAGATCAACTTGGTGAAGTCGCTGAATACCGTGGTCTTAAATCATTCTACAACTTGAAAAAATAATAAGTTATTTAAAACAAAGAGCGCATCTAAAAGGGTGCGCTTTTTAAGATATAAGGTTAAAGAATGGATAAATCAAAAAAGAAAACGGACTCTCGAGTGATTAAAACTCGCTGCTGTATTGAAGAAACTTTCTTGAAGCTGTTAACCGAGGTTCCTTTTGAGAAATTAACGACGACTCGTTTGATTAAGGAGTGCATAATTAGTAAAGGGACCTTTTATGCCCATTATTTAGATAAATATGATTTAGCGGAGCAACTGATTGACCGAGAACTAAAGTTTTTTGAAAATCTCCTCCTTCAGCGCTTTCAAAGTTTTTATGTCTTATTAATCAGTGACACAGATTGCGTTTTTAATGATTAGGATGATGTAGAAAACATTGACAAACTTTTTCGATCCATAGTTTTTATTTCTTGGAATATATAGGAAAATTATGCCAAACTTCTTTCTTATGATTTTAATAAATTTAAAGACTAATATCATTAGGTTGTGGTTACAAGTCCTGCTTTTATTCGTAGAAATCCTGCTTTTTATTATGCTATAATAAGCATAGTGAATTACTGAGGAGAGACTATTGTGAACTATAAATTTTTGCTTTTTGACCTTGATCACACGCTTTTAGATTTTGAAGCAGCAGAAGATGTGGCTTTAACACAATTATTGGAAGAGGCCCAAGTACCTGACGTTCAGACTTATAAGGATTTTTATATTCCCATGAATCAGCAACTTTGGCAGGATTTGACCTTGAATAAAATCAGCAAAAAAGAATTGGTCAACACACGTTTTGCTAAGCTTTTTGCCCATTTTGGTCAGAAAGTGGATGGTCGTACCCTTGCGAATCGTTATCAGAATTTTCTAAGCCAGCAAGGGCAGACTTTGACTGGTGCTGAGACTTTGTTAGAAAAACTAACTGATGAGGGTTATCGTATTTTTGGAGCAACCAATGGTATCGCCAATATTCAGACAGGGCGTATGGCTAATTCCAACATTGCATCTTATTTTGAACAAGTCTTTATCTCAGATAGGATTGGTTTTCAAAAACCTGACAAGGCTTTTTACGATTATATTGCTGATGATATTGCTTATTTTGATTATAGCAGAGCACTGATGATTGGCGATAGTCTCTTAGCTGATATTCAAGGCGGCAATAATGCAGGAATTGATACTGTTTGGTACAACCCTTATATCAAAACCAATGAGACCGGTATAAGACCGACTTATGAAGTCAATGATTACAAGCAACTCCTTGCCTTATTAGTACGAAAAAGCTGAGACTGTTCATAATGGACTCAGTTTTTTATAGATTTACTGATTCTAAGAAAAATCTCTGAAGTTTTTGCTGGGATCTGGATGAGGAACATTGTGACGTTCACGGGCTCTATGACGATTAGCCATATTGATGCGCATCATAAGCCGATTTTGCAGGACTAAAATCAAAGCTAAGAAAATGAGATGGGATTTCAGTAAAATCATTAGTATAAAACCTGTTAAGATAGTGCAACTATATTGCAGCCAAGCTTTTAGGTCAAAGCGATAAAAAGGTCTTTGTTATAGCGGGAAGTCGCTAGAACACCCAGATAAAAGCTAATAATACCAGCAAGAAACAGTATAAAACCAATATTAGCATGGTGGGATTCAGCCAGAAATTCGATACCTACAGTGAAAATATTAATACCAGCAAAGATTGGTAGGTGAGCATAAAAGAGAATACTAGCAGTTGTTTCTTGGTGATGATTGATATTTAAAAAAGTTTGTCCCATATAAAAAACAAAAAGTGTTGCCATTCCAAAAAAGATCATGAATCCAGTTAAAGGCTGATCTTTTAAAGGATAGGTTTTGATAATAGCAATAACGGATTCTCCAAAGGTTAAAAGAGTTACCAAATGCAGACGTTCAACGATATGCGGGAAGTTGAGCAGCTGATGATTGTAAAATTTTCTGCTGAAGATAGGAAGAAGATTGGGCAGGAGATAAATAAGAGCCGTCCAGATATTGAGAGGTAGCAAACCTAGGGCTAAACCCGCCAAAGGCAGACTGTAACTCAGCTGCGATAGTATGTTGAGCTTAATATTATGACTAAAACCTAATTTTTTCCCTTTTAAAAAATATTGCAGAGCAATAAAAGCATAGGCTAGCATCAGCAGGAAATTAAAGAGCATCAGCTGAGGATTTCCAGCATAGTAGCCCTTAATATTGAGACTGAAGTTGAGCGAAATATTGCCCACTATAAACATGAGAGCAATAATCGTGTAAATATCCTGCAGTCTAGAATCTCCGTATTTATTAAAATAAAGCACTTCATTATGCCAGATATTAAAGATAATAATATTAGTCGTAATAAAAGCTAAAACTTCTTGAAGACCAATGTGGTTGAGATGAATAGCAGAAGTCAGCTGACCAATAGCCAAAACAACAGCAAGATCGAAAAAGAGTTCATAGTTGGAGACACGTTTTGATAAAAACTGAGACATTCTTTTTCCTTTCTTTAAAAATACGTCGTTATTTTACCAAAAAAGCAGAAGGAATAAAAGTAAAACTAATCGCAGTAAAGTCAGAAAAGTTAGGTCATTTTTGCTATAATAAAGATTATGAACGAACTGATTAAACATAAGCTGGAATTGCTGCCAGATAGTCCTGGCTGTTATATTCACAAGGATAAAAACGGCACCATTATCTATGTCGGTAAGGCCAAGAACTTAAAAAACCGTGTGCGTAGCTATTTTCACGGCAGCCATAATACCAAGACAGAATTGTTGGTTTCGGAAATTGAGGATTTTGAATACATTGTTACTGGGTCAAATACAGAAGCTTTACTTCTTGAGATTAATCTCATTCAGGAAAATAAGCCCAAGTACAATATCAGACTCAAAGATGATAAGTCTTATCCTTTTATTAAAATTACCAATGAACCTTATCCGCGTTTATTGATTACCCGTCAGGTGAAAAAGGATGGCGGTCTTTATTTTGGTCCCTACCCTGATTCGGGAGCTGCTACTGAAATTAAGCGACTTTTAGATCGTCTCTTTCCCTTTAAAAAATGCACCAACCCAGCCAACAAGGTCTGTTTTTATTATCATCTCGGGCAATGCAAGGCGCATACCATTTGTCAGACCGACCAAACCTATTGGGATAGTCTTAAAGAAGATGTGAAAAACTTTCTCAATGGCAGGGACGATAAGATTGTCAATGAACTGCGCGATAAAATGACCAAAGCTTCTGAGCTCATGGAATTTGAACGTGCAGCTGAATACCGAGATCTTATTGAGGGCATTGGTCTGTTGCGAACTAAGCAGCGCGTCATGAATCAGGATATGCAGGATCGTGATATTTTTGGTTATTATGTTGATAAAGGCTGGATGTGTGTGCAGGTTTTCTTTATTCGTCAGGGAAAGCTTATTCAGCGCGATGTCAATATGTTTCCTTATTACAATGAGTCTGAGGAAGATTTTCTGACCTATGTAGGACAGTTCTATCAGGATAACCGTCACTTTATTCCAAAGGAGATTTTTATTCCTAGAAATATTGATGAAACTTTGGTTAAAGCGGTGGTCAATACTAAGATTATCAAACCGCAGCGCGGCGAGAAGAAGCAGTTAGTCAATCTGGCAACGAAAAATGCTCGTGTTAGCCTGCAGCAGAAATTTGATCTCTTGGAAAAAGATATTCGAAAAACGCATGGTGCGATTGAAAATATTGGAGATTTACTTAATATTCCTAAGCCAGTGCGCATTGAAGCCTTTGATAATTCCAACATTCAAGGAACCAGTCCTGTTGCAGCTATGGTTGTTTTTGTGGACGGCAAGCCAAGTAAGAAGGATTATCGTAAATTTAAAATCAAAACCGTTATCGGACCTGATGACTATGCCAGCATGCGTGAGGTTATTTATCGCAGATATAGCCGTGTCATGCGAGATGGACTGACACCACCAGACCTGATTATTATTGATGGGGGACAAGGTCAGGTTAATGTAGCGCGTGACGTTATCGAAAATAAATTGGGACTCGATATTCCTATCGCTGGTTTGCAAAAAAATGATAAGCACCAAACCCATGAGCTGCTCTTTGGTGATCCGCTGGAAGTGATTCCTCTGCCTAGAAATTCAGAAGAGTTCTTTCTCTTGCAGCGCATTCAAGACGAAGTGCATCGCTTTGCCATTACATTTCATAGGCAGCTGCGCGGTAAAAACACCTTCTCATCAAAGTTGAACGGTATTGCAGGGCTCGGCCCTAAGCGCAAGCAATTGCTGATGAAACACTTTAAGAATCTTCCTAATATTCAAAAGGCCAGCCTAGATGATATTATCAACTGCGGCATTCCAAAAAATGTCGCAGAGAACATTCAAGAGAGCTTGCGAGAGGAAAGAGAAAAAGGTTAAATGTTAGATACTGTTTTAATTTTAGGCAATATACATCAGCAACTTATTATGGAATCATAAAAGAAGATGTTGAAAAAGCTGTAAACAGTTTCAAAAAGTGGTAAAATAAAAGAACAACTATAACAGAATTAGAAGGATGTTCGTTTATGAAATTTTTAGAACTGAATAAAAAGCGCCATGCAACTAAACATTTTAATGATAAAACAGTTGATTTTAAAGATGTTAGAACAGCCATTGAGATTGCCCAATTAGCTCCTAGTGCTCATAATATACAGCCTTGGAAGTTTGTCCTTGTTAAAGATAAAAAGGCAGTCTTGGCTAAAGACCTGCCTGCTTTAAATAAGGATCAGGTTGAAGGCGCTCAGTATGTCATTGCTTTGTTTACCGACACCGACTTAGTTCAGCGTGCGCGCAAAATTGCACGTATTGGCAGCAAAAACCTGCCTGATGATATGATTGGTTATTTCATGGAAACTTTGCCAGCTCGGTTTGCGGATTTTGATGAACAAACCAAAGGAGAATATTTGGCTTTAAATGCAGGTTTAGTAGCTATGAATCTAGTCTTGGCTCTAACTGACCAAGGCATTTCGTCTAATATTATTCTTGGTTTTGATAAGACGAAAACCAATACTATTTTAGATATTGATGAGCGTTTTCGCCCAGAACTCTTGATTACAGTTGGTTATACAGATGAGAAGATAGAACCAAGTTATCGTTTGCCGGTTGATGAAATTATTGAAGAAAGATAGGAGCTGTACCTAAGATGTTTGTAGATTTTCAAAAAGAGGTAGATAAACGCCGCGGAGATATTTTGGCCGATTTGTTTCGGATTTTACAGATTAATTCTGAGCGTGATGACAGTAAGGCTGATAAAAAACATCCTTTTGGGCCCGGTCCTGTTCAAGCTCTTGAACATTTTTTGAAAATGGCAGAGCGTGATGGTTATGAGACTAAAAATGTTAATAACTATGCCGGTCATTTTGAATACGGTCAAGGAGATGAGGTCTTAGGCATTTTTGCCCATCTGGATGTGGTGCCAGCGGGTAGCGGTTGGAAAACCTCTCCTTATTTGCCAGAAATCATCAATGGCAAACTCTATGCGCGTGGTGCTAGTGATGACAAAGGCCCAACGATTGCCTGTTATTATGGTTTAAAAATTATTAAGGAATTAGGTTTACCAGTCTCTAAGAAAGTTCGTTTTGTTGTTGGTACTGATGAAGAGTCTGGTTGGGCTGATATGGATTATTATTTTGAACATGTTGACATGCCAGAGCCAGATTTTGGTTTTTCACCAGATGCTTATTTTCCAATTATCAATGGAGAAAAAGGGAATATTACGGAATACCTTCATTTTGGCAATAGCAATGATGGTTCTTTTATCCTTAAATCTTTCAAAGGTGGGCTGCGTGAAAACATGGTACCGGAATCAGCAACAGCTGTTTTTTCAGCAACGATTCGTTTAGCTGAATTGCAAGAATCTTTGACCGCTTTTACAGAACAACATGCTTTAACAGCGGATCTTAAGGAAGAAGCAGGGAATTTTGTCTTGACCTTGCATGGCAAGTCTGCTCACGGTTCAACACCAGAAGCAGGTATCAATGGAGCTACTTATTTGGCACGCTTCTTGTCACAGTTTGATTTTGCTGGTGATGCTAAAGCTTACTTGGATTTAGCTGCCAATGTTTTATTAGATGATCATGCGGGTGAAAAACTGGGAGTTGCCTATAAGGATGAGAAGATGGGTTCTGTTTCCATGAATCCTGGTGTCTTTAGTTTTGATTCCCAATCTGAAGACAATAGCATTGCGCTTAATTTCCGCTATCCTCAAGGGATAGATGCACAGACCATCAAGGCCAGCCTAGAACAATTATCAGGTGTTAGAGAGGTTACTCTGTCTGAGCATGAACAAAAACCCCATTATGTGCCGATGGATGATCCGTTAGTAGCTACCTTGCTAGCGGTTTATGAAAAACATACAGGAGATAAAGGGCATGAATGGGTTATCGGTGGTGGTACCTTTGGACGTTTGCTCAAGCGCGGAGTTGCTTTTGGCGCTATGTTCCCCCATTCGACAGATACCATGCATCAAGCTAATGAATTTGTTGAAGTGAACGATCTGTATAAAGCAGCTGCTATTTATGCAGAAGCCATTTATGAATTGATCAAATAGCGAGACAAGAAAGTTCAACGAATATTATTTGTGTAACGGTCTTATCCAATTAATAACGAGAAAGAGGTTATTATGACAAGTCTTGAAGAAATTACCAAAGCCATTATGGCAGACAGTCAAAATAAAGTTTTTACAGAAAAAAATATTGAACCGCTTTTTGCAGCGCCTAAAACGGCTCGTATTAATATTGTTGGTCAAGCACCGGGAATTAAGGCTCAAGAATCGCGTCTGTATTGGAATGATAAAAGTGGAGATCGTCTGCGTGAGTGGATGGGAGTGGACTATGATACTTTTTATCATTCAGGCTATTTTGCTGTTATCCCTATGGATTTCTATTATCCTGGTAAAGGGAAATCAGGAGACTTACCGCCTCGAAAGGGTTTTGCCCAGAAATGGCATCAGCCGATTTTGGATTTGCTGCCTGATATCCAGTTGACGATTTTAATCGGCAATTATGCACAAAAATATTATTTACATCAAAAGTCTTCTGTTAAATTGACCGATACAGTTGCACATTACAAAAAATACTTGCCTGACTATTTCCCTCTCGTTCACCCCTCTCCCAGAAATCAAATTTGGATGTCTAGGCATCCTTGGTTTGAAGCGCAGGTCGTGCCGGATTTAAAGAAAATCATTCAGCAAATTATTCAATCATCATAAAAATCAGACATGACACTGTATCTACAAACCTGAACATATAAAAATACCTCTGCTGAGATCTAGTAAACTAGAAGGCAGAGGTATTTTTATGGATAAAAGCATGTTCAGTCAGCTTGTTAAGTATCAGTCAAGAATTATCGTAGATAACCTTTAATAAGTTAGGAAATTTTTCGTTTAATTCCTCATTTCGTAAGGAAATACAACGTTTTCGGCCTTCGATGCGTACATATATAATTCCGCATTCTCTTAAAGTCTTAAAATGATGGGAGAGATTATTTTTTTGTCCTAAACTAGAAAATGAGCTACAGTTTTTTTCATCTTGAGCAGAATACAGTTCTTTGAATATCGCTAATCTTGTTGGTTCGCTAAGTGCAGAGAGAATCTGCTCTAAATTAATATCATTAATAGATGGATGTGATAGTGATTTCATTTATTTCTTCCTTTTTATTGACATTTTAACACAAAGAGTATTATAATAAAATTGTTCAATAATTATTGAACAATAAAAAGGAGGTTGTTTATGACAATACTTGAACACTATTTTTATTTATCTGATTTGGCAGTAACTGATAAAAGAAGTCTCCAGAAATTGTGCTGTCTCTTCAAAGATGATGCGATTATAGAGGCTAATGATGGGCATAGATATTCTGGAAGAAGAGAGATCGATTCATTTTTTACAGAATTTTTTAGTAGGAATGCTGAAACAAGACATTTATATGATATCCGAGAATTATCGGATACTGTTCAACAGGCCAACTGGGGAGTTGTTTGCAGAAGAAAAAATGGAGCATATATTGCCTTGACTGGTACCGATATTGCCGAGGTTGAAGACGGGAAAATCAGTCATTTAACCATTACTAGTAATAATTAGTAAATGAGGGTAAGTTTATGATTATTGATAATATCCAGCATGTTATGTTTCCAATAGCAGCGCAGGTTGAAAAACTGGAGAAAGCAAAAGTTGATAAAGCTATTTTATTTTGTACGACACCGCATCCTGAAAGAGCTCGTTCCTATAAAGAACTAAAAGAAGAGATGTCAATACTTTTTAAAGTTCTAAGTGGAGATGGACTGCAGGTTGTTTCACTAGACAGAATGAAACAAAATAATCAAAAAGTTGTGCAAGCGATTCAAAAGTATCCGCAAAAGTTTTATGGCTTTGGTTCTGTTCCGCTTGGTTTATCTTTAAATGATACTATTGATTGGATCGAAGAACAAATTGTAAGAAATGGTTTGAAAGGCTTAGGAGAGTTTACTCCCGGTTCAGATGAACAGGTTGGACAATTAGAAACTATTTTCCAAGCGTTAGCTAAATTTCCTAGTTTACCTGTTTGGGTACATACTTTTAATCCAGTCAGTTTAAAAGGCATCCAAATTTTGATGAACTTAACAAAAAAATACCCTCATATTTCTGTAATCTTTGGACATATGGGAGGGTATTATTGGATGAATGTTATTGATTTTGTCAAAGAAACGCCAAATGCTTTTATTGACTTATCTGGAACCTTCTCTACTTTGGCTGTAAGGATGGCTATCACTGAAATTCCTCAAAAATGTTTATTTGGTTCTGACGCTCCTTATGGAGAACCCTTTATGAGTAAGGAATTGGTTGAATACTTGGCACCTACTGATACTATTAGAGATATGGTATTGGGAGGAAATATTCAAAAATTGTTAGAGCTGTCTAATTAAGAGAGAGCTAGTGAGATCGAAAAGTATCACTTATCAAACGAAATGTTTAATGTGGTTAAAGTTGTAGCTGTAATGAATAAGATAAAAAAGGATGGGGCAAAAGTGTTCCGACCTTTTTTATATTTAATGTTTTTGCAGAAGGCAATTATTTCCCCAAACAAAACTGGCTAAAGAGTTGTGTAATGAGTTCATCTGGCGCTGCATCACCAGTAATCTCACCAAGAATTTCCCAAGTTCGCGTCATATCAACTTGCAAGAGATCAACAGGCATGCCGAGTTCCAGACCGTCATTAACGGCCTGTAGACTTTTAAGAGCTTTTTCAATTAAGGAAATATGGCGGGCATTGGATAGATAGGTGGCATCTTTTTCGACAATGGCGGCATTATCAAAGAAAAGCTTATTGATGCGCTCTTCAATGACATCAATATTCTGGTTTTTGATGACAGAGATTTTGATGCAATCTTCTGGAAGCTGATCCGTTTCAATTTGCTCTGGGAGGTCTGTCTTATTAAGAAGGATAAGACGGTTGCTGTTTTGGCTGATTTCTAAAAGAGTTCGATCTTGATCAGTCAGTTTCTCAGCACTGTTGAGAACGAGTAAGACCAGATCAGCTTCTTCTAAAGCTTTTTTAGACCGTTCCACCCCAATTTTTTCAACCAGATCATCAGTTTCACGAATACCAGCCGTATCAATCAGTTTGAGAGGAACACCCTTGATATTGACATACTCTTCAATGACATCGCGAGTTGTCCCTTCAATGTCAGTAACGATAGCTTTTTCTTCTCGTAAAAGATTGTTGAGCAGACTGGATTTGCCAACATTGGGACGTCCAATGATAGCAGTAGATAAGCCTTCACGCAAAATTTTCCCGCGGCGGGCTGTCTTTAAAAGATTGGTTAAGAGGGTTTCGAATTCCTGAGTCTTCTCTCGCATGAGTGCTGTCGTCATTTCTTCCACATCATCATACTCAGGATAGTCAATGTTAACCTCAACTTGGGCCAGAGTATTGAGAATTTCCTGACGTGTGTTATTGATAAGATTTGAAAGGGAGCCATCCAGTTGTTGAACGGCAACAGCCATGGCTTTGTCTGTTTTGGCGCGAATGAGATCCATTACAGCTTCAGCTTGCGCTAAATCAACACGTCCATTGAGAAAGGCACGCTTGGTAAATTCACCGGGATCTGCCATACGAGCACCAGAGCGGAGAACCAACTGCAGGATTTCATTGGTGACAGCCACACCGCCATGCGTATTGATTTCAATCACATCTTCACGTGTGAACGTTTTTGGAGCGCGCATGACTGAGACCATCACTTCATCAATGATTGCCCCATTCTCAACAATATGTCCGTAATTAATGGTATGGGAGGGAACATCATCCAAATTTTTTCCCTTAAAAATCTTTTTAATAATAGCTAGTGCTTTCGATCCTGAAATACGGACGATGCCGATTGCCCCTTCGCCAAGAGGTGTAGCGATAGCAGTAATAGTATCAAATTCATTTGTTATCATAGCTTTATTTTAGCGCAAAAAAAAGGAAGCCGCAAGATTTTGAAATAGGTAGGCAAAGAAGATTTCCTTTAACAAGAAATCCAATTCATGTTATAATAAAGTGATTATATCTGAATGAAGGAGAGCGCATGGAAGAACTTAAAAAGATTGCTGGTGTTAGGGCAGCTCAATATGTTGAAAATGGTATGATTGTGGGACTTGGGACAGGTTCAACAGCCTATTATTTTGTTGAAGAAATCGGTCGCCGTGTGCAAGAAGAGGGCTTGCAAGTGATTGGTGTGACGACGTCAAGTCGGACAACTGCTCAAGCTCAAGCTTTAGGTATTCCTCTCAAATCTATTGATGAGGTTGACTCTGTTGATGTGACAGTGGATGGAGCTGATGAGGTTGATCCTAATTTCAATGGTATTAAAGGCGGCGGTGGTGCTCTGCTGATGGAAAAGATAGTAGGAACATTGACAAAAGACTATATCTGGGTGGTTGATGAAAGCAAGATGGTTGATACTTTGGGAGCCTTTAGGTTACCCGTTGAAGTAGTTCAATATGGTGCTGAGCGTCTTTTTCGAGAGTTTGAGAAAAAAGGCTATAAACCTTCTTTTCGCGAATATGATGGTGTTCGCTTTGTGACTGACATGAAAAACTTTATCATTGATTTGGATTTGGGCTCTATCCCTGATCCTATTGCTTTTGGCAATATGTTAGATCATCAAGTCGGTGTTGTTGAACACGGCCTCTTCAATGGTATGGTTAATCGTGTGATTGTTGCAGGTAAAGATGGTGTTCGTATTTTGGAAGCTAATAAATAAATTAATTAATGATGATGGCGGAGTGTTTGTCCCGTCGTCTTAGATTGGAAAACTATGTCAACTTTTAATCGTATTCATCTTGTTGTTTTAGACTCCGTTGGAATTGGGGCAGCACCCGATGCTAACAATTTCTCTAATGCTGGTGTTCCAGATGGTGCATCAGACACACTAGGACACATTTCAAAAACCGTTGGACTTAATGTGCCTAATATGGCTAAAATTGGTTTGGGAAATATCCCCCGTGATACGCCGCTTAAGACAGTTCCTGCGGAAAACCATCCAACTGGTTATGTTACAAAATTAGAAGAAGTCTCTTTAGGTAAAGATACGATGACCGGACACTGGGAAATCATGGGACTTAACATTACTGAACCTTTTGATACCTTCTGGAATGGTTTTCCCGAAGAAATCATCAGCAAAATTGAAAAATTTTCAGGGCGTAAGGTCATTCGTGAAGCTAATAAACCATACTCTGGTACAGCTGTTATTGATGACTTCGGTCCCCGTCAGATGGAGACTGGTGAATTGATTATCTATACGTCAGCTGACCCTGTTCTGCAAATTGCAGCACATGAGGATGTGATTCCACTTGATGAACTTTACCGTATTTGTGAATACGCACGCAGCATTACCCTAGAACGTCCAGCTTTGCTTGGTCGTATCATTGCTCGTCCTTATGTCGGCAAGCCTAGGAATTTCACGCGGACAGCTAATCGTCATGATTATGCCCTATCGCCATTTGCACCAACAGTGTTGAATAAGTTAGCGAATGCGGGTGTTTCAACTTATGCTGTCGGTAAAATCAATGATATTTTCAATGGTTCAGGTATTACCAACGATATGGGACACAACAAATCAAACAGCCACGGTGTGGACACTTTGATTAAGACAATGGGCTTGTCTGCGTTCACCAAAGGCTTCTCGTTTACCAACTTGGTTGATTTTGATGCCCTTTATGGTCACCGTCGCAATGCACATGGTTATCGTGATTGTTTGCATGAGTTTGATGAACGCCTTCCAGAAATTATCGTAGCGATGAAAGTAGATGACTTGCTTTTGATTACAGCTGACCATGGTAATGACCCAACCTATGCGGGAACGGATCATACACGCGAATATGTTCCGCTTTTAGCTTACAGTCCATCATTTACTGGTAATGGAGTCCTACCTGTTGGTCATTACGCTGATATTTCAGCAACGATTGCTGATAACTTTGGTGTAGATACAGCTATGATTGGTAAGAGTTTCCTAGATAAATTAATATAAGATGGGAAATTATGTCGTCCTCTTAAGAGGTGTCAATGTTGGTGGCAAGAATAAGCTTGTGATGAGCGATCTTCGCCAGCAGGTAACCGATATGGGATTTGTCAATGTCAAAACCTATATCAATAGTGGCAATCTCTTCTTTCAGTCGGATTGTCCTCGTGCGAACATCAGTTCTCGGTTTGAACAATTCTTTGCAGACCATTATCCCTTTGTCTAGTATTTTTCCCTCTTTTTCACAAGAGGAGTACGAGAAAGATTACCAAGAACTGCCTGACTGGTGGCTTCAAGACTTGGCTCGAAAGGGAGCCCTCTTTTTCACAGAGAAAATGCATAAAAAAAGAGTTATTGAGCGTATCAAATCTTTTTCTCTGAGAGATGAAGTGATTCATTTTGGAGAATTGTGTATTTACTGGGGCAAATACACAGAGGCGGAGTATCTGAAAACAAGCTACCATAAACAGCTCATCAAAGAAGATTTTTACCGACAGGTAACCATTTGAAATAGCAAAACAGCTGAGAGGATTTTAAGTTTATTGAAAAATGGATAATAGAATGAAGTCAGAAGCAATTTTGTCAGTAGATAGGAAGTATCGTTACGTTCTTACTAGAACATGGGATGAAACTTTGCCTAATATTATGTTTGTTGGGCTAAATCCCTCTACAGCCGATGAAACAACAGATGATCCGACAATTAGGCGTTGTATCAACTTTGCTAAATCATGGGGATATGGTGGGCTATATATGGTTAATCTTTTTGCTTATCGTAGCACTAATCCCAACAATATACGAATAGTTGATAACCCTATTGGTGATAATAATGATAGTTATATCTCACATTACGCTAAATTATCAGATAAGGTTGTCGCTTGTTGGGGCAATCGTGGTTCTTACCAAAAGCGCTCAAAAGAAGTGACCAACTTACTAGAAGAAATATATTGTTTTGGGCAAAATAAGAGTGGCGAACCGAAGCATCCATTTTATTTGAAAAAAGAAATTTCACTCATTAAATATAAATAAAGGAAAAACTATGTCATTACTTAAAAAAATTTATGAAACACGTGATTTTCTAACAGCAAAAGGAGTCCAAAAGCCAGAATTCGGTCTCATTCTAGGTTCTGGTCTTGGTGAATTAGCTGAAGAAATTGAAAATGCTCTTGTCCTTGACTATGCTGACATCCCTAACTGGGGACGCTCGACAGTTTCGGGTCATGCTGGTAAACTTATTTATGGTGAATTAGCAGGTCGTAAAGTTTTGGCCTTGCAGGGACGTTTTCATTATTATGAAGGAAATTCTATGGAGCTTGTAACCTTCCCAATTCGTATTATGAAAGCACTTGGCTGTCAGGGACTTATCGTCACTAATGCGGCTGGCGGAATTGGCTTTGGTCCGGGAACTTTAATGGCTATTTCAGATCACATCAATCTGACAGGAGCCAATCCTTTGATGGGGGAAAATCTTGATGATTTTGGATTTCGTTTTCCTGATATGTCCAATGCTTATACAGCAGATTATCGTGAGGTTGCTCACCAAGTTGCAGATAAGATTGGGATCAAGTTAGATGAGGGTGTTTACATCGGTGTTTCTGGTCCATCCTATGAAACGCCTGCTGAAATCCGAGCTTTCAAGACTCTTGGAGCTGATGCAGTTGGTATGTCAACAGTACCAGAAGTTATCGTAGCTGCACATTCAGGTCTTAAGGTTTTGGGTATTTCTGCCATTACGAACTATGCATCTGGTTTTCAATCGGAACTCAATCATGAAGAAGTTGTTGCAGTGACACAGCAGATAAAAGAAGATTTTAAGGGACTGGTAAAAGCTATTTTAGTAGAATTATAAGGAGTCAGTATGAGAATTCATTTTATCCTTCACGAAACATTTGAGGCACCGGGTGCCTACTTAGCTTGGGCAGCTCTTCGTGGTCACGACGTATCTATGACTAAGGTTTATCGTTATGAAAAGCTTCCTAAAGACATTGATGACTTTGATATGTTAATTCTTATGGGAGGACCTCAAAGTCCTTCCAGTACGAAAAAAGAATTTCCTTATTACGACGCCCAAGCAGAAGTTAAATTAATTCAAAAGGCTGCTAAGGCTGAGAAAATCATTGTTGGCGTCTGTCTGGGTGCTCAATTGATGGGAGTAGCTTATGGTGCAGATTATTTGCATAGTCCTAAAAAAGAAATTGGCAATTACTTGATTTCTTTGACAGAAGCTGGGAAAATGGATTCTTATTTAAGCGATTTTTCAGATGACTTGCTTGTTGGTCATTGGCATGGAGATATGCCTGGTTTGCCAGATAAGGCTCAAGTTTTGGCCATCAGTCAGGGCTGTCCTAGACAAATTATTAAATTTGGTCCTAAGCAATACGCTTTTCAATGTCATTTGGAATTTACACCTGAATTGGTCGCTGCCCTAATTGCGCAAGAAGATGATTTGGATACTCAAAGTCAAACAGAAACTTATGTACAGACAGCTGAGGAAATGCAGACCTTTGATTACTCGTCAATGAATCAAGCCTTGTATTCATTTTTGGATCGACTGACAGAAAGAAAATAATATGAAGAAATTAAAATGAAAGGAATTGACTCCGTTTCTGAGTTTTATTCTGAAAATAAAAGAAAGGAAAGAGAGCAGATTTTTTAATTTGAACTCGAGCGGAAAGCTTGGAAAATAGATAAACCTCATGGGAAATCAGGCTTTTCCTGCGGTTTCCTAATTTTCAGTCGCTTTCTGGTTGCTCTTCTGTATCATAAATTATGTCTATTCATATTGGAGCCCAAGTGGGTCAAATTGCTGATAAAATTTTACTTCCGGGTGATCCTCTTCGTGCTAAATTCATTGCAGAAAATTTTCTTGAAGATGCGGTATGTTTTAACGAAGTTCGTGGCATGCTTGGATTTACGGGAATTTATAAAGGTCATCGCGTTTCTGTTATGGGAACTGGCATGGGCATGCCTTCTATCTCAATTTATGTGAATGAGCTCATTCGTTCTTATGGTGTTAAAAAATTAATTCGTGTTGGAACAGCAGGTTCGCTTAACAAGGATGTCCATGTGCGTGATCTCGTTTTGGCGCAGGCAGCAGGGACAACTTCCAGCATGATTAAAAACGAATGGCCACAATACGATTTTCCGCAGATTGCTGATTTCTCAATGCTTGATAAGGCTTATCATATTGCTGAGGATATGGAGCTGACAACACATGTGGGAAGTGTTCTGTCTATTGATGCTTTTTATTCAGATTTTGCTGACAACAATATTAAGCTTGGACAAATTGGGGTTAAAGCCGTTGAAATGGAAGCGGCAGCTCTTTATTATTTGGCTGCTAAACATGGTGTCCAAGCTTTGGGAATTATGACCATTTCAGACAGTTTAGTTGCTGACGAAGATACAACAGCTGAGGAACGCCAAACAACCTTTACTGACATGATGAAGGTAGGTTTAGAAACTTTAATTGCTTAATATGACTGAACAAGAAACCTTAACTATCCTTTTGGATGTCTATGCTTATTATCAGGCTTACCAAATTGTAAAAGCCAGTCAGTTTTTTTCAGATGATATTATCTTTCTCTTAGAATTGTTAAAGGAAAGACGCGAGCTTAATGTTGATTTTCTCTTTCAGAACCAAGTGCACCTGCAAGAATTGGAACTGACTTATCACATTTCTCTCTTGGATAATGCTTATGAAGAAGAGCTTTTGGCTAACTATATCATGGATTTAGAAGCCAAGTTGCGCAATGATCATATTATTGATTTTGTCAGAAGTGTCAGTCCCATTTTGTATCGTTTATTGATGCGACTGATTCAAAGTCAAGTAGCAGATATTAATGATTATATTTATGATGCTAAAAATGATCAATACGATACTTGGAAGTTTGACAAGATGCATGACTCTGCCAACCCCTTTGTTCAAAACTTTGTTGCTAAGGGAAGAGACAGCAAGATTACTTCAAGAAGTCTGGCGGATTTTATTCAGTTAACTGATTTGCCTCAGGCTATTAAAGACAACATTTTGCTTTTAAGAGATTTTGAAAAATCAGTACGAAATCCTCTGGCTCATCTTATCAAACCTTTTGATGAAGAAGAGCTTCATCGCACGACAGGCTTTTCTTCCCAAACCTTTTTGGAAAAAATCATTCAATTGGCTGTATTTTCTGGAATTCATTATGATAATGACAAGTTTTATTTTGACAAAGTGAATGAACTCATTAAGCGTATCTATCAGAATTAGCAAATATTCATCAATTTTGTTTATAATAAAAAAGGCAACAGTTGCAGCTGTCGCCTTTTTGCATACTATTTATCAAATTTAACTTCTTCAAGAAGATAGTCGATAAATTTTTCCCCCATTTTGGAAAGGTTAGCTTTTTCATGCTTAAGGTAAATGATGTCAATTTCATCGTCTACTTCAAGCGGAATCGAAACGATATTGTCGCCGTTAAGGTTACTATTTAAAATCCCAGTTGCAATGGTATAGCCGTCAAGTCCAATCATCAGATTGAAGAGAGTCGCTCGGTCGGAAACAACAATGGATTTTTTATGAGAAATCTGTGACATAATTTCCTCTGAAAAGTAGAAGGAATTATGGATACCCTGGTCATAACTGAGATAGGGAAAGTCTTCTAAATCGCTGAGAGATACGGACTGATGTTTGGCTAAAGGATTATCCTTACTGACAAAAATATGGGGATGTGCTTTGAAAAGGCTGGTATAAGTCAAATGATTGTCATCAAACATTTTGGTGAGAACATCATGATTGTAACTATTTAGGAAAAGCACCCCAATTTCAGAGCGGAAATTTTTCACGTCGTCAATAATTTCGTAGGTTCTGGTTTCACGTAAAAAAAGTTCATAACGCGTCATATCCGTTTCCTTAAGCAGACTGACAAAGGCATTAACCACAAAGGCGTAGTGCTGAGCTGAAACACTAAAAAGTTCACGCGTATGACCTTGGCTTTTATAGCGTTCCTCTAAAAGAGCTGTCTGCTCAACAACTTGGCGGGCATAGGATAGGAATTCAACACCATCCTTAGTCAGGGTGATCCCTTTAGGGTTGCGGATAAAGATTTCAATACCCATTTCGCGTTCCAAATCACGAACCGCGTTTGAAAGTGAAGGCTGAGTAATAAATAGTTGTTTGGCAGCCTCATTCATGCTGCCAGTTTCGACAATTTTGATAATATAATGTAACTGTTGAATACGCATGCCTTTATTTTAGCACAAAATTAGTATTATGAATAGCGTTCCCTTGTGATGATTGCAGACATATACGTCAACTGATTCTTAGTTGACATTTTTTTCATTTCAAGCTATAATGTAAAAAATGAATAACCTTTAATTTAGTCCAGAGAGGCTGTCAAGGGAAATCAAGATTAACAGGCAGAGGTACAATCTGCCCACTTTTTTGTGTAACCTTGCCAGTTAGTTGGTAAGGTTTTTTTCATAGAAAGGCAGTTATGATTTTAAAAGAAAGTCTAACGGTAGTTAGTCAACGTGAAATTGCTCCTCGTATTTTTGAAATGGTTTTAAAGGGTGATATGGTTGCGCAAATGCAGGCCGGTCAGTTCTTACATATTCGTGTTCCTGATGCTAGTAAACTCTTGCGCCGACCAATTTCCATAGCTGACATTAACAAAGAAGCTCAAGAAGCTATCATTATTTACCGTATTGAAGGTAGGGGAACGGCTATCTTTTCTCAACTTAAAGCAGGAGATAAGCTTGATTGTTTAGGTCCTCAAGGCAATGGC
Source organism: Streptococcus mutans (assembly GCF_006739205.1). NCBI lineage: Bacteria > Bacillati > Bacillota > Bacilli > Lactobacillales > Streptococcaceae > Streptococcus > Streptococcus mutans. Next base: position 902,055 of record NZ_AP019720.1, read on the forward strand.
TTTGACCTTTCTGTCATTGATAAAGGTCAAAAGGCTTTGATTATTGGCGGTGGTATTGGTGTTCCGCCTTTATTGGAAGTGGCTAAGCAACTTTGCAAAAAAGGCGTGGAAGCCTATGCTGTTTTGGGCTTTGCCAACAAAGATGTGGTGATTTTGGAAGAAAAGATGTCTCAATATGCGACTGTTGTGGTAACAACAGATGATGGTTCTTACGGTCAAAAGGGTTATGTATCAACGGTCGTTGATAATTTGGATTTTCTTGCTGACGCCATCTATGCTTGCGGCGCACCTGGAATGCTTAAATATGTTGATAAGAAATTTGAAAAGCACCCGCATGCTTATTTATCAACAGAGGAACGGATGGCTTGCGGTATGGGAGCATGTTATGCCTGCGTCGTTCATGTCAAAGGTCAAGAAGATGCTCAAAACCTGCGTGTTTGTGAAGATGGGCCTATATTTGAAACTGGTCAGATTATTCTAGATTAGGAGGCTGATATGACAAATAGACTTGCTCTTAAATTGCCGGGCTTGGATTTGAAAAATCCTATCATTCCAGCCTCAGGCTGTTTTGGCTTTGGTCAAGAATATGCTAAATATTATGACTTAAATAAATTGGGTTCTATCATGATTAAGGCAACGACCCAGCAGCCGCGCTTTGGAAATCCCACAGCACGTGTTGCAGAAACCCCTTCAGGAATGCTCAATGCCATTGGTCTGCAAAATCCGGGTGTTGATGCTGTCATTGCTCAAAAATTGCCTTGGCTGGCAGAGCATTACCCAGATTTACCAATTATTGCCAATGTTGCTGGTTTTTCCAATGAAGAATATGCTTATGTGTCTGAAAAAATCTCACAGGCACCAAATGTCAAGGCTATTGAGCTTAATATTTCCTGTCCTAACGTTGACCACGGGAATCATGGCCTGCTTGTTGGACAGGTGCCAGAACTAACTTATGCTGCAGTTAAAGCTGCTGTTGAGGCTTCTCAGGTACCCGTTTATGTTAAGCTGACACCTAGTGTTGCCGATATTACAACTGTTGCTAAGGCAGTTGAAGCTGCTGGAGCGACTGGCTTTACCATGATCAACACTTTGGTTGGTATGCGTTTTGATTTAAAGACTAAAAAACCTATCATTGCCAATGGTACAGGTGGTATGAGTGGTCCAGCAGTCTTTCCAGTAGCTCTCAAATTAATTCATCAAGTGGCTCAGTCGTCTCAGTTGCCAATCATTGGTATGGGTGGTGTTGATTCAGCTGAAGCCGCCTTAGAAATGATGATAGCTGGTGCCTCGGCGATAGCTGTTGGGACAGCTAATTTTACAGACCCCTTTGCCTGTCCTAATATCATTGAAGACTTACCTAAGGTTATGGATAAATATGGTATTGAAACGCTTGAACAACTCAGAAAGGATGTTAGAAATGCGTGAACCCCGTCCCTTAATTGCTCTTGATTTTCCTTCTTTTGATGATGTGAAATCCTTCTTAGCACAATTCCCACCAGAAGAGAAACTTTATGTTAAAATTGGTATGGAACTCTATTATGCTGTCGGTCCAGAGATTGTGCGCTATGTGAAAGGTCTTGGCCATTCGGTCTTTCTTGATTTAAAATTGCATGATATTCCCAATACGGTCAAATCAGCTATGAAGGTGCTATCTGATCTTGGTGTAGATATGACTAATGTTCATGCGGCTGGCGGTGTTGAAATGATGAAGGCAGCGCGTGAAGGTTTGGGAAAAGGTCCAAAACTGATCGCGGTGACCCAATTAACTTCAACGTCTGAAGAACAGATGCATGATTTCCAAAACATTCAAACCAGCTTAGCGGAGTCAGTTGTTCATTATGCCAAGAAGACTGCGGAAGCTGGTCTTGATGGAGTTGTCTGCTCTGCTCATGAAGTGGATGCCATCAAATCAGCCACGTCGAATGATTTTGTCTGTCTAACACCGGGTATTCGTCCAGCGGGCTCTGCCATTGGTGACCAAAAACGCATCATGACACCAGCAGACGCACGTACCATTGGTTCAGACTATATCGTGCTAGGACGCCCTATCACGCGAGCAGAGGAGCCAATAGCCGCCTATCAAGCGATTAAAGCTGAATGGAATGGCTAGGGAGACTTATCAAGTAGGAATTAGTAAAAAATTACTAAAGGAATGAAATTGAAAGTTCTTGGTTTTATTGGTAGAACTGAAGAAATAAAGGAGAATAATTATGACATTAGCAAAAGACATTGCTCGTGATTTACTAGATATCAAGGCCGTATATCTTAAGCCAGAAGAACCTTTTACTTGGGCATCTGGCATTAAATCACCCATTTACACAGACAATCGCATCACGCTTTCTTATCCTGAAACACGTACTTTGATTGAAAATGGTTTTGTGGAAACCATCAAGGAAGCATTTCCTGAGGTAGAAGTTATTGCAGGAACAGCAACAGCAGGGATTCCTCATGGTGCTATTATTGCAGATAAGATGAATTTACCCTTTGCTTATATTCGCAGCAAACCAAAAGATCATGGTGCAGGTAATCAAATTGAAGGTCGTGTGACTAAGGGACAAAAAATGGTCATCATTGAAGATTTGATTTCAACAGGTGGCTCTGTACTGGATGCCGTGGCAGCTGCGCAACGTGAAGGTGCTGACGTGCTTGGTGTGGTTGCCATTTTTACCTACGAATTACCAAAAGCAACAGCCAATTTTGAAAAGGCTAGTGTGAAATTGGTGACTTTGTCAAACTACAGCGAACTGATTAAAGTTGCTAAGGTACAAGGCTATATTGATGCAGACGGTTTAACCCTGCTCAAGAAATTTAAAGAAAACCAAGAGACTTGGCAAGACTAAAATAATATCAAAAAGGTAGGACATTATAGATGGAATTTTCCCTTTTTCTTATTTGAGTAATAATCTAAAAGTGCCATTAAAACGTTAATAAACTGAACACGGCTACGACACTGTGCAAAAAGATAAAGACTGCCTAGATGCTGGTGCATCTTCGTCAGCTTTCCTATTTTGCGGTGTGTCGTTTTACGCCTTTGTATCTTAATAAAGGAGGTTTCTGATGAAAATTCATGTGCCATTTAAAAATCATATTATCCCTGATGCTTATGCTAAAAAAGCAAGTGAAACTAATAAAGGTTATGCTGTTAAATCTTTTCCTTTTGAAATTGTAGACATTCCAGAGAATGCTAAAACCTTAGCTTGGACTTTGGTAGATTATGATTCTATTCCTGTTTGCGGTTTTGCCTATATTCATTGGACTGTTGCTAATGTACCAACAGATGTCACTGTTATTTCAGAGGATTTTGCAAGACAAGATCAAAAGCATTTAAAGGGGAAAAACAGTCTGGTCAGCAAGTTCCTAACAACTGATTATTCTGATATGTACGATGGTTACCTTGGCCCTTATCCGCCAGACAAAGATCATCACTATACCCTTACTGTCTATGCGCTTGATGATGACTTATCTCTTAATGCGGGTTTCTATCTTAATGAACTCTTACATGCAATTGAAGGTCATGTAATTGCCCAAGCTCAAATGGATTTGGTGGGCAGAGCATAATCAAGGAGACATCTTATGACTGTCAAGGTTTAAATCTGTGTCAATGCAGATGGACCACAGTTTCTAAAAAGTTTATGGAAGGTCAAAAGCTTGGACAGATTGAAAAGAAGATAAAGAGGCTAAGGATGTGACCTTAACCTCTCTTTTGCTATTTAATCAAGGAGGTGCTTGGTATGAAATTCACAAAACGTCAGCTTTTAGATTGGCTGTTGGATGTAACGGGAGCTGAGGAAGTCTATCCTTTTACCCGAGAAAAAAGCAAGTACACGCCCGTCATTCGACATAGGCGTAATCAAAAGATGCTGGCTTTAGTAACAGAAAAAGATGGTAATCTCCTTCTAAATCTTAAGCTCAAACCAGAACAGGTAGAAAATATGCTAGAAACTAAAGGTGTGATTCCAGCCTATCATATGAATAAGAAACACTGGCTTACAGTTTTGGTTAACGAAACAGAATTAACGGAGAATGAATTGAAAAATATGGTATTGGAAAGCAGTCAATTGACGCAGGGCTAATAAACAAATCATTGGATAGGAAAAGAATCCCTTCATGAATTAGACGAAAGGAGCATAAGATGCAATTTCCAGATGCAACAGCTATGGCCAATGCAGTGAAGCAAAAAGACGTTTCTCCTAGAGAACTAGTAAAATGGACGATTGAAAAAGCTGAAAAGCATAATCCTTCCTTAAATGCTATCGTCAGTCAACGCTATGAAAGAGCTTTGCAAGAAGCGCGGGAACGCGATTTCACAGGAAAACCTTTTGCAGGTGTTCCTCTCTTTCTCAAAGATTTAGGACAGGAACAGGCTGGGGAATTATCAACATCAGGCTCTCGTCTACTGGCTAATTATCGTGCCAGTCATTCTGACAACTATGTCAAAAGCTTAGAAGCCTTGGGTTTTATTATTCTTGGTCGCACCAATACACCAGAGTTTGGTTTTAAGAATATTAGTGACTCTAGTTTGCATGGTCAGGTCAATTTGCCTGATGATGTCAGCCGCAATGCGGGTGGCTCCAGTGGTGGCGCCGCAGCCTTGGTTAGCTCAGATGTTGTGCCTTTAGCGGCTGCCAGCGATGGTGGTGGCTCCATTCGGATTCCTGCTTCTTTTAATGGTCTTATTGGTCTGAAACCAACACGTGGTCGCATTCCAGTTGGACCCACTTCTTTTAGAGGCTGGCAGGGCGCCTCTGTTCAGTTTGCCCTGACCAAGACGGTGCGTGATACCAAGCGGCTGCTTTATTATCTTCAGACCTGTCAGATGGAAAGTCCCTTTGTTTTGCCGACCTTATCCAAAGAATCGCTGGAACAGCCTTTGAAGAAAAAACTGAAAATAGCCGTATTGTTTGATTCGCCTATTGCTAGTCGTATTTCTCGCTCAGCTATTTCTGCCGTTCAGCAAACGGTTAAATTTCTGGAAGCAGCGGGTCATAGGGTAGAAGAAGTGTCACAACCTTTAAATGGTATAGAGGCCATGAAGTCCTACTATATTATGAATAGTGTCGAAACGGCTGCCATGTTTGACGAGCTTGCCGCTTCCTTGGGACGCCTTTTGACACTGGATGATATGGAGGTCATGTCTTGGGCACTCTATCAATCCGGTCAAAAGATTCCTGCCAAATCTTATTCTAAGATACTCAATCAATGGGATCAATACAGTCATCGCATGGCTGTCTTTCATGAAAAGTATGATCTTATTCTAACACCGACAACAGCTGAAGTTGCACCTAAACACGATCAATTTCAATTGTCAAGTACCTTAGAAAATAAATTAAAGCATATAGCTGATTTTGATAGGAATTGCCAGCAAGAGCTCATTTGGGAGATGTTTGCTGACAGTTTAGCTTGGACGCCCTTTACACAGCAGGCCAATCTAACAGGACAGCCCGCCATCTCTCTACCGCTTTATCGAGATAAGCAGGGTCTGTCACTTGGTGTTCAATTGACAGCTGCTAAAGGCAGAGAAGATTTGCTTTTAGCTCTTGCACAGTCATTTGAGGAGCAGTCACTTTTTGTCTAAGCGGGAAGATTGCAGACAAAATACTTGAAAAATTTCTGAGAAAAGTGTATTTTCGCAAAGTAAGCCTTTTCAAACTTGCAAAATACTTGATTTTATTTAAGGAGAAAATACATAATGAAAAAGCATTTTTTCATGACTTTTAGCCTCTTGCTAGCGGCTGTTTTTCTAGTTGCTTGTTCCAATCTTTCCGATTCTGGACAGAGGAATTGGGATAAGATAAATAAGAGAGGAATGCTTAAAATTGCTACTGCAGGAACGCTTTATCCGCAATCTTATCATGATGATCATAATAAATTGACAGGTTATGATGTTGAAATTCTAAAAGAAATAGGAAAACGTTTGGGATTGAAAGTTCAGTTTACTGAAATGGGTGTTGATGGTATGCTGACAGCCATCAAGAGCGGTCAGATCGATGTTGCTAATTATTCCCTAGAAGACGGCAACAAAAATATCAGTAAGTTTTTGAGAACCTCTCCCTATAAATATTCTTTTACGTCAATGGTTGTCCGCTCTAAAGATGATTCAGGTATTCATTCTTGGTCAGACATTAAGGGAAAAAAAGCTGCCGGAGCTGCCAGCACTAATTATATGAAGATTGCTAAAAAATTAGGAGCAAAATTAGTTGTTTATGATAATGTCACCAACGATGTTTATATGAAAGATTTAGTTAATGGTCGTACAGATGTCATTATCAATGATTATTATCTGCAAAAGATAGCTGTTGCAGCAGTCAAAGACAAATACGCTATCAAAATAAACCAAGGACTTTATGCCAATCCTTACAGCACTAGTTTTACATTGTCTTTGAAAAACAAAGTACTGCAAAAGAAAATCAATAAGGCTGTGAAAGACATGCGCAAAGATGGCACCCTAACCAAGCTATCTAAGAAGTTTTTCCAAGGAGAAGACGTCACTAAAAAACATCATAATAGCTATAAAAAAATTGATATTTCTGACATTGATTAATAGCAGGCGATCTCTTTTCAAGAGATCGCTTTAGTTTTGTCTTTTTTCGTAACTGGAATGCTGTTTGAAAATTTGTTACAATAGGTTTGATAGGTGCGTGATGCTTTTCAGCTATTTCAGCCCTAGATAGAAAGATAAGGATAGATGTAATGTTTATTAATTTTCATCTGATCATCAAAAGTTTATCCTTTGTTTTGACAGGCATTCCATATACCTTAGGTATTTCAGTTCTTAGTTTTCTGACAGGCTGCCTCTTGGGAATCTTTATTTCTTTCCTGAGGATGTCTCAGAATTCTTGGCTTAGGTCCTTGGCGCGGATATATATTTCTATCATGCGTGGTGTTCCCATGCTTGTCGTTTTATTTGTCCTTTATTTTGGTCTGCCTTATTTTGAGGTGCAGCTGCCTGCCTTGCTTTGTGCCTATATTGGTTTTAGCGCAGTCAGTGCCGCCTACATATCTGAAATATTTCGAGCTTCTATCTCAGCAGTAGATAAGGGACAATGGGAAGCAGCAAGGGCTCTTGGTTTGCCTATGACATCCATTTTAAAAAGTATTATTTTACCGCAAGCTTTTCGGATTGCTATTGCGCCTTTGGGAAATGTTATGTTGGATATACTCAAAAGCTCTTCATTAGCGGCTATGATTACAGTACCGGATATTTTTCAAAATGCGAAAATTATCGGTGGCCGCGAGTATGATTACATGTCTATGTATATTTTGATTGCTTTTATTTATTGGCTTCTTTGTTTTTTGTTTGAAATGTTTCAAAATCATTTGGAAGCAAAACTCAGTGTTTATTGATTAACTTAGTAAGGAGAAATGTATGGAACATTCAGCTTGGCATGATTTGATTAAGAAAGAACTTCCAGAAGGCTATTTTGCTCAGATTAATCATTTTATGAATGAAGTGTATGCGCAAGGTGTTATTTATCCACCTAGAGATAAGGTCTTTAATGCCATTCAGACCACACCTTTGGATAAGGTTAAGGTTGTTATTATTGGTCAGGATCCTTATCACGGACCCAATCAGGCACAGGGATTATCTTTTTCTGTACCCGATCAAGTGCCTGCTCCGCCATCTCTCCAAAATATTTTAAAGGAACTGGCAGATGATATTGGACAAAAACAAAGTCATGATTTGACCTCTTGGGCCAAGCAAGGTGTGCTTTTGTTAAATGCTAGCTTAACGGTTCCTGAACATCAGGCTAATGCCCATGCCAATGGTATCTGGGAACCTTTTACGGATGCCGTTATTAAGGTTGTTAATCAAAAAGAGACACCGGTTGTCTTTATTCTTTGGGGTGGTTTTGCACGTAAGAAAAAGGCACTTATTACCAATTCCATTCACCATATTATTGAATCGCCCCATCCTAGCCCCTTGTCTGCTCACCGAGGATTTTTTGGCAGTAAACCTTTCTCACAGACAAATCATTTTTTAGTGGCACAAGGTTTAGAACCCATTGATTGGCTTAAATAAGGAGATGTTATGTTACTTATAAAAAATGGCCGTGTTCTTGATCCTAAGTCTGGTCTTGATCGGGTATTAGATGTTTTGCTTGATGGTGAAAAGGTCGTCAAGATTGCAGAAAATATTGAGTCTGTGGATGCTCAGGTTATCGATGCAGAAGGTCTTGTTGTAGCACCTGGTTTGGTTGATGTTCATGTTCATTTTCGTGAACCTGGCCAAACCCATAAGGAAGATATTCATACAGGAGCTTTGGCAGCAGCAGCTGGCGGAGTAACGACAGTTGTTATGATGGCTAATACCACACCGACTATTTCTGATGTGGCAACTCTGACAGAAGTTTTAGAAAGCGCCGCTAAAGAAAATATTCATATTAAAACAGTAGCTACCATTACGAAGCATTTTGATGGTCAGCATTTGACTGATTTTGAAACACTTTTAAAAGCAGGAGCAGTTGGATTTTCGGATGATGGCATTCCTTTGACAAGTTCTAAGGTTGTCAAGGAAGCTCTGGATTTGGCCAAGAAGAATGACACTTTTATTAGTCTGCATGAAGAAGATCCAGAGTTAAATGGCATTTTAGGTTTTAATGAAAAAATTGCCAAAGAACGTTTTAAAATCTGTGGAGCAACAGGCGTTGCAGAATACAGTATGATTGCGCGTGATGTCATGATTGCTTACGATAGGCAGGCTCATATCCATATTCAGCATTTATCCAAGGCAGAGTCTGTCAAAGTGGTTGAATTTGCACAAAAATTAGGCACTCAAGTAACAGCAGAAGCAGCACCGCAGCATTTTTCCAAAACAGAAAATCTTTTGTTGGAAAAGGGAGCCAATGCTAAGATGAATCCTCCTCTTCGTTTGGAGGCGGATCGTCTGGCTGTGATTGAAGGGCTCAAGTCAGGTGTTATTTCTGTCATCGCAACAGACCACGCTCCCCATCATGCGGATGAAAAAAATGTAGCAGACGTGACTAAGGCGCCATCAGGAATGACGGGCTTGGAAACTTCTTTATCATTAGGCTTGACTTATTTGGTAGAAGCAGGACATCTTAGTTTGATGGACTTCTTAGCCAAAATGACCATCAATCCAGCACAGCTTTATGATTTTGATGCTGGCTATTTAGCAGAAAATGGTCCTGCTGATCTTGTGATATTTGCGGATAAGGAGGACCGTCTGGTTTCTAATCATTTTGCCTCTAAGGCCGCCAATTCACCCTTTATTGGTGAAACCTTAAAGGGTCAAGTCAAATATACCATCTGTTCTGGTGAAATGATTTATCAAGCATAAATGAGGCAAAACATTTTATTGTGCAGAAGCTTCGGTTTAACATAGTGATTGGAATTTTCGCATCAGGGAACTTGTTAAAGTTTATCTAATCAAAGAAATTCCGCCTACCCAAGCAAACTATCAAAAAGGGTTATAAATATAAGTTCTTAACGATTTAAAAAAATGATATATCTAATGTAAGGAATATGATGAAAAAGAAAGCAATTATTATACCGGTCTTATCAACTTTGCTTTTATCTGGTGCTATTTTAACAGCACACGTTCATGCAGACGATTTAACGACGGAACCATCTGCTGATAGCAGTACTCAATCAAGCAGTCTTTCCTTTTCTGAACAGACGGCTGACTCAGGACAAGAGACTAGTCAGGTCTCTGATGCAATTTCTTCTGTTGCAGCAGTAAAATCTGCTGATGATTCCAAATCAGTTTTTGAAGATAGTCATTCTGATGAAGTCTCATCATCTTCAGCAAGCAGCAGCCCTAAACCTGCTGTTAATTGCGTATCAGATGAAGCAACAACCACCATTCTCCACACCAATGATATGCATGGGCGTTTCTTAGAAGATAGCAGCAATGGTGTTATTGGCATGCCAAAATTAGCAGGAATTGCAGCTGAATCCAGAAAAAAAGGGACTACCTTGCTATTGGATTCCGGAGATGCTATCCAAGGTCTGCCAATTACCAATAACAGTAAGGGAGAAGATGCAGTAGCTCTCATGAATGCTACGGGTTATGATGCCATGACGGTGGGCAATCATGAATTTGATTTTGGCTTAGATCAATTAAAGACTTTGGTCAAGAAACTTGATTTTCCAATTATCAGTTCTAATATTTATGTCAATGGCGTCCGTCTTTTTCAAGCTTCTACAGTTATTGACAAAAATAAAAACATTGATGGGGATGAATATGTTGTTATTGGTGTCACGACACCTGAAACAGCCACTAAAACCCATCCGCGCAATGTTCTGGGTGTGACTTTTACTGATCCGATTACTGAGGTTAACAATGTTATTGCTCAAACCGAAGCACAGGCTAGAGCGCAAGGAAAGACTTATAAAAATTATATTATTTTGGGACATCTAGGGGTTGATACAACAACCAAGGAAGAATGGCGCGGAGACAGTCTCGCTCAAGCACTGGCTAAGAATAGTCTGCTGGCTGGTAAAAATGTCATTGTACTTGATGGTCATTCGCATACAGCTAAAACGCAAACCTATGGCAATGTGACCTATAATCAAACAGGAAGTTATCTCAATAATGTTGGTCTGATTAAGCTCAATTCCAAGGAGATCCTAAGCAATGCGTTGATTTCTGCTCAGGATGCCAAGACAGTAGCAGCTGACCCCAATGTGCAGATGATGGTTGATCAGATTGAGACTAAGTATAAAGCTGACAGTTCTACTATTTTAATTGCCAATAGTCCAGTTGAACTCAATGGCGATCGCATGAATGTGCGTGTTCGTGAGACAAATCTGGGGAATGCAGTGGCAGATGCCTTGCTTGATTATGGACAAACGGGCTTTTCACATAAGTCCAATTTAGCTGTTACTAATGGCGGTGGTCTTCGTGAAACAATTGCCAAGGATAAGCCTATTACCAAAGGAGATATTATTGCTGTTTTGCCTTTTGGTAATAGCGTTGCGCAAGTCGCCGCGACAGGGCAGAATATCAAAGATATGTTTACCAAATCTCTAGGTTCTATTTTACAAGCAGATGCTAAAGGCAAGTCTGTTCTTGACGAAAATGGTCAGCCATTGTTTGAGCCAAGCGGCGGTTTCTTACAAATTGCTGGTGCTAAGGTTTACTATGATACTAGCTTAGAACCGAGAAAACGTATCCTTTATATTGCAATTTTAGATCCAGAAACAAAGACCTATCAGCCTCTGGATTTGACAAAAATTTACTATCTCGTCACGAATGACTTTTTAGCAGCAGGCGGTGATGGCTATACCATGTTGGGAGGTAGCCGCGAAGAAGGTCCATCTATGGACAGTATCTTCACTGATTATCTATCTCGTGCTAATTTGACGCAATATCGAGTGATTAACCCTAATTCGCGTAGCATTTCCATATCATCAACCAAGGACTCAGATGGTGATGGACAGCCTGATTATTTGCAATTAATTGCTGATAACAAGGCCACTGTTCCTCAAAAGGGGTTTGACTCTGGTCAAGACAAGTCAGAAGTTATTACCTTGTCTTATTCAAAAAATTGGAGAGCAGACCAATCCTTACTAATCTCTGCTCTTCATCAGACAGCTCCATTAGCAGAAAAATTTTCTTCCTATCAGGAAAAACAAGAATTGCCATTAACTGGCAGCTGTAATTCTGTTCTTGTGATTTTAGCTGGCCTTTCCTTAACTTCTTATGGCTTGTACAGTAGCTATCGTAAAGCTTATGGGAAAGAAAAATAAAGACTATCACTATTTCTTAATTTCTTAAACGCGTAAAAATTCCCTCAATTATTTCGATTGAGGGAACTCTTTTTAATGTGTTTTTTGTTTAGTAATATTGAGACCAAAAGGAACTAAACTTTCGGTTTTATTTTTAATACGTAGCAAATTTTCACGATGGCGTATGATAATCAAACTGCCTGCTGAAATAACAATTAAGACAAACAGAAAATCATAGTCTTTTAAAAGAAAGTGTAGAGCAGGAAAAATCAATACGGTAATAATAGCAATACTGGCAGCAATGACACTTGATAAGGAAATCATGCTGGTTAGATAAAGAGTAAAGAAGAAAATGAACAAAAGGAAAATAAGATAGAAAGGAGCAAAACCTAATAAAATACCTGCTGAAGTTGCCACAGCCTTACCACCCTTGAAATTAGCAAAAATAGGGAAAGTGTGTCCTAAAATAGCAAAAAAACCAAACAGCAAAGGAGAAATATGGGTTACTCCTAACCACATGGGCAGCAGAGTTGCCAGCGTTCCCTTTAAAAAGTCAACTGTAAACGTTAATAACCCAGCTTTTGGGCCTAAGACACGAAAAGTATTAGTGGTTCCCATATTGCCGCTGCCATAGTCTCGTAAATTTTTACCGTAAAAATATTTGCCAATCCAAAGTCCTGTTGGGATAGATCCTAGAAGATAGGCTGCAATTATCAAAATAATTAGTTTCATAAAATTATTATAACAAATCCTTTAAGGAAAATCTCTTGATTTTCAAAAATTACTTTGCAAAATTTCTAAAAAACTTGTAAGATAAAAAAGATGAAATAATCGGAGGTCAACTTTGGCTAAAAAGAAAATTAATATTAATAATTATAATGATGATGCCATTCAGGTTTTAGAAGGTTTGGATGCCGTTCGTAAACGTCCGGGAATGTACATTGGTTCAACAGATGGGACAGGCCTGCACCATTTGGTTTGGGAAATCGTTGATAATGCTGTTGATGAAGCTCTATCTGGTTTTGGTAATCAAATTGATGTTATCATTAACAAAGATGGCAGTATAACGGTAGCTGACCATGGACGAGGGATGCCAACAGGTAAACATGCTATGGGTATTCCGACTGTTGAGGTTATCTTTACTGTTCTTCATGCGGGCGGTAAGTTTGGACAAGGTGGCTATAAGACTTCTGGAGGCTTGCATGGTGTGGGTTCTTCTGTTGTCAATGCACTGTCCAGTTGGTTGGAAGTTGAAATTACACGCGATGGTATAGTTTACAAACAACGTTTTGAAGATGGTGGCAAACCAGCAACAACCTTGGAGAAGGTTGGCAAGGCTCCCAAGTCAAAATCGGGAACCAAGGTCACCTTTATGCCAGATGCCGGCATTTTCTCCACGACTAATTTTGTTTATAATACTATTGCTGAAAGACTTAATGAGTCCGCTTTTCTGCTTAAGAATGTGACTTTGACCTTGACAGATGAAAGATCAGAAGAGACCGAACATGTTGCCTTTCATTATGAAAATGGGGTTCAAGACTTTGTAGAATATCTTAATGAAGACAAGGAAATCTTGACACCAGTTATTTATTTTGAAGGGGAAGAAGCTGATTTTCAGGTAGAAGTTGCTCTGCAATACAATGATGGTTTCTCAGACAATATTCTCTCTTTTGTCAATAATGTTCGTACCAAAGATGGCGGAACGCACGAAACGGGACTCAAATCTGCTATTACCAAGGCTATGAATGATTATGCCAGAAAGACAGGTTTGCTCAAGGAAAAAGATAAGAATTTGGAAGGGTCCGATTACCGTGAAGGTTTATCTGCCGTCCTTTCTATACTTGTTCCAGAAGAGCACCTGCAATTTGAAGGGCAAACCAAGGATAAGTTGGGAAGTCCCTTAGCCCGTCCCATCGTTGATGGTTTGGTGTCAGAGCAATTGACCTATTTCTTAATGGAAAATGGTGAATTAGCTTCCAATCTTATCCGCAAAGCTATTAAAGCGCGTGAAGCGCGTGAAGCAGCCCGTAAAGCCAGAGACGATAGCAGAAATGGCAAGAAAAATAAGAAAGATAAAGGTCTTCTTTCAGGAAAACTCACACCAGCCCAATCTAAAAACCCTAAAAAAAATGAACTCTATCTGGTCGAAGGAGATTCTGCCGGTGGGTCAGCCAAACAAGGACGCGATCGGAAGTTTCAGGCTATTCTCCCTTTACGTGGTAAGGTACTCAATACCGCTAAGGCCAAAATGGATGATATTATTAAAAACGAAGAAATCAATACCATGATTTATACCATAGGCGCTGGTGCCGGTCCTGATTTCAAGGTTGACGATTCTAATTACGATAAAATCATTATCATGACCGATGCCGATACCGATGGAGCCCATATTCAGACCCTGCTCTTAACCTTTTTCTATCGTTACATGAGACCATTGGTGGAGACAGGACATGTTTACATCGCCTTACCACCTCTCTACAAGATGTCTAAAGGTAAAGGAGCCAAAGAGGTCGTAGAATACGCATGGACAGACGGTGAGTTAGAAGATCTCCGCAAAAAATTTGGTAAAGGAGCTATGCTCCAGCGCTACAAGGGTCTGGGGGAAATGAATGCCGACCAGCTCTGGGAAACAACCATGAATCCTGAAAATCGTACCCTTATCCGTGTGACTATTGAAGATCTGGCGCGTGCCGAACGCCGCGTCAACGTCCTCATGGGCGACAAGGTTCCACCCCGCCGCAAATGGATTGAAGATAACGTTAAGTTTACGCTGGAAGAGAGTGGAGTGTTTTAAGATGGACTATGGCATTTCGATAAAGATACTGTTGCTCGTTTTTACCAGAAATGTAGGACTATTAAGTCAACAAAATTGGTGGATAATGCTCTCAGTTCTGATACCTAGCGTTCTTGGCCCGCTTTTTGTTCACTTTGGTAAAAATATTTTTGATAATAGTAAAAAGATTATAATATCTGGAAATGTTATTTCAAATATAAATAATCAGTCTGGCATGAAGGAACCTATAATTTCAAACCCAAAAGTTTATTCAAATTTTATATTTAATCATTTGACAGTGGAAAATAAAAGAAGTGTTTCACAGGCAATAACTGAAATTGAGTTATACGATATTAAGAAGCAAGATTACCTTATACAAGATATCCAATACGACGGTGGCTTTTATGATAAAAACCAAAAATTTGTTTTAATAGCTTACAATAATGGCAATACAGACGCACTTATCAATGGAGATAGTATAAATTATTATGCTTATGAAAGTATATTTCAAGAAGGACATTTGATTAAAAATCTTCAATTGGAAAAGACTATAATAAAATCAGGGGATGTCCAAAGCTTAATTATTGATTCTTTTGTTCAGTTTTATGACCTCTTTGAAACATATGATAAACTTCAAGAGTTAAAAATCGTTATAGTAGATGGAGAAAGTAAAGAGCTTGAAAGCTTATTGTTATGGCTTCATTATGACAGAAAGAATAAAAAGTTTGTTAATCATCCTAGAGGCTTTGCTGGAGCCCCCATTGAAGATGTTCCACTGCTTGATTTGACTAATGATACTAAAAAGCAATCAGCTGACTGTGTTCAAAAAGTTTCAGCTGGCGCAAATGAAGTTGATTTTACAATTTTAGTTGATAGAACATGTCAATTAGAGTATAAAATAAAATTAAAAAGTGGTAAGAAATCCTTTGAAGATAAGAATACCTATAATCTTATTATTAGAGTGCCTGTTTATGTCCAAGAGCGAGGTGGTTTTTTTGGAGATTTTTACCAATTTTTATTAGTTAATAAAAACAACTTAGAGAGTTCATTCAAATATGACAAGGATTTGATTGCCTCTTTAAATAAAGAATTAATTTTTGATAGGTATAAAGCCGCTAGAAAATTTGCACGAGTGAAAATCTAAAGCGTTTGGGATTATCGAATCTTTCAAAAAGATAGTTAAAAGTGAGATAGGTAGGAAGAGACAATGTTTAGAAACTCTACTTATCTATGGAAATATGGAATAGCAAGTTGGGAAGTCTCCGCTATAATAAAAAGTTATTTAGTCACTTGAGGGAATTCAAAAAATTTTAGACATTAGAATGAGTCATGGAGTGGTGTAGATGTTCTCTGGTGCCTCCATCACTTAGGAAAGTCTTACAAAATTTAGAAAAAAAAATAAGAAAGGAAAGTTCAGTTGATTCTTTAAAACTGAACACGGGACTAAATGTCTAGGAAAAAAGATAAATCTTCCTAGATGCTGAAGCATCTTCGTCAGATTTCCTATTTTTCTACGAAATTTTTCGGCAAGCCGAAACGTCCCTTTGTATCTTAATTATGTCCAATATTCAAATCATGTCCCTTGAGGACATCATGGGAGAGCGTTTCGGTCGTTACTCCAAATACATCATTCAAGAACGGGCTTTGCCAGATATTCGCGATGGTCTCAAGCCCGTACAGCGCCGTATTCTTTATTCTATGAATAAAGATGGCAATACATATGATAAAGGTTACCGTAAATCAGCTAAGTCTGTCGGTAATGTTATGGGGAATTTCCACCCGCACGGGGATTCTTCAATTTATGATGCCATGGTTCGTATGAGTCAGGATTGGAAGAACCGCGAAACCCTGATTGAAATGCACGGGAACAACGGTTCTATGGACGGTGATCCGCCAGCAGCCATGCGTTATACAGAAGCGCGCCTATCAGAGATTGCAGATTATTTGCTCCAAGATATTGACAAGAATACGGTAGCTTGGGCTTGGAACTTTGATGATACCGAAAAAGAACCAACTGTTTTGCCAGCGGCCTTTCCTAATCTCTTGGTCAATGGTGCAACAGGGATTTCTGCGGGTTATGCGACCGATATTCCACCGCACAATTTAGCAGAAGTAATTGATACAGTTGTCTATCTTATTGATCACCCATCAGCTAAGCTCGATAAACTCATGGAATTTCTACCTGGACCCGATTTTCCAACAGGAGCCATTATTCAAGGTAAAGATGAAATTCGCAAAGCTTACGAAACAGGTAAAGGACGCGTTGTTGTTCGCTCTCGCACTGAAATTGAAAATCTTAAGGGTGGGAAGAAGCAGATTGTAGCGACAGAGATTCCTTATGAAGTCAATAAAGCAGCTCTAGTTAAGAAAATTGATGATGTTCGTCTTAACAATAAGGTTCCTGGAATTGCCGAAGTTCGTGACGAATCTGACCGTGAGGGTCTGCGCATTGCTATCGAGCTCAAGAAAGATGCTGATGAGCAAACGATTCTAAATTATCTTTTTAAATACACCGATTTGCAAATCAACTATAATTTTAATATGGTGGCTATCGATAATTATACGCCGCGGCAAGTTGGCATTATTCCAATGTTAACGAGCTATATCGCCCATCGTAAAGACATTATTGTTGCACGTTCTAAATTTGACAAGGAAAAAGCCGAAAAACGTCTCCATATTGTTGAAGGGCTTATTCGTGTTATTTCCATCCTGGACGAGGTCATTGCACTTATTCGAGCTTCGGAAAATAAAGCTGATGCCAAGGAAAATCTTAAGATTAGCTATGACTTTTCAGAAGAACAGGCAGAGGCTATTGTCACCTTGCAACTGTATCGTTTGACCAATACCGATATTGTTACTTTGGAAAATGAAGAAGCTGAATTGCGTGAACGTATTACAACTCTCAATGCTATTATTGGTGATGAGCGCACCATGTATAATGTTATGAAGCGTGAACTGCGTGAAGTCAAAAAGAAATTTGGCAATCCACGTTTGAGTGAATTACAGGCTGAGACACAAACCATTGAAATTGACACAGCCAGTCTGATTGTGGAAGAAGAAACCTATGTCAGTGTCACACGCGGCGGTTATATTAAACGAACAAGTCCACGTTCCTTTAATGCTTCAACAGTTGAAGAACTCGGTAAGCGTGATGATGATGATGTCATCTTCATTCAGAATGCTAAGACCACACAAGAACTGCTGATTTTTACTAATTTAGGCAATGTTATTTATCGGCCGATTCATGAATTAGCTGATATCCGCTGGAAGGAAATCGGTGAGCACCTCAGCCAAAACATTACCAATTTTGCAACGGATGAAGAAATTCTTTATGTTGATTTAGTGGATCATTTTGAAGAAGGTACCTATTATGCTGCAACTCGTCTGGGGCAAATTAAACGGTTTGAACGTCGTGATTTGACACCTTGGCGGAGTTATAAGTCTAAAGCAGTCAAATATGCTAAATTAAAAGGTAATGACGATCAAGTTATCAGAATTTCACCAATTAAATTAGATGATGTGATGCTAATTACTGCTAGAGGCTATGCGCTTCGTTTCAATATTGAAGAAGTACCTATTGTCGGTCCTAAAGCAGCAGGGGTTAAGGCTATTAACCTCAAAGAGGGGGATTCTTTGGCTGCTGCCTTTATTGCCAATACGGATAGTATTTATATTTTGACACAAAGAGGTAGTCTCAAACGGATGTCAACCAATCTTATCCCAGTGACTAGCCGTGCTAAACGTGGGCTTCAAGTACTTCGTGAGCTTAAGAGTAAACCTCATCGTGTTTTTGCGGCAGGACCAGTCTTTTCCGAAGCAGCAGGGGAGATTGACCTATTTACCACTGTAGGTGAACAAGGACAAGAAGAAATTCTAGAAATTCAATCGCAAAGTTTAGAAAAATACGAAGTTAATCTGGCTGAACTCTCGCTATCAGAACGGACTAGCAACGGTTCCTTTATCTCAGATACTATCTCTGATCAAGGAGTCTATGCAGCAAAAATCAAAATTTAAGATAACATTTCTTACAAAAAGACAGGAGTCATTAAACAATAGATAAGGTTTGTTATTTTTTAAGGAAACAGATTGAAAGATGGAGAAAAACATAGGATAGAAAGTCATACTTACATAGTTGTACGACTTTTTATTCTGCTCCATTTTATCTTTTAAAGAAATTTTCAGAATTTTATGAAAAAATACTTGAAAATTCTAGCAAAAAGCGTACAATAGAAAAAAACGAGGAAAGAGGTATTAAAATGACAGTAGATTTAGATTGGAAAAATTTAGGATTTGAATATCACAAACTTCCATTTCGCTATATTTCTTACTACAAAGATGGGAAATGGGATGACGGTAAACTGACAGAAGATGCGACTCTCCACATTTCTGAAAGCTCACCAGCTCTTCATTATGGGCAAGAAGCTTTTGAAGGTTTGAAAGCCTACCGCACAAAAGATGGATCTGTTCAGCTTTTCCGTCCTAATATGAATGCTGAGCGCTTACAACGTACAGCTGATCGTCTCTTGATGCCGCAAGTGCCAACTGACAAATTCATTGATGCTGCCAAACAAGTCGTTCGTGCCAATGAAGAGTATGTTCCACCATATGGTACAGGGGCAACGCTTTATCTTCGCCCACTTTTGATTGGTGTCGGCGATGTGATCGGTGTTCATCCAGCTGATGAATATATCTTTACCATCTTTGCTATGCCAGTAGGTAACTACTTTAAAGGTGGTTTGGCTCCGACGAATTTTCTTATTCAAGATGATTATGACCGCGCTGCGCCACATGGCACAGGAGCTGCCAAAGTTGGCGGGAACTACGCGGCGAGTCTTTTGCCAGGTAAGGTTGCTCATGAATGCCAGTTTTCAGATGTTATTTATCTTGATCCAGCAACGCATACCAAGATTGAAGAAGTCGGTTCAGCTAACTTCTTTGGTATCACTAAAGATAATGAGTTTATTACACCTCTTAGTCCGTCCATTCTTCCTTCTGTTACCAAATATTCTCTGCTTTATTTAGCTGAACATCGTTTCGGCATGAAAGCCATTGAAGGCGATGTCTGCGTAGATGAATTAGATAAATTTGTTGAAGCAGGAGCCTGCGGTACAGCAGCTGTTATCTCACCAATCGGAGGTGTACAGCATGGTGATGATTTCCATGTCTTTTACAGTGAAACGGAAGTTGGTCCTGTAACGCATAAATTGTATGATGAGTTAACAGGTATCCAATTCGGCGATGTTAAAGCACCAGAGGGCTGGATATATAAAGTTGATGACTAAATAATTAGCGAGCTTGCTCTTGCAAGCTTTTATTTTTTTGTGTAAAATACTTGAGAGGTAAGTTATGCGTAAAAAAGATAAGAAGATTGAAATTCAAATAAGTGACAAGCAAGTTGAGGCAAATGGGACAAAAATGGTCGGTTATCAATTAACAATTGGAAACAAACTTGTAGGTGAGATTGCTGAGATTGATGACAAGTTTGCTGTTATCAAAAATGCTGCAGTTGTTGATTTCCATAAAAATTTAGAAACTGCTGTTGAAGCTATCATTCAAACCTATAATTTGAATCACTAAAAATAGAAAAACGCTTGATTTTAGCAGGAGATTATGATAAACTAGTTTTTGTTGTCACTGGAAGGGTAGCGAAGAGGCTAAACGCGGCGGACTGTAAATCCGCTCCTTCGGGTTCGGGGGTTCGAATCCCTCCCCTTCCATACTCAGGATACAAAGATTGTTAAAAAATCCGTATGAAAATAGAAAACTAATGAACCGTTGTTTACAACGCTAGGAAGTTTATCTTTTTCACTAGGATTTTAGGTTGTGTTCAACTTAGTTTTGCCAATTATTCTTGAGTCTGTATTATTTAATTTTGGGGTATAGCCAAGCGGTAAGGCAAGGGACTTTGACTCCCTCATGCGTTGGTTCGAATCCAGCTACCCCAGTCAGAGGTATTAGACCAAGTCTAAGACCGTCAGAGATATGCGTCTAGTTGTTTGTCCTTGCGGGATACCTTGTGAAATATATTGTTATCAAGAGATAAAGAGGGTTTATTTCTTGTCGGAGGTTTTTTTAGAATGAATGAATTTGAAGATTTGCTAAACAGTGTTAGTGAAGTAAATCCAGGCGACGTTGTGACTGCAGAAGTCTTAACTGTAGATGGAGAACAAGCAAACCTTGTTATTGACGGGACAGGTGTTGAAGCTGTATTGACACTTCGCGAATTGACCAATGATCGTAATGCTGACATTAATGACTTTGTCAAAGCTGGTGATAAAGTCGAGGTGCTTGTTCTTCGCCAAGTTGTTGGTAAAGATACTGATACAGTAACTTTCCTTGTCTCTAAAAAACGCCTAGAAGCTCGCAAGGCTTGGGACAAACTTGTTGGTCGTGAAGGTGACGTTGTGACTGTTAAGGGCACACGTGCTGTTAAGGGTGGACTTTCTGTTGAATTTGAAGGACTTCGTGGTTTTATTCCAGCTTCAATGATTGATACCCGTTTTGTTCGCAATACTGAAAAATTTGTTGGTCAGCAATTCGAAGCAAAAATCAAAGAAATTGATCCTTCAGAAAATCGCTTTATCCTTTCTCGTCGTGATGTGGTTGAAGCTGCAGCTGCAAAGGCGCGTGAGGAAGTCTTCTCAAGACTTGCTGTTGGTGATATCGTGACTGGTACTGTTGCTCGTTTGACAAGTTTTGGTGCTTTTATTGACCTTGGTGGTGTTGACGGACTTATTCATATTACTGAATTATCGCATGAACGTAATGTTTCACCAAAATCAGTCGTCACTGTTGGTGAAGAAATTCAAGTGAAGGTGCTTGCTATTGATGAAGAAGCAGGCCGAGTTTCACTGTCTCTTAAAGCAACAACTCCTGGACCATGGGATGGTGTTGAACAAAAACTTGCCGCTGGTGATGTTATCGAAGGCAAAGTAAAACGCTTGACAGACTTTGGCGCTTTTGTTGAAGTTCTTCCAGGTATTGATGGTTTGGTTCATATTTCACAAATTTCACACAAACGTGTCGAAAATCCAAAGGATGTTCTTTCAGTCGGTCAAGATGTTACTGTCAAAGTTCTTGATGTTAATACTGCTGATGAACGTGTCTCACTTTCCATCAAAGCGCTTGAAGAACGTCCAGCTCAGGACGAAAGCAATGGAGAAAAACGTCAATCTCGTCCTCGTCGTCAAAAACGTCAAGATAAACGTGACTACGAACTTCCAGAAACTCAAACTGGATTCTCAATGGCTGACTTGTTTGGTGATATTGAATTATAATCTATAATCAATGGGTAGAAATTGAATTTTATTCCCTTCTAAATCTTAAAAAAGATTTAGAAGGGTTTTTATATTTCAAGGAAATTTTCATACATTTACAGCTAAATTAATGAAACTATGGTATAATTATTGTGTTACCCACCTTTAGTGTAATGGATATCACGTAAGATTCCGGTTCTTGAGATGGGGGTTCGATTCCCTCAAGGTGGATTAGGTAAAGATGAAAGCGGTGCTTTTACAAAAAGTAGTTTTGATACCCGATTTTTGCAGACTTATTATTAGTTAACATCAAAAGTAAGAACATTAATCTTATTTGTTACTAAATAGATTTTAAAACTATTATGTTTATCGACTATGTGACAAGAGAAGCATAAGCTAACTACTGCCTTTCGGTTGAGATTATCCAAACAGAAGTTTAGAAATATTTTTATTGCCGTTTTTGCTTTTACTTTAACTAACTTAAAGTTTTGATGATTATAAAAAAAGCAGTCTATCAAAGCTGCTTTTACTTATGAAATAAAAATTCTAGTAACTTACTACCGTATATCCAGAAATAACTATAACAAATAATAGACAATGGTTTGGTGATGACCATAATAGCAGTGAAGCGCTTAAGACTCATGCTTGTTAAACCAGTAATCATTACCATAATATCAGCAGGCGACACAGGAGAAAGCATACAAAAAATGAATAGTTTTTCATAAGTATCACTTTCCAGTTTGGCTTCGTATTTGAAAAAAGTATCTTCTTTCATAAAAAGCAAAATAAACTTACGACCTAACCACTTTACCAGAAGGAAGAGTAAGACACTCCCAATAATAATACCGATGTAATTTAAAATGAAACCAAGCCAAGTACCAAAAATAAGAAAACCAGCAACAGTAGTGACGCCGCCTGGGATAACAGGGAAAACAATTTGGAAAATCTGAACGAGAATAAAGATTAAAGGACCTAAAACTTTGTGATGGTGTACAAGATCCTTCAAAGCGTTGCTGTCATTTAAAATGCCTAATTTATAAAACCAGATAACTAAAATGACTGAAGCAATTAAGGCTAAAATTCCTAAAGCCTGAATGATTTTTTGCATTAAAATATAACGTTTGCTTAATTTCACTTTCATAGTATTATGATACCATATCTAAAATATTTTTTGCTATTTTTCCTTTATTTTGCTATACTATTTTCACACAATATGTACTGGGGTCGTTACGGATTCGACAGGCATTATGAGACCTATTTTGCGACTCATCTAGCGGATGTAAAACGCCAGTTAAATATAACTGCAAAAAATACAAATTCTTACGCAGTAGCTGCCTAAAAACCAGCCTGTGTGATCAATAACAAATTGCTTGTGTTTGTTGATTGGTCTTATTGTTAACAAGCTACGTTAGAACTGAGTCAGGCTGTTCTAAAAGAGTTCTACTGACTCGCATCGTTAGAGTTTGAGTTATGTATTGTAACGGTGTTAAATAAACACATAACCTATAGTTGTAGACAAATGGGTTAGCAGATGTTTGGACGTGGGTTCGACTCCCACCGGCTCCATTAAACGCATAAGCGTTTTTTTATTTAAAGTTTATGTTTAAAGGGAAGATGAGTATGAAAAGAACAAAGAATTGGCTTTTAGTGTTTTTAACAGTGACTTTCTGTTTTCTAATGCTAGGCTGTCAATCTAAAGAAGACAAAGAGGGAGGGACCAAGCCTTCTAATGAGGCCGCATTAACAAAAACAGAAAACTTAGATTTTCGTTTAAGTTTCAATAAAATCAAAGTGACAACTGATCAGAATCATTTTTCTGGTGGAACAAGTATTGAACAGTTGAAACAATGGTTTGGTGACCCAAATAAAAGTGAGCAAAGAAATGCAGGAAACATCACTTTAGATAGCTATACCTGGGTGAAAGATGGTGCTGTTATTAATGCCCAATTGTATAAGAATAGTACTGTGGCACGTTCAATTTCCAATTTTTCTTTCAGTAGAGAGGCTAAAATTGGCAAAGAAGATTATGATGAACTGAAAATCGGTGAATCTTATAAAAAGATTGTTGAAAAATTGGGTGAACCAGATGTGCTGTCCCAGTCAATGTCATCAGACAAAGAAGAAATGCAGACTGTCTGGTCTAGTGGCATAAAAACAAAGTCATCTTCGGCAACTATTGAACTCTATTTTGAAAATGGTCTTCTAAAAAATAAAACACAAAAAGATTTGGAATAATAAGGAATACTAGAGCATAAAAACTTTTTGATATTATCCTCTAGTATTTTTATTATTGGATATTCAGTTTATTTTTGATAATATAATGTGTGCCAAAATAGAAAACGAGACCATAGACAATTAGAAGAATAATATTTAAGGTGAGATGGTAACAGTCTAGAAAACTGTTATTCGTACTCATTAAACTAATAAAACCGTTATTGCCAGTTCCAATAAGAATATTTAAAGTGCTGCGAACAAAGCTAATAAGGAAATAAAAACCGAAAGCTAGTAGACCGCGGTAATCTTGAAACAGTTGTCCTAATGCGATAGCGAAGTAAATTTCTAAGATACTGGTAGTTATCCCTAACAAAAAAGAAAGAATAGCTAATATAACTTCAGGCTTGGTTAGAATGTTAACAGCTTGTGACAAAGTTTCTGTGAAATAAGTTAAAAAAGGCCCTATAGTAAGCGATGGAAGGATTAATAAGAAAAAACTAAGGATGAAAATCAAACCACTACAAATCGTGCAAATAAAAGCAACAAACAGTTTAGTTAAGAGAGTCTTATGTGTGGAAACTGGCAGGGTTAACGTAAGGTAGCCTTCTCTTCCAAAAATATTATTGTAAAATCGGCGAATAATAATTAGCAGTGTTGCGATAAAAATAGCAATAAAAATAGCTAACAATAAGGAAAATAAAATAAAAGCTAGAATTCCTTGTGATCTTGAATAAAAATTAGTACTGTAGCTAGAATTAGATAACTTAGAGGCTTTAAGATTAGCTCTGATCCAAATACCGGCAGCTAAAGAAATGAAAGCAGCTAGTCCATATAGACCGAAAAACCAAATTCCAACTGATTTAAATTCATATTTTAATAACTTTCCAAACATTTTCTCCTCCTAGGCTCTAAATTTCTCTCTAAAAATGTGATCGATTGATTGTGCGTATTGTTCACGCAAATCATCTACATTTTCTTGTAAAACAATCTTTCCTTGGTTGATAAAAATAACTTCATCTAAAACCTGCTCAATATCCGAAATTAAATGAGTTGAAATAAGAACAGATGCATCTTCTGAGTAGTTATTAATAATTGTTTTTAAAATATAATCACGTGCAGCTGGATCAACACCACCAATGGGTTCATCCAAAATGTAAAGTTTTGCTTTGCGACTCATAACCAGAATAAGCTGAACCTTTTCCTTGTTTCCTTTAGAAAGATTTTTTAATTTTTCGCTTTGAGCAATGGCTAAATCTTCCAGTAATTGTTCGGCTTTTTGCCTATCAAAATCAACATAGAAATCTTCAAATAGTTTTAAAATGTCATGGACCTTCATTTTATCACTTAAATAGCTGGTATCGGGAAGATAGGAAATGAGCGATTTTGTTTCAGGACAAGGTCTGAGTCCGTTAATCACAATTTCACCTGCAGTAGGTTGTAACAGTCCATTAGCTAATTTAATCAGTGTCGTCTTACCGCTTCCATTTGGTCCCAACAGTCCAATTATTTTACCTTTTGGTAATTTTAAAGAAATATCATCAAGAGCTAGCTTGTTTCCAAACTTCTTAGTAATATGATGTAATTGTAATAAGGGCAGTTGTTCTGTCATTTCGTCTCTCCTTTAATATATTGGTCCAGTATAGTAGTTAAACGATCTTTGCTAAAGCCAATTGTTGTCATCTTGTTGATAAAGTCTTCAAGTTCTGTTTGAGCTAACTTGTGTCTTTCTTCTTCAATTAACTGCTGGTCCTTTGTCACGAAACGTCCCGAAGTTCTAACTGAAAAGACCATCCCTTCTTGTTCAAGTGATGTAAAAGCACGTTGCATAGTATTAGGATTTACGCCAGCTTCTTCTGCTAAATCTCTAACTGTGGCTAGTTGTTGGCCGGGTTTGATTTCTTGACTGATAATTTGCATTTTGATATGATTGGCAATTTGAAGATAAATAGGGGATTTCTCATTAAATTTCCAAGCCATTTTTTCTCCTTTCTAAAGTGCAGTGTATAATTGTGTTATATATATAATACAATTATAGTAAAATATTGTCAAGTGGTAAATTTAGACTGATGAGATTTAGTAGAATTAAATGAAAGAGTAAGAGGATTTTAAGGATTTGTAGTATAATAAAAGTAAGTAGATCTTAAGGAGACAGAAGTGTTTGCACAATTAGATACTAAAACCGTTTATAGTTTTATGGATAGCCTGATTGACTTAAAATCTTATATTAAGAAAGCTAAGGAGATGGGCTATTCGCATATTGGTATTATGGATAGAGATAATCTCTACGGAGCTTTTCATTTTATAAAAGAAGCTCAAAAAGAAAAACTAGTCCCTATTCTTGGTCTTGAACTGGATTTATTTTTATCTGATGATTTGACGACCGTATGTTTTATTGCTCAAAATACAATTGGCTACCACAATCTCTTAAAAATTTCGACAGCCAAGATGACAGGTCAACAGCTTTTCTCTGATATTGAAGAATTTATGGATGGTCTTGCTATAATTGTTCCTTATTTTGAAGGAATTGATCAAATGGATTTTCCCTTTTCTTTTTATATTGGCGTCAGAAAAGATACTCCTCAGCTGGATTTTAAAAGGGACATTTTACCTTTACATACAGTACGTTATTATGATAATGATGATACAGAGACCTTACAAATATTACATGCTATTAGAGATAATCTTCCTTTAAGGGAAGTGCCTCCTGTTTCTAAAGATCAGTATCTGTTTTCTCAGGAAGAGATGGAACAAATTTTTGAGGAACGTTTTCCACAGAGCTTGTTAAATTTAGAAAAGTTGGTCGCCAATGTTTCTTATCAGTTTGATACTGATTTGAAATTGCCTCGTTTTAGTCGAGATAAACCTGCTGTTGTGGAATTAAAAGAATTAGCGCAAAAGGGACTTATAGAAAAAAAACTTTTGAGTGATGACTATCAAAAGCGATTATCTGATGAATTGGCTGTCATTCATCAAATGGGCTTTGATGATTATTTTTTGATTGTCTGGGACTTACTGCGCTTTGGCCGTTCCCAGCATTATTATATGGGAATGGGACGTGGTTCTGCAGCAGGGAGTCTTGTGGCTTATGCCCTTGATATTACAGGTATTGATCCTGTTAAGAATGATTTACTTTTTGAGCGTTTTCTTAATGAGGAACGCTACAGCATGCCAGATATTGATATTGATCTTCCTGATATTTATCGGAGTCAGTTTTTAAATTATGTCCGTGATCGTTATGGTTCAACACATTCAGCACAAATTGTGACCTTTTCGACCTTTGGTGCCAGACAGGCAATTCGTGATGTTTTTAAGCGTTTTGGAGCGACTGAATATGAACTCAGTCAAATCACTAAAAAAATTAGTTTTCGTGATAATTTGACAAGTGTTTATGACAAAAAGATTGCTTTTCGCCAACTCATTAATAGTAAATTCGAATATCAGCGTGCGTTCGAAATTGCGAAAAAAATTGAAGGAAATCCTCGTCAAACTTCCATTCATGCGGCTGGAATTGTGATGAGTGATGATAATTTAACAGATCACATTCCTCTCAAAACAGGTGAAGAAATGATGATCACGCAATATGATGCTCCAGCTGTTGAAGCTAATGGTCTTTTAAAAATGGACTTTCTCGGACTGCGTAATCTTACTTTTATTCAAAAAATGCAGGAAAAAGTAGCACAAGATTATGGCCGTGCCATAGATATCAGAGCTATTGATTTAGAAGATAAAGAGACCTTAGCACTTTTTGCCGCTGGAGATACCAAAGGCATTTTTCAGTTTGAAGCAGCCGGAGCTATCAATCTTTTGAAAAGAATTAAACCTTCTCGTTTTGAAGAAGTTGTTGCAACTACCAGTCTCAATCGTCCCGGTGCTAGTGATTATACTGAAAATTTTATTCGCCGAAAATATGGGCAAGAAGAAGTGGATTTGATTGATTCATCAATTGCTTCTATTTTAAAATCGACTTATGGTATTATGCTTTATCAGGAACAAGTGATGCAAATTGCTCAGATTTTTGCTGGTTTTACATTAGGGAAAGCTGATTTATTACGCCGTGCTATGTCAAAAAAAAATACTGTTGAAATGCAAAAAATGGAAAAAGATTTTTTGCAGGGTGCTGATCAGTTAGGACGAGATCTAAAAGTTGCCCAAGACTTGTTTGCAAGAATGGCTAAGTTTGCTGGTTATGGCTTTAATCGCAGTCATGCCTACGCATACTCAGCTTTAGCATTCCAAATGGCTTATTTCAAAGTACACTATCCAGCGGTGTTCTTTGATGTCATGTTAAATTACTCTAGCGGTGATTATCTCAGCAATGCTTTAGAGACTCATTTTAAATTAGGACCTTTGTCCATTAATACGATTCCTTATTCTGATAAAATTAGTCATGGTCAGATTTACTTGGGTTTAAAAAACATCAAGGGTTTAAATCGTGATTTTGCCTATTGGATTATTGGAAACCGTCCTTTTTCTAGTATTGAAGATTTTTTAATCAGAATACCCGAAAAGTATCAGAAAACTGAGATTATCACTCCTTTAATTCAAGTAGGCCTTTTTGATCAGTTTGATAAAAACCGCCAGAAAATCGTTGTCAATCTAGAACACCTTTTTACTTTTGTCAATGAATTAGGGAGTTTGTTTGCTGATTCTTCCTATAATTGGATAGAAGCGCAAGATTATACCAATGCTGAAAAATATCAGCTGGAACAAGATATCATTGGTGCAGGAGTTAGTCCGCATCCTCTAATAGAAATTGCAAAGCATTCCAGCAGACATTTAATTGCTCTAACTGACCTCGTTGAAGGAAATGAAGCTACCATATTAGCTCAAATTGAGTCCATTAGAATTATTCGAACGAAATCCAGAGGCGAGCAAATGGCTTTTCTAAGTGTGACAGATACTAAGAAGAAATTGAATATCACTCTTTTTCCAGAGACTTATCAAAAGTACAAAAATTTCTTAACAGAAAAAACGATTTATTATTTTACTGGGAAAATACAGGAGCGTGATAATCAATTGCAAATGATTTTACATCAATTAGACTCTGCCTCAACAGAAAAATGCTGGATTAAGTTACAAAATCATGATTGTGATAGAGAGATATCAGAAATTTTAGCAGCTTACCCTGGAAATATTCCAGTAGTTTTACATTACTCAAATACTAAAGAAACTTTCCAAAGCAGCCGCTATTTTGTCGCTAAGGATCCAGAATTGCAGGAAAAGTTGGCTTATTATGCTCTGAAAACGCTTTTTCAATAAAAAGTATGTTCAGAAACTAAACATTTTACCTAGGTTGTGCTATAATAATAACGTTAATTTAAATAAAGGAGTATCAAGCAAAATGAAACGTATTGCTGTTTTGACCAGTGGTGGAGACGCTCCTGGTATGAATGCTGCCGTTCGTGCAGTCGTTCGTAAAGCAATTTCTGAAGGAATGGAAGTTTGCGGAATCAATCGTGGTTATGCTGGTATGGTCGAAGGAGATATCTTCCCGCTTGACGCTAAAGGTGTATCAAACATCCTTTCTCGTGGAGGGACATTTCTCCAGTCCGCACGTTACCCTGAATTTGCAAAGCTTGAAGGGCAATTAAAGGGTATCGAGCAACTCAAAAAGCATGGCATTGAAGGAGTCGTTGTTATAGGTGGCGATGGTTCTTATCATGGTGCGATGCGCTTGACTGAGCATGGTTTTCCTGCTGTCGGTCTTCCGGGTACAATTGATAACGATATCGTAGGAACTGATTATACAATTGGTTTTGATACTGCAGTAAACACTGCTACGGATGCACTTGATAAAATTCGTGATACCTCATTTAGTCACGGCAGAACTTTTGTTGTTGAGGTTATGGGACGTAATGCAGGAGATATTGCTCTTTGGTCTGGTATTGCTGCCGGTGCTGACCAAATTATTATTCCTGAAGAGCCCTATGATATTAAAGAGGTTGTCGCCAATGTGAAAAATGGCTATCTTAGTAAGTCTAAAAACCACCATCTCATTGTTCTTGCCGAAGGCGTTATGCATGGTGAAGAGTTTGCTGCTCAGATGAAGGAAGCAGGAGATAACAGTGATCTTCGTGTTACCAACCTTGGGCATATCCTGCGCGGTGGTGCACCAACTCCTCGTGATCGTGTGATTGCTTCATGGATGGGAGCCCATGCCGTTGAATTGCTCAGGGAAGGAAAAGGCGGTCTTGCCATTGGTATTCAAAATGAGGAGTTGGTTGAGCATCCAATTCTTGGATCTGCGGAAGACGGTGCACTCTTTAGTTTAACAGAACAAGGTGAGATCGTTGTAAATAATCCGCATAAAGCACGTCTTGATTTTGCTGCTTTGAATCGTGATTTGTCCAACTAAGCATGATTAAGGTCGGTTAGATTATAAGTTTTTAACAGTCAATTGTTGATTTAAATAAGGGAGTTTCATAAAAATGAATAAACGCGTAAAAATTGTTGCAACTTTAGGTCCAGCGGTAGAAATCCGTGGTGGTAAAAAATTTGGTGAAGATGGCTATTGGGGTGAAAAGCTTGATGTTGAAGCTTCAGCAGCAAAAATTGCTGAATTGATTACAGAAGGAGCCAATGTTTTTCGTTTTAACTTTTCACATGGTGACCATGCTGAGCAAGGTGAACGTATGGCGACTGTACGTCGCGCGGAAGAATTGGCACGTCAAAAGGTTGGATTCCTTCTTGATACTAAAGGACCTGAAATGCGTACAGAATTGTTTGCAGATGGTGTCAAAGAATATGAATATAAGACTGGTGATAAACTTCGTATAGCAACTAAACAAGGCATTGAATCAACTAAGGATGTCATTGCTTTAAATGTTGCAGGCGGTCTTGATATTTATGATGATGTTGCTGTCGGTCAGACTATTCTTATTGATGATGGGAAACTTGGCCTTACAGTAACCGCTAAAGATATTACGACTCGCGAGTTTGAAGTAACCGTTGAAAATGATGGTATTATTGCTAAACAAAAAGGTGTCAATATTCCTAATACTAAAATTCCTTTCCCAGCACTTGCTGAGCGTGATAATGCAGATATTCGCTTTGGTTTGGAACAAGGTCTTAACTTTATTGCTATTTCTTTTGTTCGTACTGCTAAGGATGTTAATGAAGTTCGTCAAATTTGTAAAGAAACAGGCAACGAGCACGTAAAACTTTTTGCTAAAATTGAAAATCAACAAGGTATTGATAACATTGATGAAATCATTGATGCAGCTGATGGTATCATGATTGCTCGCGGTGACATGGGTATTGAAGTGCCGTTTGAAATGGTTCCAGTATATCAAAAAATGATTATCACGAAAGTTAATGCAGCAGGGAAGTCAGCTATCACAGCAACAAATATGCTTGAAACAATGACTGACAAACCACGTGCAACACGTTCGGAAGTCTCTGATGTCTTTAATGCTGTCATTGATGGTACTGATGCAACAATGCTTTCTGGTGAATCAGCTAATGGTAAGTATCCAGTTGAAGCTGTTCGTACCATGGCAACAATTGATAAGAATGCTCAAACACTTCTTAATGAATATGGCCGTTTGAATTCAGATAATTTGCCACGTACCAACAAGACTGAAGTTGTCGCTTCAGCTGTTAAAGATGCGACTAAATCAATGGATATTAAATTGGTTGTTACAATTACAGAATCTGGTAACACAGCTCGTTTAATTTCAAAATACCGTCCGGATGCAGATATCTTAGCTTTAACATTTGATGAAAAAGTCCAAAAATCATTGATGATTAACTGGGGAGTTATTCCAATCTTAACAGAAAAACCTGCATCTACTGATGATATGTTTGAAATTGCAGAAAAAGCAGCTCTTAAATCAGGTTTGGTAGAGTCTGGTGACAACATCGTTATTGTTGCTGGTGTACCGGTTGGATCTGGTGGTACCAATACTATGCGTGTTCGTACCGTTCAATAAAATGAATTTAAGTTTAAGTGTGAAAGACTTTCAATCTTTTACACTTTTTATTTTTAATATGATTGAGATATGGAAGCTTTTCTTATCGCATTGATTGATATATTCTTAGTCGTATTTTGCTCAACTTTTGTTGCGTTCTGAGCTTACTTTATTCTACTTTAGTATTAAAGACAAACCCAAAAACCTGTAGTTATAATGACCATTTTTAGTTTCTACCACCTTTTTCTTGGCATTTCTTCGTTTTATTGTTAGACTAGATATAATCTTATAAAGAAAGGTAAGAAATTATGGGATTACTTTGGTCACTAATAGTAGGAGCACTTATTGGAGCAATTGCAGGTGCTATTACGAATAGAGGAAAAGCAATGGGTTGCATTGCTAATATTTTTGCAGGATTAGTTGGTTCTTGGGCAGGTCAAGCTTTGTTTGGCAGTTGGGGACCTAGTTTAGCTGGTATGGCTCTTCTTCCGTCTATTCTGGGAGCAGTAATTGTGGTAGCTGTTATTTCCTTCTTTTTTGGTGAAAATTAAGGAATACTTATGATAAGTCTTGCTTTTTTTCTTCTTTAAAAAATGCTATAATAAGACCAATAAATTAAGGAGAAATGAATGGTTAAACGTGACTTTATCAGAAATATTCTTCTGGTTCTGCTAGCAGTTCTTGCTTTGCTTTTATTAAGAGTGTTTGTCTTTTCAAACTATCGGGTAAGGCAAGCAGATGCTAATAACTTTTTGAAATCGGGAGATCTCGTTACGATCACAAAGAATGAAAAGCCTAATTATAAGGATTTTGTTGTCTATAAGGTTGCTGGTAAGGATCGTATTGGCCGTATTATTGGTAAACCAAAAGATAGTGTTACTTATATGGATGATATTTTTTACCTTAATCATAAGGCTGAAGACCAATCTTATATTAATGATTTAAAAAATAAATATCATACAAAAAATGGAGAAAATCTTTTTACTTCTGATTTTTCAATTTCTAGTATTACAAAGGGAAAATACCAAAAAATTCCTAAGGGGCAATACTTGATTTTAAATGATAATCGGACAAATAAGAAAGATAGCCGAACATTTGGTTTAATTAAGAAATCTCAAATTAAAGGAGTTGTCACTTTTAGGATTTTGCCGCTCAAGAAATTTGGATTTGTTTCGAAAGAGTAGTACAGCTACTCTTTTTTTAAATGTCAAAAAGACTATACCAATTTTCTTGTTGACTTTATTTAAATAAAGTTATATACTGGTTTTGTTGAATTTTGGCTGTCTTATTAGACTATACCAATTATAAAAAATTAAGGAGGAAGCAGTAAGGTTTTCTTACTACTAATGAAGAATTATGTGTGGTATTGTAGGTGTTGTCGGCAATCGTAATGCAACCGATATCCTAATGCAAGGATTGGAAAAATTGGAATATAGAGGTTATGATTCGGCAGGAATATATGTTATTAATCAACCTGAAAATGGACGTTTAATTAAATCAGTAGGACGAATTGCTGATTTGCGAGCTAAGATTGGTATTGATGTTGCTGGTTCTACAGGGATTGGTCATACACGTTGGGCAACCCATGGACAAGCGACGGAGGAAAATGCTCATCCACATGCATCGGCTACAGGTCGTCTTGTCTTGGTTCACAATGGTGTCATTGAAAATTATCTCCAAATTAAAGAAAATTATTTGGCAGGACATAACTTGAAAGGTGAAACAGACACAGAAATTGCAGTTCATTTGATCGGTCAATTTGTGACAGATGGTTTGTCTGTACTTGAAGCTTTCAAGAAGGCCTTGCATATCATTGAAGGTTCTTATGCCTTTGCTTTGATTGATTCGCAAAATCCAGATACTATCTATGTGGCTAAAAATAAATCACCACTTCTAATCGGTTTAGGTGAAGGCTATAATATGGTTTGTTCAGATGCTATGGCTATGATTCGTGAAACCAATCAATTTATGGAAATTCATGATAAAGAACTTGTTGTTTTAACAAAAGATACGGCTCAAGTATCAGATTATGATGGCAATCCTGTTGAACGTCAAGCATATACAGCAGAACTTGATTTATCAGATATTGGTAAAGGAACCTATCCTTACTACATGCTTAAAGAAATTGATGAACAGCCAACAGTTATGCGTAAATTGATTTCAACTTATGCTGATGAAAATGGTAAGTTAACAGTTGATCCTGCTATTGTGAAATCTGTTCAAGAAGCTGATCGCATCTATATTTTAGCTGCCGGAACATCTTATAATGCCGGTTTTGCCTCAAAATCAATGATTGAGACCTTGACCGATACGCCTGTTGAATTAGGGATTGCATCGGAATGGGGCTATAACATGCCATTATTGAGTAAAAAGCCAATGTTCATCTTGTTAAGTCAGTCTGGAGAAACAGCTGATAGTCGTCAGGTCTTGGTTAAGGCTAATGTCATGGGAGTTCCAAGTTTGACAATCACAAATGTTCCTGGATCAACCTTGTCACGTGAAGCAACTTATACCATGTTACTACATGCTGGACCTGAAATTGCTGTGGCATCAACCAAGGCTTATACAGCGCAAATTGCTGCCCTTGCTTTCCTTTCAAAAGCAGTTGGAGAAGCCAATGGTAAAAAAGAAGCGCTAGAATTTGACTTGGTACATGAATTATCCATTGTCGCTCAGTCTATTGAAGCTAGTCTTTCGGAGCGAGAAGTTATTGAAAAGAAGGTTGCTAATCTTTTAGCAACATCACGTAATGCTTTTTATATTGGTCGTGGTAATGACTATTATGTGGCTATGGAAGCATCACTCAAATTAAAAGAAATTTCATATATTCAATGTGAAGGCTTTGCTGCTGGAGAATTAAAACATGGAACCATTTCCCTTATTGAAGAGGGTACACCTGTTCTTGCCTTGATTTCATCTAGTGAGACTGTTGCTGCTCATACGCGCGGAAATATCCAAGAAGTTGCTGCTCGAGGTGCCAATGTCTTAACTGTTGTTGAAGAAGGTTTAAATAAGGAAGAAGATGATGTGGTTGTCAATCAAGTCCATCCTTATCTTTCAAGTATTTCAATGGTTATTCCAACGCAATTGATCGCATACTATGCCTCACTTCAACGTGGTCTTGATGTTGATAAACCACGTAATTTGGCTAAAGCTGTTACTGTTGAATAGAACTAAATCTTAAACCAAAGAAAAATCTACTTGATTTTTCTTTGGTTTTTTTGGGCTGTTTTAAAATGTTGAGACATTCAGTTTGAAGTTTAAAAGGAAACTTGAGGAATGCTGCTGCTTTTTTTCGTCTCTATTACCTAAGGAAACTGTTAAAAAAGTTATATATGCAAGTTTTTAACATGAGAAAAATATTAGTGATAAAAAAGTCAGTCTTAGTCAGGCTTTGTCAAATCCTATTCTTCCGCTTAGAATAACAAATTTTGGCAAAACTTTTGTGCCAAAATTTGAGTTTTATTAGAAAATGAAAAATGTTACAGTAGTTTTAGAATAAAAAGGAGGGGATTTCTGATGGAACGAAAATCTTCATTGAAGGTTCGGGTACAAAAACTCGGAACTTCATTATCAAACATGGTTATGCCTAATATTGGTGCCTTTATTGCATGGGGGGTTGCAGCATCTCTGTTTATTGCAACAGGTTACTTACCCAATAAAGCTTTAGATACCAATGTTGTTGGACCAATGTTGAAGTATGTGTTACCTCTTTTAATTGGTTACACTGGTGGTTACAATATTCACAAACAGCGTGGTGGCGTTATCGGTGCTATTGCTTCCTTTGGTGCCATTGCAGGTTCTACAGTAACCATGTTCATTGGTGCTATGATTATGGGGCCATTATCGGCTTGGATTTTAAAGAAATTCGATGAAAAAGTTCAGCCAAAAATCAGAACTGGTTTTGAAATGTTGGTAAACAACTTTTCACTTGGTTTGATTGGTTTTGCTTTGATGGTCTTGGCTTTCTTTGTTATTGGACCAGTTGTGGCTCAGTTAACAGAATGGGTTGGTATTGGTGTAGAAGCGATTGTCAAAGTTCACCTTTTGCCTTTAGCAAACTTAATTATTGAACCAGCTAAGATTCTCTTCTTAAATAACGCTCTTAACCATGGTATCTTTACGCCATTAGGTACAGAGCAAGTGGCTAAAGTTGGTAAATCTGTTCTCTTCCTATTGGAAGCTAATCCTGGACCTGGTCTTGGTGTGCTGATTGCTTATGCTATGTTTGGCAAAGGCTCTGCTAAATCTTCATCTTGGGGTGCTATGATTATCCATTTCTTTGGTGGTATTCATGAAATCTATTTCCCATATGTTATGATGAAACCGGCTATGTTCCTTGCTGTTATTGCTGGTGGTTTGACTGGTACCTTTACTTTCCAAACACTGGGTGCAGGTTTGACAGCACCCGCTTCACCGGGTTCAATCATCGCTATCATGGGAATGTCTCCTAAAGGTTGGGGACCTCACTTAGTTGTTCTTGCTGGTGTCTTTGCAGCAGCAGTGGCTTCCTTCCTAGTCGCTTCCATTATCTTGAAATCTGATAATTCAGATGATGATTCTCTGGAAACTGCACAAGCAGTGACACAAGCAGCAAAGGCCGAGTCTAAGGGCCAAGCAGTCACTGAACCAAACCTCCATTCAGATATTACAACAGACAATATTCATCAAATTATCTTTGCTTGTGATGCTGGTATGGGAAGTTCAGCCATGGGCGCTTCCATCCTTCGAGATAAAGTGAAAAAGGTTGGTCTTGATATTTCTGTGAGTAACCAAGCCATTTCCAATCTGCAGGATACAGCTAATACTTTAATTGTGACTCAAGAAGAGCTGGCAGATCGCGCGGGACAAAAAACCCCACGAGCTGTTCATGTAGCGGTAGATAATTTCTTAGCTACTTCTAAGTATGATGATATTATTGCTAGTTTAACAAATGGCAAAGCTAGTGGTAGTGAAAATGCAGCGCATTCAACACAAGCAGATAGTGCAGAAATTGATCTTAACCAAATTGATGCGGTCGTTTTTGCTCATGGTATCGCTAAAGGTTCAGCAACGATGGGACAAGAAACCCTGCGTTCAATCTTTAAACAGAATAATGTTAAAATTCCTGTTTCAACTGCTTCTTATGCTCATTTAAGTGACTACAATGCTAAAAATATTCTACTTGTCACAACAATTGCTCAGCAAGGGCAGGCACAGCAAGCGGCTCCTAATGCACAAATACTTGTTGTGGATAGCCTTGTGACAACACCAGAGTATGATAAGTTAGTCGCCAGAATGCATAAGTAAAACGCATCAGAAAGTAGTATAATAGTTTTATGCTATTAACAAAGAGAGAAAAACACTTATTAGCAGCTTTCCAAAATTATGGGAAGCTGTCGCTTAAACAGATGATAGATTTGCTTAAGGTATCTCAGAGAACCGTTTATCGGACAATTTCTGATTTAACAGATAGCCTTAACACGATTAATATTAGCATCATCAAAGAAAATCAAAACTATTTTCTCGTAGGAGAATTAGCTAATCTGGCTAGTATTATTAGTCTAGATACTTATGAACAGTATGAACGTTTGAATCTCATTACCTATAAGTTATTGATGAGTTTTAGCAGTATCACAAATGAGCAGCTGCAGGAGGAATTTAATGTTTCTAATGTTACCATTATTCAAGATATTGCTGAAATTGAAAAGCGTTTGGCAGATTTTGACTTACGGTTAGATCGTAAAAAAGGTTACCGTTTAGTAGGAAATAAAAACACTTTACGACGTTTATTGGCTATTTTATTAACTAATAACCTTTCGATTTCTGATTTTGGGGCAGGAGCATATGGTCATTTTGAAGTCTTAGATAAGGCAAAATTAGAACTTGCGAAGCAAATCTTTCAATCATCACAAGAAGATCTACCTGATTTAGATGCTAAGATGAGTGAGTTTTTCATCATTCTCTTAGCCTTATCAGGTTGGCGGGACAATGAAGCAGTTGGACACAGTATTAGCAAAGCAGCTCTTGATTTTTCACAGAAAGTTTATACTGAATTTTCACAGAAAACCAATCAATTTTACAGTATTCAAGAGATTCTTTATTATGCCAGTATTTTAGATGAACTGGTTATTAAGAGACAGGAAACGCCGCTTTTTCATGAAAAATTTGACAGTGCTTTTTTCTATAATATTTCAAATTTGATTGATAAAGTATCTCTTTATACTAAAATTAATTTTGCTAAGGATAAAACACTCTTTCATTTTCTGTTTAATCATATTCGCTTGAATTTGGCTGTCCCTCAAATTTTTGAAGACAAGTCAAATAATACGATTGCTCATGAGGTTGTTCAAGGCAATGAATATCTACATCGTGTTGTTAGTCTTCTGGTTCAGGATATTTTTCCGAAGTATTTGCAAAAGGAACCAGAGTATGAATTAATTACCTTACATTTTGCTTCAAGTCTGCGCCGCAGTCCAGATATTTATCCTATTAAGATTTTACTTTTAACAGATGAGCGTCCCTTAGCGAGAGAACTTCTCATCACACGTATTAAAACCATTGCACCTTTTGTTGATAAGGTAGTTGTCAAAGAATTGGCTCAGTATGAAACAAAGGATAAAGATTATTATAATTGTGTCTTGGCAACCAAGCCTTTAGCGGATAAGGCAGTCAAAATGGTTTCTACTTATCCTGATGCAAAAGAAATGCTGCAACTTCAAGATTATTTACAGAATGTACAGGCTCATCAAAAAATCATCATTCGCGATGAGCAGACAAATAGGCAAGGTTATAATCTTCAAAATTATTTTTTGGCTACACAACAACTTTTACAGGAATTTTCTTATCAAGAGATTGATAATCCTGCTGATTTTGAAACAAGTGTTCCAAAAATTATGGAGACTATTGCTGCAGTTTCAGATAAAACTTATCTGTCCAGTAAGTTATTAAAACGTTTTGCTGTCAGTCCCTTGGCTATTCCAGAGACTCATTTGGCTCTTTTGCATACACAGTCAAGTAAGGTTATAACGTCTTGTTTTAAAATTTATGATTTAAAAAGACCTGTAACAGCTCTGTCCATGAATTACGAAAAAGAGACAGTTACAAGAATTTTGGTTATGCTGACACGGTTAGATGAAACAAAAGAAATGAGAGATTTAATGACGGCCATCAGTCAATCTATCATCGAAAATCATCTTTATACAGAAATTTACAAGACAGGTAATAAAGATATTATTTATCAATTATTGAATCAAATATTTACAGAAAAAATAAAGAAATTGGAGACCTAAGATGGAATTTCAAAAAGATTTAATTAAATTGAACCAACATTTTCCCGATAAGGAAGCTGCTATTCGTTTTTGTGGACAGCTCTTAGCTGATGGTGGTTACGTAGAACCAGCTTATATTGACGCCATGATTCAGCGCGATAAAGAACTCTCTGTTTATATGGGAAATTTCATTGCCATTCCTCATGGAACGGACGACGCTAAAAAGGATGTCCTCAAATCAGGTATCACAGTTGTTCAGGTGCCAGACGGTGTTAATTTTGGAACAGAAGATGATCCGCAAGTTGCGACAGTTTTATTTGGCATCGCTGGAATTGGTGATGAACATTTGCAAATCATTCAAAATATTTCGATTTTCTGTGCAGATGTTGATAATGTTGTTAAGTTAGCTGATGCTCAAACAGAAGATGAAGTTGTCAAACTTTTAAGTCAAGTCAATTAAAAGGAGTTTTTAATCATGAAAAAAGCAGTACATTTTGGAGCAGGCAATATTGGCCGTGGCTTTATTGGACAAATTTTATTTGAAAATGGCTTTGCTATTGATTTTGTCGATGTTAACGATAAAATTATTAATGCTCTTAATGAACGTCATTCTTATGATATTGAAATTGCAGAAGATGGGAAACGTCACATTACAGTTTCTAATGTTACTGGCATTAATAACAAGGAAAATCCTCAAGCAGTCATTGATGCTGTGGCTGAGACAGAGTTGATTACAACCGCTATTGGCCCTAACATTTTGCCTTTTATTGCCCAATTGATTGCCAAAGGTATTGAAAAACGCCGTGAAAGTCAGAATCAAACGCCACTGGATATCATTGCCTGTGAAAATATGATTGGTGGCTCTGCCTTTCTCTGGCAGGAAGTGCAGAAATACCTCAGCGCTGATGGTTTAGCTTTTGCTAAAGATTATATTGGCTTTCCAAATGCTGCTGTTGA
The DNA here is from genome assembly GCF_006739205.1 of Streptococcus mutans. Classification (NCBI taxonomy): domain Bacteria; kingdom Bacillati; phylum Bacillota; class Bacilli; order Lactobacillales; family Streptococcaceae; genus Streptococcus; species Streptococcus mutans. The sequence continues at coordinate 942,106 of NZ_AP019720.1, forward strand.
CCGTATTGTTCCAGCTCAGGTTCATGAAGATCCCCTCTTTGTTGTGGTTGAGCCATTTTCAGAATGGGTAGTCGAAACTGCTGCTATGAAAAATCCTGATTTAAAATTGTCTTCAGTTCACTATGAAGAAAATTTGGAACCATTCATTGAAAGAAAGCTTTTCTCTGTTAATTCAGGTCATGCAACAACAGCTTATACAGGTGCTTATTTTGGTGCTAAGACGGTCCTAGAAGCACTTAAAGACCAACAAGTTAAAGAGCAAGTAAAGGCAGTTTTAGGTGAAATTCGCCAGCTTTTAATGGCTAAATGGCAATTCAAAGAGAATGATCTGAAAGTTTATCATGATATTATTATCAGTCGTTTTGAAAATCCTTATATTGTAGATGATGTTACTCGTGTTGCCAGAACACCAATTCGTAAGTTAGGTTATGATGAACGCTTTATCCGTCCTATTCGTGAGCTGAAAGATCGTGGTTTATCTTATGAATATCTTTTGCAAACAGTGGCTTATGTTTTCCATTACAAGGATTCAAATGATGAACAAAGTGTTCAACTTAAAATGCTTCTACAAGAAAAGTCTTTAAAAGCAGTTGTTAAAGAAGTAACAGGATTGACAGATGCCGCTTTGATTGAAGAAATTGTTACCAGTGTTGAATCTTTAAATTAAAGGAAACTCTTATAATTAAAAGAACTAGCTCTTGTTCTGCGTTTTCTATAAGTTAGACAGTATACTTAACTCATAGAGTCAGTACAAGCAGCTAGCTTTTTGTTGTGATAGGACTTGCCAACTGATAAAAACTCAGGTAAACTGTTAATGGTAATCAAAATAAAAGGAGTTTATATGTCTTTACCTAATTGTCCTAAATGTCAGTCAGAGTATGTCTATGAAGATGGTATTCTATTGGTTTGTCCAGAATGTGCTTATGAATGGAATCCTGCAGAAGTTGAGAAAGAAGAAGGACTTATTGTTATTGATGCGAATGGCAAACAATTAGCTGATGGTGATACAGTCACTCTTATTAAGGATCTTAAAGTTAAGGGGGCTCCTAAAGATTTAAAACAAGGAACACGTGTTAAAAATATTCACCTTGTTGAAGGAGATCACAATATTGATTGTAAAATTGATGGCTTTGGTGCTATGAAATTAAAGTCTGAATTTGTGAAAAAATTATAAGAGTAGAGCAAGTTGAACTGTCTATCTTAGAAACAATCAATTAATGAAGGTGGTTCATTCTTATTCTTTTTTGGTGATACAGGAATCTCTGCTTGGTTTTATGCTTATCTTTGAATGAAAATTCAATTCCATCTATAAAATTTTCTGAAAATTTGATATAATAAAAACGATTATTTTTTGAGGAGCAAGTATGTCTTATATATCAGAAGTTTTACCGAGTCTTTTAGATGGGGCGCTGATTACTTTACAAGTCTTTTTTATTGTTATTCTCTTTTCAATTCCTTTAGGAGCTATATTAGCTTTCCTTATGCAGGTACCTTTTAGACCTTTACGTTGGCTGTTAAATCTCTATGTTTGGATTATGCGTGGGACACCGCTCCTTTTACAACTGATTTTTATTTATTATGTTTTGCCAAGTGCAGGGATCACTTTTGATCGTATGCCAGCAGCTATTTTAGCTTTTACTCTCAACTATGCTGCCTATTTTGCGGAAATCTTCCGCGGCGGTATTGAGGCTATTCCTAAAGGGCAATATGAAGCTGCTAAGGTTCTTAAATTAAGTCAGATACAGACTGTTCGCTATATTATTTTGCCTCAGGTTGTCAAGATTGTTTTACCGAGTGTCTTTAATGAAATCATCAATCTTGTTAAAGATTCTTCTCTAGTCTATGTACTTGGTGTTGGTGATTTGCTTTTAGCCAGTAAGACAGCGGCCAATCGTGACGCTACATTAGCACCAATGTTTATTGCCGGCGGTATTTATTTGATTTTAATTGGTGTTGTTACCATTTTATCAAAATACGTTGAGAAAAAATTTAGTTATTATAAGTAAGGTGAATCATGTTAGAGCTAAAAAACATTTCTAAGCAATTTGGTCAGAAGGTGATTTTTAATCATTTTAATCTAAGCATCCCTGAAGGTAAAATCTTATCTTTGGTTGGCCCATCTGGTGGTGGTAAAACAACTTTGTTGCGCATGCTTGCAGGGCTGGAAAAAATTGACTCTGGTCAAGTCATCTATGATGATGAAGTTATTGCTATTGAACATTTGGGACATCGCAACTTATTAGGTTTTGTTTTTCAAGACTTTCAATTATTTCCGCATTTGACTGTTTTAGATAATTTGATTTTATCACCCATAAAGTCTATGAATGTATCGAAAGAAGAAGCGATACAAAAAGCACGTGATCTCTTAAAACGTTTAGGATTGGAGGAACATGAAAACGCCTATCCTTACTCTTTATCAGGCGGTCAAAAACAGCGGGTAGCTTTGGCTCGTGCCATGATGGTTAATCCTAAAATTATCGGCTATGATGAACCTACTAGTGCCTTAGATCCAGAGTTAAGGCAGGAAGTTGAAAAATTAATTTTACAAAATCAAAAATTGGGTATCACACAAATTGTTGTGACACACGATATGCAGTTTGCCCAAAATATTTCTGATGAGATTGTAAAAATCAATCCAAAATAAAAAGAAAGTTTAGGTATTAAGATGACATTCAAAAAAGCAGTAACAGCTCTTATTACTTTTCTAGCAGTAGTAACTTTGACAGCCTGTGGTAAAAAAGGAGCTGATTCCCAAGATAATTGGAAAAAATTTGAGTCGAAAAAATCTGTTACTATTGGTTTTGATAATACTTTTGTTCCCATGGGATTTAAAGACAAGAATGGTAAAAATGTTGGCTTTGATATTGACTTAGCAAATGCTGTCTTTAATGAATATGGTATCAAGGTGAAATGGCAGCCAATCAATTGGGATTTGAAGGAAACGGAGCTGAAAAATGGTAAAATTGATTTGATTTGGAATGGCTATTCCAAAACTAGGGAACGTGCACGCAAGGTATCCTTTACCAAGCCTTATATGAAAAATGACCAAGTACTTGTCACGAAGAAGTCATCTGACATTACGAGCTTTGCTGATATGAAAGGCAAAGCTTTAGGTGCTCAGTCAGGTTCATCTGGCTATGATGCTTTCACAGCTAATCCTAAAATTTTAAAAGATATTGTTAAAGATAATGATGCCAGTCAATATGAAACCTTTACCCAAGCCTTCATTGACTTAAAAAATGATCGTATTAATGGTCTTTTAATTGATCGTGTTTATGCCAATTATTACCTTAAGCAGGAAAAGGAACTTGATAACTATAATATTATCAAAGGAAAATATGCCAGTGAAGATTTTTCAGTTGGAGTGCGCAAATCTGATAAAACCTTGAAGAAGAAAGTCAATCAAGCTTTCAAAAAGCTTTACAAAAATGGTAAATTCCAAGCAATTTCCCAAAAATGGTTTGGTCAAGATGTTGCTTCAAATGCGATCAAGAGGTAAGCACAATCACTCTTTTTTAAAATAGTTAAAAAACGAATGATTTCAGATAAAGCTTATTGGCTTATCTAAAGTCATTCGTTTTTGATTATTTTAGGTTTTTTAATTATTTACTATATTGTAATTAAAGAATAGGCGAGACTTGATGGTAAATAATCTGCCATCTCTCATGCCGACGCCAAAGACTGGTATGTCGGTAGCTATCTAATTCGTAAGTAATGAGTTTAGTCTTTTGGCTGATGGAAAGCATCTTAAAAGAGTTAAAAAGTTTTGCTTCACTTGAGCGACCTTTTAGGAATGCTGCTTTTGCATTAACATGTCCTTTCTCATCAATTAAGATAAAAGAATCTGTTAGGAGCTGTTCATAGTCTGAAGTCTTAGTTAAAATGATTTCCTCATATTTATAAAGTTTATGATAGACATTTTCAAAAATTTCATCTTCCGGAATAGCTGCTGGCTCGACATGGATATCAATATCATAAACATTAAACTGCTCATGTAAGAGTTTTTCGACTCTTTCTGTAATAGCATGACTTTCATAGACAGATAAATCAGGGTTCATTTCTAAAACCAAATCTAAATAAACATTGCTGCCATAAGTCCGTCCGCGTTGAGATTTTACGGCAGAAATTTTAGGAATCTCTAAAATAGCTTTTTCGTATTCTTGCAGCTGCTTATCATCAAAGCCATCAGAAAGACTAAAAGCGCTGGTCATAAAGATGTCATAAGCTGTTTTCAAAATAAGAAGAGTAATGATAACCGCAGTCATTTTATCAATAATTAAGAGATTAAAGGTACTGGCAAGTATGGCAATAGATGTTCCTAGAGAAGTCAGGGCATCAGAGAGATTGTCTTTTGCTGCAGCCATCAGGGCGCCTGATTTTAACTTTTTCGACAACTGTTTATTGTAGAGGTAGAGGATAAACATAACAATAGCAGAGATTATTCCAACCAGAGCGCCATAAGGATCAATTTGGGCACGACTGTTGTGAATAATGCCGTTAATCGTTTCCAGCAGAACCTGAAAACCGACAGTAAACATGATAAATGAAGTGATTAAACTGGCTAGGTCTTCAATTTTCCAATGGCCAAATTTATGATCCTTATCAGCAGGCTTACTGGCCAGATAAAGTCCAATTAAAATGGTGACATTGGCTACAATATCAGAAACATTGTTAAAGCCATCGGCTGTTAGTGAAGCAGAATGCAATAAATGCCCTGAAATCAGTTTAGCAAGTGCCAAAGTCAAATAAACAGAAATAGCGATTGTTGGACCACGCCGAGCAAGTTTAAGGTTATCAGCGGGTGTTGACATACAAAACTCCTTGGTCAATATAATAGGCTTATTATAGCATGTTTTGCTGAATTACAAAAGAAGAGAGAAAATTTGAAAATAGAAAAACAAGACTGGGATTATCCTAACCTTGTTTTAGTTTTAATGAAGCTCTTGTTTTTACGTTTAAAATAATTTCTTGTTTCTGCAATAATAATTGGTGATAAGGCTAATAAGGCAATAAGATTTGGTATAGCCATTAGCCCATTAACGATATCGGCAATTGTCCAGATAAGATCTAATTCTAAGAAACCACCTAAGGCGACCATGATAATGAAAATAGAGCGATAAATATTGATGTGTTTAACCCCAAATAAAAATTCAAAACAACGCTCACCATAATAGGACCAGCCTAAGATAGTTGTGAAAGCAAACAGAACCAAACACAAAGTCAGCACTAGAACGCCTATATTGCCAAAAACAGTTGCAAAGGCTGATTGTGTCAGTGGAGCACCTTCAAGTCCTTTGACAGTCCATTTTCCAGTGACCAAGATAGAAAGACCAGTTAAGGTACAAATGACGAGAGTATCAATAAAAGTGCCTGTCATTGAAATGAGGCCCTGTTCAGCAGGTTCATGAGTTTTAGCAGCCGCAGCGGCGATTGGAGCAGAACCTAGACCAGATTCATTGGAGAAGACACCACGAGCAATACCATTTTGAATGGCTTCTTTCACAACAGCACCAGCAAAGCCACCAACTGCGGCTGTCCCTGTGAAAGCTCCAGAGAAGACTTGTTCAATGGCAGGAATGATATGATTGTAGTGCATAAAGATGACGATCAAGGTTGCGATGATGTAAGCTGCAGCCATGAAAGGAACTAATTTCTCAGAAACCTTTGCAATTGATTGGATACCACCGAAAATAATAACAGCAACAACAATGGCAATTAAGATGCTGACAATCTGCGGTGACCAATTAAAACTATTTTTTAGGGAAGCAGTAATTGAATTGACCTGAGAAAAGGTACCAATTCCTAAAAATGCCACTAAGATACCTGCCAATGCAAAGAAGATAGCTAAGGGTTTCCATTTTTTCCCCATACCGTTTATGATATAGTACATAGGTCCACCAGAGACTTCTCCGTTAGCATCCTTAGTACGGTATTTTATAGCCAGAAGACCTTCGGCATATTTAGTTGCCATACCAAAAAAAGCTGCTATCCACATCCAAAAGAGTGCTCCCGGACCGCCAGCTTTGATTGCAGTGGCAACACCAACGATATTTCCAGTTCCAACAGTGGCAGCAAGAGCAGTAGCTAAAGCCGCAAAACTCGAAATATCACCTTCCCCTTTGTCCTCGGCAAAGATGAGTTTAAAGGCTAAAGGGAGTTTCAATACCTGCAATAATCTTAAGCGAGTACTCAAATAAATTCCAGTACCGACTAAAAGAACTAATAGGGGAACACCCCAGACAAAGCTGTCTAGAGCTTTAAAAAATGTTAACATATAAACTTTTCTCCTCATAAACCGAAATGGAAATCAAAAAAGAGGTTGTCAATACTTGACGATACCTCTAGAGTTAGAAGATAAGAATTGTTTCAACATTAAAAATTCTTTTTTTCTTTTCTGTCCTTTTGCCTGAGAGTTTGAGCAAACAGCCTTGCCCCTTCGGCGCCTAGTAGGTCTCTCCAGAAGTCCGTCAATTATCAGTTATCCTAATAATGTCACTCGGTTTTACTATTTTTATTCTTTTATTGTATAGAATTTCAATAAAACTGTCAATCTTTTCTGAAAATTTCAAGAAAAGAATTTAACTTTTTTTGAGGTCTAAAAAATGATATAATTTGAAAGTTAGATTGATAGTTTGGAGAAGAAGATGAACCCTTTATTACATGGAATGAATGAAAAACAAGCGCAAGCTGTGAAAACAACGGAAGGTCCGCTTTTGATTATGGCAGGTGCAGGGTCGGGTAAGACACGTGTTTTAACCCATCGCATTGCTTATTTGATTGATGAGAAGTTTATCAATCCTTGGAATATTTTAGCTATTACTTTTACCAATAAAGCTGCGCGTGAAATGAAAGAACGTGCTTTTGCTCTAAATGCTGCGACACAGGAGACTTTAATCGCGACTTTTCATTCTATGTGCGTACGGATTTTACGTCGTGATGCAGATCATATTGGTTACAACCGTAACTTTACTATTGTTGATCCCGGTGAACAACGCACGCTTATGAAGCGTATTTTTAAGAATTTTAATATAGATTCTAAAAAGTGGAATGAGCGTGCTGTCTTAGCTGCCATTTCCAATGCTAAAAACGATTTACTTGATGAAATCGCTTATGAAAATAGGGCGGGGGATTCATATACACAGCTTGTCGCTAAATGCTATAAGGCCTACCAAAGTGAACTGCGTCAATCGGAAGCTATGGACTTTGATGACCTCATTATGCTGACCTTGCGTCTTTTTGACCAAAATCCTGATGTTTTGGCTTATTATCAGCAGCGTTACCAGTATATTCATGTGGATGAGTATCAAGATACTAACCATGCCCAGTATCAGCTGGTTAAGCTTTTGGCTTCACGATTTAAAAATATTTGTGTGGTTGGGGATGCTGATCAGTCTATTTATGGTTGGCGTGGTGCTGATATGCAGAATATCCTTGATTTTGAAAAGGATTATCCTGAGGCTAAGGTAGTGCTCTTGGAGGAGAACTATCGCTCTTCCAAGAAGATTTTGCAAGCTGCCAATGATGTTATTAAAAATAATCGTAATCGCCGAGATAAGAAACTCTGGACGCAAAATGATGATGGAGAGCAGATCGTTTATTATCGGGCAGATGATGAACAAGATGAGGCTGTTTTTGTCGCCTCAACTATTGCTAATATTGTTCGTGAAATGGGGAAAAATTTTAAGGATTTCGCAGTTCTTTATCGTACCAATGCGCAGTCACGTACCATTGAAGAGGCTCTGCTTAAGTCCAATATTCCCTACACTATGGTTGGCGGGACTAAGTTTTACAGCCGCAAGGAAATTCGTGATATTATCGCTTATTTGAATGTAATTGCTAACACTGCCGACAATATCTCCTTTGAGCGTATTGTCAATGAACCCAAGCGCGGTGTTGGACCAGGGACTCTGGAAAAAATTCGTAACTTTGCTAATCTGCAGGGCATGAGTCTGTTAGAAGCTTCTGAAAATATCATGCTCTCTTCCATCAAGGGAAAGGCTGTACAAGCAGTTTATGAGCTGGCTAATATGATAATAGACTTGCGTTCTAAACTGGATCATTACAGCATTACAGAAGTTGTTGAAGCAGTTCTAGACAGTTCTGGTTACCTTGAGGTTTTAGAGATTCAAAAGACTCTGGAAAGTCAGACTCGGATTGAAAATATAGAAGAGTTTCTTTCTGTTACCAAAAATTTTGACGATACGACTGATGATGTTCCTGAAAATGAAACAGGTCTTGAAAGGTTAAGTCGCTTTCTTAATGATTTAGCTTTGATTGCTGATACAGATGAAGCTGAAAGTGAGTCAGCTGAAGTCACCCTGATGACGCTGCATGCTGCTAAGGGACTGGAATTTCCAATAGTCTTCCTTATTGGACTTGAAGAGGGTGTATTTCCTTTGTCGCGCTCCATGGAAGAAGAAAGCGAACTGGAAGAAGAGCGCCGTCTGGCTTATGTTGGAATCACGCGAGCGGAACAAATGCTTTTTATCACCAACGCTAATTCTCGCACACTTTATGGCCGTACTAGCTACAATCGCGAAAGTCGCTTTATTCAGGAAATTTCAGAAGATTTGCTGGTGCATCAGGGATTGGCGCGTCCAGCCAGAGCTTCCTTTAAAGTTAGTTATCAAGACAGCAATGAAACTAAATTTGGTCAAGGAATGAGTCTGGCTCAGGCTTTACAGGCTCGAAAAGTTGCTTCACAGCCTAAGAAGTCTCCTTTTTCAAATAGCAAGGATGATCAGAAAGAACACATTGATTGGCAAATTGGCGATACTGCTCATCATAAGAAATGGGGAGATGGCACTGTCTTAGAAGTTTCGGGCAGTGGAAGTGCTCAGGAACTGAAAATTAAATTCCCAGAAATTGGCTTGAAAAAAGTTTTGGCTAGTGTAGCACCCCTTGAGAAAAAGGAGACATAAGAAGAGAAAAGGTAAAGGACTTTGTTGCTTCCACAAGGCTGATCAGATATTGATACGAATTTAGCGTTCACGGGATTAGACAAATAAACTCAAGCAGTCTACTGGACTGTTAGAGATTTGCTCCTAAAAAACAAGTTGCGAAATTTCAATCAACACTTGCGTTAAGCGGAAAACAGTTTACTAATTAAAGAAAAAATTTTCATAGTTTTATTGTTATAGTTTATAACTATAGGTCAGGATAAGTAATAGAAAATAGTCATTTACCGAATAATGGAGTAGAATGGATCTAATTAATAATAAAAGGAGAGCTTCCATGACTCGAGAATTTTCTTTTGAAACTTTACAATTACATGCGGGACAAAGTGTTGATCCTACAACAAAATCGCGTGCAGTACCAATCTATCAGACGACTTCCTATGTGTTTAATGATGCACAAGATGCTGAAGATTCTTTTGCACTTCGTACACCCGGCAATATTTATACGCGGATCACTAATCCGACTACAGCCGTTTTTGAAGAACGGATGGCTGCTCTTGAAGGTGGTGTCGGTGCACTGGCAACAGCTTCTGGTATGGCAGCAGTAACTTATATTGCCTTGGCTCTTGCTCATGCAGGTGATCATATTGTGTCAGCAACGACAGTTTACGGTGGCACTTTTAATCTTCTTAAGGAAACTTTACCTCGCTATGGCATTACTACAAGTTTTGTTGATGTTGCTAATTTCGCTGAAATTGAAGCGGCTATTACAGACAAGACTAAGTTTATTATCGCTGAAACGTTAGGAAATCCTCTTGGAAATATCGCTGATCTTGAAAAATTAGCTGAGATTGCCCATCAACATGCTATTCCCTTGGTTATTGATAATACCTTTGGTACTCCTTATTTGCTTAATGTCTTCTCTTACGGTGTTGATATTGCTGTTCATTCTGCCACTAAATTTATCGGTGGACATGGGACATCTATTGGCGGTGTCATTGTTGATTCTGGAAACTTTGATTGGGAAAAATCTGGAAAATTCCCACAATTTGTAGAACCAGATCCTTCCTATCATGACATTAGTTATACACGTGATATTGGAAAAGCAGCTTTTGTAACTGCGGTGCGTACGCAACTGCTGCGTGATACAGGCGCCTGCCTTTCACCTTTCAATACCTTTCTTTTGCTACAAGGTCTAGAAACCTTATCACTTCGTGTTGAGCGTCATGTGGAAAATGCTAAGAAAATTGCGTACTATCTGGAAAATCATCCTAAAGTCACAAAAGTTAATTATGCTAGTTTGCCATCAAGTCCTTATTATGACTTGGCTCAAAAATACTTGCCAAAAGGAGCTAGTTCTATCTTTACTTTTAATGTTGCAGGCAGTGCGAAAGCCGCTCGCGAGGTCATTGACAGTCTTGAAATCTTTTCTGATTTGGCGAATGTTGCTGATGCCAAATCACTAGTTGTTCATCCGGCAACAACCACTCATGGTCAAATGACTGAAGAAGATCTACGAGCTTGTGGTATTGAACCTGAGCAAATCCGTGTTTCTATTGGTTTGGAAAATGCTGATGACTTAATCGAAGATTTGCGCCTAGCACTTGAAAAAATATAAAAGGGGGAAATCGATGACAACACTTCAAGAAGCCTATCTTGCTTTTAAATCTGCCCAAATTATTGATCTAACACATCAAATAAATGAAAATAGTCCTCATTTTCCATTATTGCCTGCTCTAGAGAAAAAAGATCTCTTTACCTTAAAAGATGGTTTTCATATCCAACAATTTACGGTTGTTGGGCAATATGGCACGCATATTGATGCACCTATTCATTTTGTTGAAGGCGGTGCTTGGTTAGATGAACTTCCTTTGGAAGATCTCCTTTTACCGATGTATGTCATAGATAAGTCACAGGCTGTTGCTGATAATCCTAACTATGAATTGAGCAAGGCTGATATTCTTGCCTTTGAGGAAAAGTATGGTCAAATTGAAGAAGGGGCTTTTGTTGCTTTTCGCAGTGATTGGTCAAAACGCTGGCCTAGTCAAGAGGAATTTAGAAATCTTGATACTGCAGGTGCTCAACAGACACCTGGCTGGAGTCATGAAGCTTTGGAATTTCTGATTCATGAACGTCAAGTAAAAGCAGTAGGACACGAAACTTTTGATACAGACAGCGGCCAAGCAGCTGCTGAAAATGGAAAATTAGTTGAGGAATATTATCTGCTGGATCAGGGAATTTATCAATTGGAAGTTTTAAACAACCTTAATCTCCTACCTGCTACTGGTAGTTTCATTTCGATTGCTTATCCTCATTGGGAAAAAGCAACAGGTTCTCCTGTTAGAGCCATCGCTTACATTGCGCAGGAGTAAAGATAAAAGAGTGGAAAGAAGCGGTCTTCGTTCGCTTATGCCACTCTTTTTGTATGAAGAGATATGTTATAATAAAAAAGCAGAAAGGAGCTAGCCATGCAGTTTGTATTTGATATAGATGGGACGATTTGCTTTGATCGTTTTCAGATAGATTCAAGAATCAAAGCGATTTTAAAAGACGCTGCCAATTATGGGCATCAGATCAGCTTTGCTTCGGCACGCTCTTATCGCGATTGTATAGATGTGTTGGGTCAAGAATTAAGTCAAAAAACGGTCATTGGTTTAAATGGCGGTCTTGCCTATAAAGCTGGGGAATTAATTTTGGAAAAGCCCATGAATCATCGGGCTTTTGACTTGGCTCTTTACTACTGCCATCGCTATCAGCTTCCTTATTTTGTGGATGATGATTTTAATTATGCCCATCATTTGGAACAATTCATCCCTTTTATTCATAGTGTGGATCCTTTAAAACTAGCTAAAGAGGTAGTAGTTGAAGACTTGAAACATCCCATTAAAATGGTTGTTTTCTTTGGCAATCATCTTGATAAAATTGCAGAAGTTAGTCATCATTTAGCTAAACTAGAGCAGCTAGACATAACTTTTCATGATGATGAAAGCTGTCTCTATCTCAATCCTAAAGAAGTCACTAAATCTTCAACGATTCAAGAGCTCTTTGATCATGATTTCGTTGCTTTTGGTAATGATCGCAATGATATCGCTATGTTCCAAGCAGCGGTTTATAGTGTGCAAGTTGGTGATTTTGCAGATTTAAGCCCTTTTGCAGATACGCAAGTATTACTGAGACAAGATTATCATCAAGCAGTGGCAGATAAAATTCACGAAACGTTTGAAAAGTTTCGTGCTTAGCATTAAAACATATCCATCCTGTATCAATTGTTTGTGAATTGTTTCAATTTGTAATCCCTCTTTAAAGTTTAAGAAGTGGTTTTTGGTATAATAAGAGGGTGAGAATAGTGGTCTATAATGGGAGTGGAAGGAAGTGGACGCTATCCAAATACATGCCTCTATCCTCTTTAAATTAAAAAAACGAATAGGAAATAATATGAATCTTCAACATATTACTATTTTGACACTGTTTATTGAAGGTCTTCTATCATTTTTCTCCCCTTGTGTTTTGCCTATCCTGCCAGTTTATATTGGTATCTTGGCTGGTCAGGGAGAGGAGAAGCAATCTGGAGAAATAATTTGGGATAGGCGAAAAGTCTTTACCAATACATTCTTATTTATTTCTGGCATAGCAGCGACCTTTTTTATTTTGGCTTTTGCTAGCAGCCTTATTAGTCAATTTCTTCAAAGTCATATTCAATTTCTTCAAAATTTGGGCGGAATCTTAATTCTTATTATGGGATTAGTGCAGGTAGGTCTCATTAAATCTCATTTTTTTAACAGGGAATATTCAGCTAAGAATAAAGTCTATCAAGCAGGACAAAAAGTAACCCCTCTCATCGCTTTTTTAATGGGTTTTACTTTTAGTTTTTCTTGGACACCTTGTATTGGTCCGATTTTAGCCAGTGTCTTCTTATATGCTAGCACCCATCAGGGCATTTACAGTGTTTTACTCATTTTGATCTACTGTTTAGGATTTGTTATTCCCTTTGCTTTGATTGCGCTCTTTTCGCAAAGGGTAATGAGCGTCTTTAAGAAGCAAAAACGATTTTTAAAATATACCAAATTATTTTCAGGAATTCTTCTTATTCTCATTGGGATTTCTATCTTAACAGGATCATTTGCTAAAATAGCACACTTATTTAATTAAAAAGGAGATAGTTATGAAAAAGGTTATTTTACCATTAGCTCTCGGTGTTACCTTATTAGGAATTGGATTAACAAATCAGACAACGTCTTTTGCACAAGGCAAGACATCTCCAAAAATAGTTCAAACGGCTAAAAATTCAGCGCCTGCATTCAAATTAAAAAATAAAAAAGGCAAAACAGTCAGTCTGTCCGCCTATAAGGGGAAAAAAGTTTATATCAATGTTTGGGCAACTTGGTGCGGACCTTGCATGCGAGAAATTCCAGATTTAGAAAAAATCTATCAGACTTATAAACATAAAAAAGATTTTGTCTTCTTGTCTGTAACATCGCCAAATGATTCCAAATATAAAAATAGTGATCCTATTGACAAGGATAAGAGCACCATTTTGTCTAAAGCTAAAGACAAAGGGATTACTTATCCAATTCTTTACGATTATCAGGACAATTTTGCCCAAGCATATGGCATTCGTTCCATTCCAACTCATATCTTTATCAATAGTGATGGCAGTCTTTCGGAAAAAATTGCAGGAGGTCTTGATGAGGACTCTCTTAAATATTACCTAAAAAAATTGAAGTAACTAAATTCCCCGTCTCCTTAGTAGGCGGTGTGGGCCTCATTTGACTCTGATGTTTCTCTATTATCAGGTGAAATAGACAGCCGCTTGTTGAGTGAGTAATAATAACTAAACTTTTCAAGTTTTTTGATAAAAACCTCGGATGACTAAGAACATATCCGCAATTTCTTGAGGGGATTCTTGAGCACCAGTGGTAATCCAGTGTATGTAAAGGCTCTCAATACTAGCAGCATAGGTGACAAGCATATATTCTTTTGATAATCCTAGACTAGGATTAATAGAATCATAAAAGAAACTAGGATTTTCGGTTATCAGCTCCTTAATAAAATCCCTTGTTCTCTGAGAAAAATTAATCTGAATAATTTGAGATAAGGCATACATGAATTTCTGTTGACTTTGCAGATAGGTTAGAGCTTGAATAAGATTTTCCCGAAGTCCTCCATTTGCCGAATTAAGCATTAAATACTCTTTAAAATCCCTTGTGACTTCATGGGCCAATTTATCGACGAGGTCATACTTATCTTGGTAATGAAGGTAAAAAGTGCTTCGATTGACTTGCGCCTTTTCAGTGATTTTTCGAATAGTAATGCTATTAAAATCTGAATTTTTCAGCAGCAGCTCCGTAATAGCTGCTTTTATTTTAGCCTTGCTTTGTGTCTGGCGTTTTTGAATCATATTCTCTCCTTAAATAGACATTCGTCTATATAATGATGCTTGTTTTTAACTTGCAATCATTATATACTAAAACAAAAGTTAAATCAACATATGTCTAGATAAGGGGGTTCTTATGGCTTATATTGAAATGAAACATTCTTATAAACGTTATCAGATGGGTGAAACCCAAATCATTGCCAATGATGATATTAGTTTTGAAATTGAAAAGGGGGAACTTGTTATCATTTTAGGTGCATCAGGTGCTGGAAAATCAACGGTTCTGAATATTTTGGGTGGAATGGACAATAATGATGAAGGTCAGATCGTGATTGATGGTGTCAATATTGCAGACTACAATCAAAAGCAGATGACCGCTTATCGCCGCAACGATGTTGGCTTTGTCTTCCAGTTTTATAATTTGGTACCTAATTTAACTGCTAAGGAAAATGTTGAATTGGCTTCGGAAATCGTTAGTCATGCTAAAAATGCAGAAGAGACCTTAAGAGAAGTAGGTTTGGGAGAGCGTTTAAATAACTTTCCTGCACAATTGTCTGGCGGCGAACAGCAACGAGTGTCCATTGCGCGTGCCCTTGCTAAAAATCCTAAATTACTTTTATGTGATGAACCAACAGGTGCTCTGGATTATCAGACTGGAAAGCAAATTCTTAAACTCTTACAAGATATGTCTCGCCAGAAGGACTCAACTGTTGTTATTGTAACCCATAATTCTGCCTTAGCACCACTAGCTAATAGAGTTATTTATCTGCATGACGCTAAGGTAAAAGATGTGAAAATCAATGATCAGCCTCAAGATATTAGAACTCTAGAATATTAAGGAGGTCTTCCTTATGAAAAAGAGAATCTATTGGAAAAC
This sequence comes from Streptococcus mutans, assembly GCF_006739205.1. Classification (NCBI taxonomy): domain Bacteria; kingdom Bacillati; phylum Bacillota; class Bacilli; order Lactobacillales; family Streptococcaceae; genus Streptococcus; species Streptococcus mutans. The sequence continues at coordinate 957,254 of NZ_AP019720.1, forward strand.
GATTTATACGGCTTTGCTGCAATCTAAAGGACGTTTTATTTCCATCATGCTTTTGATGTTTCTAGGCTCCTTTACCTTTATTGGTTTGAAGGCAACTAAACCCAATATGCAAACTTTAGCAAGAAATTACCTGCAAACCCATAAAACGGCAGATTTGTTTGTCACAGCTAGCTCTGGTTTTAGTAAAGCCGATCAGACAGAACTGAATAATATCAAAAATGCCCAAATAGACTTTGGCCAAGTAACAGATATGACACTCGCAGGAAAAGATGACGCCATGCGTGTCTTTTCTAAGACTCAAACCCTCTCAACTTATCATGTGGAGTCAGGACGTTTACCCAAAAAGGCTGATGAAATTGCCTTAATTTCAACCTTGAAAAAAAACTATAAAATAGGAGATACTTTGACTTTTCAATCTTCTGAGAAATCTCTTTTAAAGAGAAGAAAGTTCAAAGTGGTTGGCTTTATCAATTCATCGGAAATATGGTCAACTTTAAACTTAGGCTCATCAACAGCAGGTGATGGGACGCTATCAAGTTATGCTCTGGTCACCTCATCAGCCTTTGCTAACAAGACCAATACCTTAGCGCGCATTCGTTACAATACCTTAAAAAATAGGAATCCTTTTTCTGATGATTACAGCTCAAAAGTTAGACGTTATCAAGATGACTTAGATAAATTGTTAGAAGATAATGGCAAGAATCGCTTAGCAGAGTTAAAGGAAGCACCACAGACAAAAGTTAATCAAAGTAAACAAGCCTTAGCAGCAGCTAAAAAACAATTGCAAGAAAAGGAAGCAGCAATCAATGGCTTGCCGGCTTATCAACAAGAGCGGGCGCAAGCCTCTCTTCAAGAAGCAAGTCAGCAACTTGCCCAGAAAGAAAAGCAAGTTAAAAGTGCTCAGGCTAAAATTGACGCTATAGTGGAGCCTACTTACAGTACTTATACACGCTCCACCATGTTAGGTGGTGAAGGCTATACGGTTTACAATTCTAATGCCAATAGTATGGGAAATCTTGGCAATATCTTTCCTATTGTCTTATATGCTGTTGCGGCTTTGGTCACCTTTACGACCATGACACGTTTTGTTGATGAAGAAAGAACTAATTCCGGTGTTTTCAAAGCTTTAGGCTATTCTAATCAAGATGTGATTCAAAAATTTCTCGTCTACGGCTTTGTGGCTAGTTTGATAGGAACAATTCTTGGCATTTTCGGTGGTCATTACCTTTTGGCAAGAATTGTTGCTCAGATTTTTACAGGTAAAATGACCCTTGGTAATCTTCATCTTGCTTTTTATTGGTCCTATAGTCTTATTGCCATTCTCTTAGGTCTTGTTAGTGCTGTCTTGCCAGCCTACTTAATTGCCAGACGAGAATTAAGTGAAAAACCTGCTCAATTATTACTTCCCAAGCCACCGATGAGAGGGGCAAAAATTTTCCTAGAGCGCTTGGGATTTATTTGGAATCATTTGAGTTTTACTCATAAGGTGACAACACGAAATATTTTTCGTTATAAACAGCGGATGCTGATGACCATCTTTGGTGTTGCAGGTTCCGTTGCTTTGCTCTTTGCAGGTCTTGGCATACAGTCTTCCCTAGGAACAGTCATTAAGGAGCAATTTACACAGTTAACACCTTATCATCTAGTAGTAAGCAAGAAAGATGGGACTGAGAATGATCAGGAATTGACAGATTTCTTGAAATCAAAAGAGGTCTCTAGCTATCAAAGCCTTTATTATACCCATGTCATGGAAGAAATTCCTCATATTAAGGACCGTCAGTCTATTGCCATTATGGTATCAGATAAAAAAGACTTTACGGATTTTGTCCATTTAAAAAATGTTGATTCTGTTCATTCGTTGACCTTGCCAAAAGAAGGCGTCCTAATTTCTGAAAAGTTAGCCCGCTTTTATAAGGTTAAGGCAGGCAATAGCTTTAAGTTCAAAGATAGTAAAGGTAAAAAGCGGCAGGTCAAAGTAGGAGCAGTGGTTAAGATGAATGCTGGGCATTATCTCTTCATGACCAAGTCTGCTTATCAAAAGATCTTTGCTGAAAAGCCAGATAATAATGCTTATTTCATCAATCTAAAGAATGATTCTGTTTCTCATATTAAAGATACAGCAACAAAGCTTTTAGCCATGACTAGTGTTGCTTCTGTTACGCAAAATACAGCGCGCATGAAGACCATCAAGACCATTGTGACATCGCTAAATGCTGCTATGACTGTCTTAGTTGTTATTACCATTCTCTTAGCTCTTGTTATTCTTTATAATTTAACCAATATCAATATTGCAGAACGTATTAGAGAACTCTCAACTATTAAAGTTCTCGGATTTTATAATAGAGAAGTAACACTCTATATCTATCGAGAAACGATTGTTCTCTCCTTGGTAGGAATTGCTTTTGGATTATTAGCAGGGCGCTACCTGCATCAATTTATTATGGAAATGATTGGTTCGGATAATGTTATGTTTGGCACAACTGTTGCTGGCACTGTTTATCTTATTCCTGTTTTCTTTATCCTGCTGATTTTGCTCATTTTGGGTTGGCTGATTAATCGCCGTCTGAAAAATCTCGATATGCTAGAAGCTTTGAAGTCAGTGGATTGATCTGGAAATGTTATAAACAGTATGATTTTACAGAAAAAAAGAATGGTTCCTTGTTTTGTAGTGCAAACAGTTTCTTAAGGCTGTTTGCATTATTATTTTGAATTTAAACTAAAAATAGTATTTAAAAAAAGTCGCACTTTTGTTATAATGGTATCAATATGATAACAGTGTTATCAAAAAGGAGATGATCCATGGTTAGAAAAGATGAAACCTTAAATTTGGAAATTTTAAATAGTGCCAAGAAAGAATTTCTAACATATGGCTATCAAGAAGCTTCTTTACGTCGGATTTGTAAAAATGCTGGTGTAACAACAGGAGCTCTCTATAAACGCTATTCAGGGAAAGAAGCTTTGTTTGGTACCCTTCTTGAACCTACTGTGCAAGCAATAGAGATGATGAAACAAGAGTATCTGCAAAATGATTATCAATTGTTAAGAGAAAATAGGCTATCACAAATGTGGAACAAATCTTTAGATGAATTGACTGACATCATGCAGTTCATCTATGACCACGAAGATAGCATGCGTTTATTACTCTTTAAATCTCATGGCTCAAAATTTGAGACTTTTCAGCAGCAAATGATTGAGGGGTTGACAGATAGTACTTATCATTATCTTGAGCAAGCTTATCAAGAAGGAAAAATTTCTCATATCCTTGACAAGTCTCAGCTTTGTTTAGCTATGACTGCCTATTACAAAGCTATTATCCAGCCTTTGGAGCAGGGGTGGTCTTATCAAGAAGCCCTCTTGGCTTGTCAAACTATTATTAAACTCTTTAATTGGTCTCACTTATTAGGCTTTTAGAGGAGGTAGTATGAAGAAAAAATCAACAATGGCTTGGATATCTGAGTTCATTGCACCCTATAGATTTCATTATATAGCAAGTGTGCTTTTAGCCTTTGCTTCCGTTATTTGTGGTTTTCTGCCTTATTTTTATATTGGACGGATTATTCGTGATTTGTTCAATGGTCTTAAAAATGGGCAGCTTTATTTACAAGCATGTCTGTGGATGGCTGTTTTTTGGTTGGCTTATGCCATTTGTCATGCTCTATCAACGGCTCTTTCGCATAGAGCTACTTTTATTGTTTTAGCGGACATTCGTTTTCGTTTAACAGAAAAATTAGCTAAGATTCCTTTAGGATCTGTCTTTGCGCAATCGTCTGGATCCTATAAAAATATTATCGTTGAGCGTGTGGATGAAGCTGAAACAACCCTAGCTCATATTATTCCAGAATTCACGGCGTCCTTATTTGGTCCTTTAATTGTTTTAATTTATATGATAAGATTGGATTGGCGTTTGACCCTTTTATCTCTTTTAACCTTGCCAATCGGCATTTTATTTTATGTCAATATGTTGCGTAAGAGTAAGGGAGATTTTGAAAATACAGTGGTTAAGACTAAGGCTTTAAATGATACAGCTGTTGAATATATCAATGGCATTGAAGTGATCAAGGTATTTGGAAAGGAAAAATTTTCCTATCAGAAATTTGTCACAGCAGCTAAAGAAGGAGCTGACTGTTTTATTGATTGGATGCGTAAGTGTCAATTTGATATGGCAGCAGTCATTGTTATCATGCCTTCGATCTTAGCTATCCTTTTACCTGTTGGTGCTTATTTTGTTTATAGTGGCAGTTTATCCCAAGACAATTTCATTTTACTAATGATTTTATCAATGGGATTGCTGACGCCTTTGATAACACTGGGAACTTATATGGATGACATTAGAAAAGTGGGGACCATTTTTGGTGAAATTACGGAAATTTTGGAACATCCTGATTTACAACGGCCACAAGAATTGGAGCAACCTTTACAAGGAAACGATATTCTTTTAGAAAAGGTTTCTTTTGCCTATGAAGAGGACAAGGATGTACTGCATGATATTTCTTTGACCATCAAATCTGGGACAGTCAATGCCTTGGTCGGTCCTTCGGGTTCTGGTAAATCCACTTTGGCCAAATTAATAGCTTCCTTTTGGGATGTTAGAACAGGCAGCATTTCTTTTGGCGGACTTGATATCAGAAAGATTCCACTGGAAGAATACAGTCGGCTGATCGCCTATGTTTCTCAGGACAATTTTCTCTTTAATGATAGTATTTTAGAGAATATTCGTTTGGGCAAGCCATCTGCCAGTGATGAAGAGGTTTACCAAGTTGCTAAAGATTGCGGTTGTTATGATTTTATCATGAATCTTGAAAATGGCTTTGCAACGCAGGTTGGTAGTTCTGGCAGCAGCCTGTCTGGCGGTGAACGCCAAAGAATAGCCATTGCCAGAGCCATGCTAAAGGATGCCCCTGTGGTTATTTTGGATGAAGCGACTGCTTATACCGATCCTGAAAATGAAGCTCTGGTACAATCAAGTATTGCACAATTAGTGAAAGACAAAACCTTGATTGTGATTGCCCATCGCCTCTCAACCATTGCTGATGCAGATCAGATTATTTTAGTAAATGAGGGACATATAGAAGCAATTGGCAAGCAAGAAGACTTACTCAAGTCAAGCGACCTCTATCAAAAGATGTGGCAGGCACATTTGTCGGTCAAAGATGCAGACCGTGATGAAAAGATAGGAGGCCTGGCTCATGCTTAGTATTTTAAAACGCTTTTTTGATTTTTGTACCGAAGAAGATCGTAAAAAATTTTATACTTCCCTTGTCCTAGGGCTTCTAAAAGCCATGATTGCAGCCATGCGAATTCCAGCCATTGCCCTTATTTTGAATGCTTTGATTATCAATAAACTGTCAATGACGGTTATTTGGCAGGCAACAGGTATCTTGTTGCTGTCTCTTGTGCTCAATATCTTTGTAACCTTAAAGATAACCATGCTGCAAACAGAAGGTGGCTATCATACTTGTGCACAAAAGCGCATCGAAATCGCTGAGCATATTCGTTATTTGCCTATGGGCTATTTCAATCAAAATAGCTTGGGAAAAATTACCAGCATTACAACCAATACTTTGGAAAGTTTATCCAATATTGCCACACGAGTGGTTATGGTAACGACACAAGGTTTCTTGACGACTGCTGTTATCACACTTTTTGTCCTTCTTTATGATTGGCGAATCGGTTTGATTCTAATCGCTGGCTTAGCCGTCTTTCTCCTGCCAAATGGTTTAATGCGCATGCAGGCTGGAGCTATAACGCCTATTAAGCAAAAAGCCGACACTGACTTGGTGGATGTTATTTTGGAATATGTCCAAGGTATCGCTGAAGTAAAAAGTTTCAACATTACCAAACAATCGGCTAAACGGTTGTCTCAAACAATTTTTGCCAAAAGAGATGCCGATATTAAAATGACCTTGGTCACTGTACCTTGGATTGCTGTTCAAAATATCATCACCAAATTAACAGGGGTTGCCATGTGTGGTGCAGCTATTTGGTTTTACTTGCAAGGCAGCATGGACTTGCTGATCTGTATGATGATGGTCATCAGTGCTTATATGGTTTACGAAAGCTTAGATGGCGTCAGCAGCTTTTCTTCCCTTTTAAGATCTGTTGATTTAGCAGTGGAATTGGTCCAAGAAGTTTTTGCCTTGCAACCAATGAACACCAAAGGACAAGATATTCAACCACAAACTAGTACTCTAGAACTTGATCAGATTACTTTTACTTATGAAAAACGTCCAATCATCGAAAATCTTTCCCTGACCATTCCTGAAAAAACACGAACAGCTATTATCGGCCCTTCGGGTTCTGGTAAAACGACCCTTTGTCATCTGATAGCACGCTTTTGGGACCTTGACAGTGGCAGCATTCGTTTAGATGGTCACCCATTGACAGACTATAGTTATGACAGCCTGATTCGCAACTTCAGTTTTGTTTTCCAAAATGTCTATCTTTTCGAAGATAGCATTGAAAATAATATCAAATTCGGACGGCAAGAAGCCAGCCATGAAGAAGTCGTTGCCGTGGCTAAAAAGGCTAGATGTCATGATTTCATTATGAACTTGCCAAATGGCTATGAAACCATTATTGGTGAAGCAGGCGCCAGCCTGTCCGGAGGCGAAAAACAAAGAATCTCCATTGCGCGTGCCATGATGAAGGATGCGCCAATTATTATTCTTGATGAAGCTACGGCCAATATAGACCCTGAAAACGAAGCAGAACTCATGACAGCCGTTGATGAATTAACACAAGATAAAACCATTATCATGATTGCCCACCGCCTGAAAACCGTTGAAAATGCGGATCAAATTGTTGTTCTTGACAAAGGACAAATTGTCCAACAAGGCAAGCATGCCCAATTAGCTCAACAAGCAGGCATTTATCGTGATTTCATCACAACAAGAAAAGAAGCCCTCTCATGGAAACTAGCAACAGAAAACTAGTTGCCAGAAGACATGAGTCGCTATCTAAACCAAAAGGAGAAAACTATGAAATAAGGTTTTCTCCTTTTTGCGAGCAAGCAAATGCAAAACGTTTTTAGATGTCAACTGATATTCGGTTGATTTTTTAAATAATGGGTTAATGTCGATTTATATTTGGGTAGCCTTTTTAAATGTCAACTAACGTTAATAGCATCAAAGCGCCAAACCCAGTGCTTTTTTGCCTTGATTGGGGTATAATAGGAGTGTTTGAAACTATTATGATATAGGGAGTATATAATGGAATACAAAATTTCCCCAGTTTACAGAATGAAATTATTAGAAAAAGTAGAAAAAGAAATTTGGAATCGGTATAAAAGTTATAAAGATGTTGAGCAGTATATGAAACTTAATCAGATATACGATGGGTTTGGGCAAGTTGATTTTGATATTTCTTATTTCAGTGAAGGGAAGAATAAGGAGAAAATTAACCTAATTGAAACATTAAGGGTGATTGCTAAAGATATACCAGATAAATTATTAAAAATGGCCATTGACTTAGGGATTGAAACACCGGACTACATTCCATCTATTCCTACTTTTCGAAATGAACTGAAAGCAGACTATAAAAATGCTTCGACAAGTTTTGAAAAAGCATTCCAAAATATAGAGGAAGACCCTGCTGAATCGGTAGGATATGCAAACTCGGTTCTTGAGAGCATTATCAAGGAAATTTTAAAAGATCAGAGATTTGATATTGATGCGACAAAATTAACAAATGGTAAATTAGTAAAAGCAATTTTAAAGGAATTTGGATTAAATCCTAATAGTCCTCAAATGCCTGATGAAATAAAGAGTATTGGAAGTTCTCTTACGACTGTTTCAAAAGCTATTGAGGATTTGCGGAGTGATAAGACATCATTTCATGGTCATGATTCGGAGAAGTATCTTATTGATGAACCTTTATATGCTTATTTTATTGTCAATGCCTGTGCAACTGTTGGGTTATTTTTGATAAATTTTTACGAAAAGAAATTTCCAAAAGAAGTAGAAAACATCAATAATGATGAAGGGAATGATTTGCCGTTTTGATAGTGCTTATGAATAAAAGAGGTAAATATGATATTTGACAGTCTTGAAAGTATATTTAATATTTTGGAAAAAATTAATGTTCGTAGGAAACATATTAAGATAGAGTCTATTAACATTACTGATGACAGGAGTAGTAAAGAATACGTTAAAACATTAGGTACTCCAAACGAGAATCATTATTCTAATTTAGTTCATAACATAGTCACTGTTCAAAATAATAGTGGCAAAACACAGGCTATTACAAGTGTTCAATTAAAAAATGTTCAACTTACTTCAAAATCGTTTCCGGTTATTCAATATGATGGTGGTTTTATAAATGACACCCAAGAGTTTTGCTTTATGTTAATTAATAACGGAAATAAAGCAGGACAGACAGCAGATTGTATGGTGAAATTTTACGCTACTGAACAGTCTCAAAAAAAGTATGAATTACTCTTAGAATATCCAATAGAAACACAGGAAATTGAGGAGGGACAAATTAAAGTTGTAGCTTTGGTTGACTATTTGAATAACTTTAAGCAATATTTTGAAGAGAATGATAATGTTAGAGGTATTAGGGTTGAAGTCATTAGAAATGAGAAAGTCTTATTTGACGATGGTCAAGGCTATAATAGAGAACAAGGAAGATTTGTGAAACCATTAGGAGGGACTGGAATTCCTATAAATCTTAACAAGACTCTGTTCAGAGTACCCAGAGGATTTAAATTTGAAAAAGAATTAATTCAAAAATGTCATCAGCCCTTAAATATTGGTACAAACACAATTGATTTTTACATTCTAACAGAAGAAACAGCTTCTTTAAACTATGAAGTTGAATTAATAAGTGGAAATAAACGTATCTGTCCTCCTCAAAATGAAGGTAAGATTAAACTTGATGTTTTTGTTCCTTGTTACAAAGTTTTGGATAATCATACTTATGGAAAATTTTATGAGGTACTTGAAAAACAGGGAATTAGGTGTGATGATATATTTACAGTAACAGATATGAAATTAATTAAGGAAGACCTAGTATATAATATATACGAACCATTGGAAAAGATGGATTGGTGAATCTAACAGTGCTGTATAGTTAATATTTTACATATCGAATTTATGTTGGAAGCTATTTTAGAGACCTTGCAGGAGTATTCGCTCAAGGAAGTGAGCGATAAAGAAGAAACAGTCTTTAAGCAGGTTCAGGAATATCTTGCTAGTCACGATTTTATTAAGGGTCAAAGATTTGCAAGGGCTGACAGCATTGAGTCCTGTCAATTCTAGACGTTACTTAACGAAGTTTACTCAGTTAGGTTTATTGGATTCTAAAGGCAGTAATAGGGATAGAAGGTATCAATAAAAGGAGAATTCATGAACGAAATCAAATGTCCGCACTGTGGGACAGTTTTTACCATTAATGAAACGGAATACAGTCAGCTTTTGGCTCAGGTGCGTGGTCAGGAGTTTGAAAGGGAGATTCATGAGCGCCTGCAGCGAGAAACGGCGCTTTTGGAGGAAAAATCCAAGAATGAATTGCAGGTTAATCTCAATGATAAGGACAAGGAGATTGCTGATTTACGGGCGCAATTAGATAAGTTATCCGATAAGAATGCGCTGGAACTTGCTAATGCCTTATCAGAGAAAGACAAGGAAGTGCAGAGTCTGCGAAATCAAGTGGATAAATTACGTTTGGAGCATGAGAATCAGCTGCAAAAAACAGTGGCTCAGATCGAAAAGGAACGTGATGAGGCTCAAAATCAATTGGTGGTGCAGGAAAAAGAATCTGAACTGTCCTTAGCTGCGGTGCGTAGCGATTACGAGGTCCAATTAAAGGCTGCCAATGAACAAGTTGAATTTTATAAAAATTTCAAGGCGCAGCAATCCACCAAGGCCATTGGTGAGAGTCTGGAAGTTTATGCGGAAAGTGAGTTCAACAAAGTTCGCTCTTATGCCTTTCCTAATGCTTATTTTGGCAAGGATAATGAGGTGTCATCTGCTTCTGGTTCCAAGGGGGACTTTATCTTTCGTGAAGCTGATGAGAATGGGGTTGAGATTCTTTCCATCATGTTTGAAATGAAAAACGAGGCTGACACGACTAAAACCAAGCATAAAAACAGTGACTTTTATAAGGAATTGGACAAGGACCGCAGGGAGAAGAAGTGCGAATATGCTGTTTTGGTGACCATGTTAGAGGCTGATAATGATTACTTTAATACAGGCATTGTTGATGTTAGCCATGAGTATGAGAAAATGTATGTGGTGCGGCCGCAGTTCTTTATTCAGTTGATTGGACTTTTGCGCAATGCTGCGCTCAATTCGCTCAAGTACAAGCAGGAGTTGGCTTTGGTCCGTGAACAAAACATTGATATTACGCACTTTGAAGATGATTTGGAAACCTTTAAAAATGCTTTTGCCAAAAACTACAATTCAGCTAGTAAAAATTTCCAAAAGGCCATTGATGAAATTGATAAGGCTATTAAGCGTATGGAAGCTGTTAAGACCGCTTTAACCACTAGTGAAAATCAACTGCGCCTAGCCAACAATAAACTGGATGATGTCTCTGTCAAAAAACTAACCCGAAAAAATCCAACAATGAAGGCCAAGTTTGAAGCTTTGAAGGAATAAAGCAAATTGGAGGTCAAAGAGATGACGAAAAAACATTTTCTTGCTCTACAGGTCTTGCTTTTGATTTGGTTTTTTCTGGATATGATTGGTCTTTCCGTCGGGAAGCATTATTTAGTGACGCAATCCTATCATGAAGATGGCATCTTTTTTCTCATTTACCTTTTTACAGTTCTCCTGTTTGTGATAAATGACAATATCGGAAAGTGGTTGGTTGCTACTTGCGTCTTCTTATGGGGAATAGTTCAGTTTCTTAGTCATGAATGGTATACCTTCTTTAATAGTGGTTTTATGGGAACTACAGCAGGGAAAATAAGGTATTTTGAGTATAGTCTACACTGGCTAAAAATGAATGGACGATATATTCCTGATGTTTATCACACCATCTTACATCTTTTGATTGTATTGGTTCTAATCAGCTCTGTTTTTTATATCAAACATCCAAATAAGGAAAAATAAATAATGTTTTTCAAAGTGTGAGTGATGCAAAAGCTTATAGTGGTAATAAGTCTCAAAAGGAAATTATTATCATGTGACTTGTCATTTGAGGAAAAGCAATGAAAAGAAAAATTCAAATGTTATTAATAAGTTTGCTTTGTTTATCTATCCTTGTGTTTATTGGGATTTTTGTCAGCAAAGTGAGACTAACGAAGACAACATTAAAGAAAGATACGCAGCTCTATGGTGTCACAATAGATGATTCTTGGTATGATAGGACCAAAATGACTGATATTATTGCAGCACTGAAAGCTATGCCTGTCAAGCCAACGGTCAGAATTGTTATGTCAAAAGATAGCTCTCCAAAATCTTATGTTAATTTGTTCCGAAAGCTTCATAAGGTAGCTTATGTTATGGCCTGTCCAGTTGATTCCTATGAGATGAACTTATATAAGGATGTCAATAGTTATCGAAAGCGTTTTACGGATGCCTATCACTATTTGTCATCTTATACGGATATTTGGGAAATTGGCAATGAAGTTAACGGTACTGACTGGATAAAGCAGAAGAATACCTTGATTACCCAGAAATTAAAGGCAGTTTACCAAACAATCTCTTCTGCCGGTGGCAAGACTGCTTTGACCTTTTATTATGAAAATCCTAAGTATGACCACGATATGATAGCTTGGATTAAGAAAAATATTCCAGTTATGTTGCGTTCTAGGGTTGACTATGGTTTTATCAGTTACTATGAAGATGATAATGAAGGTTATCAGCCAGATTGGCAGAGTATTTTTAATCAACTACAGAATCTGTTTCCAAATTCAAATGTCGGTATGGGGGAATGTGGTAATACAGCAGATAATGCGACCGAAAACAGTAAGATTGCGATGGCAAAGAGGTATTATACTATGCCTAAATATACCAAACATTATGTTGGTGGCTATTTCTGGTGGGAATGGGTGCAAGATTGTGTGCCACATGAAAATAATCCCATTTATGATGCCATTAACAAGAGTTTGAAAAAGTAATAGTTTTAGAAAAGAGCCACCTTGGTTCTTTTGTATCTCCCAAGAATACCTTTGTTATAAAAGATCCAACAAACGATTGAGAAACAAATGATGAAAACGGTAAAAATTAGTATTTTCTGGCTTTTTCGCCAGTTTCCGTTATAATAAAGTTATCAATATATGAGGTATTCTTATGAATAATACAATAGATTTATCAAAACCAGTTGCACAAACGATCAAAGAACATCCCGAAGTTAAGGATATTCTGGTGGAGCTGGGCTTTAAACCTTTGGCAAATCCTGCCATGCTCAATACAGTCGGTAAAGTCACGACCTTGTTGGCTGGCTCTAAAATGGCACGAATTCCTTTGGAAAAGATTAAACAAACTCTAGAATTCAATGGCTATGAAGTGATTGGAGACGAATGATGGCAGATGAAAGAATTGAAGTTTTAAAAGACATTTTATTGGAACTCCATCATGGTGCCAGCGCAGAGTCTGTTCAAGAACGTTTTAATCAGCATTTTAAGGGCGTTTCCGCTATTGAGATTTCCATGATGGAGCATGAACTTATGAATGCTGACACAGGCATTACCTTTGAAGATGTTATGGGACTTTGCAATGTTCATGCCAATCTTTTTAAAGGTGCTATTGCCGATGTTGATGTGCCAGATGCTGAGCAGGAAGGGCATCCTGTCAAGGTTTTCAAGGATGAGAATTTGGCTTTACGCGCAGCTATTATGCGTATCCGCCGCATTATTGAAAATTATACTAAACCCGAAAATGAGGACTTTCGTCAGGAAATTCTGAAAGGGCTTAAGCATCAATTTGATTTACTGGGACAATTTCATCATCATTATACTCGCAAGGAAAAACTCTTTTTCCCAATTATGGAATGCTATGGGCATGATTCACCACCTAAGGTGATGTGGGGTGTTGATGATGATATTCGTGATCTTTTCAAAGATGCCAAAGCGACTTTAGCTAAATTGCCTGATGGCTCTATTGAAGAACTTTCTCAAAAATTTGAAGCCTTTGCCAAGGAATTTGAAGAGATGATTTTCAAGGAAGAAGCTATTCTCCTTATGATTCTCTTGGAATCTTTCACTCAGGACGATTGGCTGCAGATTGCTAGCGAGAGTGACGCTTACGGTTATGCCATTCTCAAGCCGACTGAAAAATGGATTCCTCACCGTGAGTCTTTTGATAATGAAGCTGACGCGGACACTTCTGACAACCAACTGGCTGATGCTCTAAATCAAGTGCAAGATGACAATTCATCTGAGGGGACCAATACAAAAGTCATCAACACACCCGAAGGTCAATTTACTATCACTTTTAAACCGAAGGAAAAAGAAGCAGCAGCAGATCGTACGACCCAACAGCCTTTTGGTAACGGTTATCTATCGGTAGAACAGGCTAATCTTATTCTCAATCATCTGCCACTGGAAATTACCTTTGTCAATAAAGATGATATTTTCCAATATTATAATGACAGTGTTCCTGCAGCAGAAATGGTTTTTAAACGCACACCAAGCCAAGTTGGACGCAATGTGGAGCTTTGCCATCCGCCAAAAGTCTTGGATAAGGTTAGGAAGGTTTTTGAACTCCTACGCAGCGGTCAGCGCGATAAGGTTGACATGTGGTTTCAATCTGAACGCCTAGGCAAATTTGTCTATGTGACCTATGCAGCTGTCCGTGACCAAGCAGGAGACTTTCAAGGTGTCCTCGAATATGTACAAGACATCAAACCATTCTTTGAACTAGATAGTGAGTTCAATCGAGATATATAGGTGAAACGATAAAAAGCCTAGGATCATATGGTATGTCTCCCAGTTGTTGGATGCTTGTTCAACAATTGGAAGATATATCATTATGCTCTAGACTTTTTTTGTTTTATTGTTATGAAGTAAGACCAATCAGATAAATCTCTTTTTAAGCTGACTGACTGCTAAGCCATAAAAGAGAATAATGTAGATGACATTAAGTCCTAGAAACAAGGATAATTCTGACAGGGTAAAAGGTACTAAGGCGCGAGCTCGAAGACCTACAGCAACTTGTGTGTATGGAAAGATTGTAAATAGACTGTTCCCAATAAAGAGGGTCATGAGCCCAGCCATTGCCAAAATAGCAGAGATGAGAATAGGTACTGCAAAGTTTTTCAGGCGAATATTGATAAAAATTTGAATGGTAACAATAGTAATAGTCGCCAGCCAGCCTGTAATAGACCAGAGCAAAAAGTCTGGCAGAAAACCTACAAAAGATACTTTCAAAAGGGCAGCGCTAAGCACGTAAAAGAATAGCAGCAATAATTGACTGATGGCCATAACCACCGATAAGCTGGCGATTTTTGTTAAAATGATGCAATTAGGTTTGATAGGAATGGTTAAGAGCCGCTGCCAGTTTTTATTATTTTCTTCGAATTGACAGCTGATGGAACATATGGTTCCAATGAGGATAGGGGTGAAAATTTGTGAGGCATAGAAAACCGTTTGTCCCCAGAGGATAGAAGCTTCTGTTCCATCAACAAGGTAGTTGCGATTGAGGGCAAACATCATTGTTCCTAATAAGGTTCCGACAAGATTGAAAAAGATGAGAATTATCGGAATGGCGCTTTTCCTGATTTTTTTAAATTCAAATATTATCATAATAAATCCGCCTTTCCGATAAGTTTTTTACTGACAAAAATAGCTAAAAGAATGATAAGCAGCAGAGCCACTAGTTTTAAGGGATAGCTACTATCATATTGGAAAAGGTAAGTATGAGCCCCTGTTATCCGCTTAGCGATTCCCATCATAGAGAAATATTGCCAAGGAACAAAGAAACGAATAGGTAGGGGTAGAGCACTGATACCGACAAATGATAGGAAGGATCCAATTAGACCTGTCACCACGGTCACACTTGCTTTTTGGTAGATAAAAGCCAAGCAAAGATGAAGGCAAGATAAGAAAATACAGACTAAAAAAGTTGTCAGCAAAGAGAGACTTAATTGAGCAGGTGTTACCTTGACTTGCGTAGCTTGAATGATGAATTTTAAGAAGATGGTTTGTAGCCAACTGACCACAAAGGCAAAAATGGTCATCAAGATTAGTTTAGCCTTAAAAAGTTGCCAAGGGCTTTCATTGCTGGTTTGCAACAGCTTAAAAGTCTTACCCAAGTGTTCCATTTCCAGTAGTCTAGATGCCAAAACAGAAATAAAAAGTGGTAGGATAAGGTCGTTTATGTAGGCCATGTCAAAGATGGCATTGTAGGCTTCATGTGTATTAGCCAGCTCATGATTGATAACAACACTGATCCAGACTAATTCCACGATAATAATGACAATCAAGGACAGCAGGAAAGAGCGTCTTTTTAATTTAGTAAATTCTAAGCCTAAATTGAGCATTACAAGATACCTCCTTCTCGTCCTGTCATATCAAGGAAGACCTCTTCCAGTGATTTACGCACCATGCGGACTTGGTAAATATCAATGTCATTTGCCACTAAAACTTTAACAGCCGCTGCGATATTAGCTTTGTTGTAATCTTTAAGTACTATGCTCTGATTTTCTTCTAGCTCAAAACCTTTTCGCATCAATAGCTGTTCAGCGAGTGCATCATCACTGGTCTCAAAAAGGTATTTTTCATCTTCTTCCAACTCAGTAAGTTGTCCTTCAAAAAGTAGTTTCCCTTTGTTAATAATACCAACAGTGGTAGCCATCTGTTCAATCTCCGACAAGATGTGACTGGAAATAATGACGGTCATGTCATATTTTTGAGGTAAGGATTTAATCAGTTCACGGATTTCCTGAATACCAGCAGGATCTAGTCCGTTGGTTGGCTCATCTAAAATCAGTAATTTAGGGAATTTTATAATGGCTAAGGCAATGCCTAAACGTTGCTTCATCCCTAGTGAATAGTTTTTAACCAGCTTATCTTTTTGCTCGTAAAGCTTAACAATTTTCAAAACCTTATCAATATTTTCCTTGGGTAATTTAAGCAAACGTTGAATAATCTCTAGATTTTCATAACCGGTCAAATTAGCATAGTAGGATGGCTCTTCAATGAGAGATCCTACACTTGAAAGCAGTGCAATTTGATTGCTGTCAAAATTTTTGTCAAAGAGTCTAATAGAGCCATGCGTTGGTTGCAGCAGCCCTAAAAGCATTTTCATAGCCGTGCTTTTGCCAGCACCGTTGGGTCCTAAAAAACCGTAAATTTCATTTTTTCTAACATGAATTGAAAGCTGATTAACAGCTGCCTCACCTGAAAAATCCTTGCTTAATTGCTTGGTTTCAATGATGTAATTGTTCATTTTGCTTCTCCTTTAAATCGTTTAGTGTCCTGTCATTCCCTTCTTAACACTTTTCATTATAGTGAAACTTCTTTATCTCAACTTACTCTCTTCCTTAATTCTTTCTTAATTTTTGCTTTGAAGCCCTTGGATCAGAAAAACGATATGTTATACTAATTTTATCGAGGTAACATCATGAATTATAAAGAGAAAAAAATCTTAATTTTAGATGATAATCCAGAAATTTTAGAAATGGTGCAAGAGTCTTTAAACATTGCTGGTTTTAACAACCTAACAAGCGTGCAATCAAAAAAAGAGGCCTTGGAGCAACTTGGCAAAAGATCCTTTGATTTGGCCATTTTAGACATTATGCTGCCTGATGGTTCGGGTTTTGAGGTACTAAGAGAAATTCGGAAAACTTCTACTATGCCAGTACTCTTTTTGTCTGCGGTATCCGACATTGAAAAGCAATACCAAGGTTTTGAGTTGGGAGCGGACGACTACATCGTCAAACCTTTTCGTCCTAAGGAATTGGAGTTGCGAATCCTTTCTATTTTAAAAAGAGCCTATCCTGAAAAGGACGATACCCTTATTTTACCTACTTGTCAGGTCAACTTTAGTCAAGCTTTGATTACCAAAGGAGAATTGGAAATTCAGCTGACAGCTAAGGAATACAGTATTCTTAAAGTTTTATATAACAATCAAAATCGCATTGTTACCTTTGATCAACTCTTAGAAAAAGTTTGGGGTCTGCAATATCAAGGCTATGAAAATACTATGATGGCGCATATTCGCAAGATCAGGCAAAAGATTGAAGCCAATCCTTCTAAGCCAGAATGTTTACTGACAGTTAAGGGCTTGGGTTACAAACTAAAGGTGAGTTAAATGGATACCGTTAAATTTTTTACGAAGTTATTGACCAAGTATGTTCTATTAGTATTTGCCTTAATTGTAGGAGTTATTTTTGTTTATGGCTTGGTTTTCTTAACCTATCTTAATTATTATGGAAAGGAAAAACCAGAGCTAGTTTACACCAAAATCGCTCAATCGAGTCAACAAGATGCGTTCAATATTAGTAAAAGAAGTCAAAAAGAAATGGATAAACAAAAGACTTGGGCTATGGTATTAAATCAAGATGGTCAGATCGTCCAATCTTATCGTTTACCTCAACAGCTCAAAAGACATTATACCAATGCTGATATGGTGAAATTTTCGCGCTGGTATTTAGATGATTATCCTGTTTTTTCCTATGTACGTGGTCAGCAGATTTTAGTTTTTGGCTATCCCAAAAAGTATTCCCTAGCAAAGTTTAATTTTTATCTGAATACGCAATTTATTAAGAATTTTCTTCATTTAGGGTTTGTTTTCTTAGGCATCATCTTTTTATTTATCTTTGTTCTTTTTAGCCGTTCAAAGCTGCGCATTAAAAAGGAAATAGAGCCGATTGTCTCTGCGCTCACTTTCCTGTCGCAAGGTCAAAGTGCTGCTCTTAATGAAAAAGGCAATCTTTCTGAAATTAAGACAGCTCTCAATGAAACTTCTCATATTTTAGAAGAAAGTAATATGATGAAAGAACAGTGGATTAGAGGAGTCAGTCACGATTTGCGCAACCCGCTGATGCTGATTTCAGGCTACACCAGTCAATTGGAACAACAATATGGTCATGGAAAGCAAATGGAGCAGATTGAAAATCAGATTCAAAATATGAAAGAAATGATTTCTAATCTCAATTTGAGCTACCTGTTGGATAATCAAAAGCGTCATTCCAAATTTTCAAGCCTTGATTTAGCTGTTGTTCTGCGATCCGTAATTGCTGATATTCTAAATAATTATGAAACAGTTATACTTCATTTTGATTTACCTGCAGAGGCGGTATTGGTAAAGGGTGATGCCACTTTATTAGAAAGGGCTTTTAGAAATCTTCTGCTCAATAGTATTAGGCATAGTGGCTCTAATCAGATCGATTTGACTTATCAATTATTTGATAATAAAGTGATTATTATCATTGCAGATAAAGGAACTATTACAGCTCAGAAAATTGTAGAACTAAATCAAAAATCAACTAATTATGAGTCGCATGGCATGGGCACCGTTATCACTAAGCAAATCATAAAACTTCATCAAGGTGAGACTGTCTTTTCAGATAATCATCCAGGTTTGAAAGTGACGATTGTTTTGCCCTGTAACGGATGAATTTTAATTGGAGCATTTATAAGTAGAGAAGTGTTTATAATCAGAGCTTTTCTTTTGACCATCCCATGATAATCTATGCTATAATAAAAGTTATGATTTCAGGAATTATCAATTTAAAAAAAGAAGCAGGGATGACCTCGCACGACGCAGTCTTCAAGCTTCGTAAAATACTAAAAGAAAAAAAAATTGGACACGGGGGAACCTTGGATCCTGATGTTATTGGCGTCCTTCCCATTGCAGTTGGCAAGGCCACACGGGTTCTGGAATACATGACAGAAGCTGGTAAGGTCTATGAAGGTCAAATAACGCTTGGTTTTTCAACAACAACTGAAGATGCTAGCGGTGAGCTTCTCCAATGGACACCAGTTGATGAAACCTTGTCTGTGGAGCTTATTGATCAGGTGATGACATGTTTTATGGGTCAAATCACACAAGTTCCGCCCATGTATTCAGCCGTCAAAGTCAATGGAAAAAAATTATACGAATATGCGCGTGCAGGTCAGGAAGTAGAACGTCCTCAGCGTCAAGTCAGGATTTATGATTTTAAACGGACTAGTGATTTGGTTTTTGAGGATGAATGCTGTCACTTTGATTTTAGGGTTTCTTGCAGCAAGGGAACTTATATCAGAACCTTGGCGGTTGATTTGGGTCAAAAACTTGGCTATGCCAGTCACATGTCCTTCCTAAAACGAACAGCATCAGCTGGTTTAGATTTAAGTCAAGCTTTAACATTAGCTGAAATTGCTGAAAAAGTTGAAGAGAAAGATTTCTCTTTTCTTTTGCCAATAGAATATGGTGTTCTTGATTTACCAAGAATAGACTTAAATCCAAAACAAACCAAAGAAGTTTCTTTTGGAAGACGCCTTAAACTGCTCCGTCAGGAAGAATTGTTAGCAGCTTTTTTTGAAAATCAGCTAGTTGCCGTTTTGGAAAAAAGAGATACCTCTTACAAATCTAAAAAGGTTTTTCTTTGAGAGTGATGTTAGAAAGTATTGTAAACGTACATGGAAATTATAAAAATAGACAGTCATAAAGATATTGAGCAACAAGAAGATTCTGTCTTGGTTTTGGGCTATTTTGATGGGCTTCATAGAGGACATAAGGAACTTTTTAATCAAGCTAGGGAAATAGCCCAAAAGATGCAACTGAAAATAGTTGTCTTGACCTTTCCAGAGTCTCCTCAATTAGCTTTCACGCGTTTTGAGCCCGATTTACTCAATCATATTAATTACCCAGAAAAACGCTATTGTAAGTTTGCAGAGTACGGAGTTGACTGTCTTTATTTGACAGATTTTACTTCTTCCTTTGCAAAGATCAGTTCTGATGATTTTATCAAAAACTATATTAAAGCTCTGAAAGCTAAGGCTGTTGTTATGGGGTTTGATTATAAATTCAGTCATAGTAAAGCAAATTCTGATTATCTTAAGCATCATTTCGCGGGGCAAGTCATTACCGTTCCTGAAGTACAGTATGAGGGGAAAAAGATTAGTTCAACGCGCGTGCGCCAGCTCATTAAACAAGGTGATATGACTCAAGTTAACCGTCTTTTAGGCTATGAGTTTTCAACACGAGGAATAGTGGTACACGGTGATGCCAGAGGACGTACAATTGGTTTTCCAACTGCTAATCTTGCACCGCTGGATCGGACTTATTTACCAGCCGATGGTGTTTATGTGGCTGATGTTATTGTCGGCAGGAAGCGTTATCGTTCCATGACCAGTATTGGTAAAAATATCACTTTTGGAGGAACGGAATTGCGTCTTGAAGCTAATATATTTGACTTTGACGATGATATTTACGGCGAGACAATTGAAATTTTCTGGCTAAATAAAATTCGTGAAATGGTTAAATTTAATAGCGTCAATGATTTGGTCGAACAATTAAAATCTGATAAAGAAATTGCGATAAATTGGGGAAAATCATAGCCAAGTGCTTTAAAATCTTGTATAATAAGAGGCAAGTATGAATAAAGGGGTAGTAGATTTATGGTTACCTTATTTTTATCACCTAGCTGTACAAGCTGCCGTAAAGCGAGAGCTTGGCTGAATAGACATGATGTTGTTTTTCAGGAACACAATATTATGACTAGTCCCTTGAGCCGTGATGAACTATTAAAAATTTTATCCTATACAGAAAACGGGACAGAAGATATTATTTCGACACGTTCCAAGGTTTTTCAGAAATTAGACATTGATGTAGATGAATTGTCCGTCTCGGAATTAATCAATCTTATTTCCAAGAATCCAAGTTTGCTTCGCCGTCCTATTATCATGGATAATAAACGTATGCAAATTGGTTTTAATGAAGATGAGATTCGTGCCTTTTTACCACGAGACTATCGCAAACAAGAACTGCGTCAAGCAACTATCAGAGCGGAAGTTGAGGGAGAAGATGACTAAGAATTACGCTTACCCTTTGGATTTGTCGTGGAGCACTGAAGAGATAACCTCAGTGCTTTCTTTTTTAAATTTGGTAGAAAAAGCTTATGAAAACAGAGTTGAAGCTGCTCTTTTGTTAAAAAGTTATCAGAATTACAAAACGATTGTTAGCAGCAAGTCGCAAGAAAAGCAAATCGATCGTAATTTTGAAAGGGTTAGTGGTTATTCTACCTATCGAGCTGTTCAAGCCGCAAAAGCTAAAGAGAAAGGATTCATCTCTCTTGAAAACTAAATTTCAATTTGCTAAAGAACTTATTTATGAAGCAGGTCGTTATATTCGTGACAATATGACAAAGGATCTTACCATTGAAGAAAAGTCGACTTTTGATGATCTGGTGACCGATTTAGATAAGGCTGTTCAATCGTTAATGGTTAAACGTATCAATAGTACTTATCCTCAGGATCATGTTTTTGCAGAAGAAAATGATCTTGTAGCGGATATTAATAATGGTGCTGTCTGGGTTTTGGATCCTATTGATGGAACCATTAATTTTGTTGTACAGGGCTGTGATTTTGCGGTTATGATTGCTTATTATGAAAATGGAATAGGACAATTTGGACTCATTTATGATGTCATGAATGATCTTCTTTACAATGGTGGCGGTCAGTTTGAGGTTAAGGTTAACGACAAAGTTTTAAAACCTTTTCAAGATAGACCCTTTAACCGTTCTTTGATTGGTGCTAATAATGGTATGTGTGCACAAAATGTTATGGGGATTGCCGATTTCGGTCGTCAAACCTTAGGTATTCGCGGAATTGGCAGTGCAGGTCTCAGTATCTGCCGAGTCTTAGAGGGACGTCTCATGGCTTATTTTTCTAATATTTCACCTTGGGACTATGCTGCTGGTAGTGTTATGGGAGAAAAATTAGGCTATGTTGCTCTTGACTTGTACGGGCAAAAGCCTAATTATAAAACAAGACAAAAAATCATGTTTATTCCTAAAATGAAGTTGAAAGAAATTCAAAGGTACATCAAGTAAAAGCCTCATTTGTTAAATCAAATTAGGTTTTTTGGCTGTTTATAAAAGAAACGATTGAAAAATATGTTATTACCTGATAAATTTGTAGAAAAATATCAAACCATTTTAGGCTCTAAAGCTAAAACTTTTTTAAAGAGTTTTGATCAAGAACCCATTTGGGCTTTTCGGACAAATCCTTTAAAGAAAGAGCAGCTTCTTTTTGAAGATGCTATTCCAAATACCGTTTGGGGTCACTATGGCAAAGTTTTTGGGAAATCAGCAGAGCATGTTTCTGGTTTGGTTTATTCCCAAGAGCCTGCAGCTCAGATGGTTGTTCAAGCGGCAGCTCCTCAAAAAGGAATGAAGGTGCTTGATTTAGCAGCAGCACCGGGAGGCAAAACGACTCATCTTTTATCCTATCTTGATAATAGTGGTATTTTAGTCAGTAATGATATTTCAAAAAAGCGCAGTAAAATTCTTGTTGAAAATGTTGAACGTTTTGGTGCTCGAAATGTTGTTGTTACAAATGAAAGTCCCCAAAACTTAGCCAAGGTTTTTGGGAATTATTTTGATTTAATTGTTTTAGATGCTCCTTGTTCAGGTGAAGGCATGTTTCGGAAAGATCCAGCAGCTATTCAGTACTGGCATGAAGCATATCCAGTGGAATGTGCAGAGCTTCAAAAAAAAATCTTAGCAGAAGCCATGAAAATGTTAGCAGCTGGCGGCAACTTAGTTTATTCTACTTGTACTTGGGCGCCTGAAGAAAATGAAGCGGTTATCAGGTGGCTGCTTTCTCAATACGATTATTTAGAATTGGTGAATGTTCCTAAGTTAAATGGTATGGTTCAAGGCATTGATATGCCACAAGTGGCTCGTATGTATCCCCATCTTTTCAAGGGAGAAGGACAGTTTATTGCTAAATTACGCGATAGACGGACGTCTAGAACAGTTCCTGTCAAGTCTGCTAGAAATCGGTTAAAAAGGGAACAAGAGCAGTTGTGGCAGGATTTTGCTCATAAACATCTTAACGTTAAATTAGATGGTTTTTATCAAACTTTTGGTGATAAACTTTATCTCTTGCCGCATGGTTTACCCGATATGTCTCAATTAAAAATCGCTCGAAATGGTTTGCATTTGGGGACTTTTAAGAAAAATCGTTTCGAACCCTCCTTTGCTTTAGGACTTGCCTTAAGAAAGGATGAAGTTGTTCAATCAATAGAAATTGATATAGAACAGTTTAAGGTATATACCTCTGGAAATATTATTGCCCTTACTACAAATTATGAAAATGGATGGTATCAAATTCTTATAAATGGTAATGGTCTAGGTTTTGCAAAAGTAGTTGGAAATACTATTAAAAATTATTTTCCTAAAGGCCTTCGTTTTTAATCCTGAATGTTATAGAATACATTTTGAGGAAATAATTAGAATTGCAAACCGTTTGATTTATTTTATTGTTATAATTAATTGATAAAGAAAGGAAAGCGGGTAATGAAAAAGAAAAAAGTAACTTTATTCGCAATGCTAGCCCTGGCTAGTCTTGTCTTAGCGGCATGTTCCAATTGGATTGATAAAGGGCAGTCAATTACCAGTGTTGGTTCTACGGCTTTGCAGCCTTTAGTTGAAGCTTCTTCGGATGAATTTGGACATGCTAACATTGGCAAAACAGTTAATGTTCAAGGTGGAGGTTCTGGTACAGGACTTTCTCAAGTTCAATCAGGTGCCATTCAAATTGGAAATAGCGATCTTTTTGCTGAAGAAAAAGATGGTATTGATGCCAGTAAGTTAGTCGACCATAAAGTTGCTGTTGCAGGAATTGCTGTCATTACTAACAAAAAAGTTAAAGTATCAAATTTAACCCTTGATCAATTAAGAAAAATTTTCACGGGAGAATATACAAACTGGAAACAACTTGGCGGGCAAGATTTGGAAATTTCGATCATCAATCGTGCTGCTAGTTCGGGTTCACGTGCTACCTTTGACAGTGTCGTCATGAAAGGAAAAAGTGCCAGACAAAGTCAAGAACAAGATTCAAATGGGATGGTTAAGTCAATTGTTTCACAGACACCGGGCGCTATTTCTTACCTCGCTTTTGCTTACGTTGATAAGTCAGTGAAAACTTTAAAGTTAAATGGTTATGAACCAACCGTTAAGAATGTCACAACTAATAATTGGCCGCTCTGGTCTTATGAACACATGTATACTAAAGGAAAAGCCAAAGGTTTAACCAAAGAATTTTTAAAGTTCATGATGAGTGACAAGATTCAAAAAGGTGTTGTGACCAGAATGGGTTATATTTCTGTTAATGATATGAAAGTGGTTAAGCGTGCAGATGGCACTGTAATTGCTAAGTAAATTGAATAGAGAAGAGAATAAGATTTCTATTTTTCTTGTTTAAGTTCTTTTATCTTGATGTGTGGAGGAATCATGAAAAATCAAGAACTTGCTAAAAAGCTGACATCTCCTTCCAAAAATTCTCGTTTGGAAAAATTCGGAAAGATGATTACGCTTTTCTGCTTAATCTTAATTGTTATTATTGTAGCAATGATTCTTATTTTTGTTGCCCAAAAGGGATTGTCAACCTTTTTTGTGAATAAAATCAATCCTCTTAAATTCTTGTTTGGGACAGAGTGGCAGCCAAATGTTAAAGGAGCTGATGGTAAACCATTACTTGGGGCTTTACCGATGATCTTAGGTTCTTTTATTGTAACTATTTTATCTGCTATTATTGCAACTCCTTTTGCTATTGGAGCAGCAGTCTTTATGACTGAAATTTCACCTAAGTACGGTGCCAAAATTTTACAGCCTGTCGTTGAGCTTTTGGTAGGAATTCCTTCAGTTGTTTATGGTTTTATTGGTTTGCAAATTGTGGTTCCTTTTGTGAGATCTATTTTTGGCGGTACTGGTTTTGGGATTTTATCAGGGGTTTTTGTTCTCTTTGTTATGATTTTACCAACAGTAACTTTTATGACAGTTGATAGTTTGAAGGCCGTTCCTAGGCATTATAAGGAAGCTAGTCTTGCTATGGGAGCTACTCGCTGGCAAACGATTTGGCGTGTGATTTTAAATGCTGCTAAGCCAGGTATTTTTACGGCCGTTGTTTTTGGGATGGCTCGAGCTTTTGGTGAAGCCTTAGCTATCCAAATGGTAGTTGGTAATTCAGCTGTTATTCCGACGTCATTGACCACACCTGCAGCAACTTTGACATCAGTCTTAACAATGGGAATCGGTAATACGGTTATGGGAACTGTTCAAAATAATGTCCTTTGGTCCTTAGCCTTAGTTCTTCTCATTATGAGTCTGGCCTTTAATATGCTGATGAGATTTATTACAAGGGAAGGTAAGAAAAATTATGAACGCTAAGAAACTTGATAAGTTAGCTACAGGTATTCTCTACACGATTGCGGGTATTATTGTTGCCATCTTGGCTTCGCTCTTGCTCTTTATTCTTGTACGAGGTTTACCTAATGTCAGTTGGCACTTTTTGACAGGCCGTTCCTCTTCTTATGAAGCTGGTGGTGGTATTGGTATTCAGCTTTACAATTCTTTCTTTCTTTTGGTCGTGACATTAATTATTTCCATACCTTTGTCTATGGGAGCAGGGATTTATTTATCTGAATATGCTAAAAAGGGACGTTTGACCGACTTTGTACGTACTTGTATTGAAATTCTATCGTCCCTTCCATCGGTTGTTGTTGGACTTTTTGGCTATTTGATTTTTGTTGTTCAATTTCAATATGGTTTTTCTATTATTTCAGGAGCTTTGGCCTTAACCGTCTTTAATCTGCCACAAATGACACGTAATATTGAAGATAGTTTACGCAATGTGCACCATACTCAGCGCGAGGCTGGTCTTGCTTTAGGTATTTCTCGTTGGGAAACTGTTTTACATGTTGTCATTCCCGAAGCACTTCCGGGGATTGTGACAGGAATTGTCTTGGCTTCTGGTCGGATTTTTGGTGAAGCAGCGGCACTTATCTATACGGCAGGTCAATCGGCACCTGCTCTTGATTGGGGTAATTGGAATCCACTTAGTGTTACCAGTCCGATTTCTATTTTTCGTCAATCTGAAACTCTTGCTGTTCATATTTGGAAAGTTAATAGTGAAGGCACTATTCCAGATGCGACCAAAGTATCAGAAGGAAGCGCAGCAGTCTTGCTTATCTTTATTTTGATTTTCAATCTGTCTGCTCGTTATATTGGTAAAAAATTACATGCTAAGTTGACATCAGCAGCTTAAAGGAGAAGAAAGTTAATGACTGAATATAATTGGAATGAAAGACATATCATTACTTTTCCTGAAGAAATCTTGGCTTTGTCAACGAAAGATCTTCATGTTTATTACGGCGAAAAAGAAGCCATCAAAGGAATTGATATGCAATTTAAAAAAAAGAAGATCACTGCTTTAATTGGCCCTTCTGGCTGTGGGAAATCTACTTTTCTTCGTAGTTTAAATCGCATGAATGACACTATTGATATCGCTAAAGTGACTGGTCAAATCTTATTTGAAGGTATTGATGTCAATGCCGCTAATATTAATGTTTATGAAATGCGCAAACACATTGGCATGGTCTTTCAAAGACCAAATCCATTTGCGAAATCCATCTATAAAAATATTACTTTTGCTTATGAACGCGCTGGTGTTAAAGATAAACAATTTCTTGATGACATTGTCGAAACCTCTTTAAAACAAGCAGCTCTTTGGGAACAGGTAAAAGATGATCTTCATAAATCAGCTTTTACACTATCAGGTGGACAGCAACAACGGCTCTGTATTGCGCGTGCCATTGCTGTTAAGCCAGATATCCTTTTGATGGACGAACCGGCTTCTGCTTTGGATCCAATTGCAACTATGCAGCTAGAAGAAACTATGTCTGAACTTAAAGAAAACTATACTATTATTATCGTTACGCATAATATGCAGCAGGCAGCCCGGGCTAGTGATTATACCGCTTTCTTCTATTTAGGAGATTTGATTGAGTACGATAAGACAAATAATATTTTTCAAAATGCTAAATTGCAATCGACAAGTGACTATGTATCTGGACACTTTGGATAGAAAGGAAAGAGATGACAGAACCTATTTTAAAAGTAAACGATCTTTCTGTTTACTATGGTAAAAAGAAGGCCCTTCATAGTGTATCTATTGATTTTTATCCTAATGAAATCACTTCGTTGATTGGGCCATCAGGATCTGGTAAGTCAACTTTGTTACGTGCTATCAATAGAATGGGTGATCTAAATCCCGAGGTGACAGTTACAGGTTCGATTATATATAATGGTCACAATATCTACAGCCCTCGAACAGATACAGTTGAATTACGTAAGGAAATTGGTATGGTTTTCCAACAGCCTAATCCCTTTCCAATGACTATTTATGAAAATGTTGTTTACGGTCTTCGTTTAAAAGGTGTTAAAGATAAGAAAATTTTAGATGAAGCTGTTGAAAAATCTTTGGTAGGGGCTTCCATTTGGGATGAGGTTAAAGACCGTCTACATGATTCAGCAATTGGTTTATCAGGAGGACAGCAGCAACGTGTTTGTATTGCTAGAGTGTTAGCAACAAGCCCTAAGATTATTTTATTAGATGAACCAACTTCAGCCTTAGATCCTATTTCAGCAGGAAAAATTGAGGATACCCTTTATGGTTTGAAAGAAAAATACACAATGCTTGTGGTGACACGTTCAATGCAGCAAGCTTCACGTATTTCTAATCGTACGGGATTTTTCTTAGCTGGTGATTTGGTAGAATATGGAAATACCAAAGAAATGTTTATGAATCCGCAAAAGCAAGAAACCGAAGACTATATTACAGGTAAGTTTGGATAGATAAATTGAGAGATAGAAAAGAGATGAGAATATGTTAAGAACACAATTTGAGGAAGAGTTAGATAAGCTTCACAATCAATTCTACGCTATGGGAACAGAGGTGCTGGCACAGATTAATAAAACAGTTCGCGCTTTTGTCAGTCATGATCGTGATTTGGCAAAAGAAGTTATTGCTGAAGACGATGTTGTCAATGAGTATGAAACGAAACTTGAAAAGAAATCTCTTGAAATTATTGCACTGCAGCAACCTGTTTCTAATGACTTAAGAACAGTAATCACTGTCCTTAAGGCCTCAAGTGACATTGAACGTATGGGGGATCACGCCTCATCTATAGCTAAAGCGACTATTCGAATGAAGGGTGAGGAACGCCTTTTAGATGTTGAAAAGCAAATCAGTGAGATGGGGAAGGCTGTTAAACATATAGTAGAAGATGCTTTGAATGCCTATATTAATGGTGATGACAAAAAGGCTTATGAAATTGCAGCAACAGATGAGATTATTGATAATTACTTTAAAGATATTCAAAATTTAGCTGTTGAAGAAATTAAGAAAGCACCTAATGCGGCTTTTGCAGGAAAAGAATATTTCCAAGTTCTGATGTTTCTTGAACGTATTGGTGATTATGCAAGAAATATCTGTGAATGGATTGTTTATCTTAAAACTGGCAAAATCATTGAATTATGATATAATATAGTCTTAGAATTTTGAATAATTGAGGAGATACATGGAAACTGTAGAGCACCTTATTGAAAAGTTTGTACCTGAAAATTATAATATTTTCCTTGATATTAACCGTCAGGAGAAGTTTTTTTCAGGAAATGTTGCTATTAACGGAGAAGCGCTAGATAATGTTATTTCCTTCCATCAGAAGGATTTAACGATTCATTCGGTCCTTTTAGATAATAATGAATTAACTTATCATATTGATAATGAAAATGAGGCTGTTCGGATTGAACTGCCTGAGACAGGCAGTATGACCCTTGTTCTTGAATTTTCAGGTAAGATTACAGACAATATGACAGGAATATATCCTTCTTATTATACGGTTGAAAATGTTAAAAAAGAGATTATTTCAACACAATTTGAAAGTCACTTTGCCCGTGAAGTTTTTCCAAGTATTGATGAACCGGAAGCCAAGGCAACCTTTGATTTAGCTTTGAAATTTGATCAGGAAGAAGGAGACATTGCTCTTTCGAATATGCCAGAGATTAATGCTAATCGTCGTCAAGAAACAGGTGTCTGGACCTTTGAAACAACTCCAAGAATGTCTTCTTATCTGCTGGCTTTTGCCTTAGGTAATCTTCATGGTAAGACGGCCTATACAAAAGGTGGAACAGAAGTAGGTGTTTTTGCAACCTGTGCCCATAATATTGACTCGGTTGATTTTGCTTTAGATATTGCTGTTCGTGTTATTGATTTTTATGAAGATTATTATGGTATTAAGTATCCTATTGCACAGGCTTACCATGTTGCCTTACCGGATTTCTCAGCAGGTGCTATGGAGAACTGGGGATTAATCACTTATCGTGAGGTTTATCTTCTTGTTGATGAAAATTCTACCGTTAGCAGCCGCCAGCAGGTTGCACTTGTTGTTGCCCATGAACTGGCGCATCAATGGTTTGGTAATCTGGTAACTATGAAGTGGTGGGATGACCTTTGGCTGAATGAAAGTTTTGCCAATATGATGGAATATGTTGCTATTGATGCTATTGAACCAAACTGGCATATTTTTGAAGACTTTCAGACCAGCGGTGTTCCTCATGCTTTGAAGCGTGATGCAACTGACGGTGTTCAATCTGTCCATGTCGCAGTTAATCATCCTGATGAAATCAATACACTTTTTGATGCTGCTATTGTCTATGCTAAAGGAAGCCGATTGATGCATATGCTGCGTCGCTGGTTAGGTGACAAAGTTTTTGCTGCTGGACTGAAACTTTACTTTGAAAAGCATCAATACAATAACACTGTTGGGCGTGATCTGTGGAATGCTTTATCAACCGCTTCTGGTAAGGATGTTGCTAGTTTCATGGATGCTTGGCTTGAACAACCGGGCTACCCCTTAGTGACACTTAAACTTGAAGGAGATAGCCTGCAACTATCTCAAAAACAATTTTTCATCGGAGAATATGAGGATCAAGATCGTCTTTGGCCAATTCCTCTTAACAGCAATTGGTCAGGTTTACCGGAAATATTATCGGAAAAAACGATTGACATTCCTAATTTCAGTCAATTAGCTGCTGTAAATAAAGAAAAAGGACCATTACGCTTAAATACAGATAATACAGCTCATTATATCAGTAATTATGAAGGTCAGCTGTTAAAATCAATTTTATCTGATTTTGAGAATCTTGATAAAACCTCCAAGCTGCAAATTATTCAGGAACGTCGTCTTCTAGCAGAAAGCGGTCAGATTTCTTATGCTGAATTAGTAAAATTGTTAACACAATTATCTCACGAAACGTCTTACATGGTCGCTTCAGCTAGCGATCAATTAATTGCTGGTTTAAAACGATTTTTAGATGAAGACAGCCAATCAGAATCGATGTTTAAAGTTCTTGTTCGTGATGTTTATCGTACGAATTATCAACGCCTAGGTTTTGAAAAGTCCGTGGAGGAAATGGATGAGGACGAAAAGGTTCGTCAAATTACTATTTCTAATATGATTTATGCTGATGATCCTGATGCCAATGAAAAAGCACAAGCGATTTTTGCAAATTATAAGGAAAATATTGAAGCCATTCCAGCCGCTATTCGTCTTGACGTTTTAACGAATCAAATAAAGCATGCCGAAACCGACGATTTAGTAAGTCTTTATTTAGATTCATACGTTAAAACGAATGACAGTAATTTTCGTAGGCAATTGGCCAGTGCTCTGGCAAATACGAAATCACAAATAACGCTTGATCGTATTCTAGCTCAATTGCCTAATAGAGATGTTATTAAACCGCAAGATTTGTCATTATGGTATGGACTTTTCTTGAGAAAATCATTTGCACAAGAAACCTTTTGGACTTGGGCGCGTGAGAATTGGGCTTGGATTAAAGCCACACTTGGTGGTGATATGAGTTTTGATAGTTTTGTAATTATTCCAGCAAATGTCTTTAAGACACCAGAACGTCTGGCAGAATACAAAGCTTTCTTTGAACCTCAATTGGATGATTTATCCATCAGCCGTAATATTACTATGGGAATTAAAGAAATAGCAGCTCGCATAACGCTAATTGAAAAAGAAAAAGCTGCTGTTGAACAAACTATTGTCAATACTTTTTTGTAATTAAGAAAATAGATTTACATGACTTAAAAAGTTAAATAATAATTTGAAATGAAGATTTAGTTTTGTATGGAAACAGGATTAAATCTTTTTTGTTTTATCAAAAGCCTGTAGGCATACCCACTACAGATACTAAAGTATCTGAATGTCTTAAATAGTAATATTCAATGCTACTTTAGAGATTATGCCAATGAGTCTCTTCCATGACAGCAAATTCTTTATTAAGTCTCTTTTAAGCATGGTTAGTTAGACTAAGCATATCCTATAAGAAAGACGAGGTCTATCATATGAAAAAAATAGTAATTAACCCCATTTTTCTGTCATTGGCAACAAAAGCTGTATTAACCAGTTTAATTATTATTGTTGCAAAGGGATAATAATCTAGTGTTTAGAAAGGCCAATTATGAAAATTTTTAAATCAAAATGGATGATGGCTTTTTTAGCTATCCTAGGTATGGCACTTTGCTTTTCTGGAGGCTATGCAACAGCAAAACTAACTCAGACGAAGCCTACTATGCCTAAAAATGTCAAAAAAGGTACTCCACCTAATGGCAATTCAAATGATTCATCGCAATCGGATAGTGATTCCGATTCTAATAGTAGCAATACGAATTCAAATTCTTCCATAACAAATGGCTAGTCGAAATATCCCAAGTCATGCTATAATAGAAAGTAAAAAAGGAGTAAAATATGATAAAGTTATTATTAGTAGAAGACGATTTGAGTCTATCTAACTCTATCTTTGACTTTCTGGATGATTTTGCTGATGTCATGCAGGTTTTTGATGGTGAAGAAGGACTGTATGAAGCAGAGAGTGGCGTTTATGATTTGATTCTATTAGACTTAATGCTTCCTGAAAAAAATGGCTTCCAAGTTTTAAAAGAACTGCGTGAAAAAGGGATAACGACACCTGTTTTGATTATGACAGCTAAGGAAGGTTTGGATGACAAAGGACACGGTTTTGAATTAGGAGCTGATGATTATCTGACAAAACCATTTTATCTTGAAGAATTAAAAATGCGTATTCAGGCCCTCCTCAAACGTTCAGGCAAATTCAACGAAAATAATCTGACTTACGGTGAGTTAACCGTTGATACAGCAACTAATACAACAATGGTAAATGGAAAAGAAGTTGAACTGCTTGGCAAAGAGTTTGACTTATTAGTTTATTTCTTACAAAATCAAAATGTCATTTTACCTAAGTCACAAATTTTTGATCGTATCTGGGGCTTTGATAGCGATACGACAATTTCGGTTGTTGAAGTCTATGTTTCTAAAATAAGAAAGAAATTAAAAGACACCACATTTGGAAAGAATTTACAGACATTACGCAGTGTAGGATATATTTTGAAGGATGCTAATTAAATTAAGAAAACAAAAGCAGGATGAGAATATTTCATTTTTCAGTCATTTCTTTGCTGTTTTTACCGGAATATTCTTTGTTATGACAG
The DNA here is from genome assembly GCF_006739205.1 of Streptococcus mutans. Lineage (NCBI taxonomy): Bacteria > Bacillati > Bacillota > Bacilli > Lactobacillales > Streptococcaceae > Streptococcus > Streptococcus mutans. Next base: position 989,709 of record NZ_AP019720.1, read on the forward strand.
TTATTATTATTCAGGTTATGCATTTTGGTATCTATTCTTCAGTTGATAATAGTCTAAAAATAGCAACTGAGAATGTCAATGATTATGTCAATATGACTCTATCGCATAATAATCCTATTACTGAAGCTGAAAATGGAGATGCCTCTTTTAAAGTAAAATCAAATGGCCAGATGGCTGCTAATACAGATACTATTCTTTATGATAAAAAGCATAACGTCATCAATAATGTCAATGCCTTCTCTTCTTTGTATCATATTCGCCCTAAACTAAAAGATATTGGTGATATTGTTGAACAAGAAGCTAAGAATATTTACGGTCAGACCGAAAAGTATCGGACAGTGACAGTTAAGGTAAATAATGATTTTTACCCACAGATAAAATTTGCAACAATTGTTATTAATACAACACAGCTTGAAGAGGCTAATACGCGTTATGTTACGATTATTATCAGTGTGATGATTGTTTTTTGGCTTATATCAGTTATTGCCAGTGTTTATTTAGCGAAGTGGAGTCAAAAACCGATTCTGGAAAATTATGAAAAGCAAAAATCATTTGTTGAAAATGCCAGTCATGAATTACGTACTCCTTTGGCTGTTTTGCAAAATCGCTTGGAGAGTTTGTTTCGAAAACCAGAGGCTACTATCTTAGATTCTTCGGAATCTATTGCTTCTAGTTTGGAAGAGGTCAGAAACATGAGAATGCTGACAGCAAATCTCCTTAATTTAGCCCGTCGGGATGATGGTATCAAACCAGAAATAACAGAAATTCAACCTCGTTTTTTTGATGATACTTTTAAAAATTATGAGATGATCGCTCGAGAAAATGGGAAAAAATTGCATATTACCAATAAGGTCAACCGTCAAATTAAGACAGATAAGACTTTGCTGAAGCAATTAATGACTATTCTTTTTGATAATGCTGTCAAATATACAGATAACGACGGGGAAATTTGGCTGGACGTCAAGATAACTGATCGCAGTTTAATTTTTTCAGTTGCGGACAATGGTCAAGGTATTTCAGACGAGGATAAGAAAAAAATTTTTGATCGTTTTTATCGCGTCGATAAAGCCAGAACACGACAAAAGGGTGGGTTCGGACTTGGTTTGTCTTTGGCAAAACAAATAACAGACAGCTTAAAAGGCAGCATTATTGTTAAAGATAAAAAACCACAAGGAGTAATGTTTGAAGCTCGCCTGCTTGCTAATAAATAAAGTGTTATAAAAAACAGATTCGGTTAAGTATGATTAGAAGACGTTATTAATTTTTAATAAATAAAAAAACCTCGATTTTGAGGTTTTTTTATTTGGCTAATTTGCTTGCAAGACGTGCTTTATCGCGGCTTGCCTTATTTTTGTGAATCAAACCTTTTGATTTAGCTTTGTCGATACTTGAAGAAGCAGCGCGGAAAAGCTCTTCATTAGGATTTGCTTCAAAAGCTTTAATAGCTGAACGCATAGCTGATTTTTGAGCTGAATTGCGGTTATTTTGTTTAACGTTAAGTTCAGCACGTTTAATAGCTGATTTAATATTTGCCAATGTCTTTATTACCTCCATATTATAATAACTATACCATTATATAGAAAAATAACATATTTGGCAAGTCTTTCTCACTTTTTAAGGTAAATTTCATCTATTTTATGATTTTTAGTCTTATGAAGAATAAGCTCAGCACGGCTTCGTGTCGGTTCAATATATTTTTCTAGATTAACTAAATTAATATCTTTCCAAATGTCTCTGGCAAAGTCAAGAGCACCTTTTTCCCCTAATTTTAAGAAACGATTGTAGTAATTTTGCTTATCATTTTTAGCTAAATCAAGCAGGGTTGCAAAGCGCTCTAGATACCAATTCTCAATATAGTCACTGTCAGCATCGATGTAAATAGAGAAATCAAAAAAATCACTCATATAAAGACGATTATTCTGAGGGTTTTGAAAAACATTAATTCCTTCTATGATAAGAAAGTCAGGTACTTCAATTATTTGACTTTTGTTCGGTACAATATCGTAAATTTCGTGTGAATAAACAGGAATTTCAGCAGACTGGCCATTTTTAATAGTATCTAAAAAGTCTAATAGACGTTCCATATCATAACTTTCAGGGAAACCTTTTTTATTCAACATATGCCTTGAAGATAAAACAGCATTAGGATATAAAAAACCATCTGTTGTCATCAATTCAACACTAGAGTCCTTAAAAGTTCTGGCTAACAGTAATTGTAAAAGCCGACTGGTTGTTGATTTACCTACAGCAACGGAACCAGATACTCCGATGATGAAAGGGCGGTTGCTGATATTTTTTTGTAAGAAAATACTTTTAGAAAAAGAAAGATTTTCTTGAGATTTTTTATAAATTTGAATCAAGCTAATAAGCGGTAAATAAATGTCAGTCACATCTTTAATGCTTATTCTATCGTTGAGACTTTTAATGGAATTTAATTCATTTTCATTTAAAGGTGGTTGTGATTCTTGATGCAAGTGCTGCCAAGTTTTACGGGAAATTTTTTCAAAATTAATAAACTCGTTTGCCATGAAGTTCTCCTTTAAAAAATATTATACCACATTGAATTGAAAACCGTTTCAAAGTGTGCTAAAATTGATTAGCATAAAACAGGAGTGAAGTTAAAATGAATAATATGTACTATACAGAAAATCCCGATAGTAAACACGATATTAGAAAAATAAAGGTCGAATTACTGGGACAGTCTTTTCATTTTTTAACAGATTCAGGTGTTTTTAGTAAAAACATGATTGACTATGGCAGTCAGACTCTTTTAAACAGCCTTGATTTTGCTGAGGAAAAAACATTATTAGATCTCGGCTGTGGCTATGGACCGCTTGGCATTGCCTTGGCTAAGGTTCAAAAACTTGACGTTACTATGGTTGATATTAATAACCGTGCTCTTGATTTAACCCGTCAAAATGCTGAAAATAATGAAGTATCTGCTAATATTTTCCAATCTGATATTTATGAAAATGTTTTTGATAGTTTTGATTATATTATTAGCAATCCGCCCATTAGGGCTGGTAAGAAAGTTGTCCACACTATTATTGAGGGAAGTATTAATCATTTAAAAGAAAATGGCAGTTTGACTATTGTCATCCAAAAAAAGCAAGGTGCTCCTAGTGCTAAAGATAAGATGGAAAATGTTTTTGGCAATGCGATTGTTTTAAAAAGGGATAAGGGCTATTATGTTCTTAGAAGTGTGAAAGAAGGAGATTGAACACAAGTAGAAAGCTTGAATTTAGTTGGATAGTTTGCATCAGAAATTGGGATTTTAGCAAGCTTTTAACATTCACTTGCTTTTTATAGCGTTCTTGGTATCTTGGTGATGAGAGCAGTTGATTTAATTCAGAAAAAACGTGATGGGCTGACATTGACACAGGAAGAAATTTCTTGGCTTATTGAAGGATATGTTAATGGCCAAGTTCCTGATTATCAAATGTCAGCACTTGCTATGGCTATCTATTTTAAAGGAATGAGCACTAGAGAGACGCAAGATTTGACCATGGCTATGGTTAAGTCTGGTCAACAAATTGATTTATCAGCTATTGCCGGAATAAAGGTTGATAAACATTCCACAGGTGGTGTTGGTGATAAGGTCACCTTAATTTTAGTACCGCTAGTAGCCAGTTTTGGAGTGCCGGTTGCTAAAATGAGCGGTCGCGGACTGGGACATACTGGCGGAACCCTTGATAAATTGGAATCAATCAAGGGTTATCAGGTCGAGCGTTCACAAGCAGATTTCATTAAGCAGGTCCAAGATATTGGCTTGGCGGTTATTGGTCAGTCTAATGATTTGGTCAAAGCCGATAAATTACTCTATGCCTTGCGTGACGTCACAGCAACAGTTGATACAATGCCCTTGATTGCTAGTTCGATTATGAGCAAGAAGATTGCCGCAGGGGCGGATCGTATTTTATTAGATGTGACAGTGGGTGATGGTGCTTTTATGAAAACTTTAAAAGAAGCTGAAGATTTATCTCAAACCATGGTTAATTTAGGTAAAGAAGTGGGGCGTCAGACCATTGCTGCCATTACAGATATGAGTCAACCTTTGGGACAAGCTACCGGCAATCGCTTAGAAGTTTTAGAAGCCTTACAAATTATGCAGGGGAAAGGCCGTAAGGATATTACTGATTTTATTTGTCAGCTGGCTCAATTACTTTTAGAATTGGCAGGACAAAAGAGAAGTCTGACTGAAATCAAGGAACATTTGATCAATGGACAGGCTCTTCAAAAATTTGAAGACATGGTTGCTTATCAAGGTGGTGACTTAAACGATCTCTATCGTCCTTCAGCTGCAAAATTTGTGACCAAGATTCTTGCTGATAAAAATGGTTATATCAAGGAATTACCTGCTTTAGCTTTTGGACTTTTTGCTATGCGTCTGGGAGCTGGACGAGCAGTTAAAACGGATCAACTTGACTATGAGACAGGAATCGTTTTTTATAGAAAAGTCGGTGATCTAATCCAAAAGGGTGACTTACTAGCAGAGATTTATTCCAATGAAAAATTATCGGAAAACTTACTTACAGAATTCAAAAAAAATGTTAAAATAGATAAGGAAGAAATGAAAGTAACTGAAATTTTAAAAATCATTACTTGATTATTAAGAAAGGATAACATGAAAATCAATCAATATATTGACCATACTTTATTAAAACCAGAAAGTAGGCAAGATCAGATTGATAAACTGATTCGAGAAGCTAAGACATATAATTTTGCCAGTGTCTGTATCAATCCAACTTGGGTTTCTTATGCGGCTAAAGCTCTTGAAGGAACAGACATTAAAGTTTGTACTGTTATTGGTTTTCCTTTAGGAGCAACGACTAGTGCTGTAAAAGCCTTTGAAACCAAGGATGCTATTAGTCATGGAGCTGACGAAGTTGATATGGTTATCAATATTGGCCAAGCTAAATCCGGTCATTTTGCTTTTGTTGAAGAAGATATTCGGGCAGTTGTTGAAGCCAGTGGTGACAAATTGGTGAAAGTTATTATTGAAACTTGTCTCCTTACAGATAAAGAAAAAATTAAAGCTTGTCAAGCTGTAGTAGCAGCAGGTGCTGATTTCGTTAAAACATCAACTGGTTTTTCAACTGCTGGAGCTAGGTTAGATGATGTTCGTCTTATGCGTCAAACGGTAGGACCTGATGTTGGAGTAAAGGCGGCAGGAGGAACGCGATCTTTAGAAGATGCGCAAGCTTTTATTGAAGCAGGTGCAACACGTATTGGGACATCTGCTGGAGTTACTATTATGGAAGGAAAGCAAACAAACAGTGGTTATTGATTTAATCAGAACAGCTATTGAAGCTAGTAAAAATGCTTATGTTCCTTATTCACATTTTCCGATTGGAGCAGCACTTAAAACCAAATCGGGTAAAATCTATCAAGGCTGTAACATTGAAAATGCCAGTTTTGGATTGACCAATTGCGGTGAACGAACAGCAATTTTTAAAGCTATTTCTGAAGGTTATCGTGACTTAGAAGAAATTGCTATTTATGGTGAGACGCAAAAGCCTATTTCGCCTTGTGGTGCTTGCCGTCAAGTAATGGCTGAATTTTTTGAACCATCTGCAAAAGTTACTTTAATTGCAAAGGGTGGTAAGACGGTCGTGATGACAGTCGAAGAGTTACTTCCTTATTCCTTTAGAGAGTTAAAGTAATTCTATTTTAATTTGTCTGTTAAACCTTTAGGTTTAATATAAAATGTTACAACAGTTGTTGTTTATAAAATTTAGGAGGGTTCATTTTTATGAACAAAAAAATTATTGGTTTAGGGTTAACTGCAGTAGCAGTATTGGGACTTGCTGCTTGTGGAAATCGTGCAGCTAGGGAAAAGGGTAAGGCAAAGACAGACTTAAAAGTCGCTATTGTCACTGATACTGGCGGTGTTGATGACAAATCATTTAATCAATCAGCTTGGGAAGGTTTACAGGCTTGGGGCAAAGATAACGGTCTTAGCAAGGGAAATGGTTTTGATTACTTCCAATCAGCTAGTGAATCCGATTATGCTACTAACCTTGATACAGCTTCATCAAGCGGTTATAAATTAATATTTGGTATTGGCTATGCTTTGCATGATGCTATCGAAAAAACAGCAGCAGATAATAAGAATATCCATTACGTTATTATTGATGATGTTATCCAAAAGAAAAACAATGTCGCTAGTGTTACCTTTGCTGATAATGAAGCTGCTTACCTCGCAGGAATCGCTGCAGCAAAAACAACTAAATCAAAGAAGGTCGGCTTTGTAGGTGGTGTGAAATCTGAAGTGATCACTCGTTTTGAAAAAGGTTTTGAAGCTGGTGTGAAATCAGTTGATAGTTCTATTCAAATTCAAGTTGATTACGCTGGTTCGTTTGGAGATGCAGCCAAAGGTAAGACAATCGCTGCTGCACAATATGCCAGTGGTGCAGATGTTATTTATCAAGCTGCTGGTGGTACTGGTGCTGGGGTATTTAGTGAAGCCAAAGCTGTTAATGAAAAGAAAAAAGAAAATAAAAAAGTTTGGGTCATTGGAGTTGACCGAGATCAAGCTGCTGAAGGTAAATATACTTCTAAGGATGGTAAGAAATCTAACTTTGTTCTTGCTTCTTCTTTAAAAGAAGTTGGTAAGGCTGTTCAGTTGATTTCAACAAACACTTCTAAGAAAAAATTTCCGGGCGGTAAAGTGACAACTTATGGTCTTAAAGATAAAGGAGTTGATTTAGTACCAACACATTTATCTAAAGAGGGTAAAAAGGCTGTTGATGATGCTAAGAAGAAAATTGTATCTGGTGATGTTAAAGTTCCAGAAAAATAAACTTTTAAAGGCGATCGTGTCGGTCGCTTTTTTCAAGCTGAAATATAAAATTTCTGAAAGGAAAAGATTATGGCGCAACATGTCATTGAAATGAGAGAGATTACTAAAAAATTTGATGATTTTGTGGCTAATGATCACATCAATCTTGATCTCAGAAAAGGTGAGATTCATGCTTTGCTTGGTGAAAATGGAGCAGGGAAGTCAACTTTGATGAATATGCTTGCAGGTTTGCTTGAACCTACTAGTGGTAGCATTAAGATTAATGGTTCGGCTGTTACGATTGATTCGCCCTCTAAGTCAGCTCAATTAGGTATCGGGATGGTTCACCAACATTTTATGTTAGTTGAAGCATTTACGGTTACTGAAAATATCATTTTGGGAAATGAAGTTGTCAAAAATGGTATATTAGATCTTAAAAAAGCTGGCCAAGAAATTAAAGCACTTTCTGAAAAGTATGGTTTAGCTGTAGATCCCAATGCTAAGATTGCTGATATTTCTGTCGGTGCTCAGCAACGTGTTGAAATTCTTAAAACACTTTATCGTGGTGCTGATATTTTAATTTTTGATGAACCAACAGCTGTTTTGACACCTTCTGAAATTCAGGAATTGATGACTATCATGAAGAGTCTTGTCAAAGAAGGCAAATCTATTATTTTGATTACTCATAAGTTGGATGAAATTAGGTCAGTAGCTGATCGTGTTACTGTAATTCGTCGCGGTAAGAGTATTGAGACAGTTGAGGTCTCTGGCACCACTTCACAGGATTTAGCTGAGATGATGGTTGGGCGTTCTGTTTCATTTACAATAGAAAAAACGCCAACAAAACCTAAAGAAACCATTTTGTCTATCAAAGATCTTGTAGTCAATGAAAATAGAGGAATTCCTGCTATTAAAGGTTTGTCTTTAGAGGTTAAGGCTGGTGAAATTATCGGTATTGCTGGTATTGATGGCAATGGGCAAAGTGAATTAGTTCAAGCTATCACAGGATTACGTAAGATAAAATCTGGTCATTTAACAATCAAAGGACAAGATGTGACCAAACTTTCGACCCGTAAGATTACAGAGCTCAGTGTTGGTCATGTTCCTGAAGACCGTCATCGTGATGGTCTGATTCTTGAGTTAACTATGGCAGAAAACCTCGCTCTTCAAACATATTATAAGGACCCCCTAAGTCACAATGGTGTTTTGAATTATAGTAAAATCAATGAACATGGTCGTCACTTAATGCAGGAATTTGATGTTCGCGGAGCTAATGAACTTATTCCAGCCAAAGGATTTTCAGGCGGCAATCAGCAAAAAGCTATCATTGCTCGTGAGGTTGACCGTGATCCAGACTTATTAATTGTTAGTCAGCCGACACGAGGTCTTGATGTTGGAGCTATTGAATATATTCATAAACGTTTAATTGCAGAGCGTGATGAAGGCAAGGCTGTTCTGTTAGTTAGTTTTGAACTTGATGAAATTCTCAACCTGTCAGATCGTATTGCTGTTATTCATGATGGTCAAATCCAAGGTATTGTTACACCAGAAACAACTAATAAACAAGAACTAGGAATTTTAATGGCTGGTGGCAGTATTGAAAGGGAGGAAGTAAATGTCTAAGAAAACACAAAAATTGGTAGTTCCTCTGATTTCAGTTATCTTGGGGATTATACTAGGTGCCATTATCATGGTGATTTTTGGCTATGATCCTATTTGGGCCTATGAAGGGTTATTTCAAAAAGCATTTGGCAGTCTCAAGGATATTGGCGAAATTTTTCGCGCTATGAGCCCTTTGATTTTAATTGCTCTTGGTTTTGCTGTTGCAAGCCGTGCGGGCTTTTTCAATATTGGTTTATCTGGTCAAGCCTATGCTGGTTGGATTGCTGCTGGTTGGTTTGCTCTAGCTAATCCCAGCCTGCCTCGTCCCCTGATGATTCTAATGACAGTGCTTATTGGAGCAGCAGCAGGAGGTGTTGTCGGTGCTATTCCTGGCTTCTTGCGAGCTTATTTAGGAACCAGTGAAGTCATTGTAACGATTATGATGAATTACATTGTTCTTTATATTGGCAATGCTATTATTCAAGACGGCTTTGCTAAGAATATTATGAGAAATTCAGACTCTAGTATCTATGTTGGTCATAATGCCAGCTATCAGACAGAATGGCTGCGTGCTTTGACAAATAATTCACGAATGAATATCGGCTTTTTCTTGGCAATCATTGCTATTGTAGTTGTCTGGTATTTACTCAATAAGACAACTCTGGGATTTGAAATCCGTTCAGTGGGGCTCAATCCGCATGCTAGTGAATATGCTGGTATGTCAGCTAAAAGAACCATCGTTCTTTCAATGATTATTTCAGGTGCTCTTGCTGGATTAGGTGGAGTTGTTGAAGGATTGGGAACCTTTGGCAATGTTTATGTGCAAACAAGTTCCTTGGCTATTGGTTTTGACGGAATGGCGGTCAGTCTTTTGGCCTCTAATTCTCCAATTGGTATCTTCCTTTCAGCCTTTTTATTTGGAGCACTCAGTGTTGGAGCACCGGGTATGAGTATTAGTGATGCTACTCATGTTGGCACACCGCCTGAATTGATAAAAGTAGTGACTGCTTTGATTATTTTCTTCGTTGGAGCTCACTATATTATTGAACATTACATTAAACCTAGAAAAAAAGTGGAAGGTGGTCAGTAAAATGAGTTTAGAAAATATGTTAGCTCTTTTGATATCGTCAATGCTAGTTTATGCGACCCCTCTTATTTTTACAAGTATAGGTGGCGTCTTTTCTGAAAGATCAGGTGTTGTTAATGTAGGTCTTGAAGGTATTATGGTTATGGGAGCTTTTGCTGGTGTTGTTTTTAATATCGAATTTGCTCACTCTTTTGGCAAGGCTACTCCTTGGATTGCTGCTCTTGTAGGCGGTCTGGTTGGCTTACTTTTTTCTTTACTTCATGCTCTAGCAACAATTAATTTTCGAGCAGATCATATTGTTTCTGGTACTGTGCTTAATCTTTTAGCTCCTTCTTTAGCTGTTTTCTTTGTTAAAGCACTGTATAACAAGGGACAGACAGATAATATCAGTCAATCTTTTGGTAAATTTGATTTTCCAATTTTGTCACATATTCCTTTTTTGGGTCCTATCTTCTTTCAAGGAACTAGTTTAGTAGCCTATCTAGCTGTTCTCTTTTCGGTCTTTGCTTGGTTCATACTTACCAAAACGAAATTTGGTTTGCGATTGCGTTCAGTTGGTGAACACCCACAAGCTGCGGATACTTTAGGAATCAATGTTTATTTGATGCGTTATCTCGGTGTTATGATTTCAGGTCTTCTGGGTGGAATAGGCGGAGCGATTTATGCACAGTCCATCTCTGTGAACTTTGCAGGAACGACCATTTTGGGACCAGGTTTCATTGCTTTGGCAGCTATGATTTTTGGAAAATGGAATCCGATAGGAGCTATGTTATCAAGCCTTTTCTTTGGTCTTTCACAGAGTTTAGCAGTTATTGGCGGTCAATTACCTTTTTTATCAAAAATTCCTACAGTTTATCTGCAAATTGCACCTTATGCTTTAACGATTCTTGTATTAGCAGTCTTCTTTGGACAAGCAGTTGCTCCAAAAGCGGATGGTATTAATTATATTAAATCAAAATAAAAATTTAAAATCACTCGATATACAATCTTGTTTGATTAGCTCTTGAAAGCTAGCAATCAGGAGCTTATATATTGAGTGATTTTTTGATTCCTTATCAATTGTAGATTATAGTAGAGAAGTCCATTTTGGAGATTATAAAGTTATTTTTATGAAAGATGAGCATATTCTTTGTAAGCGTTTCAACCTCATGCTATACTAATGAAGTAATAATTAGATTATATTGAAAAGAGGATTTGTTTATGAGTAAAATCGTTATTGTTGGAGCTAACCATGCAGGTACAGCTGCCATTAATACTATTCTAGATAATTACGGTAGTGAAAACGAAGTTGTCGTTTTTGACCAAAATTCTAATATTTCATTCTTGGGTTGTGGAATGGCACTTTGGATTGGAAAACAAATATCAGGCCCTCAAGGTCTTTTTTATGCTGACAAGGAATCGTTAGAAGCAAAAGGTGCTAAAATTTATATGGAATCGCCAGTGACAGCCATTGATTATGATGCTAAGAGGGTTACTGCTTTGGTCAATGGTCAAGAACATGTTGAAAGCTATGAGAAGCTTATTTTGGCAACAGGATCAACACCAATCTTACCACCTATCAAAGGTGCAGCTATCAAAGAAGGTAGTCGTGATTTTGAAGCAACTTTGAAAAATCTTCAATTTGTTAAATTGTATCAAAATGCAGAAGATGTTATTAATAAATTACAGGATAAGAGTCAAAATCTGAATCGTATTGCTGTTGTTGGTGCTGGTTATATTGGTGTAGAACTTGCTGAAGCCTTTAAACGCCTCGGAAAAGAAGTGATTCTTATTGATGTTGTTGACACTTGCTTAGCTGGTTATTATGATCAGGATCTTTCAGAAATGATGCGTCAAAATTTGGAAGATCATGGTATTGAATTAGCATTCGGAGAAACTGTCAAAGCCATTGAAGGTGATGGTAAAGTCGAACGTATTGTAACTGATAAAGCGAGCCATGATGTGGATATGGTTATTTTAGCTGTCGGTTTCCGTCCTAATACTGCACTTGGCAACGCTAAACTCAAAACCTTCCGTAATGGTGCTTTCCTTGTTGATAAAAAACAAGAGACAAGTATTCCTGACGTTTATGCCATCGGCGATTGCGCGACTGTTTATGACAACGCTATTAATGATACCAATTATATTGCCTTAGCTTCAAACGCTCTTCGCTCAGGTATTGTAGCTGGTCATAATGCAGCAGGGCATAAATTGGAATCTCTTGGTGTTCAAGGTTCAAATGGTATTTCAATTTTTGGTCTCAATATGGTTTCAACTGGGTTAACGCAAGAAAAAGCAAAGCGTTTTGGCTATAATCCAGAAGTCACTGCATTTACAGATTTTCAGAAGGCTAGTTTTATTGAACATGATAATTATCCTGTTACACTTAAAATTGTCTATGATAAGGATAGCCGACTGGTTCTTGGTGCACAAATGGCATCTAAAGAAGATATGTCAATGGGAATTCATATGTTTTCATTGGCTATTCAGGAAAAAGTTACCATTGAACGTTTAGCTCTACTGGACTATTTCTTTCTTCCTCATTTCAATCAACCCTATAATTATATGATCAAAGCAGCATTAAAAGCTAAATGATTATGAATGAAACAGTGAAAAGTAATTTTTTGTCAGTTTAATCGTTTTTCAAGAAAACTATTGAGTTATCTTTATCTATCAAATTCTCATACTTTTATCATTAGGTATATTGCTGTCTGAAAGTGATTATTATATAATAAAAGTGAAAAGGAGGCGTTAGAAAGATATGGCGAATCAAGATTTCACTAGGAAAAATAAAAAACCGACGACACATGATAAACAAAAGAGATTGGCTGAAGAAGAATTAGAAAAAAGAATTTCTCGTCTTCAGTTAGCTATAAAAAAAGAAAAAGATCCTAAGTTGAAACAAGAAATTTCTCTTTTGCTACAACAGTACGAAACAGAGCATAAAAATTTATTGCAGAAAAAACGTTTTCGCACTTATTTAATAGCATCAGTATGTATTATAGGAGTAATCATAGCTATTCTCTTTCTTATGTTTTTAAAAGACAGCTCTCGACCTATCTCTAATACCTCAACTTCTAAGAGAACCACAGCAACGTCATCTCTCCAAAAGAAAGATAAAACTAACAAGACAAAATCTGATCGTAGTCAAAGCCAGAAAACTAGAGCTGTTTTTCCAGTAAAGTTAAGAGGAACGTGGTATGGTTATGTTGATAATCTCCAAAAAGATATTCAAATGACCTTTTCTAAAAATGGTGTGATAAAAACAGTTATTGGTTCAGAAAATTACACAAGTAGAATTAAAAATATAGAGAGAGTGGGCGTTAATACTTACTGTTATCATTTTGTTAAAGGGACACAACCAAGTGGTTTGGTGGCAGGAGCACAACTAGGAGGAGTTTACGTTAGATATGCTTATGGTGTCTATATTGGAGATGGCTATATTAAACCTTTAGTTTGGCAAACAGGTGTTGACAGCGATTTTGATTATTCTCAACCTTTAACTAATATTGGGTTGGATTACCAGTTGCAAAAAGGAAGACCTTCATCACAGAAGTCTTCTCATAGAAAGAGTAGTGACAGTCAAGTAGATACAAAAAATCTTACTACTCAACAGGTTGAAGATTGGGTTATCGCAAATTATCTGGAGAATCGTAAAGATAGTCGTTTTACTAAAAAAGATTTCACTATTGAAAGTTGGAAATCTGATACGGATGGTTTGGTTTATGCTACTATTAAGGAAAATCATCAGTCTGATGCAATGAAGCAAGCAGGAGCAGATCCTAATACTAGTCCAACTGTTGCTCATTATCGTATTAATGCTAATGGAGAGTTGGAAAAGTCATCGGATGGTCTTAACAGTTGGACTGTTGTTAGCAGGACTTACTACAGTGATTAAAACGTTTAATAAAAATACCAAGCATTACACAATGCTTGGTATTTTTATTGTTTAGTTACGAGCTGCAGCAGCAAATTCTTCTTTAGAGAAGGCTTCGTCAATGATAGCTTTTAATTCTTTTGCAGAAGCTTGCATCTTTTGTTTTTCAGCATCGTTCAAAGGAATATTTACTGGGCGAACAATACCATGTGCACCTACGATAGCGGGCTGACCGATAAAGACTTCATTGAAACCATATTGGCCATCTTGAAATACTGAAAGTGGCAATATGGCATTTTCGTCGTCAAGAATAGCCTTAGTGATACGAGCAAGGGCAACAGCAATACCATAGAAAGTTGCACCTTTTTTATTGATGATTGTATAGGCAGCATCGCGGACACCTTCAAATAAGTCAATCAATTCTTCGCCATTGAAATTTTGAACATCTTGAAGATAGTTTTCAAGGTTAACACCAGCTACATTGGCATGAGACCATACTGCAAATTCTGAGTCACCATGTTCACCCATAATGTAAGCATGGACTGAACGCGCATCAACATCAAGTTTTTCAGCAAGTGCTTGACGGAAACGAGCAGTATCAAGTGAAGTACCTGAGCCAATAACTTTTTCGGCAGGGAAACCTGAGAATTTCCATGTAGCATAAGTTAAGATATCAACTGGGTTAGCAGCAACGAGGAAGATACCATTAAAGCCTGATTCTATAACTTGAGTAACAATTGATTTATTGATGGCAAGATTTTTACCAACGAGATCAAGGCGAGTTTCGCCTGGTTTTTGGGGTGCACCAGCAGTGATAACAACAAGGTCAGCATCCGCACAGTCTTCATATTTAGCTGCATAGATTTTTTTTGGTGAAGTAAAAGCAAGTGCATGACTAAGATCAAGAGCGTCGCCAACGGCTTTTTCAAATAATTGAGGAATTTCAATAATACCAAGTTCTTGAGCAATTCCTTGGTTAACGAGAGCGAAAGCGTAAGATGAACCTACAGCACCATCACCAACAAGGATGACTTTTTTATGTTGTTTAGTTGCAGTCATGTTCTAAACATCTCCTTATAATTTATTAAGTATATATTCTATACATTTTCATTCTAACACTTTTTGTTAAGAAAGTCACTAATATTTACCTTTCTCAGCGGAAAACTATAGTAGAATAGCTGAAAAAGAGCCTTATTTGTGATATAATATAAAAGAGTTTTAGACTAGAAATGAGGCATTTTTTAATGCAAGATAGAAATTTAGTAGATGTCAATTTAACAAGTGAAATGAAGACGAGTTTTATTGACTATGCTATGAGTGTTATTGTTGCTCGGGCTCTTCCAGATGTTCGCGATGGATTAAAACCTGTTCATCGTCGTATTTTATATGGCATGAATGAATTGGGGGTTACTCCTGACAAGCCGCATAAAAAATCAGCGCGTATTACAGGTGATGTCATGGGTAAATACCATCCGCATGGAGATTCATCTATTTACGAAGCCATGGTTCGGATGGCACAATGGTGGTCTTACCGTCACATGTTGGTTGATGGTCATGGAAATTTTGGTTCTATGGACGGAGATGGCGCTGCAGCGCAGCGTTATACAGAAGCGCGTATGAGCAAAATTGCTATGGAAATGCTTCGTGATATTAATAAAAATACAGTTGATTTTGCAGATAACTATGATGGTTCTGAACGTGAACCTTTAGTTTTACCGTCACGTTTTCCAAATCTTCTGGTTAATGGAGCGACAGGTATTGCTGTTGGAATGGCCACTAATATTCCACCTCATAATTTGGGAGAAACAATTGATGCGGTCAAATTAGTTATGGATAATCCTGACGTGACAACGCGTGACCTAATGGAAGTACTACCCGGCCCCGATTTTCCAACAGGAGCTCTTGTCATGGGAAAATCGGGTATACATCGCGCCTATGATACAGGAAAGGGTTCTATTGTTTTGCGTGCTCGCACTGAGATTGAGCAAACGAAGTCAGGACGTGAACGCATTGTTGTTACTGAATTTCCTTATATGGTCAATAAAACTAAAGTACATGAGCATATTGTTCGCTTAGCACAAGAAAAACGCATTGAAGGTATCACTGCTGTTCGAGATGAATCCAGCCGTGAAGGCGTTCGTTTTATTATTGAAGTCCGCCGTGATGCTAGTGCTAATGTTATTTTAAATAATCTTTTTAAGTTAACAAGTCTACAAACTAATTTTAGTTTTAACATGTTAGCTATTGAGAAGGGTGTCCCTAAAATTTTGTCCTTGAGACAGATTTTAGATAATTATATTGACCATCAAAAAGAAGTCATTGTTAGACGTACTAAGTTTGATAAGGCTAAAGCTGAAAGCCGGGCTCATATCTTAGAAGGTTTACTGATTGCTCTTGATCATCTGGATGAAGTTATTACCATTATCCGCAATAGTGAGACAGATACCATTGCTCAAGCTGAATTAATGAGTCGTTTTGATTTATCCGAAAGACAAAGTCAAGCCATTCTTGATATGCGCCTGCGTCGCTTGACCGGCTTGGAACGTGATAAAATTCAGTCAGAATATAATGACCTTTTAGCATTGATCGCTGATTTAGCTGATATTTTGGCTAAACCAGAACGTGTTATCACAATCATCAAGGATGAACTTGAAGATATCAAACGCAAATTTGCTGATCAACGCCGAACAGAATTAATGGTTGGTGAAGTCCTGTCACTCGAAGATGAAGACTTGATTGAAGAAGAAGATGTTCTGATTACTTTATCTAATAAGGGTTATATTAAACGTCTTGGTCAAGATGAGTTTCGTACACAAAAACGAGGCGGTCGTGGTGTCCAAGGAACAGGCGTCAATGATGATGACTTTGTTCGTGAACTGGTATCAACAAGTACGCATGATGCCATGCTCTTCTTTACTAATCAAGGGAGAGTTTATCGTCTCAAAGGTTATGAAATTCCTGAATACGGCCGAACTGCAAAGGGCTTACCTATCGTCAATTTACTGAAATTAGATGATGGTGAAACGATTCAAACCATAATCAATGTGAAATCAGATGATTTTCATGATAAGTATTTATTCTTTACGACTAGACAAGGAGTTGTCAAACGGACTAGTGTGTCTGCCTTTGGCAATATTCGTCAAAATGGTCTCAAAGCGCTGAGTCTGCGCGATAATGATGAATTGATCAACGTTCTTTTGACCAATGGTCAAGAGGATATCATTATTGGGACACATTTAGGTTATTCTGTTCGTTTCCAAGAATCTGCTGTCCGCAATATGGGACGTTTGGCAACTGGTGTGAAAGGTGTTAATCTCAGGAAAAATGATTATGTCATTGGTGCAGATCACATAGCAGATAATCGCAATGTTCTAACCATTACAGAAAAAGGGTATGGTAAGCAAACACCTGCCAGTGAATACCCGACTAAAGGACGTGGTGGTAAAGGAATTAAAACTGCCAATATCACCGCTAAAAATGGACCTCTCGCTGGACTTGTCACTGTCAATGATGATGAAGATATCATGATTATTACGGATACTGGTGTTATCATTCGTACAAGTGTTGCCGATATCTCTCAGACTGGGCGTTCAGCTATGGGTGTCAAAGTGATGCGCCTAGATGAAAATGCTAAGATTGTAACCTTTGCTTTGGTCAAGTCTGAAGTAATAGAAGGCACTTCACTAAATAATAATGAAAATGAGTAGCTAGCAATGAAAAAAGAACGTCAATCTAGGAAAAAACGAAGTTTTTTAAGGACCTTTCTGCCTATCCTTTTATTAGTGATTGGTTTAGCACTAATCTTCAATACTCCAATTAGAAATACTCTAATTGCTTGGAATACCAATAGATATCAGGTTTCCAATGTTAGCAAGAAGGAGATTGAACGCAACAAGGCTGCCCATTCTTCCTTTGATTTTAAAAAGGTGGAATCCATCAGTACTCAATCGGTACTGGCAGCACAAATGGCTGCTCAGAAGCTTCCTGTAATTGGCGGAATTGCCATTCCAGACTTAAAAATCAACTTACCAATCTTCAAAGGATTAGATAATGTTGGCTTAACATATGGTGCTGGAACGATGAAAAATGACCAAGTCATGGGAGAAAATAATTATGCTCTTGCTAGCCATCATGTTTTTGGTATGACCGGATCTTCACAGATGCTCTTTTCACCTTTAGAACGTGCAAAAGAAGGCATGGAAATTTATCTGACTGATAAAAATAAGGTTTATACTTATGTTATTAGTGAAGTGAAAACTGTCACACCTGAACATGTAGAAGTTATTGACAATCGGCCGGGACAAAATGAAGTTACTTTGGTCACTTGTACAGATGCGGGGGCGACTGCCAGAACAATTGTTCATGGCACATATAAGGGGGAAACTGATTTTAATAAGACTTCCAAAAAGATAAAAAAAGCTTTTAGGCAGTCCTATAATCAAATATCATTTTAAAACAAGAAACTCGCTCTAACGAGTTTCTTTTAGGTACGACTTATTCTGTGAGGTCTCATGAGCATTGCAAACGTAATAACAAGGAATCATGAGAAGTTAGTTGAACCGCTGCTATATGTCTAATAGTACGTACGCTGGTGTGATGGTGTGAGAGGAGTTAGAGATTAGCCTCTACTTGATTGTCACTAATGGCAATATTTTGAAAGGAAAAACAAAAATGAAATTAAAAGCAGTTCATCATGTTGCTTTGATAGTTTCGGATTATGATAAATCTTATGAGTTTTATGTTAATCAATTGGGTTTTGAAGTCATTCGAGAAAATCACAGGCCGAAACGTCATGATTACAAACTTGATTTGAAATGTGGTGATATTGAGTTAGAAATTTTTGGAAATAAGTTAACGGACTCTAATTACTGCGCCCCACCAGAGCGTATCAGTTGGCCGCGAGAAGCTTGTGGCTTGAGACATCTAGCTTTTTATGTAGAAGATGTTGAGGCATCTAGGCAAGAGTTGATAGCTTTAGGTATAAGAGTTGAAGAGGTTCGTTATGATGATTATACAGGTAAAAAAATGGCTTTCTTTTTTGATCCAGATGGTCTGCCTTTGGAATTACATGAATAGACATGAAAAATTGCTAGTTTTCAGTTTAAAAAGCTAACTCTCATGATTAAGAATAAGAGAAAGACAATAAGAAAGGAAGAATGATGATTTTACGAAAATTATTAATAGGCGGAATACTTTTTCTGACTTCTATAGTACCTTTAAGTTTCGTTGCTGCTAGCGGCAACGATTCTGTTCAGAAGGTTATTGATGAATCTTATGTTCAGCCAGACTATGTTATGGGGTATTCTTTAAGTGAAGAGCAGCGCAGTCAAACATTGAATTTGTTGGGTTATAGTGCTGATAAGGATACCAATGTTAAAACACTAAATACAAGCAGCTATGCTAAAATTATGAATGTTGCTGATGATCCAAGTTTGCAGTTATATTCATCTGTTAAGATTCAAAAATTAGGTAATAAGGAAACACTTGATGTGCAGATTGTTACTCCTGAAAACATCACGAAAGTGACACAGGATATGTATCGAAATGCCGCTGTAACGCTTGGAATTGAACATGCTAAAATTACAGTTGCAGCACCAATTGCTGTAACGGGAGAATCAGCTTTAGCGGGTATTTATTACTCACTTGAAGAAAATGGTGCAAGCGTTTCTGAAGAAAGTAAAAATTTGGCTCAAGAAGAACTCAATACCCTTTCTGGAATTAATGAGGAAAATAAAGGAAAAGAAAGTTATGATGCTGATAAGCTTAATGTTGCTCTAACAGACATTAAATCTGCAGTGGCTGATTCAGGTGATAAATTAACAAAAGATCAAGTTCGAAAGATTGTTGAGAATACGTTGAAAAATTACAATTTAAATTCTTCAATGACTGACAAACAAATAACATTAATCGTTAATTTTGCATTTAAACTTTCAAAGAGTGAGGTTATTCACAATAAAGGGTTTAAATCAACTCTGAATTCTCTAAAAGACAGTATTGTTGCTAATGCTAAATCAACTTTTAAGGGACTCAACTTAAAGTTTAATGCTAACAAAGCTATTGAGTCCGGTAAAGGTTTTTTTGCTAAAATCTGGCAATGGCTTGTTAATTTTTTTACAGGATTATTTTCCTAAAATCATAATAACTTCCCTAAGTTATTTAGTCTTGTTTTGAGTAGGTTAAGGCTAACAATCCGATTTTTTATACGTAATCTTCACGATTAGACTCTTTTATAGGTTATTGCGCTGCAATCATAGCCGTCTGTTCTAATAAGGTATCCCATTCTAATTGAGTTAAATAATTTATTGAAATTTTCTGAAAATACTCTTGACAGCTTTTCTATCAATGTTATAATAATTGTACATCATATTCAGAAAACTCTGATAATTTAAGTTATAAAAAGGAGAAAAGTTTATGGCGGAAGAGGAACGCTCAACATGGAAAAGCAAATTTAAAGCTATGGGACCGGGGATCCTTATGGCATCAGCAGCTGTTGGTGGATCCCATATTGTATCATCAACGCAAGCAGGCGCTATTTACGGCTGGCAGTTGGCCATTATTGTTTTATTGGTTAACTTGTTTAAATATCCATTTTTTCGTTTTGGCTCGCAATACACACTGCAAAATAATAAAAGTCTGATTGAAGGCTACAAAGAAAAAGGGAAATTTTATTTGTGGGTATTTTTTATCATGAATATATTCTCAGCTGTTGTCAATACAGCAGCTGTTGGAATTCTAGCTGCGGCAATTCTTTATAATATCTTCCCGAATGGATTTGGCCTGTCTATCTCGCAATTAACAACAGCCCTTATCATAGTAACCTTGGCAATGCTTTTAATTGGAGGTTATCGTTTTCTTGATGGCTTATCTAAGTGGGTGATGACAGCCTTGACTTTGGCGACAACCTTGGCTGTTGTTATTGCTCTCTTTAAACATAGAGAATATGCTCCAGATTTCACAGCACCATCACCGTGGCAACTAACAGCCCTGCCTTTTATTGTTTCTTTGATGGGCTGGATGCCAGCTCCGATTGAAATTTCGGCTATCAATTCTATGTGGACGGTTGAAAAGCGCAAGACAGCAAAAGTTTCTCTGACTGATGGTATTTTTGACTTTAACGTTGGTTATATCGGAACAGCGGTTCTTGCATTTATCTTCTTGGCACTGGGTGCTTTGATTCAATTTGGTTCAGGCCAACAAGTTAAGAGTGCTAGTGCAGCTTACATTGCCCAGTTTATCAATATGTATGAATCGTCCTTTGGTGCTTGGTCTCGTCTTTTGATTGCCTTCATTGCCTTTTTGTGCATCTTTGGTACAACCATTACAGTTATTGATGGCTATTCGCGTGCCAATAATGAAACCATGCGCTTACTGTTTGGACGAAAGGAAGCTTCACAAAAGGTGCTTAATGTTTGGATGGTCTTTACATCTATTATTGGGATTATTATTGTTCTTTTATTTGCAGGTGATGTTGCAACTCTAATGCGCTTTGCTATGATTGCGTCTTTCCTGACAACGCCAGTTTATGCTTATTTGAATTATTCATTGGTTAATAACAAGGAGCACAAGCTATCTGTTTGGCTGAATTGGTTATCAATTTTTGGTTTGATTTATCTGGCTGGTTTTGCTATTTTCTTTCTGGTTTATATAACTGGTCTACTCAGCTAATAACAAGAGGCACTTTAGGGTGTCTTTTAATTTTTTTAAATTTTTTGTGTGTTATAATAATGACAGGAAGTAAGTGATTTTATGCCAGAACTTTAAAAGGGATCCGATTTTGCCTTCGAATACAGTCAGTCGAACGAATTAGAAATATTATTTGATTTAAAATAATATTGTTATTATTTATCTAAGATTAATTACACTAGCTAGTTAGAGGAGAAGAAATGAGTGTGAAAGTTATTGCAACCGATATGGATGGAACCTTCTTAAATTCTAAAGGGAGTTACGATCATAACCGATTTCAGAGAATCTTAAAACAACTGCAAGAAAGAGATATTCGCTTTGTTGTCGCAAGCAGCAATCCATACCGTCAATTGCGCGAACATTTTCCTGATTGTCATGAGCAGTTAACTTTTGTCGGTGAAAATGGTGCTAATATTATTTCTAAAAATCAATCCTTGGTTGAAGTTTTCCAGCAAAGAGAGGATATCGCCAGTATCATTTACTTTATTGAAGAGAAGTATCCTCAAGCTGTTGTTGTCTTATCGGGAGAAAAGAAAGGCTATCTAAAAAAGGGCGTTTCTGAGAATATTGTCAAAATGCTTTCACCTTTCTTTCCTGTTTTAGAACTTGTGAACTCGTTTTCCCCTCTTCCTGATGAACGCTTTTTTAAGTTGACCTTGCAGGTTAAAGAAGAGGAGTCAGCTCAAATCATAAAGGCTATTGCTGATTATAAAACAAGTCAGCGCTTGGTAGGAACGGTCAGCGGTTTTGGTTATATTGATATTATTACAAAAGGACTGCACAAGGGATGGGCCTTACAGCAGTTATTGAAACGTTGGAATTTTACTGGTGATCATTTAATGGCTTTTGGTGATGGCGGAAATGATATTGAAATGCTAAAACTAGCTAAGTATTCTTATGCTATGGCTAATGCACCTAAAAATGTTAAGGCAGCTGCTAATTATCAAGCTAAGTCAAATGATGAATCTGGAGTCTTAGACGTTATTGATAATTATCTATCTTCTATTGATTAGTGCATGCAAAAAACTTGTTTTAAACAGTTTTTTTGCTATCATAATGGATTTAAGGGGATAAAATATTGGAAAATAGAACTGCTAAAAAACGTCAAAAAGAAAGAGGGAGTGCTGAATTGACTACCTATCAAATGAAACGGCTGCAAACTTTTCAGAAAGCCAACAGTAAGGTTAAAGCGGATAGTATCGTATTTGCAGGAGATTCCATCACTGAGTTTTTCCCTTTGAAAAAATATCTAGGTCATGATTTACCTTTAGTCAATAGAGGAATAGCTGGGACAGATTCTGTTTGGCTTTTGGAACATATAGAAGATCAAGTGTTGACTTTGAGTCCTGCTAAAGTTTTCTTGATGATTGGCATTAATGATATCGGTAGAGGTTATCCTCTGTTAGACATTGTCGCAAGGATCTCGGATATCATTGCTCAAATTAGAGCTAATCATATTTTGACAAAGATTTATGTATTGTCTGTATTACCAGTCAATGAATCTGATCAGTATGCTGGTAAGGTAAAAATCAGAAATAATGCACTTATTCAGGTGTTAAATCAGCATTTACAGGTTTTATCTGGGGTTAACTATATTGATTTATATCCATTATTGTTAGATGAAAAAGGAGAATTAGCTGAGGATTATACGACGGACGGACTGCATTTGACTCAAACAGCCTATGATAAAATTGCTCAAACCATAAAAACAGACTTATAAGAAAAAAATAGAATCCAAAGGAAATCAAACACCCAATCTAGTAGCCAAGTATGTTAAAGATTTGGAAACAGTGAGAAGGTTTTTTGAAAAATACTTTGATGATCAAGCAAATGAACTCTATCATAATCGAAAGAAGAGATTTAAGTCGTATTTTTTATCTTCTGATGATAGTGTACGTTTGGAAATTATAAGCAAGAAAAATATTAATCATGATAAGCTAACTCAAGAGCATCTCGGCTTTATACACCTAGCTTTTAGTGTAGGTAGCAAAAAAGGTTGATAAAATGACAGAATGGTTTAAAGGGACGGTTATTATAAATCTTTTATTTTAGGAATAAAAAGCAATCAAATTGAAAATACAATTTAGTGCTATCGTATGATAGTATCAGTATACCTGATTATTTTACAAGAAAAACTATTTATTCTAAGGTATAATACAAGTATTAAGATAAAAAATGAATTGTAATTGGTGAACAAGTGTTTTAATGACTAAGGAGACGAAGTTCTGGTGATGATTATTCAATTTTTTATCCATTTTGAAAGGAATATGATAAAAAATGGTTCAAACGCTATATCTTATGCGCCATGGAGAAACCTTATTTAACACACAAAAGCGCGTTCAAGGGTGGTGTGATTCTCCCTTGACTGATCTGGGAATTACTCAAGCAAAATTAGTGAGAGATTATTTTCAAGAAAAAGGAATTACTTTTGATAAGGTCTATTCCTCAACACAGGAGCGGGCGACAGATACTTTGAAATTGATTACAAATCAATCTTATCAACAGTTGAAGGGATTGAAAGAAATGAATTTCGGGATTTTTGAAGCTCAACCAGAAAGCTTGCTGCCTCGTTTTAGACCTGGTTCGTCTTCTTTTGAAGACTTACTGGTTCCTTATGGTGGTGAAGATATTGCTCAAGTGGGTAAACGTATTTATGAAACAATTCTTACAACTTTGAAAAAACAGTCAGCCCAAACGCTGTTGATGGTCAGTCATGGTGCAGCATTATATGGATTGATACTTGAATTGAACATTCAATTGCCTCAGGATCTTCGTTTTGGAAATTGTGCTATTTGCAAGTACCAGTATGAGAATGGTCATCTGAACTTGCTTAGTGTTATTGATCCCTTGAAAAATATTTCTTTTGATATTTAGGTGATTCTTGTATGAGTAAACATTTTTATTTGATGCGGCATGGGCAAACACGCTTTAATGAGCAGCACAGAATCCAAGGAGTTTGTGATTCACCCCTGACCGAACTTGGTATTAAACAAGCTCAACAAGCAGCAGATTATTTTAAAGATAAGGGAATTGTTTTTGAAGAAATATATTCTTCCACACAAGAACGTGCCTGTGACACTGCGGAAATCGTTTCAGGACGAAAAGATATTATTCGCTTGAAAGGCTTGAAAGAATGGGATTTTGGAACTTTTGAAGGGCAACAGGAATACCTCAATCCTCCTTTGCAAGCTGGTGGTGTTGGTTATGGCGATTATTTTGTTGTCCATGGTGGTGAATCAAATCAAGACGTACGTGAGCGTATGGGAGAGACTGTCAGAAACTTGCTAGAAAATAGCTCTGCCAAAACCATTCTTGCTGTCAGTCACGGTGGCGCCATTGCTCAGTTTTTTCGTCATATTCTAGCTGATCCACCACAAATTCGCGGTATGCACAACTGTGCTATTTTGCATTTTTACTATGACAATGGTGAATTTGATCTTTTATCTATTTACAATCCAGATGATGCCAGTTTTGTTTATAGAAAGGGAGACCAAAGATGACAACCATTTATTTGATGAGACATGGTCAGACCTTATTCAATGTCCAAAAACGTATTCAGGGCTGGTCGGATTCCCCTTTGACAGAAGTGGGAATTGAGCAGGCTAAACAAGCTGGCAACTATCTCAGGAAATTGGGTTTGACTTTTAATAGTCTCTACTGTTCAACCGCTGAACGTGCCAGCGATACCCTAGAATTAGTAACAGGACGGACAGTATATAAACGTCTCAAGGGATTGAAAGAGATGAACTTTGGAGCTTATGAAGGTCAACAAGAATACCTACATCCACCGCGTACAGTTCGTCGGGAAACAGGTAATTACTATGAAAAATTTGGCGGTGAAACAGACAGAGCTGTTCAAGAGCGCTTATTAAAAACAATGACAGCTATTGCTCAAGCAGAAGCTGGCAAAACTGTTTTAGCAGTTAGTCATGCAGGTGCTTTGTCACAATTTTTACTGGCTCTTGGCTTAGAAGAGAAATTGACTTTCTTTCCAAGTAATTGTTGCGTTTTAGAATTTCACTACGAGACTGACCAATTTGATCTTGTACGCTTTATTGATACTTTAGAAGAAAAAATAATCAATTTATAAAAGGAGTTTAGAATGATAAAATTAAAACCGTTTCCACAGGGATTTTTATGGGGTGGTGCAACAGCTGCTAACCAATGCGAAGGCGCCTATAATGTTGATGGCCGTGGTTTAGCCAATGTTGACGTTGTGCCAATCGGTGAAGATCGCTTTCCGATTATTGCTGGTAAAAAGAAGATGTTTGACTTTGAAGAAGGTTATTTTTATCCAGCTAAAGATTCCATTGATATGTACCATCATTTCAAAGAAGATATCGCTCTTTTTGGAGAAATGGGCTTCAAAACTTATCGTCTTTCGATTGCTTGGACGCGTATTTTTCCACAGGGAGATGAGTTAGAACCTAATGAAGCTGGTTTGCAATTCTATGAGGATTTGTTTAAGGAATGTCATAAATACGGCATTGAACCATTGGTGACCATAACACATTTTGATTGCCCTATGCACTTGATTGAAGAATATGGTGGTTGGCGTAATCGTAAGATGTTAGAATTTTATGAACGTCTTTGCCGTACACTTTTTACACGATTTAAGGGTTTTGTTAAATATTGGTTGACATTCAATGAAATCAATATGATTCTTCATGCACCATTTATGGGAGCAGGTTTGTATTTTGAAGAAGGTGAAAATGAAGAAGAGGTGAAGTATCAATCTGCTCATCATGAATTGGTCGCGTCAGCTATTGCTACTAAGCTAGCACATGAAATTGATGCAGAAAATCAAGTTGGCTGTATGTTGGCAGCTGGACAGTATTATCCGAATACTTGCAATCCTAGTGATTATTGGAAAGCTATGAAGGAGGATCGTTCTAATTATTTCTTTATTGATGTCCAGGCGCGGGGAGAGTATCCTAATTATGCTAAAAAGCAATTTGAACGTGATGGTCTGAATATTATCATGACGCAAGAAGATTTACAGCTCTTAAAAGAAAATACAGTTGACTTTGTTTCTTTCTCTTATTATTCAAGCCGAGTGGCTTCTGCTGATCCAAAAATTAACGACGAAACGCAAGGGAATATCTTTGCCTCTATTAAAAATCCTTACTTGTCATCATCTGAATGGGGTTGGCAAATTGATCCGCTCGGTCTTCGGATTACTCTTAATACCATTTGGGATCGCTATCAAAAGCCAATGTTCATTGTTGAAAATGGTCTTGGAGCAATTGATAAGCCAGATAAAAATGGCTATGTTGAAGACGATTATCGGATTGATTACTTGCGCGAACACATTAAGGCTATGAATGCTGCGATTAATGAAGATGGTGTTCAACTCCTAGGTTATACCACTTGGGGCTGTATTGACCTTGTTTCTGCAGGTACGGGTGAAATGAAAAAACGCTATGGCTTCATTTATGTTGACCGTGATAATACTGGTAATGGCACTCTTAAGCGCTCTAAAAAGAAATCGTTTGACTGGTATAAGAAAGTCATTGCTTCTAATGGAACAGACTTGTAGTTTAAAGTAAAAAAACAGAACAGACTTAATCTGTTTAGTCTGAAGAAAGAGTCTTATTTAGTGATCGCTTTGCTCGTCAATAAGGAAATAATTTTAATTTGTAGAGTTTTAAAAAATAGTATGTTTGTCTATACATATATGTTTTGAAATTCTGCAAAAGCCAATTTAAATGGCATTGATTTGCAAGCGAAGCAAGCCCTAATCGAGAACTTTCCGCCGTGATAAAAGTGGCAGAAGCTTCACTGTTTCTGCCACTCGGAAGATTTGAACCCAAGGAAAGTCTTATAAAAAAACTTTGTTTACACTCTGAAACAGATTTTTAAAAATCTGTTTTTTTAGTTATTTCCTATCTTTTTAAGGCTAATTTAGTGTATAATAACAGTTATGAAAATCAAAAAATCTTATGTTGCTTATCCTGTTTTGGTCTTTGTCATTTGTTATGCAATTTTGGCAAACTGGTCAGCAGGAGCTAAAATATTGAATACTTTTTTGTCTGCTCTATCTCCTTTTTTAACAGGAGCTGCCATTGGTTATATTGTTAACATTGTTATGAGTGCCTATGAAAGACTTTATGATAAATTGATTAAGTCACAAAGTCTTTTGAAGGCTAAACGGCCTTTGACTATGGTTTTAGCTTATGCAACTTTTGTGCTTGTTGTCGTTCTCATTTTTACCATTGTTCTACCAGATTTGATTGCTAGCCTTAAATCCTTGCTGTCTATTAACCCAAAGGATATTCAAAATATCATCAATGAAGTCCAACACAATAAATGGGTTTCCAAAATGTTAGCATCTTTTGGAGGAGATACACAAATTAGCAGCCTCATTTCTAATTACAGCCGACAAATTTTGAGTCAATTTTTGAGTGTTTTAACAAATGTACTAACTTCGGTTACTTCAATAGCATCAGCTTTAATTTCAATTTTTGTTAGTATTATCTTTTCCATGTATGTTCTAGCTAATAAAGAGAAATTAGGGCGTCAGTTTAATCTTCTAATTGATACTTACCTTGGTAAATATTCTGGGACAGTTCATTATCTTGTTGGTATTTTGCACAGTCGCTTTCATGGTTTTTTTGTTGGTCAGACTTTAGAAGCCATGATCTTAGGAACATTGACAGCTATTGGTATGATGCTATTTAACTTACCTTATGCAGCGACAATTGGGATCTTGATTGCTTTTACTGCTCTGATACCGGTTGTTGGTGCTTACATTGGTGTTACTATTGGAACTATATTAATTTTGACACAGTCCTTCTCACAGGCAGTTGTCTTTCTTGTCTTTGTTATTTTGCTGCAACAGTTTGAAGGCAATGTGATTTATCCAAGAGTTGTTGGCAGCTCTATTGGTTTACCATCTATGTGGGTTCTGCTGGCCATTACTATTGGCGGTGCTTTAGCAGGTTTAGTTGGTATGCTGATGGCTGTACCTATTTTAGCCAGCCTTTATCAAATTATTAAAGATCATGTTTATCAAAAGCAAACACAAAAAGCTTCCCAAGAGAAATAATTTACCTCTTGGGTTTTTAAGTATATATACTTTAAAAAAAGATGGGCATTTTAATGTTTCTTTTGAAATTAGGTCTTTTCAATTTATATGTACTGGGGTCGTTACGGATTCGACAGGCATTATGAGACCTATAATGACAGCAGTTGTAAGGATAATGATACCTTCTTAAAATCTTTGAGTTATATTTTTGGTGGATAATGAGTTAAAAGATTGGATGATCCAATTTTTAAAAAACAACTCTTAAATAGTAAAAATATTTGACTATTTAATTTTGTCATGTTATACTAAACCTAATTATTATTAGGAGGCTTGTTTACAATGAAAGCAGTACTCGTTGAACAACCGGGCTCATCTGAACAATTAAAAGTTGTGGAAAGAGAGATTCCTAAAATTAAGGAAGGTTGGTCTCTGGTAAAAATTAAGGGATTCGGTATCAATCGTTCTGAAATTTTTACGCGTAAGGGTTACTCGCCGTCTGTTGTTTTTCCAAGGGTTTTAGGCATTGAATGTGTCGGTATTATTGAAGAAACATCGGATAAAAACCATTTCTTCCATGGACAGAAAGTTGTTTCCATTATGGGAGAGATGGGAAGAGCATTTGATGGCAGCTATGCTGAATATGTCCTTTTGCCAAATGAACAAATTTACCCTATAAAAACAAATCTAACTTGGGATAAGTTGGCAGCAGCTCCTGAGAGCTATTATACAGCTTACGGTGCCTATAAAAATTTGAAATTGAAAAAGCAGGATCTTGTTCTTGTTCGAGCAGGAGCAAGCGGTGTTGCTTTAGCTTTTCTCAATTTATTAAAGGCTTCCTTGCCTGAGATCAAGGTGACTGCCAGTGTACGTTCTCTTGCAAAAAAGCAACAACTTTTAGATAGCGGCTATGATGAGGTTATTATTGACCGAGATAGCTGTTTACAAACGAAGCAAAAATTTGATAAGGTTTTGGATTTGATAGGTCCTGCTTGTATTGATGATACTTTAAACCATGTTGCTGATGGTGGTATTATCTGTCTAGTTGGTTTATTAGGCGGTCAATGGACCTTGGACAATTTTGATCCCATCATGGCTCTGCAAAATAACATTTATCTAACAACTTTCTATTCTGGCAATATCAATTTAAACAAATTGCAAGAGCTCTTTGATTTTATTGCTAAATATGCTGTTCCTATTAAGGCGGAAAAGATTTTTACTATTGATCACATTAAAGAAGCACATGACTACTTAGAAAGTCCTCAAGCTTTTGGCAAAGTTATTGTATTGAACGGAGATGCCTAATGACGAAATCACAAAAGCAGACAAAGCAATATTTACGTATCTTTGATCAGCAGATGTCTCTTTATGAGCATTACGCTCGAAAGAACAGTCTGCAAAGCAAATCTCTTTTTATCCTTCTTTGGCTTTATTATAATCCACAAGGAATCACACAAAAACAAATTGTTGAAAAAACTTATTCAACTAAACAAGTGGTTAACGCTACCTTAAAAAGATGGAATGAAAAAAATTATATCGTTTTTCTCAAGTCACAAACAGATCGTCGTGAAAAGAAAATAATTTTATCTTCTCAAGGTCAAGAATATGCTGCATCCATTATTGCTCCTTTAGAGAAAATGGAAGAAGCCGCCTTTAATAGTTTGTCTGTTCAAGAGCAACAAACAATGATTCAATTGACGGGACATTATTATCAAGCTTTATTATCACAAATGCAGCTTTATTTTGTTCAAGGAGAAGGAGAAAAAGCTACAAAGGAGAAGTTATGATTCGATTTGAAAATATTACTAAATCTTACGGGGATAACCGGGTCATTGCCGATCTTAACTTTGAAATTGCCAAGGGAGAATTCTTTGTTTTGATTGGTCCCAGTGGCAGCGGTAAAACGACTACCCTCAAGATGATTAATCGCTTAATCACTCCCAGTCAAGGAGATATTTATTTAAATGATAAAAACATCACTGACATTTCTTTAAGAGAATTACGTTTAGATATGGGTTATGTTCTTCAGCAAATTGCTCTTTTCCCCAATCTGACTGTCAGAGAAAATATTGAATTGATTCCTGAAATGAAGGCTTGGTCAAAAGCAGATCGACTCGAAAAAACGAAGAAATTACTTGATAAAGCTGGCTTGCCAGCAGATAAGTATTTGGAACGTTATCCACGTGACCTATCAGGTGGTGAGCAACAACGGGTAGGTATTCTACGTGCCATTATTGCAAATCCCCATATTCTTTTAATGGACGAGCCTTTTTCAGCCTTGGATCCTATTTCGAGAAAACAACTACAAGATTTGACACTCTCTTTACAAAAAGAATTAGGAATGACAGTTGTTTTTGTAACGCATGATATTGAAGAAGCCAAAAAGTTAGCAGATCGAATTGCTATTTTTCAAAAGGGGCGGATTATTCAATTGGCTAGTCCTAAAGATATGGCGCAAAATCCGGTCAATGATTTTGTGGCAGATTTATTTGGAGGTGATAACTAATGACCGATTTAATGGCAACCTTCCAAAATCGCTTTGCTGACTGGACACAGTCCTTGTTAGAGCATTTACAAATATCTTTATTGTCACTTTTAATAGCCATTATCCTTGCTGTTCCTCTGGCTATCTTTATCAGTCATCGAAAGAGAATAGCAGAGATTATTTTACAAATTTCAGGGATTTTCCAAACGATTCCTTCTCTGGCTCTTTTAGGCTTATTCATCCCTTTTATGGGGATTGGAACGGTGCCAGCCGTAGCGGCTCTGGTTATCTATGCCCTTTTTCCAATTTTGCAAAATACCATCACTGGTCTAACAACTATTGACCCAAGTTTGGTCGAAGCTGGTCAAGCTTTCGGTATGACCAAGTGGGAGCGACTGAAAAAATTTGAATTAGCGCTGGCTATGCCAGTTATCATTTCTGGAGTAAGGACAGCGGCTGTTATGATTATTGGGACAGCGACCTTGGCAGCCTTGATTGGAGCTGGAGGGTTGGGTTCCTTCATTCTTCTTGGAATTGATCGTAACAACACTTCTCTGATTTTAATAGGAGCTATTTCTTCAGCTCTTTTAGCTATTCTTTTTAATCTCGCTATTAAATTTTTAGAAAAAGCTTCGCTGAAAAAGATTATGCTTGCCTTTTTTATCATGTTGATTGGTTTGGGCGCCTCTTATCTTCCAAATGTGATTAAAGCCAGTCAGAGTCAGAAAGAAATTGTCATTGCTGGTAAAATGGGACCTGAACCAGAAGTCCTGATTAATATGTATAAAGAATTAATTGAGCAAGATAGTCACCTATCAGTAAAAGTCAAACCTAATTTTGGAAAAACAACCTTTCTTTATGAAGCCCTAAAAAAAGGTGATATTGATATTTACCCAGAGTTTACTGGAACAATTACAAGTAGTCTTCTAAAAAATCCACCTAAAACGTCCAATAATCCTCAAACAGTTTACGAAGAAGCACGTGATGGTATTTTAAAACAGGACAATCTTGTCTATCTAAAGCCCATGAAATATCAAAATACCTATGCTGTAGCTGTTAAGAAATCATTTGCTAAAGAAAAAGGATTAAAGTCTATTTCTGATTTGAAAAAGGTTGAAAATACAGCAAAAGCAGGATTTACTCTCGAATTTAATGACCGAAAAGATGGAAACAAAGGATTGAAGAGTCTTTATGGACTTAATTTACAGGTGAGTACAATGGAACCTGCTTTGCGCTATCAAGCAATTAAGAGTGGTGATATTGACATCACTGACGCCTATTCAACAGATTCAGAAATCAAGGAATACGACTTGGTTACTCTCAAGGATAACAAAAATCTTTTCCCACCCTATCAAGGAGCTCCTTTATTCAAAAAGAAATTGTTACAAAAACATCCTGAACTAAAAAAGATTCTGAATCGCTTAGCTGGAAAAATTACAGAAAGTCAAATGAGCGACATGAATTATCAGGTTAAAGTCAAAGGAAAATCTGCTAAAACAGTAGCTCATCATTATCTCAAAAAAACAGGTTTGCTGAAATAAAAACCTAAAAAGAGCTCAAAAAATTGAAACTAATATTTATGCTAAAAGAATGCAAGCATATAAGAAACAATCTGACTTAGTAAAAAGCAAGCGGCGAAAAGAAAATCACCGCTTGCTTTTAAATTAATGTAAATTCTTTTTTGCGTAATTCGAAAATAATATCAGAACTATCAGCAACTTCTCGTTCATGCGTAACAATAATCACCGTTTTCTTCTGCTCATGGGCAATCTTTTTAAAAATAGTAACAATATCTTTGGTTGTTGTTTCGTCTAGATTACCAGTTGGTTCATCAGCAATAATGATATTGTGTTCGCTAGCGAGCGCCCTCACGATAGCAACTCTTTGTTGCTGACCTCCGGAGAGATGTAAGACAGGTTTATCTATCAAATCTTCAGAAATACCAACATTATCAAATAATGTTACAATTTTTTCACTTGTTGTCTTGACAGATGAAATATCAAGTGCGGTTTCAACATTTTGTTGAGCTGTCATATAAGGCAAAAGATTATAGGATTGGAAAATGGTTGAGACAGCATTTTTACGATAATCAGTTAAGCCTTTTTCACTAATATTTTGATTATTAAGAAGGATTTCTCCTTTTTTAGGACTGTCAAGTCCTGCTAGAAGAGATAGAAAAGTAGTTTTTCCGCTACCTGATTGCCCGAGGATAGAATAGACTTTCCCTTTTTCAAATTCAAGATTGACTTCTTTGAAAAGATAATCATCAGGATTGTTATTGTACCAGTAACTGAGGTTATTTGTTTTCAATGTCATAGAAAAACCTACTTTCTAATTTGAAGATAAAATGTCTTTTGGCTTCATACGAATAATACCAATACTTGCCAGAATAATTGATAAAAAGGTGATCAGAAGAGCGATGGCACCAAGTTTAGCGATGCTTTCAGGTGTCTGTTTAACGTTTAGTTTATTAATTTGAGCAACATTTGCCTGTGATGTGCCCATCATAGCACCAAGACCACCCCTAGAAGGAGGTTGATTTGATTTCTGACTATTAGTTTTCGAACCATTTTGTCCCGGACCAGCATCCATTTGTCTACTTTGTTGACTTGAAGTTGTCTGTTGAGAAAGAAGTTGATTTCCAACTGCATTACCAACAAAGTTACCAGCTACGATAGCAATGACTAAGGAAACCAAAGTAACCATGAAAAGCTCTGCGAAAAATTGACCGATAATCTTTAAACGATTTTCACCGAGACTCATAAGCACGCCAATTTCATAACGTCGTTCACGGATACTAAGAATAATAATCAATGTTAATATTACTGCACCAGCTAGGGCAACTAAGAGAACAATATTTTTTGAAAAACTAGCAACATTGTTTAAAGGTGTTAACATTTGTTGGTAAACTTGATCATTACTTTCAATGGTAAATTTTTGCGTATCAATCTTACTTTTGGCTTTTTTAACAAATGATTTCATACTAGCAGGGTTTGATAAAGTATAAGTAGCAGCATCAACAGTATTGGTTTGACCCTTCATTGTATTTGCTGTCTTTAGATTGACATACAGATTATTGGAAGGGTTAGATGCATTATTTTGTAATTGAGAAGAGGTTACACTTGAACTAGATTTATAAATACCAATAACCTTAAGAATATAAGTTTTCGCTGTATTGCTGCTATCAGTAGTTACTTTGACTGTAAAACGATCACCAACAGCGAGATTGTTTGCTTTAGCTAAATCAGATTCAATAACAACGTCATTATCAGCAGTTTGACTTGTGATACCTTTTCCTTTAGTTATTTTGTTGGTACCACTTGAAAAATCTGAAACATTTGCGCTTGTATTGACGCCAGTAATAGTAAAGTCACCAGAATCCATTTTACTATTTTGACCGCTGGGTCCTTCTGAATTGTTCGTTTTGCTATTAGAATCAGAAGAATTTGATGAACTGGAACTAGTAGATATAGGAGTGATACTTCCGGCACTGGCAGTTGTTGTTGAGGTATAGAGATAAGATTTAACACCAACCATTTTAGCAACAGTCTGAGCAGTTGACAGAGAAATAGGAGTCATCTCAAATTTCGGAGGTTGGTTATTGTTTGATTGGCTAGATGATGATTGCTGAGCCTTTTTCATCATGTAGTCGCGGCTGACCTGAAGATTGACGGTTGCTCCAGCCTCTTTTTTAGCATTATCAACTGCCTTATCTGCCGCAGATTTAATGGTAAGTCCAGCTAATACAAAGTTAAGAATACTACTGGTGACTAGAGTCAAGAGAGCAGTTCGGCCTTTTTTAGCCTTGGTTGCCAGCCAAGCACGTTTGATAAAATTCATAAGGATTCCTCCAAACTAATGATGAAGTCAGTTTATGATGGTTGGCTTAAAGCAGGCTGAAAGAAAACTAAAAAGAGCCTTAAAATCAATGATAATAGGTTTAAAATTTCAAGAGGCTAGGATCAGAATGTCCCGCCTTTTTATTGTGCAGTAGTTTTTAGGCTTAAAACTTTAACAGTTTGGAAAGTTGTTGAAGTAAGAGCTCAGTAAATGATCAATTATAAAACCCCCACTAGGATTATGCACCTAGTGAGGGTAGCTTTTTTTGAAGGTGATTGACTAGCAATCATGGGGAACCATCCCCCCTATAAATAAAAATAGAACAATTATTTTAAGGATTTTCTTTTTGAAAGAAGAAGTCCGGAAAGTAAAATCAAGCCTGTTCCTAAAGCTATCAAGGCTAATTGATTATTTTTTTGAACTCCTGTATCAGGTAGTTGAGCAGAAATAGAATTTTGGTCTTTATTACCAACTTCATCGCGATGAGATTTAAATGTTGCAGGAATAGCCTGATGAACAGAGGCTTCCTTTCCTTCTTGGAATCTATTATCGGCCTTGAAATTAGGGTCAAGATCTTTAGATGACTGGAATGAAGGTTTATCACTGTTGTGAGGAGTAGAAGCTGCATCAGGGGAAGTGCCTTTTTTTACATACCAAAAGGTAGTGTTAGGAAGAAACTTAACAGGACTTCCTTTATAATATAATACCCATTCTCCCTTGCCGTTTTTTAAAGATGAAAAATCGTTGGTATTATCTTCGTTATCGTTACCACCAAATTCCAATTGTGCGTACCACATTCCCTTTTCATTATCTTGACCTGAAGCAAGACCTAAGCCCATTCCAGTTCCCCCGTCTGACAAAATACTGACAGCGTGTCCAAACGATTTGAGGCCATCGTTGGGGTCATCGTAAATATTAAAATAGTCAGAAAACCAGTTAAGCGCTAGATAGTAGGCGGTTGCTTTATCAGAGGCAAGTGTATAGCCTTCTTGACTTTTGGATTGAATGCTGCTATCCATATCCAAATGTCCATCTTCGGCAACCCAAGTTAAATTATTAGGGATAGGTAAACTAGTATCATGATCCAAGCCGTTTTTTTCATTGGCTTCTTCGTTAGCCCGATCTTGTGCGTATTTTTGCATAACCTGATCAACAGAAGGCACAGGAATAGCAATATTATTGATGTTGCGGAGTTCTGTTAAATATTCCTTTAAGTATTTTGCAATTTCGTTTGCATTAGGAACGTAAGGAGCACTAGGATCATTAACCACAATATATTCATCCCTCACGCCATCATAGGTTACATCAGCAACATTAGCATTTTTTCCAAATTCAGTTAATGTCTTGTTAAAATTGGAATTGCCATAAGCATCTTTCGCACTATAACGAGTGTCTTGATTGTTGGTTGCGGCAGCAGTTTGTGCTTTTGCAGAATTAACTTTCTCTTCTTGATCTTCAGTTGTAGCGGCTGATGTTTTTGAAATATGATCAGAGTCAGAGCGATTCGTATCAGCTATCGTTTGATCAATTTGAGATGATGAGTTTGAATCATTTTGACTTACGATCTGTTCATCAGATGGGGAGGTTGCTGACTCTTCTCTATCTACGGTTGCGTCTGAGCTTTGAGAAGTTTCCGTTTGTTGAGGAGCAGTTTCTTGTTGAACGCTTGTTGTTTGTTCGGGATTGTCCCCATCAGCTTGCGAGACAGTCTCAGCTGCGACAGGCTGTTCTATTGTCTCATCAGCCTCGATTACAGTACCTGACGCAAGGGCAACAACTGTAGTCGTTAAAATAGCTCCACAAAGCCCAGCAATCTTACTTTTTCGTTTGCTAAAAATCTTCTGTTCCATTTTTTCCTCTCATAAATAAATTATTATTATTTTAATGACATTAAAATAATAATATAGTTTATCATGATTTAATTTTATTATGGACACATTTTTTTTACATTTCTGTAAAAAATGAATACAATTAAGAGTATATCGACAAAAATAGAAAGTTAAGCAGTCTGACTTCAAGCTACTATGCCTAATATATTTGAAAAAGGCAGGACTTTTGTCCTAACCTTTTATTGTTAAAATATTAATAAGATCAATGTTCGGAAGCACCAGATGTGGCATCAGCAGCTGTTTCATTGCTATGACTGCTATCAGAGGCACCGGAAGTAGCATCGCTACCTCCACCATGGCCACTGTCAGAAGCACCAGATGTGGCATCGACACCACCTGCACCACCAACAAGTCTTTGTCCTGTTGTTTGTAGATACCAATCTAGCCAAGGTTTGAAATTGAAGACAATTTCATTGATTCCCGCAAAAGAACCATCATCATAATACATGGCTTGATAATTATGCGTATTCAAAACAGCGGGATTTGGGCTTGGAATAAGGGTACGGACATACTCCTGATTGCCATTGCGCAATGTTCCAATAACCCATTCAACATTTTTCATACGCCCTGCAGGAAGCGAATTATGAACAGTAGACAAACGATTTCCAGACTGTTCCGGGATACGCTTAGCATACATGGTATCAGGATCTTGATGGGCGTTATTGTAATACAAGAATTGATTATTGTCATCCGCATAAGTCAACTCAAAAGGCATAGCTTTTAAGAACATATTGATTTGATCGACTGTCAAAATACCATGATCAAGTTTAACATAAGCATCACCTGACACTGCACCTGTGATTTCAGCGACTTTTTCAACCCATTCAGGATCGTCGGGATCAACCTCAGTAATGGTTGTAGCAATAGGATGATTACAATCCAAATCTTCTGGTTCAATTGGTTTTGGTTTTTGCAATTTTGATACTACTCCAACATAGCTCATAAAATTATCTAAACAAGTTTCAAGGAAATCAACAGTTCCTTGATTAATAATATTACCATTGTCATCAAAGGCTTCCTTAGCTTTTCCAAGTAAAAATTCATTACCAGGAAGAGTGTAGGCATTGACGCCGGGTGCGTCTAAAATTTTTCTCAAATGAACCTGAGCTCGGGATGTCCCTTGATCATAATAAGAAGCACCAACAATCATAACAGGTTTGTTTTCAAAGGGATGGACTTCACAGGATAACCATTCCAAAACACTCTTTAAAGCGGCAGTAATGGTGTGGTTATGTTCAGGTGTAGCGATAATTACCCCGTCAGCACGTATAATTTTATTGTATAGGAGACGCAATTGGAAACTGTCTTTCCAACTCTGATCTTGATTGAACATTGGTACTTCATCAATTTCCAACAATTCTAGTTCAAATTTTAATTTAAATTGTTTTCTGATGTATTCTAACAGTTTGCGATTGTATGATTGTTCTGCATTTGAGCCTACAAGTCCTACAAATTTCATCTTATTTTCTCCTTTTTGTTTACAGACTTTCCCAATTGAAATTTTCAGCTTCTTTATGTAAAAGTTCTTGGGCACTTGATAGTTTCTCGGTGATTTTAACAAAAAGACGGAAATCGTCAAAGATAGCATCAAGTTTTTGGAAAGTATCTAAATCATTAAGATTACCTTCTTTGTCAAATGCTTGCAGAGAGTGAGAGAGTAAAAATTCATCAGGAAGGACATTCGCTTTAATTTCTGGCGCATTAAGAATTTGACGAAGTTGCAGCTGAGCTCGAGATGAACCAAGGGTTCCGTAAGAAGCCCCAGTAATCATGACAGGTTTATTAAGAAGCGGGTAAATACCGTATGACAGCCAAGCCAGAGCACTCATTAATACAGCTGGAATAGAATGATCGTATTCAGGTGTACCAATAATTACACCATCTGCAGCTTCAATTTTCTCAGCTATCTTAAGTATTTGCTCTGGAACTTTTTTGTCTGCTGGTTTATTAAAAATAGGAATATCTTTAATTTCAAGCAATTCAATGTCAGCTTTATCAGCAAAATGTTTTTGCATGTATTGCAGTAATTGGCGGTTGGTGGATTTTTTTGAGTTTGTACCAACTAATCCAATGAGTTTCATATGTGTGACCTCTCTTCTTTGAATTTAATGGAAAGTGGAAAAAGTGTTTTTAAGACCATCTGAAACAGCAAGTCGATTATCTCTAGTGATAATAATTCCTTCAATATGACTGATTTGATTAATTGTTTCCATAACAAACGGTATTGGTAAACCAAATAAACGTGTTGTCCAAATCTCACCATCAAGTGATAAGTCTGAGATAATACTGAGACTAGCCATTTGAGTTTCTATTGGATAGCCTGTATTTTTATCAAAAATATGGTGATAATCTTTCCCATTAATCTGTAGGTGACGTTCATAAATGCCAGAAGTAACAACAGATTGACCATGAATTTTCACAATACCAATATTTTGGTTTCGTGGCTTTTTAGGATCTTGAATCCCAATATACCATAAACCATTTGAACGTTTTTTATTAGGACCATAAACCAAAAGATTGCCACCCAAATTAATCATAGCAGAAGACGCACCTTGCTGTTTTAAATAAGAAATGACTCTATCAGCAATGTAACCTTTTGCCAAAGATCCCAAATCAATCTTCATTTCCTTTTGGGATAAAAAGACAGTTTGTTTTTTCTCATCCAGTCTGATATTTTGAGGATCGATCAGTTTCAATTTTTTTTCAATCAGAGATTTGCTGGGGATATTGGCATCGTCAAAACCTATCCGCCAAGCTTGCACCAAAGGTCCGATAGCGATATTGAGATTGCTTGGCTGCTCAAGGCTATGTTTTTTCCCAATTTTAATTAATTGGAACAAATCTTCTTGAACCTGAACAGGTTTGATACCTGCCAGATGATTGACAGCCATCAGTTCTGAGTCATCACTATTGGCACTGAAACGATGTTCGTAAGTCTTTAAAAGTTGGCAAGCAGTCTCAACAAGTTCTTTAGCATTGTCGGCTTCAACCATAAGATCAATCGTTGTCCCCATCAGATGTAAAGTTTGTTGTGCCTGCAAATTTTTCCTACCTCCTTTAGAGCTTTCTGATTATATGATAGCGTTTTCTGAAAATAAAATCAAGCTTTAAATAACCGAAACCTAACCTTTTTTCTTCATTTCTCCGTGAGGATAATAGGTTCCTTCCGGCATGTCGTTAATAAAAACGTGAATC
Organism: Streptococcus mutans; assembly: GCF_006739205.1. Taxonomy (NCBI): domain Bacteria; kingdom Bacillati; phylum Bacillota; class Bacilli; order Lactobacillales; family Streptococcaceae; genus Streptococcus; species Streptococcus mutans. The sequence continues at coordinate 1,029,151 of NZ_AP019720.1, forward strand.
GCTTCTTTAGGTGCTTTTGCAACACGAGATACTACTTCAGTTACTTCACGAGCAAGCTGGATTTTTTGTTCTTGGCTACGGCCTTCAAAAAGGTCAATTTTAACAAATGGCATAAGTATAACACTCCTTTAATTTAATAGTTTCATTTTAGCATATTTTTGTTAAAAAGAAGATGACAATATGTCTTTTATTTAACAAAAAAACTCAGTGCGCCTTTTGAGCTTTTATGGTAAAATGGATAAGATATCAGTTTGAGATGGGGATGACAGTCTTGGCGCAGTTATATTATAAATATGGGACCATGAATTCAGGTAAGACAATCGAAATTTTAAAGGTTGCTCATAATTATGAAGAACAAGGAAAGCCTGTTGTCATTATGACGAGCAGCTTGGACACGCGAGATGGATTTGGTGTGGTGGCTAGTAGAATTGGCATGCGACGTGAAGCAGTTACTATTACAGATGACATGGATATTTTTGCTTACATCGAAAACATGTTTGAGAAACCTTATTGTATTTTAATTGATGAAAGTCAGTTTTTAAGCCAAAAAAATGTTTATGATCTAGCAAGGATTGTTGATGAATTGGATGTGCCTGTTATGGCCTTTGGGCTCAAAAATGATTTTCAGAACCATCTCTTTGAAGGGTCACGTGAACTCTTGCTGTTAGCTGATAAGATTGAGGAAATTAAAACTATCTGTCAATTTTGCTCCAAAAAGGCAACCATGGTTTTAAGAACAGAAAATGGCAGGCCTGTCTATAAGGGCAATCAAATTCAAATTGGTGGTAATGAAACTTATATTCCTGTCTGTCGAAGACATTACTTTCATCCTCCAATCAAAGCCTGACATTTTTGACAGGAATGACTTATTGATGTATCAAGTCCAAAGAAAGGTTAAATGATAAAATGAATATTTATGATCAACTTCAGGCGGTTGAAGATCGTTATGAAGAATTAGGAGAATTGCTTTCAGATCCAGACGTCGTCAGTGATACCAAGCGTTTTATGGAATTATCGCGAGAAGAAGCCAATAGCCGCGAAACAGTTGCTGTCTATCGTGAGTACAAGCAAATCGTTCAAAATATTGCTGATGCGCAAGAAATGATTAAAGATGCTAGTGGTGATCCTGAACTTGAGGAAATGGCCAAGGAAGAGTTGAAAAACTCCAAGGTAGCAAAGGAAGAATACGAAGAAAAACTGAAATTTCTCCTTTTACCAAAAGATCCCAACGATGATAAGAATATTATTTTAGAAATTCGTGGTGCTGCAGGCGGTGACGAAGCCGCTCTTTTTGCTGGTGATCTTTTGAATATGTACCAAAAATATGCTGAAAATCAAGGCTGGAAATTTGAGGTGATGGAGGCTTCTACCAATGGTGTCGGCGGACTCAAGGAAGTCGTTGCTATGGTTTCAGGACAGTCTGTTTATTCTAAACTCAAATATGAATCGGGTGCCCATCGAGTTCAACGTGTTCCTGTAACAGAAAGTCAAGGTCGTGTCCATACCTCAACAGCAACAGTTCTCGTCATGCCCGAAGTTGAAGAAGTCGAATATGAAATAGATCCAAAAGACTTGCGTGTGGATATCTATCATGCTTCAGGTGCTGGTGGGCAAAATGTCAATAAAGTAGCAACTGCGGTTCGTATTATCCATTTGCCAACCAACATTAAAGTTGAAATGCAAGAAGAGCGCACCCAGCAGAAAAATCGTGATAAGGCTATGAAAATTATCCGTGCGCGTGTAGCAGACCACTTTGCGCAAATTGCTCAGGATGAACAAGATGCTGAACGAAAATCAACAGTTGGTACGGGAGACCGTTCAGAGCGTATTCGTACCTATAATTTTCCGCAAAACCGTGTCACAGATCACCGTATTGGGCTGACACTTCAAAAATTAGACAGTATTTTGTCAGGCAAGTTAGACGAAGTCATTGACGCTCTTATTCTTTATGATCAAACACAAAAATTAGAAGAGCTTAATAAATGATGAATTATGGACAAGTTTTTGCCCAATATGAATCAGAACTTGAAGCTTTGGGAGAAGAAAAGGAAAGTTTGGCCTACGTTTTTAAAGATTGTAAGGGTTGGAATCAGACAGATTTTATCCTTCAACAGCCACAAGAAATTGCTGAAGCGGATCTGACTAAACTTGAAGAAAGCATGCAACAATTAAGGCAGCATATCCCTGCTCAATATATCACAGGAAAAGCTTACTTTGCTGACTTAATCCTATCGGTTGATGAACGTGTTTTGATTCCAAGGCCAGAAACAGAAGAATTAGTCAAATTTATCTTAAAAGAAAATCAGCATAGAAGCTTTGCTAAACTTTTAGACATTGGTACAGGCAGCGGTGCTATTGCTTTGGCTCTTGCAAAAGCTCAGCCAGATTGGCAAGTATGGGCTAGCGATATTTCAGAAGATGCTCTTAATTTAGCACAGGAAAACGCTACTGTTAATCAAGCAGCTGTGACCTTTTTGCAGTCAGATATTTTTAGTCACATTTCAGATAAATACGATATTATTGTTTCTAACCCACCTTATATTTCTTTAAGGGATCAAGATGAAGTTGAACAGAATGTTTTGACACACGAACCCCATTTAGCGCTTTTTGCTGATAATGATGGCTTAGCTTTCTATCAGAAGTTAGCTTTAGAAGCTGAGCATTATTTAAAACTTACAGGTAAAATTTACTTAGAAATTGGCTACAAGCAGGGAGAAGCAGTTTCTCAGCTTTTTGAAAGACAGTTCCCAAATAAGCGTGTTCGCCTTTTGCAGGATAGTTTTGGCAAGGATAGAATGGTTGTGGTTGACGATGGATAAAATTGAAGAAGCACTTAGAGAGGGACAGGCAGTTGTTCTGCCAACAGAAACCGTCTATGGTCTTTTTGCTCAAGCTTTGAGCAAAAGAGCTGTTGATAATGTTTATGATTTAAAAAAACGGCCACGCGAAAAAGCAATGAACTTAAACGTTGCCTCTTTAGAAGATATTTTGGCTTTTTCAAAAGAGGCACCAGCTTATTTGGCAGAACTCTATAAAGCTTTTTTACCGGGTCCCTTAACCATTGTCTTGAAAGCTAACGAAAAAGTGCCAGCTTGGATTAATGGCGGTTTATCAACTGTTGGTTTCAGGGTCCCCGCCCACCCTCAAACTCTAGCCTATATCAAACAGACTGGTCCTTTAATTGGCACTTCAGCTAATTTATCTGGTCAAGCAAGTGGTTTGGTTTATCGGGAAATTCAAGAGGCTTTTGCTAATCGTTTATTAGGTATTCAGGATGATAAGGCAATAAAAGGAAGAGACTCGACTATTTTAGATATTTCAAGTTCCCGAGCAAAGATTCTGAGACAAGGAGCGCTTACACAGGACGCTATTCAAGCGCATGTGAAAGATATAAGATTTTAAGGAGAAAAAATGATTTTTGATAAAGATAATTATGAAGAGTACGATAGAGAAGTCTGGGAAGCTATTCACGCAGAAGAAAAGCGACAGCAAAACAATATTGAATTAATTGCCTCTGAAAATGTGGTTTCTAAAGCAGTCATGAAGGCGCAGGGGTCTATTTTGACTAATAAATATGCTGAAGGTTATCCTGGCCGTCGTTATTATGGCGGTACAGACTATGTTGATGTAGTTGAGAGTTTGGCTATCGAACGTGCTAAAAGACTTTTTGGTGCTAAATATGCTAATGTTCAACCCCACTCTGGTAGTCAAGCGAATGCTGCAGCTTATATGGCACTTATCAAGCCCGGTAATACTGTTATGGGCTTAGATTTGGCTGCTGGTGGTCATTTGACACATGGCTCCCCAGTTAGTTTTTCTGGGCAAACCTATAACTTCATAGCTTACAATGTTGATCCTGAAACAGAAGTTTTGAATTATGAACAAATTTTAAAACAGGCTGAAGAAGTGCAGCCTAAGTTAATTGTTGCTGGGGCATCTGCTTATTCTCATATCATTGATTTTAAAAAATTCCGTGACATTGCAGACCAAGTTGGTGCAAAACTTATGGTTGACATGGCCCACATTGCTGGCTTGGTTGCTGCCGACTTGCATCCAAATCCTGTACCTTATGCTCATATTACAACAACAACGACTCATAAAACTCTTCGTGGCCCTCGCGGTGGGCTCGTCTTGACCAATGATGAAGATTTAGCTAAAAAAATCAATTCTGCTATCTTCCCTGGTTTGCAAGGTGGTCCTTTGGAACATATTGTTGCGGCCAAGGCTATCACTTTCAAGGAAAATTTAGATCCTGCTTTTAAAGTTTATGCGCAAAAAATTATTGAAAATTGCCAAGCAATGGTAGAAGTTTTCAATGCTCACGAAAAATTCCGTGTTGTTTCTGGTGCTAGTGAAAACCATCTTTTCCTCGTTGATGTCACACAAGTTGTTGAAAACGGTAAAGTGGCTCAGAATATTTTAGATGATGTTCATATCACATTGAATAAAAATTCTATTCCTTTTGAAAAGCTGTCACCGTTTAAAACTTCAGGTATTCGCATTGGAACGGCAGCAGTAACAGCGCGTGGTTTTGGTCCTGAAGAATGCCGTAAAGTGGCTGAATTGATTGTTAAAACCCTTGAAAATACCGAAAATGAAGCAGTGTTAGAAGAAGTGCGTCAAGAAGTTAAACTTTTGACAGATGCTTTCCCACTTTATGAGAATCTTGTATGATGGATTTGTATTTAAAAAAGATTGTCATTCACCAATTTACTCCAGATGATACTGAGCTCATTCTTTCGGATAAATGCTTAACTATTACACCCAATTTAGATACTTATTTTCGAAAAAAAGTAGGTAAAGTTTTTTCTGACGAAGCTAGGCGTGGTCAGTTTGATAGTGGTAATGTCTTTCTTAGTTATTTGACAGATGACTTTTTAGAGTCCTCCAAGAAAATTGCCCACCTTTGGAAAGAAGAATTCGTTATCAGTGACAATCAAAAAACGAATGATTTAGTTTTTCTTCAGTTTGATAAAGAGGGCATTGAGCATTTTGCTTTCTTAAGACTAGCTCTAAAGGAGAGTTTAACGCATATTATTGATGATGGCGATAGCCCTCTGCGCCTGACACAAAATAATTTGCCATCTGCTGCACAAACACCAGATGAAGCTTTAATTATCAATCGTCAAAATCAGCAGTATTATCTTATTGAAAAGCGCATTAAGCATAATGGCTCTTTTGCTAATTATTTTTCAGAGAATCTTCTTCAAGTTAAGCCTGAACAATCAGTTAAAAAGTCCATTAAGATGATGGAACAGACAGCACAAAAAATTGCTGATAATTTCAATCAAGATGACTTTGCTTTTCATGCAAAGATGAAAGCCGCCATTTATAAAAATTTGGAAGAAGATCAGGAATTATCACCAGAAAAATTAGCCGATCAGCTCTTTGATTCCAATCTGACAGCGCGTTTAAATTTTATTGATGACTTGAAAGAAACAATCCCAGAGTCAATCAAAGTTTCTGATATCGATCATTCTCGTCAAACTAAAAAATTGGAGAATCAAAAACTGTCTCTTTCCAATGGAATTGAGCTTTTAGTACCCAATCATATCTATCAGGATGCAGAATCTGTTGAATTTATCCAAAACCAAAATGGAACTTATTCTATTTTGATCAAAAATATCGAAGACATACAAAGTAAATAATATGAAAAAAAAACTAATACGAATCATTCTTTTAGGTCTTCTGATTTTTATCGGATATCAAACTTTTACTACCTATCAGAATGTCAAAAAAGTACTTGCATACCGTCCAATGGTGCAGGAAGTTTTAGATGAAAATGATACTAAAACCAATGAAAATTTAGTTTTAGCCATGATTTATACAGAGACAAAAGGCAGAGAAGATGATTTAATGCAATCCAGCGAAAGTTCAAGTGGCATTGCTAATACTATTACCGATAGTCGTGAAAGCGTTAAACAAGGTATAACCGTTTTATCTGAAAATTTAGAAGAAGCGCAGAATAGGAATACGGATGTCTGGACGGCAGTGCAAGCTTATAATTTCGGTAAAAATTATATTCGTTATATTGCTAAGCATGGTGGTAAGAGTACAATAAAACTAGCCAAACGTTATTCCAAAGATGTTGTAGCACCAAGTCTAGGAAATAAAACAGGAGAAACATATCACTATCATAATTTAGTAGCATTCTATTATGGTGGCGGTGAGCTTTATAAAGACGGCGGCAATATCTATTACGCTAAGCAGGTCAAACTAAATCTCTCCTTAATTAAGTTTGTTGCTGCTTTCCAAAGAAAGTGAGTTTTATTGATGAGATCATTACTTATCTATTTTAAGGGGTATCTCAAAGAAACCATACTTGGCCCCGTCTTCAAACTTTTAGAGGCCTCTTTTGAATTGCTAGTTCCCTTGGTTATTGCCAAAATGGTTGATCGTTATATTCCTCATAATGATAAAAATCATCTTTATTTGATGATTTTCTTTCTGGTTTTATTAGCTTGTTCCAATATTACGGTGGCTCTTATTGCCCAATATTGTTCTGCTAAAGCAGCAGTGGGCTATACTAAACAGCTTAGTCAAAGTCTTTTTCAAAAAATCATGCGCTTGCCCAAGGAAAAACGCGATGAATTGACAACGTCAAGTTTAGTGACACGTTTGGTTAGTGATACCTTTCAAATTCAAACTGGCATTAATCAATTCTTGCGCCTTTTTCTTAGAGCACCGATTATTGTTTTTGGTTCAGTCTTGATGGCTTTTCTAATTAGTCCCAGAATTACCATTTGGTTTTTCCTGATGGTTTTTGTCCTTTTTGCTTTAGTTTATCTCATGTCTGTTGTGGTCAATCCTCTCTATGATAAGATTCGCCGTCTAACTGATAAAATTGTTGGTTTAACTCGTGAACAATTAGAAGGAAGTCGTGTTATTCGTGCTTTTGGTCAAATAAAAGCAGAAGAGGAGAATTTTCAAAAAACGAATCAAGATTATACGGATTGGCAAATTAAAACAGGTTATATTTCAACCTTAATAACCCCTCTGACCTATTTAGCTGTCAATGTCACCTTGATTGTTGTCATTTGGCAGGGACAAATTGCTATTTCACATCATTATTTGAGTCAGGGAATGCTAATTGCGCTAGTCAATTATTTGCTGCAAATTCTGGTAGAGCTTTTAAAATTAACGATGTTGGTTTCTTCTTTGAATCAGAGTTTCATCAGCGCTAGACGAATCACTCAGGTTTTTGACCAAGAGGAAGAAGATGTTTTAGCGCCTTTGCAATCTCAACTCGTTTCGGATGATGTCCTTGTTAAAGTGACAGATATGATTTTTTCCTATCCTCAGGCTGCTAAATCAGCTCTTGAAAGAATTTCTTTTGCTGTTGGACAAGGAGAATTCTTTGGTATTATTGGCGGGACTGGTTCTGGAAAGTCTAGTTTAATTCAAGTTCTGTTGCGTCTTTATCTCCCTCAAAAGGGCAATGTCGCTATTTTTAAGGACAAAAGGAGTGCAAAAACCATCAAGGAATGGCGAAATTGGGTTAGTCTGGTTCCTCAAAAGGCAGAACTCTTCACAGGAACGATTCGTTCTAACTTGTTGCTTAGTACAGAAAAACAAGTCAGTGATGAGCAGCTTTGGCAAGTGCTTGATATAGCTCAGGCTAGCGATTTTGTTAATCAGAAGCCAGGAAAACTTGATGCCCAAGTAGAAGCCTTTGGAAGGAATTTTTCAGGCGGACAGAGACAGCGTTTGACTATTGCTAGAGCTTTATTAAAAGAAGCACCTTTGCTGATACTAGATGACGCCACTTCAGCTCTTGATTATTTAACAGAAGCAAAACTCTTACAGGCTATCAAGGATAATTTTAAGAAGACGACACTTATTATGGTATCTCAAAGGACTAACAGTCTTTCTAAGGCAGATAATATTTTGGTTTTGGATCAAGGAAAGCAAGTGGCATTAGCCGATCATGCTAAGCTTTTACAAACCTGTTCGCTTTATCAGGAAATTCATTACTCGCAACATCCGCAAGAGGAGGTTGTCAAATGAAAGCTAGAAATAATAAAAATACCTTAAAGCGCTTGACTGCTGACTTTCTTAAGCAGAGAATTTTGGTTTTTCTTGCCTTATTGGGTACTTTGATTCAGGTCAGCCTAACGGTTTATCTCCCAGTTCTAATTGGGCAAGCAGTTGATGCTGTTCTTGCTAAAAATGTCCAGAAAATCTTACCGACAATCTTGATTAGCATGATTCTTGTTGTTGCCTTTAATACCATTATCCAATGGATCAATCCCTTGACTTACAATCGTTTGGTTTTCACTTATAGCCAGAAGCTTCGGCAGAATATCATTGAAAAACTTTATCGCCTCCCTTTATCTTATTTGGATAAGCATTCTTCAGGTGATTTAGTCAGTCGTATAACAACGGATGTTGAACAATTATCCAACGGACTTTTAATGGTTTTTAATCAGTTTTTCGTAGGTATTTTGACTATTTTGTTAACCATCATAACAATGGCGAAGCTAGACTTTTTTATGATGATTTTGGTACTGGTCTTAACACCACTTTCCTTATTTGTTGCTCGTTTTATTGCTCAAAAGAGTTATCATCTTTATCAAAGACAAACCAGAGCCAGAGGAGCATTTACTCAACATATTGAGGAGAGTCTTCGTCAGGAAAGTTTGATTCAAAGCTTCAATGCTCAAGATCAATTTATTCACACTTTTGATCATCTAAATAGCAAATATGCTAAGTATTCACAAGGTGCTATTTTCTATTCATCTACAGTCAATCCCGCGACACGTTTTATCAATGCCTTAATTTATGCGCTCTTAGCTGGTATCGGAGCATTACGCATTATGAATGGGAATTTTACTGTGGGGCAATTGACCACTTTCTTGAATTATGTCACTCAATATACCAAACCCTTTAATGACATTTCAGCCGTTCTATCTGAATTACAAAGTGCTTTAGCATGTGCAGAACGTCTCTATATGATTCTTGATGAAAAGGATGCTAAGGATGATGGCAAGAAAGAATTAGTCAGTGAATCTGTTAAAGGTGCTATTGCCTTTGATAAGATTAGTTTTGGTTATGATGAGAAACAAACTCTGATTAAGAATTTGTCTGTCAATATTCCACAAGGTTCCAAAGTGGCTATCGTTGGTCCTACAGGGGCTGGAAAATCAACTCTCATTAATTTGCTGATGCGATTTTATGATTTGCGAGAAGGGCAAATACTGCTAGATGGGCAAGCAATCACTGATTATAGTAAAGCTTCTTATCGTCAGCAGATTGGTATGGTCTTACAAGAAACTTGGTTGAAAACGGCTACTGTTTTGGAAAATATTGCCTTTGGTTATCCTGAAGCTAGCCGCGAGCAAGTGATTGCAGCGGCAAAAGCAGCTAATGCCGACTTTTTTATAAAACAACTTCCTCAAGGTTACGATACTTTTTTGGCCGATGCAGGAGAATCCCTATCACAAGGGCAAAGGCAATTGTTAACGATAGCACGAATTTTTGTTCATATTCCTAAAATATTAATCTTGGATGAAGCAACTTCCTCCATTGATACACGAACAGAAATCTTGGTCCAAGAAGCATTTGAAAAGCTTATGAAAGGACGGACCAGCTTTATTATTGCACATAGATTGTCAACTATTCAAAGCGCAGACCTTATCTTAGTTATGGTAGATGGCAATATTGTTGAACAAGGAAATCATAAAGACTTGATGCAGAAAAAAGGTGTCTATTATCAAATGCAGACAGCACAGGATAGCCTTGAAAGCTAATAATCATTATCATCAGATTAGTTTTTGATAGTAAATATTCTTTGAATATAAAGTAAAAAATGCTTGAAATACGTTTTAAACGCGTCATTCAAGCATTTTAATTTTAACTTAATTTTCAAGAAACGAAGCACTATCCGACGAAATCATTAATTTCTTTTTCGATATTAGCAATTTTAACTTGCGCATCTTCTGAATTATTACCAACAGTTGCGATGTAGAATTTGATTTTCGGCTCGGTACCTGAAGGACGGACAGCAATCCAAGACGCATCTGATAGGATATATTTAAGAACATTGCTTGGAGGAGTCGTTAATTTTTCAATACCATCAGCAGTTGTAGCAGTTTGAGCTTGGAAGTCTTCTAATTTAACGACATCTGTTGCGTTAAATTGTTTCGGAGCATCACCACGGAATTTATCCATGATTTTCTTAATCTCTGTAGCGCCATCAACACCTGACAGAGTAACTGAAATGGTTTTTTCAGCGAAGTAGCCGTATTCTTTGTAAATTTCATCAATGCCATCAGCAAGTGTTAAACCGCGTGAGCGATAGTAGGCTGCGATTTCAGCAACAATCAACACAGCTTGAATAGCGTCTTTATCACGAACAAAAGGTTTAATAAGGTAACCAAAGCTTTCTTCAAAGCCGAACATGTAAGTGTGGTTGTGTTTTTCTTCGAATTCTTGAATCTTTTCAGCAATGAATTTGAAACCAGTCAAGACATTAAACATAGTTGCGCCATAACTTTCAGCAATTTTGCTAACTAATTCAGTTGATACAATTGATTTACAAAGAGCAGCATTAGTAGGTAAACTTCCAGCCGTTTTGTGCGCTTCAAGAATGTACTTAGCGATGATAGCACCAATTTGATTGCCAGAAAGATTCTTATAAGATCCATCAGCTTGGCGAATTTCAACGCCAAGACGATCCGCATCTGGATCGGTTGCAACGAGAACATCAGCATCAACTTGACGTCCTAATTCTTCAGCCAAACGAAAAGCCTCTTGATTTTCTGGATTTGGTGATTTAACGGTTGAAAAATCAGGGTCTGGCACTGCTTGAGCTTCAACCACTTGAACAGAATCGAAACCAGCTTGTGCCAAAGCACGACGAGCCAGCATTTCACCAGTACCATGAAGTGGGGTGTAGACAATTTTCATGTCTTTACCGTACTCGTCAATCAATTTTTGGTTGATATTGACATCTTTAACTTCTTTGAGGTACTCAGTATCAACAGCTTCACCGATAACTTCAATTAATCCAGAAGCTTTGCTTTCTTCTAAATCAGCTAATTCAATTGAAAATGGATCATTAATGGCACGAATAAAATCTGTTAGAGCATCCGCATCAAAAGGAGGCATTTGTCCCCCATCTTCACCATAAACTTTGTAACCATTAAATGGTGCAGGGTTATGACTGGCTGTTACCATAATACCCGCAAAAGTTCCTAAATGGCGTACAGTAAATGATAACTCTGGAGTTGGACGAAGAGATTCAAAGACATAAGCTTTAATACCGTGTTTTGCTAAAACCTGAGCAGATTCAAAGGCGAATTCTTGAGAGAAATGACGGGAATCGTAAGCAATAGCAACACCGCGTTTTTTGACGTCGTCTCCTTTGGTTTCAATCAATTGGGCAAGTCCTTCAGTTGCTTGACGAACGACGTAAATATTGATCCGATTAGTTCCAGCGCCAATATAACCACGCATGCCCGCTGTACCAAACTCAAGATTAGTATAGAAAGCATCTTCCTTGGTCTTTTCATCCATTGCTAATAATTCTTGATGAAGATAGTCGGGAAGTTTAGCATAAGCTAACCATTTTTGATAATTTTCTTGATATACCATAATAATGCAAAGCTCCTTTTTGAAAATTTCTGTTAAAATATTTAACCGCTTTCATTATATCACTTTCAAAAAAAAAAATCACGTTTTCACGTGATTATTTTTTAAGTTTTAACAATTTTGGAACGATAAGGAAAGTTAGTAGTGCTGAAATGATTAATTCAATAATAGAATTAGCAGAAATGATGGTTGCCAACATAGTCTGGATATTGCCGCCGTAAACAGATGAAAAGAAAATAAAGATACCTGTGAGGACAAAAACAGTATTAGTCGCTGAACCGATAGCGCCTGCTAAAAGAAGTCCAAAGCGATTTTGCATTAATTTATAAATATAATAAGGAAAAATACCAATTAAAATTCGAGGGACAAGCGCTATGAGTAAGGAGTTGAAATTACCATGCGGCACAAAAGGAGAAAACAGATAGCTTGTCGGCAATAAAATAATAGTATTATTAATAAGGCTGATGATTCCCATCAATCCTCCTAAGGCAGATCCAATACGAGGACCATAGACAATAGAGGCAACAATAACAGGAATGTGAACAATTGTTGGTTTGATAGGGACTGGCCAAAGGTTAAAAATGAGACTCGAAAGCAGATGAATAACTAGCATTACGGCGAAAAAAACAGCAATAATAGCAATATTAGATGACTTTTTTTGATTTTTCATGAAGCCTCCTTTAATAGTAAAGTAAATTTATTATACAAGTTTACTATTAATCTGACAAGTCATTTCAGCAAACACTATAATTGTTCTTCTATTTTTTGAATGATGGTATCTAAATCTGCTAAAGCACCGCTTCCAACATCACCGCAAGCTAGTACACTTGACTTGGGCTGGATTTCCTTATATCCGAATTTTTTTAGCAAGGCAATATTGCTTTGCGTGATAGGATTCTCATACATTTTAGTATTCATAGCAGGGGCAAAAAATTTAGGAACTTCTAAAGGTAAAGCCAGAGCTACACTGGTTACTATATTATCTGCAAAACCATGAGCAAGGTGGGCAAGCGTATTGGCAGAGGCAGGTGCTAGTAAAAATAGATCAGCTTGTTTTGCCAATGCGATATGATTAATAACTTGAGGATCATCCTCTTTCATAACATTCGAATAAACTGGATTTTTAGAAAGCACTTGCAAGGTTAAAGGGGGAATAAACTGTTTGGCAGCATTAGTCATTAAGACATTAACATGATAGCCTAATTTGGTTAATTGATGGCTTAGGTCGGCAGCCTTATAAGCGGCAATGCTACCAGAAACAGCAAGTAGAATTTTTTTAGTCATTTTTTCTTACCTTTTCAAAAATTAAATCGGCGATTTCAGCTTTTGTTTCTGCCATGTAGGCGTTGGTATCATCTAAAAGATAAGCCAGATGTTTGTCTGCTGAAATCATTGTCAAATCATTAGCTAAAATATAATCCGCCTGATTCTTTTTTAAACTGCTACGTGCGACTTGAAAAAGCTCCTCTTTACTGACATTAACCAGAAGTTTAAAAGCGATTAATTGTATGCTAGGGTTCCATTGCTTGACTAAACTGATAACCTTTGGTGTTTTTTTGAGAAAGAGTACTTGGTAATCCGCCTGTGATGAAATTTTTCTTTCTTTATTGGTCTTAGTTAGAAGCTGAGAAAGGTCGTTTGTTTCTTCGATTTCTGCCAAATCAGTCATGTAAAGTGGTGTATAATCGGACACTGCCATACTATGAATCAGCACATGATGAGATTTAACCAGCGGCTCTAAAGTCTCAATAAGGTTGTTAACATCAGTAATTTCTATAATTGAAAGATTAGCGTGTTTTTCTGGTTTAATGGCAGAAGCTGTGGTAACGAGAGTAACCTGATGATTGACAGCCAAAAATTTCTCTGCTATTTTTTTTCCTAAGCGACCTGACGAATGATTAGTGATTCCTCTTACTTGATCGATCTTTTCAGTCGTCCCGCCAGATGTAATCAAAATTTTCATAGTGTTATTTTACTGTAAATTTAAGATTTAGTAAATTAAAAAATATAAGAAATAGTTGAAGAAAGAGATAAAAGTAAAATCCGAACATTTTCAATTAATAGTCTAATTAAGGTGCGTTTTTTATGAAACTTTGTTATAATGAAATAAAAATATAAGAGGAGCTGTTATGAAAACAGATATTGAAATTGCACAAAGTGTTGACTTGCGACCCATTACAAATGTTGTTAAAAAGTTAGGAATTGACTTTGATGATCTTGAACTTTATGGTAAATATAAGGCTAAATTGACTTTTGATAAGATTAAAGCGGTTGAAGAAAATGCACCCGGAAAACTTGTCTTAGTAACAGCTATTAATCCAACGCCGGCTGGTGAAGGGAAATCAACAATTACCATCGGGCTTGCAGATGCCCTTAATAAAATCGGCAAGAAAACAATGATTGCTATTCGTGAACCTTCCCTTGGTCCGGTTATGGGCATTAAAGGCGGCGCTGCTGGTGGTGGTTACGCTCAAGTTTTACCAATGGAAGATATCAATTTGCATTTTACAGGTGATATGCATGCTATTACGACAGCTAATAATGCTCTTTCAGCTCTTATTGACAACCATCTGCATCAGGGAAACGAATTGGGCATAGATCAACGTCGGATTATTTGGAAGCGCGTTGTCGATTTAAATGACCGTGCTCTTCGTCATGTTACAGTTGGTTTAGGCAGCCCTATAAATGGCATTCCACGTGAGGATGGTTTTGATATCACTGTAGCATCTGAAATCATGGCTATCCTTTGTTTGGCAACGAATGTTGAAGATCTAAAAGAACGCTTGGCCAACATCGTCATTGGTTATCGTTTTGATCGTAGTCCGGTTTACGTTCGTGATTTAGAAGTGCAAGGAGCACTGGCTCTTATCCTAAAAGAGGCTATCAAGCCTAACTTAGTACAAACGATTTATGGAACACCTGCTTTTGTCCACGGCGGTCCTTTCGCCAATATCGCTCATGGCTGCAATTCCGTCCTTGCAACTTCAACAGCTCTTCGTTTAGCGGATTATACTATAACAGAAGCTGGTTTCGGAGCTGATCTTGGTGCTGAAAAATTCCTTGATATCAAAGCACCAAACTTACCGACAAGCCCTGATGCGGTAGTTATCGTTGCAACTATTCGTGCCCTGAAGATGAATGGTGGTGTGGCTAAAGATGCTCTTAATCAAGAAAATGTTGAAGCGGTCAAGGCTGGTTTTGCCAATTTAGCACGTCATGTTGAAAATATGCGTAAATATGGCGTTCCTGTAGTAGTAGCTATCAATGAATTTATCACAGATACGAACGATGAAATTGCTGTTCTTCGTAACTTGTGTGCGGCTATCGATGTACCTGTTGAATTAGCCAGTGTCTGGGCTAACGGGGCTGATGGCGGTGTAGACTTGGCAAATACGCTTATCAATACCATTGAAAATAATCCATCCCATTATAAACGTCTTTATGATAATAATCTTTCAGTTGAAGAAAAAGTCACTGAGATTGCCAAGGAAATCTACCGTGCTGATAAAGTTATTTTTGAAAAGAAAGCTAAAACACAAATTGCCCAAATTGTTAAAAATGGTTGGGATAACTTACCAATTTGTATGGCTAAGACACAGTACAGTTTTTCAGACGATCCGAAATTACTGGGTGCCCCAACTGGCTTTGATATTACTATTCGTGAATTGGTTCCCAAGTTGGGTGCAGGTTTTATCGTTGCACTTACAGGAGATGTCATGACCATGCCTGGATTGCCAAAAAAACCAGCAGCTCTTAATATGGATGTTGCTGCAGATGGAACAGCCCTTGGCTTGTTCTAAAATTAAGCAGGATAGTGAACTATCCTGCTTTTTCATTAGTTTAAGGTGAAGGTGAATGTATAAATGAAAATAAGAAATGCTTGTAAAGAGGATGCCCAACAATTAATTGCTATTTATGCCTCCTATGTTGAAAAGACAGCTATTACCTTTGAATACCAAGTTCCTAGCCTAGAAGAATTTGAAGAACGTATCGAAAAAACAAAGCAAAAATTTCCTTATCTGGTTGCAGAAGAAGAGGGAATTCTGCAAGGTTATGCCTATGCTTCAGTTTATTATAATCATGCAGCTTATGATTGGACAGTTGAATTATCGATCTATATCAAAGAAGAAGCACGGGGTAAGCATATCGGCAGTCAACTTTATGCTAGTTTAGAAAGAAATTTGCAAGAAGCTGGTTTTGTTAATCTGTTGGTTTGCATTGCCTTACCCAACAACGCCAGCCTAACTTTTCATAAAAAGCACGGCTATGAACAAGTTGCCCATTTCAAAAAAGTCGGTTACAAATTTGATAAATGGTATGATATTGTTTGGATGCAAAAACGTTTGCTTGATTAAAAAATTATGTTAGAATAATTTTTCAAGCTATTATAGAAAGTAAAGCAAATGAAAAAGAGAAAATTCCTTATTATCTTTCTGAGCCTTTTTATTATCTGCCTAGGACTAGGACTGTTTTATTATAGAAGCTCTGCTGGACAGCTCAATAAAGCAAAATACATACAATCAAGGACACCGACCATTTTCTTTCATGGTTATGGCAGCAGCGCTAATGCAGAGACGCATATGACCAATGCAGCTAAAAAAGCTGGTGTGACTAAAACAGTTATTCTTGCGTATGTTGATCAAAATGGTCATGTTACCTTGGTAGGAAAGATTCCTAAAAATGCGATTAACCCTATTGTTAAAGTGAATTTTGCTGACAATCGCAATGCTGACTATGACACTGATGCTAAATATGCTAAAGCTGTTGTTAGCAAATTGCAAAAAACCTATCATTTTAAGAAAATGAACATGGTAGGCCATTCAATGGGAAATATGGCAATTAATTTTTATATGTTGGCCAATGCTGAAGACAAGACTTTGCCGCAGCTGCAAAAGCAAGTTGATATTGCTGGACATTTTGATGGGATTAAAAACTATGATCTCCCACAAAATTTAACAATAAATGCAAAAACAGGACAGCCTAATGCGATGACAGCAGCCTATAAGCGACTCTTAAAATTGCAAGAACGCTATCCTAAAGATCAAGTTGATGTTCTAAATTTATATGGCGACAAAGGAGATGGTTCGGATGGTATTGTGACCAATGACTCTTCACGAACTTTGAAATATCTTATTGGTGAAAGAGCCAAATCTTACCAAGAGCATGGCTTTACTGGTAAACTTGCTGGTCATAGCAAATTACATGAAAATCCTCAAGTTGATAAGTTCCTCATTAATTTCTTATGGGGGAAATAGAAACATATCACTAACTTTTCAAAATTAAAGATAAAATTTAAAAAGTAAGCCAAGGCTTGCTTTTTCTTATAGGAGTCTAATTTGAGAGGTCCTTTTATCAAGCATGTACATGTATGTGTAGGGAAAATTTTTAAAAATTTCTTAAGCAACTTAGAAAGGATTTATGCAACTTGACATAAAAACTGTTGTCAAGAAAATTGCTTTTGATATACTTATTTTACAAAAGGAGAGAGTGTCCGTGAAGTTAAAATTGGAAAAGATTAAAAACGGAGATGAAGAAGTTATTATCCGTTATAAAAAGATGAATTCCACCATTGAAGAAATTGTCAATTTAACCTCTCGCCAAAAAGAAAAACTACTAGCCAAAGGTGAGAAAGGAAATACTTTTTTATGGCTAGACGATATTCTGTATTGTGAACGTGTTGATGGTCTTGTTTTTGCTTATACAAAAAATAAGGTTTATCAAATCTTTCATAGTTTAAGAGATTTAGAAGCAAGCTACTATCGGTTAGGTTATGTTCGTTGTTCCAAATCAATGATTGTCAATATCTATAAAATTCACTATTTCAATAGTGAACCTTATGGAAGAATTCGTGCAACTATGGAAAACAAGGAAGAAATTATCATTTCACGAAAGTATGCTAACAGAATTCGAACGATTTTACAGGAAAGAGGTCAAGATGAAGAGTAGATGGAAAGGTTTTTTAAGTAGGGAAATTGCTATTGATTATAAAACCTGCATTTATACCTTGTGCCTTTTGATCTTTGATGCTGGTTTTCAATTATGGCACCATCAGTATCACATTAGTATTCTTTTTCTCATTGAAATGATTACTTGTGCCTATATTGTGACTTATGTTCAAGTCTATCTTTTCAATGATTTTGATGAAGCCAAACGCTTTTCTTTGAAAGAATGGGTAGAGCTTTTGGCTTGTATCATTCTTTATGATCTTTTAGCTTATCTATTAGGTTGGTTTGGACGAGGCAATGTTGCATGGGTTTTAATTTTTTTCAGTGTTTATCTGCTTATCTGTTATTTTAGCATTTATATAGCAAATAAAATTAAACGAAAGATTGATACTAATCGTTTAAATCAACTGTTAGAAGACTATAAAAAGAAGAAGTGAGGATATGAGATGGAACATTCATCAAAAGCAACGGTTCTTGAAATAGAGCATCTGCAAAAATATTATAAGAAAAATATTGGGGTTAAAGATATTTCTTTATCTGTCAAAAAAGGAGAGATTTTTGGTTTTCTTGGATCAAATGGTGCAGGAAAGTCAACGACTATTCGCTGTCTCTTGGGGCTGATTAAGCCAAGTGGTGGTCAGATGACACTTTTCGGAGGTCGTTATGGATCGCTGACTGAAAGCCTCCATCATATTGGTTATATGCCATCGGAAGCCATGTTTTATCCAACCATGAAAGTTAAAGATGTTATCGCATTTGCAGCTAAAGTTCGTAAAAAAGACTGTAGCCAAGAGGCCAAACGCTTGTCTGAACTTTTAGAGGTTCCTTCAGATAAAAAAATAGAAGAACTATCTTTAGGAAATCGTAAAAAAGTTAGTATTGTCTGTGCCTTGCAGCATCAACCAGACCTTATTATTTTAGACGAACCAACATCAGGGTTAGACCCTTTAATGCAAGAGCGCTTTTTTAAATTGATTAAGGAAGCTTGTTCCAAAGGAGCTACTTGTTTCTTGTCCTCTCATGTTTTATCGGAAATTAAGAATTATTGTGATCGTGTTGCTATTCTTAAAAATGGTGAAATAGTAACTGTTGATGCTATTCATCATTTGACACACAGCATGTTGCGGAAAGTGTCTGTTTGGAAAGGCGGTAAGTTGAAGACTTTCAATTATAGCGGTTCTATGAAAGATTTGCTTAAACAGCTTGAGGAAATGAATCCTGATGATCTTTTGATAGAAGAACCATCACTGGAATCATTATTTTTACATTACTATGAGGAGAAAGACAATGACCATACTATATCATGAAATAAAATCAAATTGGCGTACCTTACTTATCTGGTCTCTCAGTATCGGCATCTTTTCTTGTGCTTGTATCCTGCTGTTTGATAATGTCGCTGATGGTATGAAAGATGTTGCAACTTCTTTTTCCAAAATGGGGAGTTTTTCGACAGCTTTTGGTATGAATAAACTCAATATTTCTACTTTAAATGGTTATTATGCAACACAAATCGCTATGATTGTTGCTATTGGCGGTGCTATGTTTGCTGGTATGACTGGAGCTCTCATGCTTTCTAAGGAAGAAGAAGGACACACAGCAGAGTTTCTCTACACCTTGCCACTTAGCAGGACCTCTATTGTTGTAAAGAAATATTTCAGTCTCTTTATATTAGTTGCCCTTTTTAATGTTATTGTCATGGGACTCGACTTATTAGCTCTTGTCTATCTAGGAAAATCATTTGATTTTGATGCTTACTATATCTATCATCTGTTTGCCTTTTTAATGCAACTTGAGATAGCTAGTATTTGCTTTATGATTTCTGCAATAAGTAAACGAAAACCAATCGGCTTAGCGTTAGGAATCGCTATTATGGCTTACTTATTGGATGTGATGTGCCGCATTATTCCCAAGATAAAATTTGTCAAATATGTCACTCCTTTTTATTATAGCAATGCCAGTGATATTTTTGTTAAGACTAAGCCAGCAGCTATCCATATAATAATCGCTTGTCTTGTTATTATATGCTCTTTTATCATCTCACTTTTAATCAATCAATCGCGTGATATTAGTAGTTAAGTAATAGTGTTGCAGATAATAAAATAATTATGCCCTAGCTTTCAATAAAAAACTAGGGTTTTAATGTACGTATAAAAAGCCAACAGAAAAAGGTTGTTGGCATTTAACATTTAATGTTTAAAGTATTATTCCCACTCAACAGTTGCTGGTGGTTTGCTGGTAATGTCGTAGACGATGCGGTTGACGTGTTTCACTTCGTTGACAATACGAACAGAGATCTTTTGGAGAACCTCCCAAGGAATACGGGCAAAGTCTGCTGTCATGCCGTCAATAGAAGTGATGGCGCGAATAGCGATAGTATAGTCATAGGTACGACCATCTCCCATAACTCCGACTGAACGAACGCCAGTATTGACAGTAAAATATTGCCAAATGTCACGATTCAGACCTGCTGCAGCAATTTCTTCGCGTAAAATAGCGTCAGATTCACGAACCGTTTCCAGTTTTTCAGCAGTAATTTCTCCCATCACACGAATAGCAAGTCCAGGTCCTGGGAAGGGCTGCCGCCAAACGATTTCATCTGGCATTCCTAAAGCAGTCCCCAGAGTACGAACTTCATCCTTGAACAGTGTGTTTAACGGCTCTATTAATTCAAACTGCATGTCTTCTGGAAGACCACCGACATTGTGGTGTGATTTAATGGTTTGGGCTGTTTCTGTGCCGGATTCGATGACATCTGTATAAAGCGTTCCTTGTGCCAAGAAATCAACGCCTTTTTGTTTGCTGGCTTCATCATCAAAAACATAGACAAATTCATTCCCAATGATTTTACGCTTTTTCTCAGGATCATCAATACCAGCAAGAAGATCCAAAAAGCGTTTGGAAGCATCAACACGAATAATATTGAGTCCAAATCTACCACCCAACATTTCCATAACCTGATCGCCTTCACCCTTACGAAGAAGGCCATGATCAACGAAGATACAGGTTAATTGGTCACCTATAGCTTTTTGCAAAAGCACGCCAACAACAGAAGAGTCCACACCGCCCGAAAGCCCCAGAAGAACCTTACGATTACCAACTTGTTCACGGATTTTTTCAATTTCCATATCAATGAAACTGTCCATTGACCAATCACCTTTGGCTTTACAAACATTAAAAGCAAAATTGCGTAAAATCGCATTACCATATTCCGTATGACAAACTTCTGGGTGAAATTGAATGCCAAAGATTTTCTTTTCGACATTTTCAATGGCAGCATAAGGGCAGTCGCTTGATTCGCCAACCAATTGAAAGCCTTCGGGAATTTCAGTAACAGCATCGCCATGGCTCATCAAAACAGTTTGTTCAGCAGGAGTTTCCTTAAAAAGCTCTGAATTTTCTGTCAAATGAAGGGTAGACTGACCATATTCACTATTGCCAGTTTGTCCAGCAGGAACAACTTTACCGCCAAGTTTTTCTGTAAGAAGCTGCATACCATAACAAATACCTAAAACGGGGATTCCAAGATCAAGGATTTCCTTATCAATGTCAAAGGCATCTTCAGCATAAACTGAACTTGGTCCTCCTGAAAGAACAATACCAATTGGATTGATAGCACGGACTTCGTCGGCTGTTACCTTATGGCTTCTCAATTCAGAAAAAATACCAAATTCACGAATGCGGCGTGCGATTAGCTGATTGTACTGACTGCCGTAGTCAAGTACGATAATTTTTTGAATATCTTTAATATCAGTCATTATCTCCCTTTCTTCTACAGTTTTACTAGACTTACTAGTAAAAGACATAATCACTTTATTTTAGCACAATTTATGAGATTTGACAGTAGGTTTTGTGAAAATCCTCTTAGAGGCTAAAAGATGGTGGCAAAATAAACTTTACAAAATGCCTTTAAATTTGATACCATTAGTACGAAAAAATATTTTGTGGTTAAGGAGAGACGATGTTACCGGCTTATATTCGCATTCATGATCAAATCAAAAAAGAAATCGATGAAGGTCTTTGGAAAATCGGCGATCGTCTTCCTAGCGAACGTGATTTGGCAGAACGATTTGAAGTTAGCCGAATGACGCTTCGACAGGCTATAACACTCCTTGTTGAAGAAGGGATTTTAGAGCGTCGAGTGGGAAGCGGTACTTACATCGCTAGCAGTCGTGTTCAAGAAAAAATGCGTGGGACAACTAGTTTTACAGAAATTGTAAAATCACAAGGCAAAACACCTTCGACCAAATTAATTTCTTACCGGCGGGTTCATCCAAGCGAACAAGAAATAAAATTTTTAGATATTAAACCTAAATCTTATATTATCCGAATGGAGCGAGTTCGCTATGCAGATGATATTCCTGTTGTTTTTGAAGTGACAGCTATTCCTGAAAAGATTATTAAGAGTTTCAAAAAGGAAGCTATTACCAAGCATTTCTTTAAAACGTTGACAGATCATGGTTTTGTTATCGGAAAAAGTCAGCAAACCATTTCTGCCAGCAATGCTAATGAGATGACGGCTGATTATTTGGCGATCTCGCGTGGACATGCAGTACTAACCTTGGCTCAAGTTTCCTATTTTGAAAATGGTATGCCTTTTGAATATGTCCGCAGCCAATATGTCGGTGAGCGTTTTGAGTTTTATTTAGAAAATAAGTAAGTAATGGAAACAAAAGAAAGAATGATTAGCAGTCCTCGTTATCAAAAGGTGGCTATTGGGATTGCTCAGCGAATTGTTGATGGGAAATTTCCCTTAGGACAAAAAATAAAATCACGTTCAACTTTAGCCAGCTATTTTAATGTCTCGCCTGAAACAGCCAGAAAAGCCATTAATGTTTTAGCAGATTTAGATATTGTTTCAGTCAGGCAAGGCAGCGGCGTTATTGTTATCTCGAGAGATAAAGCAATAGAATATTTAGAAAAATTTGAAGCAACAGCAGGCTTAAAAGAAATGAAGCAGGATATTCAAAGAAGCCTGTTAAAACAAAAACAAGAGCTTGATGCTATGAATAAAATGATGGATACTTTTTTATCGCAAGCTAGCCTCATTCGTAAAAAGTTTCCTTTTGAACCTTTTGAACTTTTATTGGATCATGATAGTGCTAATCTTAATAAAAGTTTGGCAGATTTAAATTTATGGCATCAGACAGGAGCAACTGTTGTGGCTCTTAAAAGTAAGGGAGAATTACTTTTATCCCCCGGCCCATACGCGACTGTCAGAAAAGGAGATATCCTTTACTTTGTTGGAGATGACTTTGCTTTTTCACGGATGAAAAATCTTTTTGACATCTTATGAAACACTAACTTAATACGATTTAAAACTTTGGAAGAGCTGTTCCAAAGTTTTAATTTGTTATGCTTACTTATACATGATTAAGAAGACTGATAGTCTCTACTTTTTAGATAATAATGCACTTTAAATGAGACTATCTGGGAGCAAAAGAAAACCTTGATTTTTGCTTTTTAAGGTTCTCTTTTGCTCTCCTTCTTTTTTGACAAACTGACCACACTATTATATAATGATATGGTCAGTTGGTTTTTGATTATGATTAGAAAAGAGGAATAAAGTTGAATAAACTTGAAATAAAACATCTCACCAAAATTTTTGGTAAAAAACAAAAAGCAGCACTTGAGATGATTAAAGAACAAAAAAGTAAAACGGAAATACTTGAAAAAACAGGAGCAACTGTTGGTGTCTATGATGTTAGTTTTGATGTCAAAGAAGGAGAAGTCTTTGTTATTATGGGGCTCTCTGGCTCTGGGAAATCAACCCTGGTGCGTCTTTTGAATCGTTTGATTGAACCTTCTTCAGGAGATGTTTATATTAATGGTAAAGACATCGCTAAAATGAATACAGAAGAACTTCGTGAAGCGAGACGTCACACTCTTAACATGGTTTTTCAAAACTTTGGACTCTTTCCCCATAAAACAATCTTGGAAAATACAGAATTCGGTTTAGAATTAAGAGGAGTTCCTAAAGAAGAATGTATTGAATTAGCTGAACGTGCTCTTGATAATTCTAATCTTTTAGCTTTTAAAGATCAATATCCTAGTCAGCTGTCTGGAGGAATGCAGCAACGCGTCGGCTTAGCGCGCGCTCTTGCTAATGATCCAGAAATTCTATTGATGGATGAAGCTTTTTCCGCACTTGATCCTTTGATTCGTAAAGAAATGCAAGATGAGTTGTTAGACTTACAAGAAAAAGTGCAAAAAACGATCATTTTCATCACCCACGATTTAAACGAAGCACTTAGAATTGGTGATCGTATCGCTCTTATGAAAGATGGTCAAATCATGCAAATAGGTACCGGAGAAGAGATCCTAACGAAACCGGCCAATGATTTCGTTCGCGAATTCGTTGAAGATGTTGATCGTTCTAAAGTTCTAACAGCTCAGAATATTATGATTAAGCCTTTAACAACAGCTGTTGAAACAGATGGTCCCCAAGTCGCTCTCACAAGAATGCATAATGAGGAAGTTAGTATGTTAATGGCAACTAATCGTCGTCGTCAATTGATGGGATCACTTTCAGCCGAAGCTGCTATTGAGGCCAGACGTAAGGGGCTTTCTTTAAAAGAGGCCGTTGATCCTAACGTTCGAACTGTTTCTAAAGATACAGTTATTACGGATATTATGCCTTTAATCTATGATTCTGCTGCACCGATTGCAGTGACAGATGATAATAATCGTCTATTAGGTGTTATCATTAAAGGTCGAGTTATTGAAGCTCTCGCTAATACAAAGGATGATACAGAAGCAGAAGGAGAGGAAGAATAGTTTTGAATTTAATATTACAAGGAAAACTACCTGTTGCTGATTGGATTGAGGATTTGACCAACTGGTTGACACATACCTTTTCTGGTTTGTTTAATCTTATTCAGTCAGTCGGAAATTTTATTATGGATGGGATTACAAATACACTCTTATTTGTTAATCCTTTACTGTTAATTGTTCTAGTGACGCTTGCCGCCTTTTTCCTAGCTAGAAAAAAATGGACCTTACCAACTTTTACCTTATTGGGTTTGCTTTTTATCTATAATCAAAGTCTTTGGGATGATTTAGTCAACACTTTCACCTTAGTATTGGTATCTAGTTTTATTTCTATTGTGATTGGTATTCCTTTAGGAATTTGGATGGCAAAAAACAATACTGTCAAGCAAATTATCAATCCTATTTTGGATTTTATGCAAACTATGCCAGCCTTTGTTTATTTAATTCCTGCTGTCGCCTTCTTTGGTATCGGTATCGTACCTGGTGTTTTTGCATCTGTTATTTTTGCTTTGCCGCCTACCGTTCGTTTTACTAATCTTGCCATTCGTGAAATTCCAACGGAATTGATTGAGGCAGCTGATGCTTTTGGTAGTACTTCGCGCCAAAAATTATTTAAAGTTGAACTACCTCTTGCTAAAAATACAATTATGGCTGGTATCAATCAAACTATTATGCTGGCTCTCTCAATGGTAGTAACAGGATCTATGATCGGAGCCCCAGGGCTAGGTCGTGGTGTTTTATCTGCTTTACAACATGCTGATATCGGTTCAGGTTTTGTTAATGGACTTGCCTTGGTGATTTTAGCGATTGTTATTGACCGTTTTAGTCAGACCGCCAATCAAAGAACAAAAGATGCTAATCAAAAAAAGAACAAAACAAATACAATTATTGCTTTGGCTGCACTTGTTCTGTTTGTCTTTGCGGGAATTGCCCGACTTTTTGTTCAAGGACAATCAGCAGGTGGCGGTCAAAAAATTAAATTATCCTATGTAGAATGGGATTCCGAAGTTGCTTCCACAAATGTTTTAGCTCAGGTCTTGAAAGATCAAGGATACAAAGTAGAAATGACTCCCCTTGATAATGCCGTTATGTGGCAGTCAGTGTCTAAGGGTGAAACTGATGCAATGGTCAGTGCTTGGCTACCAAACACTCATGGTGATCAATATAAAAAATATAAGAATAATATCGTTGATTTAGGACCTAATCTTAAGGGAGTTAAATTAGGTCTAGCTGTACCAACTTACATGAAGAACGTTAATCGTATTGAAGATTTGACTGATCAAGCTGATAAAAAGATTACTGGTATCGAACCTGGTGCAGGCATCATGAAAGCTGCTAACAAAGCATTGAAATCCTACAGCAATTTATCAGATTGGAAATTGGTTTCTGCTTCGACAGGTGCAATGACAACAGCTTTGGATCAAGCATATAAGAATAAAAAAGATATTGTTGTAACTGCTTGGTCTCCACACTGGATGTTTGCTAAATATAAACTGAAATATCTAAAAGATTCGAAAAAAGATTTTGGTAGTATTGAAAGCATTCATTCTATTACACGAAAAGGTCTGAAGAAAGATATACCAAAAGCAAATAAAATTATTGACAAGTTCAATTGGACGCAAAAAGACATGGAAGCAGTAATGCTTGACATCAATAATGGTATGTCTCCAGAAAAAGCAGCTAAAAAATGGATTAAAGAACATCCTAAGAAGGTTGCATCTTGGACAAGTAATAAATAAGAATAAGGAGGTTAGAACACAAGTTCTGCCTCTTATTTAATTAAAAGCTTTTGTTCTTTTCTTTCCTTTCCTTACAAGGTGATTTTAAGGCTTAAATATGGTAAAATAGAGCCTATGGAGATCGAAAAAACCAATCGAATGAATGCACTTTTTGAATTTTATGCGGCGCTTTTGACAGATAAGCAAATGAATTATATTGAGCTATATTATGCAGATGATTATAGCTTAGCTGAAATTGCTGAAGAATTTGACGTTAGTCGCCAAGCTGTTTATGATAATATTAAGCGAACCGAAAAAATTTTAGAAGACTATGAAATGAAACTTCATATGTATTCTGACTACGTCGTCCGCAGTGAAATTTTTGATGCTATAATGAAAAAATATCCTAATGATCCTTATCTGCAGAACAAGATTTCCATATTGACGACTATTGATAATAGAGACTAAAAGAGTGACATGTTTTCTTGACGTCGTAAGAAGGAGTTAGAACATACTGATTTTTATCACCCGTCTTTAGTTAGCAAGCCCTTTATTAAGATTTAATAGGAGAAGAAATATTATGGCTTTTGAAAGTTTAACCGAACGTTTACAAGGTGTCTTTAAAAATTTACGCGGCAAACGCAAACTCTCTGAAAAAGATGTACAGGAAGTCACCAAAGAAATTCGCCTCGCTTTATTAGAAGCTGATGTCGCCTTACCTGTCGTTAAAGAATTTATTAAGCGTGTTCGTAAACGCGCTGTTGGACATGAGGTTATTGATACCTTAGATCCTTCCCAACAAATCATTAAAATTGTTAACGAAGAACTGACAGCAGTCCTCGGCTCTGAAACGGCTGAAATTGAAAAATCGTCTAAAATTCCAACCATTATCATGATGGTCGGTCTTCAAGGGGCTGGTAAAACCACTTTTGCTGGCAAACTTGCTAATAAGTTAGTTAAAGAAGAAAATGCACGTCCTCTGATGATTGCTGCGGATATTTACCGACCGGCTGCTATTGACCAGTTAAAAACTTTGGGACAACAAATTAATGTACCTGTTTTTGACATGGGGACAGAGCATTCAGCAGTTGAGATTGTAAGTCAAGGTCTGGCTCAAGCCAAAGAAAATCGTAACGACTATGTTTTAATTGATACAGCCGGCCGTTTACAAATTGATGAGAAATTAATGACTGAGCTGCGTGATATCAAAGCTTTAGCCAATCCTAATGAAATTCTCTTGGTTGTTGATAGTATGATCGGTCAAGAAGCCGCAAATGTTGCACGCGAATTCAACCAACAATTAGAGGTCACTGGGGTTATCCTTACAAAAATTGATGGTGATACTCGCGGCGGTGCTGCGCTTTCCGTCCGTCAA
The DNA here is from genome assembly GCF_006739205.1 of Streptococcus mutans. Taxonomy (NCBI): domain Bacteria; kingdom Bacillati; phylum Bacillota; class Bacilli; order Lactobacillales; family Streptococcaceae; genus Streptococcus; species Streptococcus mutans. The sequence continues at coordinate 1,056,549 of NZ_AP019720.1, forward strand.
ATCACTGGAAAACCAATTAAATTCACTGGTACTGGCGAAAAGATTACCGATATTGAGACCTTCCATCCAGATCGCATGTCCTCTCGGATTTTGGGAATGGGAGACTTGCTTACCTTAATTGAGAAGGCAAGTCAGGATTATGATGAACAAAAGTCAGCTGAATTAGCTGAAAAAATGCGCGAGAATTCCTTTGACTTCAATGATTTCATTGAACAATTAGATCAAGTTCAAAACATGGGACCAATGGAAGATATTCTTAAAATGATTCCTGGTATGGCTAATAATCCAGCTCTTGCTAATGTCAAAGTTGATGAAGGTGAAATTGCTAGAAAACGCGCCATCGTATCATCAATGACACCTGAAGAACGTGAGAATCCTGACCTCCTAACTCCGAGCCGCAGACGTCGTATTGCTTCTGGTTCTGGTAATACTTTTGTTAATGTCAATAAATTCATCAAAGATTTTAATCAGGCTAAGAAGATGATGCAAGGTGTCATGTCTGGTGATATGAATAAGGTCATGAAACAAATGGGGATTAATCCTAATAATATGCCTAATAACATGGACTCATCAGCTCTTGAAGGAATGATGGGACAAGGCGGTATGCCAGATATGTCAGGGTTGAGCGGTGCTAATATGGATATGAGTCAAATGTTTGGTGGGGGACTTAAAGGTAAGTTCGGCGAATTTGCTATGAAACAATCTATGAAGAAAATGGCTAAAAAAATGAAAAAAGCCAAAAAACGCAGAAAATAACAAATCACTTTATATCATAAAGAATCATTTCAATAGAATCTACAATAGTATAAAATATCGTTATAATGGTCTTCCCAATAAAATACAAATTATAATCATTGCTTTATCAGTTAGCCTCATTTATATTTTACCTTTATTGACTATTAGTAATGGAGTCTTAAATGGCGATGACCTGCATTTTCATATTAATTTTAGGACTTTTTACAAAGTTGGGCAGGGAGTGAATTATTTTTATCCTTTTTAAAGATATAAAGGACAAGTGGTAACAGTAGATAATCGGTTGGTATCTTCTGCTTTAAGCAAATCAGGATCAACTGCTATTCATTTACCTAATGGTATTCATGAAATTAGGGTTACTTATTATTATACTGCAGTAGCAAGAGTAGCATTTGTCACATCCATCATTGTCATTATCGTAACTATAATCTATGCTGTTTTGTATCATTTGATTGAAAAACATAGGATTGCTTTTAAGATAAGACAAGGTTTATTTATCTATTATTAATAGTTAAAGAGGTATCTTATGACAAATATAAAAATTTCCATTATAACAGAAATTTATAAAAATTTCTGTTATAATGGAAACTAAAGGAGGCGTTTTATGATTTACATCGCTATTATTGGCGATCTCATTTCTTCAAAAACCATAACCAATCGCCCTAAAAGTCAAAAACAATTGCAAAATCTCTTAAATCAAATTAATAAAAAATACAAAGAACTATTAAAATCAGCTTTTACCATTACAACTGGTGATGAATTTCAAGCTTTATTGGTTCCTAATCCTCAAATTTTTCAAATTATTGATGAGATTGCACTTGGTTTCAAACCTTACCAAATTCGTTTTGGAGTGGGAAGCGGTAGTATTTTAACTGAAATCAACCCCGAACAGAGTATCGGTTCAGATGGGCCTGCTTACTGGCATGCCAGAGCTGCTATTGATTATATTCATGATAAAAATGATTATGGAAGCAACCATTTAGCAGTTGATTTAGAAGATACAGAAACGAGCCAACAAATCAATGCTATTTTAGCTGCCTGTGAATTTATAAAATCAAAGTGGACAGTTACTCAATACGAAGTAATTGACGGCTTATTACAAGCAGGGATTTATGAGGAAAAATTCTCTCACAAAAAAATGGCGGAAAAACTTGATTTAAGCCCCAGCAGTTTCAATAAACGTCTAAAATCCAGCGGATTAAAAATATATCTCAGAAATAAAAAGGTAGCTACGACCTTACTGTTAAATGCCATTAGGAAGGAGAAGAGATGACTAAACTAAATGTTATATCACAGTTTTTGTCAGGTAATCCTGTCTTAACGCTCCTTTTGATAGCTCATTTTTTGGCTGATTTTCAGTGGCAAAGCCAGAAAATGGCTGATTTAAAATCTTCCAACTGGACTTATCTTATCAGACATCTTATCATTGTTGCTTTACCTTTAATACTACTTAGTGTTGTGATTCCTCATTCTTTTTTGGTATTATCTTTGATTTTTCTTAGTCATGTTCTTATTGATAGTGGCAAATTACTGTTAAACTCGTTCTATAAGGATAGGTCATTTATCAAAACTAAAGCTGTTTTTCTTATTGATCAAAGTCTGCATATCATTATGATGATTATCTTTTATCAATTTTATACAAAAGTAAGTATAAACTGGCTTAGTGATTTTCAGTATTTTTTAAAGTTAATGCTGTTTCTTATTCTCATCACTAAACCAGTAAATATTATTTTTAAGCTTTTCTTTAGTAAATATCAAGTTAAAGATAATATTGAAGATGAAACCATTACAGGGGCTGGTGCGACGATTGGCTTATTAGAGCGATTGATTATGGGAATTTTTCTCTTATTTGGACAATTCGCTTCCATTGGTTTAGTGTTTACAGCGAAATCTATTGCTCGTTATGATAAAATTGCTAAGAATCAAGCTTTTGCAGAATACTATCTTATCGGTTCTCTATTTAGTATTATTTGTGTTTTAATCATTTATGCTATCTGTTTAATCTAAAAAAAGATTTAGACTTCTTGCCTGAAAAATCTAAATCTTTTTATTTTTTGAAAAGAAATGAATGAATTGAACACGAATAATATAGTGGAGGTATCTTATGTATTCAATCCATTCTGCAAAAGAAGCACTATTGCCTAGAGAACGTCTCATGACTTATGGTCCTGAAAGTTTGAGTAATCAAGAATTATTGGCTATATTATTGCGAACTGGTACTAAAAAGGAACATGTTCTCAATCTCTCAATAAAAATTTTAAATGGTCTAGATAGCTTGGCCGATTTTCGCAGCTTATCCTTAGAAGAACTGCAGGAAATTGAAGGAATCGGTCAAGTACGATCAGTAGAAATTAAAGCTATGCTGGAATTATCCAAAAGAATCAATCAAGCTGAATACAATTTTAAAGAACGTATTTTAAGCAGCGAACGTTTAGCTAAAATAATGATGAGTGAATTAGGCGATAAGAGACAGGAACACCTTATTGCTATATATCTTGACACTCAAAATCGTGTGATAAAAAAACAAGTCATTTTTATTGGCAGCGTCAGACGATCTGTTGCTGAACCCCGAGAAATCCTTCATTATGCTTGTAAAAGTATGGCAACATCACTTATTATTGTCCATAATCATCCTTCAGGTTCAACTTATCCAAGCGAGAATGACCTGCGATTTACAGAAAAAATAAAACGATCCTGTGATGATTTAGGAATCGTCTTTTTAGATCATATTATTGTCGGGAAAAAAGAATATTACAGTTTTCGTGAGGAAACAGATCTTGTTTAAAGTTCTCTAACAACATAATTGAAAAGTTCTCGATCCTCTTTTCGTGATTCAAGCAGCAGTTCAGGGTGCCATTGAACACCTAGAAAAGTGATATCAGAATTACGAGACGTCACCGCTTCAATAGTATCATCAGTAGGATCATAAGCAATAATTTCCAAATCATCCGCAAGACGTTTAATGCTCTGATGATGGAAGGAATTAATCGAAGTAGAGGTGCCGTAAATTTTTTCTAGAGCGGTATCAGGCTTAATTAGCATATTTTGGCTGAGATAGTCAGTAGGAGCATCTTGCCAATGGTGTTCAATATCTTGATTAAGTGAGCCACCCAATGCAATATTCATTAATTGAGTTCCGCGGCAAACAGAAAAAATAGGTTTTTCTTGCTTAATCGTTTCTTCAACGAGAGCAAACTCAAATAAATCACGCGCCAAATAAAAATCGTTATCACTTGTATCTTTGTCTTCACCATAAAAAACAGGGTCAACATTTTGACCGCCGGTTAAGATAAGTTTATCAATCATTGAAACATAATATTCGGCAAAACTGGGATCACTGATAGGGATAACTAGCGGTAGACCGCCAGCTTCCTGAACCCCCTTGACATAACCAGATGGTGTATAAGACCAAGTGATATCGGGAAATTTAGCATGTGGCCTTTCATTACCCGAAATACCAATAATAGGTTTATTCATAGAATCTCCTTATTTATCTTTTTTTAGAATTGTTCTTGATTCATAAAATACAATAGAGTTTGTAATTCGCTAGTTAAATCGACATATTGAGCAACAACTCCCTTTGGCAAGGAAAGATGAACAGGTGAAAAACACAAGATTCCTTTGATCCCAGCATCAATAAGTATATTGGCGACTTCTTGAGCTTTACTGCTAGGAACTGTTAAAATAGCTGTTTGAACGTCTGTACCAATCAATTTTTCTTTTATACTAGAAATGCCGTAAATAGGAATACCGTCACTTGTCGTTTGACCGACCTGTTCGTTATCATCTGTATCAAATGCCATAGCAATTTTCATTTTATTACGTTCATGAAAACGATAATTCAGGAGAGCACGACCAATATTGCCAACTCCCACAAGAAGGACATTCGTAGTCGATGTATCATTGAGAATATCAGCAAAAAAGTTCATTAGTTTTTTAACATCATAACCAAAACCACGACGGCCTAACTCGCCAAAATAAGAAAAATCACGTCTAACTGTCGCTGAATCGATACCAATGGCTTCCGCTATTTGCTTAGAACTTGCCTTTTCTATATTTTCTGAATGGAAGCGTTTAAAAATACGGTAATAAAGTGATAAACGCTTGATTGTCGCCTTAGGGATAGTTTTATCGAAAGTCACTGTACTTCCTCCTTTTTCTATATACTATTGTAAAAAAAGTTTGTGAAAAATGCAACATCTTTTGAAGGGTCTTGTGATAGACATTTCTTATATAGTCTTTAGTTTTTTTTATAACAAATTTGACCACCCGTTAGACGGGTGGTCATAATTATAAGGGGTACTGTTAATTTTGATGGAGTAAAAGTTTTCTTTTGTTTCAAACCATTGATATAAGATTGTTAAAAATTTCTCTCCAATCTCTGTATTAAACTAACGGCTCCAGTATATTAAACACTGTTAGACTTTACTTTGCCTTTTATCTAACTTTCTTTTCAAAAATATCACGTTCAACTAAACTGTCCATTAAAAAATAAAATTTATCCTGAATAATGTGATTCTCTTCTGATTTGAAAATATTGACAACTCTAAGTCCAGATTTATCTGTAATGGTCAGTTTAAAGGCTGTTAAGTCTTTATTAATGGTGATTTTTAATGGGAAACCCTCCCCACTATTAGGAACCTTTTCTAATAGGCGATTTAATTCGTAATTACCTAATTTGTTTTGCATAAAAGTCGTATCTTGTAGGGTAAATTTTTTTACTTTAGAGCTGATTGTATAACTGTACTTACAATCAGGTAATTGTATTGTTTTTTCAAAAGCCATTTTATTTTCCTATAATTTCTTTAATTTTTACTGCTAATGCCTTAACCTCATCTGGAGTATTCAAGTCTGAAAAACTGATACGTATTGACTCTTGAAGCCGTACAGAATCTAATCCATATTTTGCTATCAAGACATGACTGGGATCAACAGTACCAGCCGTACAAGCGGAACCAGTTGAAATTGCAAATCCTGCTAGATCTAATTGTGTCAGTAAAATACTATTATTATAATTAGGGAAACCAATATTAATAACATGAGGAAGAGCATCTTCATTAGAATTAAGATAGTAATCTAAACCTTCCAATTCATCTAGGAATAACTTTTTGAGTCCGTCAATATAGTTTAAAACATTTTCCTGATGAAGATAACTATCCTTTAAAGCTTGAGTAAGACCAACAATTCCGATGAGATTTTCTGTACTGGCACGCCGTTTTTCTTCTTGCTCACCCCCATGAAGCAGATTATCAAAATGAAGATTATCAGCAACATACAGAATCCCTACCCCTTTTGGACCATGAAATTTATGAGCAGAAGCGGAAAGAAAATCAATGTTTAGTTCTTTAGGGTGAATAGGCAGTTTGCCAACTGTTTGAACAGCATCAACGTGAAAAACTGCCTGATGTTCTTTAATCACATTGCCGATTTCTTGAATTGGCAATATATCTCCTGTTTCATTATTAGCAAACATTATAGATACTAAAATCGTATCAGATCGCAAAGCGTCTTTAACTTGTTGCATAAGAATTTTACCTTTGATAGGATTAAGGTAAGTCACTTCAAAACCAAAACGTTGTTCTAAGTAATCAAGAGTATGCAAAACAGAATGATGTTCAATGCTAGTTGAGATAATGTGTTTACCTTTGAACTGATTTGCTAGAGCATAACCTTTAATGGCAGTATTATTGCTCTCAGTTCCACCAGAAGTAAAAATAATATTTCGCGATTTTACATCAAAAATCTGAGCAACTTGTTGACGACGCTCTCTTAAGACCTTATTAGCCGTTCTACCATAAGTATGAATACTAGAAGGATTGCCAAAAACAGAAGTCATCGTGTCTGTCATAGCGTTTATGACTGTTGAGGTGAGAGGAGTAGTTGCAGCATTATCAAAATAAATCACAACTTAAGCTTCATCTCCTTTACGATTATAAGCAAACAATGGACTTACCGGTCGTCTTTCATGAATGCGAATGATTGCCTCTCCAATTAACTCGCTAGCAGACAAATAATGTAAATTGCTAGGTAATTCTTGTTCCGTGTAAACAGAATCTGTAATCAAGATATCTTTAATAGGAGCTGCTTGCAAAATTTCAGTGGCACCGCTGGCAAACAATCCATGACTAGCAACAGCGTAAATTTCAGTAGCGCCCCCGCGTTCAACAATTTTGGCGGACTCTGCAAACGTTTTTCCTGTATTAAGAATATCATCAATTAAAATAGCTTTTTTGCCTGCTACCTCACCGATAATATAACCTTCTTCACGCGAAGAATCATCATCCTGAGCATAGTCAATAATAGCAATAGGTGCATCAAGGTATTGTGCTAGACTGCGAGCACGTTTAATACCAGAATTTTTAGGGCTGACCACTACAATATCTTCGCCATACAAACCAAGATTGGTATAGTGATCAGCAAATAGCGGTGTAGTAAATAAATTGTCAACAGGAATATCAAAGAAACCTTGCACCTGTACAGCATGTAAATCTAAGGTTAGCACACGGTCAACACCTGCTTTAACCAGCATATTAGCAACTAATTTTGCCGTAATAGGTTCACGAGCAGCAGCGATGCGATCTTGACGCGAATAGCCAAAATAAGGAATGACAACATTAACACTGTTAGCACTTGCGCGTTTGCAAGCATCAACCATAATTAAAAGTTCCCAAAGGTGATTATTAACCGGATAACTGGTTGATTGGATGACATAGATATCGTTACCGCGAACACTTTCTTCAATGTTAATCATAATTTCACCGTCAGAGAATTGACGAGAAGATAATTTTCCTAATGGTACACCAACAACTTTTGCAATTTTTTCAGCAATGGCTGTATTAGAAGTCAAAGAAAAAAGTTTTAAGTGTTTGTCAGGATAAGCGTTAGACATGTTTTAATAGGCTCCTTTTGTATTCTGAAATCATTTTATCAAAAATTTCCCTTTTTTTCATCTCTTTAATAAAATAAGAAAACAAAAACTTTGTCCTTGGGTTTATTCAGTTAAAGTAGCAGAAAAACGCGCTACCTTACTTCTAGCATATTTAAATTTAATATGGTTCGCCTTTAAAAAAGCTTCAAAATCAGCCTTACCTTTTTGAGCATCAGTAACCTCTAATTCAAGTTCATAATCTTGCCGTCCTGCGTAGCAATTATAGTCAAGAGCCATAAGTCCGATTTTCGTATTAATTTCACGACGTGTTGTTGTCAGATTTCCCAAGACTGTTAACTTGCTTAAGTTAATTCCTGCTCGGATAAGGAATTGCTTTATCTCAATATTGGGTAATTGTTTGCTTTTTATAATCTCTTGAGCCTCTGTCAGACTTAACTGATGATTGTATTCTAAATTTCCAATCTTTTTTGGAACCTTTAAAGTTAACTCTGCACTATGAGTAAAAGTTCTGATGCGCAGAGACATTTTATGGGTCTTTAACTCAAAATTAATTGTATCAAAGTAATAGTTGGTTTGTACAATTGGTTCAACCTGCTGCAGATAGTCTTTGATACGATTAAATTCTTCTTTAGTCAAAAGTGTTTTGTATTCAATTTCAATATGGTTCATCTTTTTTCCTTTGTTAAGCTTATTTATTATGATATAATGAAGTATTCAATTGAAGAAAAAGTCTTTTTTGAGTCGCCCGTAGGTGAAATTATCCAGTGAATGATTTCAAGAATCCAGAGTATTCCATACCTAAGTTCAGGACACAAGACACAAAAGGCATTGGGCATCCGCAGATAAAGGCAAAATAGAGAGTAGGAGGCAGAATCATTAAGATTCTAGGAGAACTCATCTTTTTGCAGCTGTCCGCAACCCGTCTTCAATTAAGATTTTTGAGTCTAAAGTCTCAAATCTTCCAAGTAGCAGAAGCATTGATGTTCCTGCCATTTTTAACACAGCTAAAATCTTGTTCGGGGCTTGCTTTGCTCGCAATAAAGGAAATTAGAATCGAATTTGCAGAGCTAAAAATTTTTTAAGTTGAAAAATAGATCTGTATACATTCTAATTAGTTTAATTCTATACAAAAGTCTTATTTTTGACAAGAAAGGAGGGCTGAAAACTTATGAATTGGGAAGAATTTCTGGACCCTTATATTCAGGCAGTAGGTGAATTAAAAATTAAGTTCAGAGGAATTCGTAAGCAATTTCGTAAGCAAAAACGCCATTCACCAATTGAATTTGTGACAGGACGTGTTAAACCAATCGAAAGTATCAAAGAAAAAATGGTTTTACGAGGAATTAAAAAGGAAAACCTCACTCAAGATATGCAGGATATTGCGGGATTAAGAATTATGGTTCAGTTTGTTGATGATGTCAACGATGTTTTAGAGCTTTTACGTCAACGCAAAGACATGAAAGTGATACAAGAACGTGATTATATCAATAATTTAAAACCCAGCGGTTATCGCTCTTATCACGTTATTGTTGAATATCCTGTTGATACGATTAGTGGACAAAGAATTATTATGGCTGAAATTCAAATTCGAACGCTAGCTATGAATTTTTGGGCAACAATTGAACACTCTCTCAATTACAAATACCATGGTGAATTTCCTGAAGATATTAAAAGACGTTTAGAATTAACCTCCAAAATTGCTTTTCAATTAGACGAGGAAATGCGGCAGATTCGCGATGACATTAAGGAAGCACAACTATTATTTGATGCTGAGACTAGAAAGCTAAACGATGGTGTAGGAAATAGTGATGACACAGATGAACTTTACCGATAAAATTAAAGTTGCTATTATAGCAAATGGAAAATATCAAAGTAAACGCCTAACAGCAAAACTTTTTGCAATATTAAGAAATGATGATAGATTTTATCTAACCAAAAAAAATCCTGATATTGTTATTACGATTGGTGGTGATGGTATGCTCTTGTCTGCCTTTCATATGTATGAAAAGTGCTTGGATCATGTTAGATTTGTTGGTATTCATACAGGACATTTAGGTTTTTATACTGATTATCGTGATTTTGAAGTCGATAAGTTATTAGAGAATTTACATTCTGATAAAGGCGAAAAGGCATCTTATCCTATCTTAAAAGTGACTGCTACGCTAGCTGATGGTCGTCAGTTAACATCCAGAGCTCTTAACGAAGCTACTATTAGAAGAATTGAAAAAACCATGGTAGCAGATGTCGTTATCAATAAGGTTCATTTTGAGCGTTTTCGAGGAGACGGCATTTCTGTTTCCACTCCAACTGGAAGCACCGCTTATAACAAATCATTAGGGGGGGCTGTTTTGCACCCGACCATTGAAGCCTTACAGTTAACAGAAATTTCAAGTCTTAACAATCGTGTCTTTAGAACATTAGGAAGCTCCATTATTGTTCCTAAAAAAGACAAAATTGAAATCGTTCCTAAACGCTTAGGGTCTTATGTTCTATCTATTGATAATAAAACTTATACGCATCGAAATGTTGCTAAAATTGAATATGAAATTGATCGTAAAAAAATTAGCTTTGTATCAACACCAAGCCACACTAGTTTTTGGGAACGCGTCAAGGATGCTTTTATCGGAGATTTCGATTCATGAGGTTTGAATTCATTGCTGATCGAAAAGTAAAAGTTAAAACTTTCTTAAAAAGCCATGATATTTCTAAGACTTTGTTAGCTAAAATCAAATTTAAAGGCGGTCAAATATTAGTAAATGATCAAGAAGAAAATGCTATTTATCTTCTTGATATAGGCGATCGGGTAACTATAATAATTCCCGACGAAGAAGCGCTTGAAACTTTACAGCCCATTAAGCATGATTTGAATATTGTTTATGAAGATGAACATTTTTTAATTTTGGATAAACCTGCTGGTTATGCTAGTATTCCTAGCATCTTACATACCAATACCATAGCCAATTTTGTTAAATATTATTATCTCAAAAAAGATTATCCCAATAAGCAAATCCATATTGTAACAAGGCTTGATAAGGATACTAGCGGTCTTATGCTTTTAGCCAAGCATGGTTATGCTCATGCTAGGCTGGATAAGCAGCTGCAAAAGAAGACCATTAAAAAACGGTATTATGCGCTTGTTTCTGGACAAGGGCAACTGCCTGATCAAGGAGAGATCATCGCTCCTATTGCAAGACCGGAAGATAGTATCATTACACGCTGTGTTCACCCTTCTGGTAAATATGCACATACAAGTTATAAAGTATTAGCTCGTTACGGTGATATCGCCTTGGTTGATATTCAACTTCATACCGGCCGAACTCACCAAATTCGCGTACACTTTGCTCATATTGGTTTTCCCCTTTTAGGAGATGATTTATATGGAGGAGAAATGGGGTATGGTTTAAAAAGACAAGCCCTTCACTGCCATTTTTTGTCTTTTGTGGATCCTTTTTCCAAAGAACATAAGCAGTACAATAGTTCCTTGACAGAAGACCTTGATAGCGTTATCATAGATTTACAAAAACATTAGATAGGGGTATTTACATATGGGTATTCGCTCTTTATTTGGCAGCTTGAGAGAAAAAATTGTCAGCAAAAATGTGAGGATCGTTTTTCCTGAAGGAAATGATGAACGTGTTGTTCGGGCAGCTGCTCGTCTTAAATTTGAAGGTTTGATTGAACCAATTATTTTAGGAGATGCGACTGAAGTCCGTAATTTGTTGACAAAGCTCGGTTTTGCTGATCAGGACTATACGATCATTAATCCCGAAGACTATACAGATTTTGAACATATGAAACAAGAATTTGTAGAAATTCGCAAAGGTAAAGCAACCATTGAAGATGCTGAGCAGCTATTGAAAGACGTCAACTATTTTGGTGTGATGTTAGTAAAACTCGGTTTAGCAGATGGTATGGTTTCTGGTGCTATTCATTCAACAGCAGATACTGTTCGCCCCGCACTTCAAATTATCAAAACGAAACCAGGAATTTCGCGAACATCAGGTGTCTTCTTAATGAATCGTGAAACCACTGACCAACGTTTGATTTTTGCAGACTGCGCTATCAATATTGAACCAGATGAACAAGAATTAGCTGAAATTGCCATCAATACAGCAGATACAGCAAAAATTTTTGACATTGATCCTAAAATCGCTATGCTGAGTTTTTCTACTAAAGGCAGTGCAAAGGCTTCTCAAGTTGAAAAAGTTCAAGAAGCAACCCGCATTGCTAAAGAACTTCGTCCTGAAATTGCCTTAGATGGAGAACTTCAATTTGATGCTGCTTTTGTACCGACAACAGCTAAAATCAAAGCGCCGGAAAGTGACGTAGCAGGACAAGCCAATGTCTTTATTTTCCCAGATCTCCAATCAGGAAACATTGGTTACAAAATCGCTCAACGTCTGGGAATGTTTGATGCTATCGGACCAATCTTGCAAGGTTTAAATATGCCAGTAAACGATCTCTCACGCGGATCAAGTGCTGAAGATATTTACAAACTTGCTATTATCACAGCTGCGCAAACCCTTGATAATACTAAATAAACTAAAAAGACAAACTCCAAAATAACGGAATTTGTCTTAGACTAGAGACTAGAATAAAAAATCTAAGTCTCTTTTTTACATATGAGATATTCAAATCTGATTAAATCAGCTTTTTCCAAAATCTTTGTTGGATAAAGCAATGTAATCCTCCAAAGAGAAGTAGCACCATAACAACCAAAACGATTCCAACTCCTAAAACTGAAGTTTTAAGAGAAACAATAATGGCTAATACTAATAAAAAGCTACCAATAAGTAAATTTCCAAAAATTACTGCCATAAGGAACCACTGGCCTGAACCTCTTGAAAATAATTGCGCCACATTTTGCCAATGAAGTGTTAAAAGACGATAATCACGCCAGTACATTAATTCCCCCAAGATAAAAGTTGAAAGTACCATTCCAATGATAAAACTGATTAATAGAATAATTGGAATATTTAACAAAAAGAGGCCTATTATCAAATAAATAAAGACTAAGAAACCAGCTTGTACTGCTAAAAGATAATAGAATTTCTGTTTCAAAAATGTTTTAAAAGAAATTGGTAAAGTTTTTAAAAAGGTATAATTTTCTTTTTCTAGAGAAATTCCGACCCCCATAAAACTAGTAGGAGTTGCAATAAAGCTTCCCAAAATAATGCCAATAATAAAAGCTATTCCGAAAAAGTCAGATGAAATATGTTGAAAAAGAGATCTTCCTGATGAAAGAATCGGTCCTATAAATGCAATGATAAAAATCAAAGGCATCAAATAACTTTGGATAAGAAGTGTCGCATCTTTGAGAGTATCTAAATGATGCTTGCGAAGAGTTTGTGCTAAACTAACATCTTTTCTTCTTAATTTAACCTTTTTCTTAGTAGGCTGTCCTTCTTGAATGGATAAAAATTGTTCAAAATAGTGAGAAATAATCGTACGTTGAATAAAAACTAACAAAATGATAGTTATGGTGATTCCTAACCAAAAATTTAAAAGACTTGCGGTTGAAAAGGGATTAATGACGATATCATGAAAGCCTCTAAAATAAGGTAGACTCATCATTTTAACCCGACCACTCTCATTTACTGATTGATTAGTAAACTGAACATAAAACAGTACTCCGATAGCCAAAGCTGTTGAAAAGAACATTAGAATTGTTGAGATCAGTTTTTTGTGTACACTCTTGACCAAAACTTGTCCAATCAAATAGATGAGAATAATGCTGATACAATTGATAGCAAGTAATAGCAGCAAGAAATTAATAATAGTCGCTATAATAGCCAATAAAATAGAATGCGTCATCTGCCAGTAAGCAATTCCAAAAAGTGAAATAATAGGCATAAGAAAAGGAAGACTTCCTCCTTGAGACGAAATCAATTTAGCTAAATAAACTTCTTTTTCTTTAACTGGTAAAGGAAGGTAGAGTTTAGTATCATTACTATCATAAAATACAGCAAAGAGTGTTGTGAAACCTGAAACAATAGCAATAGTACTAAAAAGGGCGACTTGGAAAGAAAAATAACCACTTGATTTGGAATAATCAACTACCAAAAACATGGTAGAGTAAACAAATAAAAAGAGTATAAGTAAGAAGAGTTGCTGTTTTAAAACTGTTTTATAGGCTGCAATCTGCTTATCAGGGTTTTTCTCTCGTTTTTTTTGAACAGTCGTTAAAGCTTGAGGATTGGAATAGAGAATATTGATTTTTATCAATTCCCAAATAGTTCTATAGCTCATTCCTCATCACCTACCTTTGATTCTTCCTTTCGTCCAGCTAACTCAAGGTAGATACTTTCTAAATCTTGATTCGGATAATTGGCCTTTAATTCTTCTAAAGTACCAACGAAAATAAGTTTACCATGTCTAAGAATACCAATACGATCGCACAATTGTTCAGCAACTGATAAAACATGGGTTGAAAAGAGGACCGTATTGCCATCTTGAGCATGCTTTTTCATCATTTCTTTCAAATCATAAGAGGCCTGTGGGTCAAGTCCTGTCAATGGTTCATCTAAAATCCAAATATCTGGATTTGGAATGAGAGCACCAATAACAATAACTTTTTGTCGCATTCCATGTGAAAAGCTCTCGATGGTTTCAAATTGTCTATCGGAAATATCAAAAAGGTTAGCTAATTTAGTCATTCGCTCTTGGGCAATTTCTTCTTCAACGCCATAAATCTTTGATAGAAAATGCCAATATTCATAAGCTGTTAGATTTAGGAAAATATCGGGAGAATCAGGTACATAAGCGATTCGTTTTTTTATCGCATCACGATGTTCTGTTAATTTGAAATCATCTATAAAGATATTGCCATAACTCGCTTCAATAATTGATGTCAACAAACTGATAGTCGTCGTTTTCCCAGCACCGTTATGGCCAATCAACCCAAAAATTTCACCGTTTTCTATAGTCAAATTAAGGTCACTAAGTGCCTCAGTTGTTCCATAAATTTTAGAAATATGCTCAAATCTAATCATAAAAACTCCTCCTTTGTAAGATTATTATACTACTGAAATCATACAATTAAAAGTCTCTTTAAAGAAAAAATTGTGACAAAGTTTTGACACGACAGGAGTATTTCTGGGCAAAAATGAAATAATGTGTTATGATTAATTTAAAAAGTGAAGGAGAATCAAAATGGCAGAAACAGTATTGATTACAGGTGCTTCGGCGGGTTTTGGCAAGGCTATGACTGAAACTTTTATTCATTCTGGTTACCGTGTTATCGGAGCAGCCAGACGCTTAGAAAAACTTGGAAAACTTAGAGAAGCCTTAGGGGAACATTTTTATCCTTTGCAATTAGATATGACTGATACATCCTCTATTAACAAGGCTTTAGCGAATTTACCTAAAGAATGGTCAAAAATTGAACTCCTTGTTAACAATGCAGGACTGGCTTTAGGTCTTGATAAGGCTTATGAGGCTAATTTCAAGGATTGGGAAACCATGATTGCGACTAATATCATTGGTCTGACTTATTTAACCCGTCAAATTTTGCCTGATATGGTTGCAAGAAAATCAGGGCATATTATCAATATCGGCTCGACTGCAGGTACTTATCCTTATCCGGGCGGTAATGTTTATGGTGCCAGCAAAGCCTTTGTTAAGCAATTCAGTTTGAACCTACGAGCGGATTTGGCTGGTACTAAAGTGCGAGTGACCAACATTGAACCCGGACTTTGTGGTAGCACAGAATTCTCGACCATTCGTTTCAAAGGAGATAAGAAGCGTGCTGAACAGCTATATGAAGGTGCTCACAGCATTCAGCCGCAAGATATTGCCAATGCTGTTCTCTGGACTTTTCAACAACCTAAACACGTTAATATCAATCGTATTGAAATTATGCCAACATCGCAAAGTTTCGGTCCTCAGCCAGTTGAAAGGGACTATTAGAAAGTTAAACATTTTATGACAGAATCATCTATTAATCTTTTGTTTTCAATTGATAATCGCTTTGTTGAACAGTTCAAAGTCACCTTATATTCTTTGTATCAAAATATTTCCAATAAAAACTTAAAGATTTATATGTTACAAAAGGAGTTATTAGCCGATCATAAAGCAATTGAGCGTTTTTGTTATCAATTAGGACTGTCTTATGAACCAATTATTATTGGTGAGGAGGACTTCAAAGATGCTCCAGTTAGCGATCGTTATCCAGAAACCATTTATTACCGCCTCTTAGCTCAAGACTATCTTCCTAAAAGCCTAGATAAAATCCTTTATTTAGATGCCGATATTCTCTGTCTTAATGATATAGCCCCTCTCTATCAAATGGATATGAAAAATTATATTTATGCAGCCGCTAGTCATGTATCAGATAAAAGTATTACTGATATTGTCAACAAACTACGCTTGAATAATTTTGAAGCAGAGGGTTATTTCAATTCTGGTGTTCTTTTGATGAATTTAGAACAATGCCGGCAGAAGATTAAACCACAAGATATTATGAATTATATTTCTAGAAAAGGAAATACCCTATTATTACCGGATCAAGACGTTCTCAATGCACTGTATGGTACGAAAACGCATCTTATCCCTGATGAAATTTATAATTATGATGCTAGATATAATATCATCTATTTTACTCGTAGTCTTGGAGAATGGGATCTTGATTGGGTCATTGAAAATACGGTTTTCTTACATTTTTGTGGTAAAGATAAACCTTGGAGAAAAGACTACAAGGGACGCTATGCAGCTCTGTATAAACATTATCAGCATAGAGTTAAAATATTAGAAAAATAAGAAAGAATGGGAGTGGAAGTCTCATTGATTTTTAAAAGAATAAAGGACCACTTTATTGGCTGTTTTGTACAAAATCTATGGTATGGGGGGCTTGCTGGCTATAGATGAGTTGAATCTTATTAGGAGATATTGATGGCACGTATTTTACAAATTGAAGATAATAATGATATCCAGAAAATTTTACGAGACTTTTTTTCAGAAGAGCATGAGGTAATCCAAGCATACTCAGGAACCGAGGGCTTGCGGTTATTTGAATCGGAAAATATTGACCTAGTTCTTTTAGACATTATGCTGCCTGGAAAAAGCGGTGAACAAGTTCTTCAAGAAATTCGCAAAGTTAGCTCTGTTCCCATTATCATGCTGACTGCTCTTAGTGATAAGCAGATGATCAGTCAATATTTGCTTGCAGGTGCTAACGATTATATCGTCAAACCTTTTAATCTCGAAGAAGTTTATGCACGGGTGACAGTTCAACTACGTAGTGTAACAAAAAGCCACAATCCAGCAACTACTAAACAGACGGCTTTGTCAATTAAAAATATCACTGTCAATCCCGATACTTTTGAAATTTCTTATTTAGAAAAATCTGTACGATTAGGAAAGAAAGAATTTCAGATTTTACATGCCTTGCTTCAGTACCCTAAGAAAATATTTACCAAAGAAGACTTGTATGAATCGGTTTGGAAAGAGCCTTACTTACCCGGTGATAATACTTTAAATGCGCAGTTAAGCAATCTTCGCAGGAAACTCGCACAGGTTGATGATAGCACAGACTACATTGAAACAATCTGGGGATTAGGTGTTCGACTAAAAGGAGAAGATTGATGATTGTGATCTTATTTTTTGGTTTAAGTCTTGCCTTTATTCTAGCCATAATCTATCTTATACGCTACCATTTGGCAGTGAAATCTCTGAGTCAACAGATTGAAGAAAAAATAAATAATACTAGTCAGAGACGTTTTACATTGAAAAATCAACCTAAAAGTCTCATTGAATTAACAAATAAGATCGAAAACCTATTTGGAAAGATTGAAAAGACAAGCCTTATAGCTCTTCAGGAAAAGAAAACCTTAGATATGGCTATTAGTAACATTGCCCATGATATTCGAACACCCTTGACCATTGCTAGCGGTTATACTCAAAAAAGTCTGCATAAGGAAACAGTTGATGCAGCCGATTTGGAAAAAATTTCTGAAAATCTGACTATAGTTTCTAAACGTCTTGAAGCTCTTTTGGAATATCGTCGCCTTACAGAAGGAACTATCCGACCGCAGGTACAAAAGATTGCGCTGTCACATCTTGTTACCAAGAGTATTCTTTCATATTACGATATGTTTCAACAGGTTGGTATAACGCTTGATTTGCAGATTGAGGAAAAGATTCCATTTGAGACAGATCCTGAGATTTTTGAACGTTTTTTTCAAAATATTATTAGTAATATTCTTAAACACGGCAAAAATCAAGCACAGTTAATCTTGAAGAAAACAGATCAAAAAATTGTTCTGCAAACCAAAAATATCGTCCGGCAGCCCATCCAGCATTTGGATCAGCTGACAACACGTTTTTATACAGAAAACATGTCAGATACGGAAAAATCTTCAGGCCTGGGACTTTATATCACACAGCATTTAGTGGACATTTTAGGCGGAGAATTGATTTTAACAACTGAAGGGAATTGGTTTATTTTAACTGTAACGCTATAAAAAAAGAATCATTGTGCATTATTATATTTTATGCACAATGATTCTTTTTATAAGTCTTGCTTTTTAAAAAGAATTAAACCAAATAATGCAAAGATGACGATAAATCCGAGAGCAACTAAAGTCGAATTTTGTGCAACAGTTGCATCACTTGCAAGGACAAAGTTGAAATTTAAGCCAAAGTACTTAAATAGTTCTATTTTAGGGAAGAAAACGGCAGGGAGGCCCAAGACGGCAGTCCCAAGAATAAAACTTACAAAGATAGCTACAATTGAGTGAGTCATATAAAGAGCAAAGGTAGCGATGCTGGCCCATGCAATACTGCATAGCAGTTGGATAAGGACTGTTACTGCAAAATGTGCAGCGAAATTATGGGGTGCTGTACCCAGACCATGAACGATTGTTCCCAAAATGAAAGCTAGTGCATATGAGAGGATAAACTGACTAAATGAGATAGCAATAATGACAGAAGCTTTCGCAAAGAAATAACCGGTTCGCGACACACCGCAAGTAATACTATTTTTATATAATTTTTGATTTAAATCCACACCAACAACGATAGCAATAATAATTAAGATAAACAACACTGTAGTAGAAATATTATTCGAGCAATTGACAAGAGCTTTAAAACCAGTCCAAGTAGTTTTTACTTTTTGTGGAGGCTGGATACCAACGTGCCCTGTATCTCCAAAAAAAACACCAGAAATAATATTTAATATTAGAAAAAATTCTGAAATCCAAAAACCTTTGGAGCGAAATAGACGATAGAAATCAGCTTGAATTGTGTGTAACATAACGAACTCTCCTTTCTTTATTATTCTACAATTTGTGTGAAGTAATCTTCTAAATCTTGGCGTTTGTAGTAGATTTCGTCAATATCAACAGCATTTGCAACTAGTTCTTTGACAATGCCTTTGATACTATGAGATTGTCCGAACACATGAATTTCATTGTCCGCGTTAGTGACCTTAATACGATAATTCATTTGATCCTGAAGAATTTGGCTGGCTTCATTGATATGACTGGTCTTTAAAACGATATAGTCTTCGCTTTGGGTATCAAAATCAGCCTTGCTAATTTCCTTGATAATACGACCATTCTCAATAATACCGAACTTAGTAGCCACTTGATAAAGCTCAGATAGGATATGACTGGAAATAATCACTGTCATGTCGTGTTCTTCGTTAAGTTTCTTAATCATGTGCCGAAATTCTTTGATCGCCACGGGATCCAAGCCATTAATTGGTTCGTCTAAGATAAGAAAATCTGGTTTGACAATCAAAGCTATAGCTATACCCAGACGCTGTTTCATACCAAGTGAAAAACCACGAAATTTTTTCTTACCTGTATTGGTAAGGCCAACCAGCGTTAAACTTTCGTCAATCACTTTGTCAGCATTAGGAACATGCCGTGCCTTGCAGTAGTAGTGCAGATTTTGTCGGGCAGTCAAATGATTAAGTGCAACAGGTGTCTCAATCACAGAACCGACACGCTTAAGAGCGTGTGTCCATTCGCTCTGGGTGCTAGAACCAAAGACTGAAACACTTCCCTGACTTGGTTGAATAAGCTTTGTAATGACTTTGATGAGAGTTGTCTTACCTGCACCATTTTTACCAATTAGCCCATAAATCTCACCTTTTTGAATGGTAAGATTAACATTATCAAGCGCTAATTGTTGTCCATATCGTTTGGACAAGTGTTTGATTTCAAGTACCTTTTTCATAATTTATTTGCCTCCTTTTTTAATTAATCAAACTGTAGTATTTCTTTTTACACTTTAAGTATAGAACTTGAAAATCAAATAAATATCAATTAATTCTCAAATATCTCTAAAAAATTGCCTTAAATAAAAGGTTATCGTATCTTTCCGAAAAACTATAATTTTCTTGAAAATAATGTGTAAGTGTGCTATACTTTTAATAATCACAATTATGGAGCTATATTTAAATGAGACGTGAACTCTTACTTGAAAAAATTGATGAACTTAAGGAACTTATGCCTTGGTATGTGCTAGAGTATTATCAATCTAAATTGACAATTCCTTATAGTTTTACGACCTTATACGAATATTTAAAAGAATATCGGCGTTTCTTTGAATGGTTAATCAATTCTGGCGTTTCTGATGCGAATAAACTTGCCGATATTCCGCTGGAAACTTTGGAGCATCTTAGTAAAAAAGATATGGAATCCTTTATTCTTTATTTACGAGAACGAACTCTTTTAAACACTAAAAACAAACGTCAAGGTGTTTCTCAGACAACGATAAACCGCACACTTTCAGCCTTATCAAGCCTTTATAAATACTTGACTGAGGAAGTTGAAAATGCTGATGGTGAACCTTATTTTTATCGAAATGTCATGAAAAAGGTATCAACTAAAAAGAAAAAGGAAACATTGGCCGCACGAGCTGAGAATATTAAACAAAAGCTCTTTTTAGGCAATGAAACAATGGAATTTTTAGAATATGTGGATTGTGAATATGAACACAAACTTTCTAAACGCGCTCTTTCCTCTTTTCGAAAAAATAAAGAAAGAGATTTGGCAATTATTGCTTTGCTGCTAGCATCTGGAGTTCGTCTTTCAGAGGCTGTTAACCTTGATCTTAAGGATGTTAATCTCAATATGATGATTATTGAAGTTACCCGTAAGGGCGGCAAACACGATTCGGTCAATGTCGCTGGTTTCGCTAAACCTTATTTAGAAAACTACATTACTATCAGACGGGGGCGCTACAAGGCTGAAAAGACTGATCTAGCTTTCTTTTTATCCGAATATCGTGGTGTTCCTAATCGCATGGATGCTTCTTCTATTGAAAAAATGGTTGCTAAATATTCGCAAGATTTCAAAATCCGCGTCACTCCCCACAAACTAAGACACACGCTTGCAACTAGATTATACGATGCTACCAAATCACAAGTTTTGGTCAGTCATCAATTAGGTCATGCTTCTACTCAAGTAACAGACCTTTATACTCATATCGTTAATGATGAACAAAAAAATGCTTTAGATAAATTATAACATAACTATATTTATGTAAATATATATTAAAATGACTTGATTTCCCATACCTCATAGTTAGTATAGCTATGTAAAAAGGTTTGGGGAACTTTTGAGGCAGGAGCATGAAAACATATATGTCTATACCCGTGGTGCTAGCTAGTTAATTTCAAAATACAATAAAAAGCCCAAATAGACTATACTGTAAGTGTCTAAACAGACAGGAGGTAGTCTAATTCCTAATCTGACCTGCACTCTAAAAGTTGGACAGAAAATCTAACGATAGGGGTGTTTTTTGATGAAATTAACGTATATGAAAAGACTTTCAAATCACTTGACAAACTTGAAAAAGCCATCACTAATTACATTTTTTATTACAACAATAAACGAATCAAGACAAAACTAAAAGGACTCAGTCCTTGTGCTACAGGACTAAATCCTTTCAATAATTTCTTGTCCAACTTTTTGGAGTCAGTACATTAATCTTCTAGAACTCTTTATATAGATAAATTTTCTTTAATCAAAATCAATGGTAACAGAAACATTTTGTACAGGGACATCGTAGAAAGGATCTTCACGACGCCCCAAGAAATCTTTTGCTTGTTGCGGGAAAGAAGCGTAACTTAAAACATCTTCTTCACTTCTTGCATATTCAGCAATTTCCTGTCTAAGTTTAGGTAATTGAGGCTCGATTAAATCTGCTGGACGAACAGTAATCACTTCTTCATTCCCAATGATTTTTTCTTTAATATCATCGGCAATGGCTGCAGGTGGACGCCCATAAAGTCCACGGACATAATCCTTAATTTCGTTAGGAACAACCTTATAACGTTCATCAGAGATAATGTTCAGTAGAGATTGTGTCCCAACCATTTGCGATAAAGGTGTAACCAATGGCGGATAGCCCAAATCGGCTCTAACACGAGGAACTTCGGCCAACACTTCTTCATAGCGATTGGCCAATCCCTGTTCTGTTAATTGACTAAGCAAATTAGACAACATACCACCTGGAACTTGATAAATCAAAGTTTTAGGCTCAACATCCTTAACCTTAGGATTTAAAAGACCTTCTGCACGATAATGATCACGGATAGTATTGAAGTGAGCTGCTGCTGTCTCAACTTTCTGTAGATCAACACCTGTTTCAAAACCAAGTTCTTCTAAAGCGATAACTATAGATTCTGTCGCTGGTTGACTAGTTCCGCCTGCAAAGGAAGATACAGCAGTATCAATAATATCAGCACCAGCTTCTGCAACCTTAAGATAAGTCATTTCAGAGATACCACTTGTCGCATGAGTATGTACTTCTAGTGGCAAATCAATCGTTTCTTTGGTACGCTTTACAAGGTCATAACCTGTTTGAGGTGTTAAAACACCAGCCATATCCTTGATACAAATGGAGTCTGCTCCGATTTCAGCATATTCTTTAGATAAATGAACAAAATAATCAACTGTATGAACAGGACTAGTTGTATAAGAAATAGCCACTTGAGCATGTCCGCCAGCTTCCTTAGTAGCACTAACTGCCGTTTGTAGATTACGCGGATCATTCAAAGCATCAAAAATACGGACGATATCAATACCATTTTCAACCGATTTTTGAATGAAAGAGCAAACAACATCATCAGCATAATTGCGGTAGCCCAATAAATTTTGACCACGCAGTAACATCTGCAATTTTGTCTTTTTAACATGTTTACGAATAGTACGCAATCTTTCCCATGGATCCTCGTTTAAAAAACGAAGGCAGGAATCAAAGGTCGCTCCACCCCACATCTCTAAAGCACGATATCCAGCTTCATCCAAAGTTTTAAGAACAGGTAACATTTCTTTAGTTGTCATTCGTGTTGCAATTTGACTTTGCTGCCCGTCTCTTAAAACCGTCTCCATAATATGGATTTTTGTCATTTCTATCCTCCTTTAGTGATTGATTTTGATGAATTTTGCGATAGCTTCTTGCATTTCAATAACACTGTGTTTACGAGAACGGCTACAAACTTTAGCATCGTTTTGGCAAATATAACATTGACGTCCAGGAAAACCGAGTTCCTGACGACTGATTGGCTGCGGTATACCATTAACTAGATGTAAAACATCCAAATCCATCAGACGGCCAATGCTAATTTTTGTCTCAATAGCAATCATCTTCGTTTTCAATTCTGATACAGGAAGGTCAGAAAGGCAATAATATTCCCAGCCAGTTTTTTGATGAACTTCCCTTTCAAAAATAATATGACCCCTTAAATCTTCTTTGACAAGATTAATAATTGACTGAAAAGTTTTATTTAAACTTTCTGAGCTTTTAATTGGACCAGGGATGTTCATGCTAGCACACAGCAAGGATTGACCTTCAAATTTTCGAAGTAAAGACAATTGTCGAAAGCTACGTTGTTCACGAGCTGCCATCATTTCCTCAAGCGTAACTTCTTCTCCCTTAAAAACATCTGTATCAGACATTGCGAACAACATCAATTAAGCTGCCATCACGGTATTCAATAAGCGCTACAATCTTATCACCATATTGAATAGGTTGAGGATTACCAACAATAGCGTAAGCTTTTTCTTTTAACTCTTCAATGGTCAATTGAGGTACTTTCAAATCTTTGAAATATTCAATCAAATCTGGACGATTAGGATTGATAGCGATACCAACTTCTGTTACGACAACATCAACACTTGTACCTGGTGTAATAACAGTATTAACCTTATCAACAAAAGTAGGAATGCGTCCACGAACCAATGGTGAGATAACCAGACTCATTTTAGCAGCAAAAGCTGTATCGCAGTGACCACCTGATGCTCCGCGAATAACCCCATCCGAACCTGTCATAACATTAACATTAAAATTTGTATCAACCTCCAAAGCTGAGAGAACGCAAGTGTCTAATTGATTGATAACAGAACCTTTACTTAATGGCGAAGCATACATATTAGCATCGATTTCATAATGTTTTTCAGCATTACGATCCAAAGATACAGCAGATGGATGGTCGAAATCTTGAACATCGAGGATCTTATCAACCAAACCTTCTTCCAATAGTTCAACCATTGCATTGGTAATACCACCGAGTGCAAAATTAGCTTTGATGTCATCTTTAATCATTTGTTCACGCATAAAACGTGTCACAGCAAGGGAAGCACCTCCAGTACCTGTCTGGAAAGAGAAACCTTCCTTATAGTAAGGAGAGCTTGTAATCACTTTAGCAGCATACTCTGCAATAAGTAATTCCTTAGGGTTCTTAGTATAACGTGTAGCGCCTTTGGCAATGCCTTCTGGATCACCAATAGCATCTACTACTACAATATAATCAACATCTGTTTGCGGGATGCTAATAGGTGTATTAGGATATGGCACCAAAGTATCTGTAACAATGACGACCTGATCAGCATATTTGGCATCAATCATAGCATAACCAAGTGAACCACAGGTTGTTTTTCCTCTAGTTCCGTTAGCGTTACCATAGGCATCTGAACTTGGTGCTCCCAAAAAGGCAACATCAATATGAATATCATCTGTTGCAATAGCACGTGCACGTCCACCATGAGAACGAATAATAACAGGATTTTCCATAATGCCTTCTGAAATAGCGGCACCAACTTTATCACGCAAACCACTTGAAGTAATATTAGTAACAACACCATTTTTAATATGATCAATCAGTGGTTCATGAACATTGGCAATTGAACTTGGAGCGATAGAGATATCCTTAATCCCCATCTTAGCGATTTCATCAAGCACCATATTCATGACATAGTCCCCTTCACGAAAATGATGATGGAAAGAAATAGTCATACCATCTTTGAGCCTTGTTTTTTCAATTGCTTCATGAATAGAAGATAAAAGTTTATCATCACTAGGTTTTACCGGTTTAACTTGTCGGCTGGATTCCTTATAGCTTTTAATATGTGCAAGTTCTCCTTCAAATGCACCATATTGATTGGCATATTTTCGAGGAATATCACGTCCTAATTTATTTTCTGCCATTTGAAATATCCTCCCCAGTAAGTAATCCAGCGGCCTTAGCTAAAGCAATAACACGTTGAGCACGCTCAACAATTGGTTTATCAACCATTTTACCCTGAAGCGAAACAACACCAGAACCTTTGCTTTCAGCCTCATGAATGGCCCAAACAACTTCTTTTGCCTTTTGAATTTCTTTTTCATTTGGAGCGTAAATTGCATTAACCAATGGAATTTGACGAGGGTTGATAACAGATTTACCATCAAATCCAAGTTGCCTAATTAAACGTACTTCATTTTGAAATCCTTCTGGATTATTAACATCAGAATAAACAGTGTCAACTGCTGCGATACCGGCGGCACGAGCAGCATGTAAAATCATATTGCGAGCAAAGAAAAGTTCTTGACCATCAGGATAACGGCGCGTTCTCATATTGGTAACATAATCTTCAGCTCCAAGAGCAATCCCAATTAAACGATCTGATGCTTTAGCAATTGCAAGCGCATTCAAAACTCCTTGGGCAGATTCAATTGCTGCCATCATTTTCGTACGCCCAATTTCGATGTCATTGTTACGCTCTACTCTTTCAATGACATCTTCAACTTCTCTAATATCTTTAGCAGTTTCTGTTTTTGGCAATCGAATAACATCAACACCGGCTATAATAACCGCTTCAATGTCTAAAGCGCCGCAACTATCTAAACTATTGATACGAACAACTGTTTCCACCTTGCTGTAATCAAATGTTTTTAAGGCAAAATGAACTAATGTTCTAGAAGCATCCTTTTCTTTAAGAGAAACAGAATCTTCCAAATCAAACATAATGGAGTCCGCACCATATAAAGGAGCATCTCGCAGCATAGCTGCATTGGCACCGGGAACAAACATCATTGTTCTTCTTAAGCGTTCCATGAGTCAATCTCCTTCCAGTCATAGACTTCTACTTGTGCCGCACGGTGAACGGCTGTAATGGTTCGTGCTTTAATAGTGCAATCTAAAGCGCCTTTGTCAACTGCTTCAACACTTGCTGCTTTAACACCCAAATGTTTCAATGTTTCCTCAATGACTTTACGGATTTGTTGACCAAATTGTTTTTCAACACTGCTTTCTAATTGAACCGTAATGCCTTGAACATCACTAGGATTTACTGTCACCATGATATCGCTAGATTCTAACGAACCAGCAACAGCTGTTTGTTTAATATCCATATTTTTTACCTCATATTTTTTGGATAGGCGGCGCTGGCAGGAATGAATCCCACAGGTGTCGCGTTATTCTAAAATTAACATAGTTTTAATTATTGACTGGAAAAATTTTGATTAAAAGTTCAGCAACAATATATAAAATACCTAAAACAATAAAGACACCAGCCATACCCAAGCCCATTAATTCAAAGGCTTGAAGGAGATCATTCGTATTCATATCTTTTTTATCCTTCTTTTTTTCTGTTGTATTCTTAGCTAAAGAATGACAGAAGTAAGCCACCTGCGATAACAGAAGCAATCTGTCCTGAAACATTAGCACCTACTGCATACATCAAAACAAAGTTTTGAGGATCTTCATCGGTTGCCATCTTTTGGATAACACGACTGGACATTGGAAAAGCTGAAATCCCAGCTGCACCAATCATTGGGTTGATTTTTTCCTTACGAAAAAGATTTACAATTTTAGCAAAAACAACACCGCCAACAGAGTCCATAATGAATGCTACTAAACCAAACAAGATAATAAGTAAGGTTTGCACATTAAGAAAAAGGTCGGCCCGCATTTTTACAGAGATAGTTAAACCGAGCAAAATACTAACAATATTAACTAACTCATTTTGTGCTGTTTGCGATAGACGATCCAAAACACCACATTCACGTAAAAGATTACCAAACATTAAGAAACCGACCAGCGGCAAGGAAATTGGAGCAATAAATCCTGCTACAATAGTAATAACAATAGGAAACAGAATTTTCGTCATTTTAGAAACATTTTCTGCCTTATAAGTCATACGAATCTTACGTTCCTTTTTAGTTGTTACCAACTTAATAGCAAATGGTTGAATAATTGGTACCAAAGCCATGTAAGAATAGGCAGCAACTGTTATGGGACCCAATAGTTTTGGTGCTAGTTGGTTAGCAACAAAGATTGATGTTGGACCATCTGCTGCACCGATAATACCAATTGAAGCGGCTTCTTTGATATCAAAGCCAGCCATAACAGCTACGACGACGACAAAGAAAATCCCAAATTGAGCTGCTGCACCAAAGAGCAGCATAAAAGGATTTTGAAGTAGAGGGCCAAAGTCAATCATGGCACCGATTCCGATAAAAATTAAAAGCGGAAAAAGTTCTGTATTGATTCCGAATTTGAAGAGAATATCAAAGATTCCCTCTTGTTTAACGCCGTTAATAACCTGAGTTAGGACACCTGTACCGGGAAAATTCACTAAAAGTGTACCAAGTCCCATAGGTATCAATAAGGTTGGTTCATATTCTTTTTTAATTCCTAAATACATTAAAACAGCCCCGATGACCATCATAATTATTTGAGGGATAGTAATGGATATTATTCCTGAAATTAAAGTTTCCACAAACTCACTTCCTTCTACTTAATTAAGCAATTGTAATTAAGTTATCACCAGCATCAACCGCCTGCCCCGAACTAACATGAATAGCAGAAACAGTACCTGCCATGCCAGCAACAATTTCATTTTCCATTTTCATCGCTTCTAGAATCATCAAAGGCTGATTTTCAGAAACAGTGTCACCAACATTAACAAGAACCTTTAAAATAGTTCCAGGCATTGGAGCTGGCATCGTATTAGCAGCAGAGGCTGTTGCAGCTGGTGATGGTGTCTGGGACTGTTGTTTTTGATCTGATGCTGCCCTCGTGTTTTCTGTTGTAGGAGTGATGGGGGTAGCTGCTGGTACTGAACTTTCACTGATTTCCTCCATTTCAACTAAGTATTCTTTACCATCAATCGAGATTTTAAATTTACGCAACATTAATCAACAACCTCCTCTTTATTTCTTTTTATAAATACGTTTAACCGTTAACTGACAATCCGTTGATTCGCCAGCCGCAATACTGGCAGCAATCAATGAAACCCTTAAGCTTTCAGGATTGCGCTGTAAAATTTTTTTGACAACAAATTGCCTATTGGGGTGATCTTCAGCTGCAATAGCTGTTGCGATAAGACTGACTGTTTGATAATCGACTTCATCTGCAGGAATAAAAGCCGAAATAGGCTCCCATTCAGATTGAAAAGAATTTGCAGCCTTTTCCTTTTTACTATCGTTGTTTTTTTCAATAGGATCCTGTAATTTATTGAAAAATCGCGTAAAAATTCCCATACTCTTCCCCTTTCTTATCTTATAATATAATAATAACAAATAAAAAGTCATCTGCCCAATCAAATTTTCTAACTCTATTATATAATGGATTCTAAGTTTTTTTGGGATTTTTTGTGTTCTTTTTGAAGGCCTTTTTAAAATGTTTTTTTTGTGTTCTTCTTAAAGAAGATCGTTTTATTTTTAAGCGCTTTCATTTATACTAGTCTTAGACAAATTTAATAACCTTCTTTTTAGATTCTGTGATGTTCATTGGGTTTTAATTAAAAAGACTAATAAAAAAGGAGAGACACATTATGTTGCTAACAATTCTAGCTTATGCTATGATTATTGTCTTCATGTACGTTGTTATGAAGAAGAAAATGTCGCCTTTTACGGCACTGATTATAGTTCCTTTAGTAGCTGTCATTATTGTTATCTTAACAAATTCTGCAAACTTTACAGCTGATAAAAGTTTCGTTGAATTTTTGGGAGGCGATAAAATTTCCCATAATTTAACAGCTATTGGGCCTATGGTATTATATGGAATTAATAATACCGCTCAAACAGGAATTATGCTTCTATTTGCTATCTTATATTTCTCATTAATGCTGGATGCAGGGCTGTTCGATCCGATTACTGAAAAAATGATTCGCTTTGCTAAGGGCGATCCAATGAAAGTTTTGATAGCTACCGCTATCGTTTCCGCTGCTGTTTCTCTTAATGGCGACGGAACTACAACTACTCTTATTTGCTGTTCTGCCTTTCTGCCAATCTATAAAAAACTCAATATGAAAATTATGAATCTTGGTGTTTTGATTATTCTTCAAAATACTATTATGAACCTACTTCCTTGGGGCGGACCAACTGCTCGGGCTATGTCTGTTTTAAACGTTGGTTCTGAAATATTAGGCTATCTAGCACCCGGTATGATTTTATCCCTACTTTATGTTATCTTCTTCGTCGCTAGAAGCATGGGTAAAAAAGAACGCAAACGTTTAGGTGTTACTGAATTATCTGACAAAGAAATAACAGAATTAATCACTGTTAACGATCCTGATACACTTAAAATTCGTCGACCTCAAAATTTTTGGTTTAATGGTATTTTGACACTTATCTTAATTGCTTGGTTAGTTGCTGGTTCTTTCATTTCGGCTATTGAAATGCCTTCACTTCTTCTCTTTGCATTAGGAACTTGTATTGCTTTAATGGTCAACTACCCTAATTTGAAAGAACAATCAAAACGAATTAGTGAAAATGCTGGTGATGCTGTTCAAGTTGTTATCCTTGTCTTCGCTGCAGGTATCTTCATGGGACTTTTCCAAGGTTCTGGTATGGCTGGGGCTCTAGCACAAAGCTTTACAACTATCATTCCTAAACAACTGGCTGGCTTCTGGGGCTTAGTCATCGCCTTTATCTCTGCTCCTGGTACATTTTTCCTTTCAAATGATGGCTTTTATTATGGTATTATGCCAGTCTTGGCGGAAGCTGGTGCTAAATATGGATTTGACAATGTTGCTATGGCTTTAGCCTCATTGATGGGACAAGCTTTTCACTTATTGAGTCCATTAGTTGCCTTTATTTATCTACTTCTTCGCTTAACGGGCTTAGACATGGGCGAATGGCAAAGAGAGTCTGCTAAATATGCACTGGTTGTCTTCATCATCTTTGTGGTGACAATTCTTATCGTGGGACGTCTACCATTTTATATTCCACAATAAGAAAATCACACTTATCCTAAAGAGGGTTAGGGAGCAAGTTTATTTCCTAGCTCTTTTACTTGTAATATTAGTAAGAGAGTGGGGCAGACTAGACTATTGCTGTGTAACCATCTAGTCTGTTTCAGCCAATTAATCCATTATTATTTTATAAATTAAATCATCAAGAAACGAGCCTTTTCGTCATTAATTTAGGTATAATGAAGTTATTATTAAAAACTAGGAGTTAACCATGAACGCATCAGTTATAACTGCTGTAAAAAATAATTTAGATTTATCACAAAATGTTCCTTTAAAAGTTGCTTTTTATGAAGCTTTAAGGAAGACCATCATTCTTAGTGAAATTCCAGCAGGCTGTCGCATTAACGAAAAAGAACTTGCTTCTGCTCTTAATATTAGTCGGACACCTATCCGCTATGCACTGGGGGTTTTAGAAGAAGAAAAACTTGTTGAACATATTCCCAAACGCGGCATTGTTGTTCGTGGCATTTCTTTAAAAGATGCTATTGAAATTTTTGATATCCGAAAGGCTTTAGACACTCTGGCAGCTACCAAGGCAATGTATTTAATGACTGATAAAGATTTTGCAGATATGAAAAAAATTCTAACTGACTGTGAAGATTTTATTGAAGATGGTGATATCGAAACTATTTTAGATAATTTCAATCAATTTAACGATCTGATTTATCGAAAAAGTCAAATGTTGCGCCTACGAGAGATCGTTACCGAATTACAGACTTATTTGAGATATTTTCGAGAAATATCAATTGCTTCTGTAGAACGGCGTAAGCGAGCTTTGAAAGAACATTGGATTATCTATCGTGGTATGCGCAATAAGGATGTCGAGCAAATTACTCTTATCACCCATGAGCACTTGAATGCTTCTCTTGACTTTATTCTTCAACAAATGGAAAGTAAGTAAGACCAATGCAGACTAAAGAAAAGCTTGCTTCTTTGAGCTATTTAGCAGTCAAATCACTGCTTTATGAATTGAATCTAACACCTAAACCTGGTTTAGTAGATTGTCATAATAACGGCGCTCACAATGACATGGATTTTTATACCTTTCTTGATAGTATATTATCCTTATCTCCGTTTTTTAAAAAATATATTGAAGTAGGGTGGCTCTATCATAATGAAAGTCCACAATATCTGTTTAATCAACTCAGAAAACTTGGCATAGAAGCTGAGGCTGCTATGTTTTCTGCAACTGAGAAAGTCAATACTCATAAAGGCATTAATTTCTCTTTTGCTCTGCTTTTAGGAGCAACCGGCAGTTATTTGGCTAAACACATTGAACTGATCCAAGAAAAAAGACGCTTTATGCCTCAAGATAGTCTGACTATCTGTCATTTGGCAGGGGAAATGAGTATGCATTTAATTCAAAATGATTTAAGCCATGTGGAGACTAAAAGAAACCTTACATATGGTGAGAAATTATTTTTACAATATGGTCTTAAAGGCCTTAGAGGTGAGGCATCCCAAGGTTATCCAAGCCTTACTCAAAAAGCCCTTCCTTTTTTTAGAAATGAATTACTGAAAAAACAGGATATCCAAATAAGCCAGCTTAAGCTCTTGCTCTATCTGATGACGTTTATTGAAGACAGCAATATTATTCATCGAGGGGGTATTAAGTCTTGGAAAAAAGTCCAACAAGAAGCTCAAACTTTATTAGAAAAAGATTTACCTCCTTATCAACTAAAAGAACAGCTTAATTCTTACAATCAAATATTAACTGATCGTCATTTAAGTCCCGGCGGTGCTGCTGATTTACTCTCACTAACACTTTATTTTGCCTTTTTAGAACAGCTGATTTAAGCCGTTTCATCTCTGTTAGAATATTACATTTTATTAAGCAAATGCTATAAATGAATTGAGGTTATGGTTTATTCTAACAAAGAGTTCTGAGATCCTGCCTATTTAAACAGTGTGAAGCTTTCTCTAGTAAAGGATCTATCACTGATATCTGCAATTTATTTTAAAGGAGTAAACCATGTCAACTTCTCATCCCATTTCAAAAATTTATTTTTCTGATAAAAAAAGCCTTCAAAAAGTTGATATTTTATTAGAACAAGAAGGCATACGCCGTGATACTAACTTAGATTATATTTGTGCCATGTTTGATGATGACTTAAATATCATTGCGACAGGAAGTTGTTTTGGCAATACTCTTCGTTGTTTAAGTGTAGATCATCATTATCAAGGTGATGGTTTGCTTAATGAAATTGTCACGCATTTAATTAATATTCAATTTGAACGCGGTAATACACATCTTTTTCTTTATACTAAACCTGATACTGCAAAATTCTTTAAAGACTTGGGTTTTTACGAAATTGCCAGAGCCGATAAGCAAATTATTTTTATGGAAAATAAAAAAGATGGTTTTAGTAATTATTTAAAAAATCTTGAAAAACCTGATAGCGAGTGCCAAACTACTGCTGCTCTCGTTATCAACGCCAATCCTTTTACTTTAGGCCATCAGTATTTGGTTGAAAAAGCCGCTGCTGAAAATGAACTCTTGCATCTTTTTATGGTCAGCGACGATAGTAGCCTCATCCCTTTTTCAGTTAGAAAACAATTGATTTTAGCTGGAACAGAGCATCTATCAAATATTTGCTATCATGAAACGGGTCCTTATATCATCAGCAAATCAATCTTTCCTAGCTATTTTCAAAAAGATCAGGCATCAGTCATTGAAAGTCAGGCACGCATTGATCTAGCTATTTTCATTCAAATTGCAAAATACCTTGGTATCAAAGGGCGTTATGTCGGTAAGGAACCAACAAGTCTGGTGACTGGTATTTATAATCAAATCATGCTTCAAGAGCTGCCTAAGCAAGCTATTGATTGCATAGTTGTTCCTCGTAAGACCTACAAAGACGGTCCTATTAGTGCTTCTACTGTCCGCAAGGCGCTTAAAGAAGGAAATGAGCAAATCTTAAGAGAACTGCTTCCATCAACAAGTTTGAATTATTTCCTAAGTCCTGAAGCACAGCCGCTTATTAAAAAAATTCAAAAAGCAGATAATGTCATTCATTATTAATTAGAATCCCCTCAATAAACAGCAAAAAGTAAGTGAACGGAACAGAATAGATGATTACTGTGCAATTATCCACAAAATAGTGTAAATCTAATAAGATTACATTCTTTAGCGGATGATTACGCAACAATCATAGCTGTTTGTCCCAGCCACTTACCTTCTTTTAGTAACATAAACCTGTGTTCCTTGATCAATCTGACTTTCGATATTAATATCTAACTCAAGATTATTAAGCACCTTTTTAGCCATATAAAGACCAAGACCAGTGGCTTTTTGGTGTTCATGACCATTATATCCTGTAAAGCCTTCTTCAAAAAGTCTGGGAATATCTTCCTTTAGAATTCCTATGCCAGTATCCTTGATAAGTATTTGATTTTCCTTAATCTTAATGGTGATCTGCCCACCCTTTTTATTATATTTAATGGCATTATCAAGAATTTGAGAAAAGACAAAACTTAACCATTTTTTATCGGATTTTATTTCCCAATCGCCATCAATTGTCAAAGAAAGGTTCTTTTGCAAGAAGAAAACTTGATTTTTCTTAATCAAATCAATCAGAATATTACGAATCTGACACTTTTCAAAACGAAAATCGCTTTGATTTTGACTGAACTTAAGGTAGTTCAAAAGACGAGAAAGATCGTTTTCTAACCTTAACAATTGTCTCTGAACATCTTCTTTATCTAAATGCCCCGTTTGAGCCATTAAAGATAGTGCTGAAATAGGAACTTTCATCTGATGGGACCACAATTTAATCAGCTGCTGCAGCTGTTCTTCCTGCGTTTTATGCTGTAAATTAATGTCAGACTGTTCCTGCAGCAGTTTTTTAAGAATTTCTTTATAAACAAGATCACTTGGTGCAGTTAACATAGTTAAATTCCTTGGTTCTTTTACATAAATAAAATGATGCAAATTTTTTAATTTTTGGTGGAACCGCCAGTATAAAATGAGACTAGTTATCAGTAAAATTGTTAAACTGAGGATTAAACTATTGATAAAATAGACGAGAGGCAGATGATAAAGATAAAAAGTCAGTAAAAAAGCAAGACTAACAATCGCATAATTTAAATACCAAATACTATATTCTCTCAAATAAGATCTTATCATTTAATTAAATACCCTACTCCTCTTACTGTATGAATCTTATCAAAACTTACTGATAGAACCTTTTTACGAAGACGTGTCATATTAACACTAAGCGTGTTTTGATCAATAAATTCCTCTCCCTCCCATAGTCGGTTGAGAAGAGCTTCCTTAGTGACAACCTCTCCTTTATAATCAATAAGTAAGGAAAGAATTTTCGTTTCTGTTGGAGTCAATTGGATAGTCTCTTGTCTTTCTAAATTTGAGAATACACCATCTAACGTTAATTCAAACTCTTCAATTTGATGGCCTTGCTTAGTGAACTCGTTAGCACGGCGCAAGAAAGCAGCGATTTTGGCATCCAAAATAGGCAGCGAGAAAGGCTTGCTCAAAAAATCATCACCTCCCATATTCATAGCCATTACTGCATTCATTTCTTCATCAGCACTGGAAATAAAGATAATGGGCATGGTCATGCTCTTTCTGATTTCAGTAGTCCAATAAAAGCCATTGAAATAGGGCAAAGTAATATCCATCAGAATTAAATCGGGTTTAAATTCTTTAACTTCTTGCAAGATAGCCCTAAAGTTATCAACGCTTTTAACTTGATAGTGTTGTCCCAAATGATTCTTTAAAAGATTGACAATGGTTGTATCATCTTCAACCAAGTAAATTTTTTCTTGCTTTAGCATAACTTTATTCTACCAAAAAAGTGACGAAAAATCGTCACTTTTTATCTTTCAATAATTTTATAGTAAGTTCTGCTCGTTAACTTGTAAATAATGAAATAAATAATCAAGATTCCAACTACAGTTAGAGCGCTAACAGTATAAAGGAATTTATCACCTTGTACACCAAACAGGAAGAGCAGCTTTTTAAGAATAGGCAAAGCAAAAACAAAATGTACGATAGCCATAAGTAAAGGCAGGAAGAAAACTAGGATAATTTGCGAGTTGATTGTTTTTTTAATTTGTTTTAAGCTCATCCCCACTTCTTGTAAAATTTTATAAGATCGCTTATCTTGTGTTCCTTCTGAAAGCTGTTTATAATATATAATTAAAGCAGCACCAAGTAAGAAGGCAATTCCCAATAGAAATCCTGTAAAGAGGAAACCGCCAGTCATTCTCAACCCTTCAGTACGATAATTCGCAGCAGTTGAGTAAAGAACAGCTATATCATCATCGCCATAGAGGAGTCCATGCTTAGCCTGACTCATTCTATTTAAAACCTGTTTTTCTTTATTTGTTAGATTAGCAAAAGCTAAAAATGTATAGGTATAATCATATTTTGATGCATCATCATAAGGTTTACGCATAGCTTCCATAGTTGCATCGTCAGGAACAACGAGAATACCCGCAGGTGTTGCTGAGTTGCTAATCACCATATTTTTAATAGATTTTATATGATAAACATTCTTATAAGTTTGACCAAACCAAGTTAAAGTTTTAAAGGGTTTAACAGTGGTATTTTGGCTATAACTGTAAAAGGCCACTTCTCCTGCTGATAATTGAGGGACTTTATTACCTATAGACCGGAAATCATCTTGCGTTATGATTTCCATTGTACCAGCATGATTGTTTTTATAGAATGTTCTATTAGTTGCAATAGACTTATCAAGAACTAAATTTTGCTTTTGTGTAAAAAGAACAGGATAGCTGATATCAAGGTAAGCTGAAAATTTTGCCTTACTATTATAGCCGGCTCTTTTGAGCGGTGCTAAGACCTGCTTTTGAAAAATTTCCTCAGCCTGTTGACGGTTACTGATATGTTTCATCTCAATCTGAGCATTTTTGGGATAAGCCATTTTAACCATATTTTCACTACTTGTATAGAGCGCCACTGTTGAAAATATAGTTACAAAAGCCATAATGGCTAGCAGAGTAATGTTAGCTAAACCGACAGCATTTTGCTTCATACGAAAAATCATCTGCGAAGTTGTTACAAAATGCTCTGGTTGATAAAAATAAGATTTGTTCTTACGACGACGTTTCAAATACCAAGTAGTAAAACTAATGTAAAAGAGATAAGTTCCTAAAATAACTGCTAAAATAGCCTGGAAAAAGCGTGTAATACCAAATATAGCATTAACATTACCAGAGGTGACAGATAAATAATAACCATAATCAATCGCTAAGATAGCAATAAAAGCTAAAACAATATTTCCTCTTGGCTCACGTTCTCCTTGACTTTGATTGCTAAAGAGATTAAGAGCTGATGTTTTGCTGATCTTTATAATATTAACTAGTTCTAAAAATAAGAAGATGACAGCAAAAAGAATAAGATTAATCACAAAAGCTGGTAGTGTTAATTGAAAATTTAGATCTTCATACTGAATAATATTGACAAAAATCAAGTAGAAAAAATTTGAGAGAACTGCACTGAGAAAAGTTCCTAGGATAATTGTCACTAAATAAGCAACTATCAGCTCTAATGTTGATACCCAAATGATATGCTTCTTATTCATTCCTAAAATATTATACAGACCAAACTCTTTATTACGCTGTTTAAGAAGGAAATTGTAACTATACAAACAAAGAATAGCTGCTAAGATATCAAGTACTATGGTAGCCAAACCTAGAGCATAAACTCCTGCCCCCATAGACTTAGCGGATGGACTAGTCATAAGGAGTACCGTAATAGTACTAAAAATAAAAGTTGTCACACTGACTAGAAAAAAAGGGGTGAAATGTTTAAAAGACTGCTTAATATTATTAAGAGCAAGTTTAAGATAGAACATGTTACTCACCTCCTAACAGCGCTGCCATACTTAGAGAAATTTCTTTGCTAAATTCTTGATTGCTTTTATTTCCTCTATAGAGTTGGTGAAATATCCGTCCATCTTTGATAAAAAGAACACGTTTAGCATGACTAGCAGCATTAGCTGAGTGGGTGACCATCAGAATCGTTTGGTCATCATTGTTAATAGCTTCAAATAAATTCAATAAGTCTTCTGAATTACGATAATCAAGTGCTGCTGTTGGTTCATCTGCCAAAAGGATTTGCGGATTGGTAATCAGACTGCGAGCAATAGCAACACGTTGTTTTTGACCACCAGAAAGTTCAAAGGGACGCTTTTCTAATAAATTTTGAATCCGTAATTTCGGAGCAAGGCGATACAAATGTTTTTCCATCTCCTTATAGTCTTTACGAGCAAGCACTAAAGGTAAAAAGATATTATCTTTGACAGAAAGTGTATCCAACAAATTAAACTCTTGAAAGACAAAGCCTAAGTTTTTAAGACGAAATTTTGCTAAATTGTTTTCTCTGATTTTGGTGATGTCTTGGCCATTTAGAATAACTGCCCCATTTGTCGGCTTTTCTAAAGTCGCTAAAATGTTAAGTAAAGTTGTCTTGCCAGAACCTGATTCTCCCATAATAGCGATAAATTCTCCCTTGTCCACTTTGAAGTCAACGTCTTGCAAGGCATGCGTCTCTTCTTTTGAAAAACGGGTACGAAAAACTTTTTCTAAGTGATTGATTTCTAAAAACATAGCTTCTCCTTTTTATCATTATAACTTAATTTATTTATACTACTATCTTAAAATAAAAAAAGAAAAGATATCTTACACTTAAAGAATCGTAGCTTACAAAATTGTAAGCATTGACATTAATTTAATAGAAGCCAAACAATATTTTAGTTTGGCTCTGTTTTTTTTGATAACAGCCAAAAAAGAAGCCTGAGAAATTTACAGCTCAGACTTCTTTTTAACATTAGAAGATGAAATAATCAAAACACTATTCTTCTAAGATAAGTATTAAAATCTAAAGAAATTGTCAAAGAATCCATTACGAGAGTGTCTAAAACGAACAGCACTGCTGCTGCCACGACCAAAGTCTCTTCTGTAATCATAATCCCAGTGGTTTCTTTGATCATGACTGGCATAACGATAAACACCATTTTCATCAAAGTAAACACGTCTTCCTTCAACAACATGCCAACCAATTAAGGCATAGCCATCATTGCCAAAATAGTACCAGTTTCCTGATGACGTTCTCACATAACGATTACGAACTTCATTTCCGGAATTAGGATCATAGTATTTGATACGACCTTTACGCTCTGTAATGAGCTCTCCCTTAGCCTGAACACCATTAGACTTAAAATAGAGGCGCTGTCCATTAACAACTCTGGTACCAGTTACAGCGATACCATTGTGATCAAATAAGAACCATTCTCCCTTGGAATTTCTAACAAAGCGATTACGAACTTCATTTCCGGAATTAGGATCATAATATCTTAGATGTCCATCTGCATCTCTGATAAATTCTCCTTTGGCTTGAACACCATTAGGTTTAAAGTAAAGACGTTGTCCATTGAACGTTACAGTACCGGTTACAGCGACACCATTGTGATCAAATAAGAACCATTCTCCCTTGGAATTTCTAACAAAACGATTTGAAATTTGATTTCCTGAGTCTCTATCAAAGTAACGCAGCTTTCCATCAGCAGTTGTAATAAACTGTCCTTTAGCTTGGAACCCAGAAGCATCAAAGTATTGAACAGCACCATGAATACGTGTTAAGCCGACAGCCATAATACCATTTTGAAAATAACGCCATTGTTGACCAAAGAGATAGTAACCATTTTCATAACGACGGCCATCATTTCCATAATAAGACAATACTTTATTACCATTATCATAAATAGCATTTCTTAATTGAATACCATTTGATAAGAAATAATAATTAGCACCGTTAATTGATTGAGCACCAGTGACCATATAACCGTTATTATCGAAATAATACCAATTATTTCCTAAGCTAATGAAAGCATTTTTAGCTTGGTTACCACTCGTTGAATAATAAACATAACCTTTACCATCAAATACCAATCCAGTTACAGAACTGCTTGTTCCGTGATTTGGGTTAACTAACGATTTAGGAAGGAAGGTGTTGTCTGAAACAAGACTGAAGTAAGTATTGGTTGCCTGATCTTTTAAGACATAGCCTGCTCCGCGCCCTAAAATATTTGTCCCATTAAAGTACTTGGCAGACCATTGCTTAATCTTAACAGAAGGATCCATCGGAACCCCTGTGGAAATTTGCTTTCTCGCAAAAAGCTCCGGATATTTAGCTTGCAGCTCCTCTAAGAAAGCTCCCCCATACTTGGCTTGTTGATCTTTACCAGAACTCTTACTGTCAGCAACATAAAGAACACTCTTAATTTGTGAGCCTTCAACCGGTTTTCCAAACTTATCAACACGGGTTGCTGTTACCACTTCTTTTTCAGGAAAAGCATACATTTGATCAGGCACCCAGTCAGCCATTACCTTAATGCCCTTGCTGTGTAACGCTTTGATGGCTTTCACCAAATCATCGGCTGTCCCGTATTTATTAGGTTTGGAAATTCCTAAGTCATAACGGTCCGTAAAAGCATAGCCGTTTTGGATCACAGAATCCAAGAAAGAACCATCTGTTGAAGACACATACTGCGGTGCCATTTCAAAATCTGTGACACCCCATTCCGCAAACTTATCCACATTCTTAGCAATCACAACATTGGTATATTCCTCTTTTTTAGTGGCGAAAGCTTGGAAATTAGAGAAACCTTCAAACATGACGCGTGAATCAAGGGCCGCATTTTGATGCACAGACTTGCCATCTGTTGATGGGGCCGTGCTAGCCGCAACGCGAACATCTTGATCAGCGGCAGCGCCTACTGGAACCCAAACACCTAAATAGCCAGAAACTTGAGGGTTGGCATAGCCTTTAATATCAGCCGCTGTGAAGATCAATTCCCCTCTGTCATTGGTGTAGCGCACCAAACCAGCCGCTTCTTGATCGGAATGATAAGCCTTGATACCGTTATCTGTGGTCAAGAGTAAAGGTCGGTAAGCTTGGTTCTTATGGGCTGCTCCCATATTGACAACCACGCGATCAGAAGCCTTCAAACGTAAAGAAGGGTTATTGCCTTCAATCACGGCCACTCCTGAAGTCCGTGTGGTACGGTCCCCTGTATCCGTTGCTTTCAAAGCACCTTTACCATAGCGGACAGACGTAATGATTTCAGAATTG
This sequence comes from Streptococcus mutans, assembly GCF_006739205.1. Lineage (NCBI taxonomy): Bacteria > Bacillati > Bacillota > Bacilli > Lactobacillales > Streptococcaceae > Streptococcus > Streptococcus mutans. The sequence goes on from NZ_AP019720.1 coordinate 1,096,780, forward strand.
CCAACCTGTTGATTGCGCATGGCTTGACCGCCTGAAACATACTTAATACGAGCTTTAAGCAGGGTTTCGATGGCTTCGTAATTGATCGTCTTATGAGCCATGTATTGCCCGTCATCTGTAAACATATCCCCATAATAGACACGCGGCACACTGGATTTGTTGGTTAAAAGCAGGGCATAAGAAAGTGCCGTATTATAGTGTGTGTATTTCTTCTCTGTAGCTAATAAGTCTTTGTTGTAAATCTCGAAAGCCTTCTTAATTTCCTCCATGGTGAAAGAATACCCGACAACATTGGGATTGATTTCTGCTCTAATAATATTGCGAATCAAGTCCTGCACTTCACTGTCATGGGCACGGATGAAGGAATAAGAAGGGACTGCGGCAGTTTCAGCATTATCATCAGTTCGATTCACCAAACTGTTAGTGATCAGAGGATTCATGCCTGAACGTTGATTTAAAGGTTTAGCTAATGAATAAAGCAAGGAAAGACGTAACCTGTTATCCATGTTAATCATATTGTCGCCATCATCATGAAGGTAAGGAGTATCATTATAACTCCATGCCTCTAAAATAGACAAATGATCATTAGCAGCCTTATCATTTTTATGGATCCCCTTAGCAGCTTTGAGGTAATCCCCAGCAATTTGGAGCAAGTCAGCATCCACATTATCCACCGCATCAACACGAATGGAATCAAAGTTAGCATCCGGATCATTGGCATAAATGTTGCCAAAGTTCATGAGAAAGTGGAGCCAGTTCAATTGTTCGGCCTGCACGACAGGATTGGAATTATCCACATCGTTGGCCAAAAGGAATTCGTAACCGCCAATGGTGCGATCAGCTGTATACCTTGGATCCTTCTTCCCAGTTTGATTGGTCGGGGTGCGATTTAAGATACGGTAGTTGGAATTAGCCTGTGAAGTTAGTTTGCTATTATTACTGTAAAGCAATGCCCCTTTTTGTAAGTGATCATCAAATGGTTTTTCGCTGTCACTGTTCCAAGCTGACTGTGTCTTAACAAATGCGGAAATAGTCTGACGCAGCCAATTGGTATTCTTTTCTGCAGTGATTTTTTCTTCGATCTTAGTTTGTATTGTCTGAGCAGCTAAATTCAATTGAAGCGGACTGGTTGCTGTATTGTATGTTTGATGAATACCAAGCTGTGCATTCATGTAGTTAACATATTGACGCTGCGTTTCTTGGTCAGGCCACCATGTCATCAATAAGGGACGGAAATCTTTTTCTGTTGACTGTGTCCATGTTTTACCATCCTTCAAGATGTACTTAGGACGATACCAACTCTCAGCTGTCAAATAATGATCAACATGTTCGAAGTTTGCAGCATCTGTACTATAGACCTGATTATATTGAGCAAAGCTGTTAGTGTTATCATTATTAGTGATATTACCCTTTTTACTAGGTAAAGTATTATTTGATAATGCTCCTGTTTCATCAAAGAAGAAAGTTTTCCCATTAATATTTAAAGCATAATTCTTTTGAAGAGTTCCATCTTCTTTATAATAATAATATTTACCGTTCACTTTTCTGATATTTTTGACATTACCTAAGGCTGCAATATCATCTTGACTAAGTGATGACGGCTGTTTTAATTTACCAATCTTTGGTTTTATTGGAACTATTTTATCAGTGACAGTTCTTGAATGTGCAGTATTATTGTTAGCAGGAACAAATTTACCAGTCGCAGTTAAACGGTTTACCGCTTTTGATGTAGCAATTATTTTGTCACTATTATCAGTTTTAGACTGTTCCGAAGTTGTTGTTGGTTTAACGTCAAAATTAGCTGTATTAGCAGTAGTATTTGTAGACTGGTTTGTTGTAGAAACATTATCAGTAACAGTGGCGGTTGGTTGAGATGTTGCTGAAGTTGCTGTACTTGTATCAGTAGCAGTCAGAGTTTCTTTTGCTGCTTCACTTGTCGTCACAAGACTAGCCTGAGATTCTGTAACCGCCTGTTGACGGTCGTCAGTTGAATCTGCTTTTACTAGACTTCCTGAAAGAGAGGTCAAAGTCACTACAGCTGAAGCAACAGATACTGTCACCCATCTTTTCTTTACTTTACGTAATTTAAAACGTACTTTCTTTTCCATATTTCCTCCAAAAATAGTTAGAGTTAGTGTTTTGATATAAAACACTAGTATTGTAACACTTTTATAACAAAAGCACAATGTATCGTAATTAATTTATAATGAAATTCTTCATTTTTTAGAAAAATAATAAATAATATTTAAAACTCCTAACCCTAGAAACGCCCTCTTAATTAACTTAAGAGAGCGTTTTTTCAATTAGTTAATCCGAACTCGTTCTCCAGAGTTAGCATCGTAATAACTGATACGGCCGTAGCGGTCAGTGACAAATTCACCTTTGACCTGAACACCGTTTGCTCTAAAGTACAGGTGTTGACCGTTAATGGTTCTGGCACCGGTTACGGCATAGCCATTGTTATCAAAGTAGAACCACTGACCCTGAGCATTGCGGACAAAGCGGTTGCGGATTTGATCCCCTGAATTGCTGTCGTAATAGCTGATACGGCCGTAGCGGTCAGTGACAAATTCACCCTTGACCTGAACACCGTTTGCTCTAAAGTACAGGTGTTGACCGTTAATGGTTTGAGATCCTGTCACTGCTGCACCATCTTCACCGAGATACAGCCATTTACCTTCTTCGTTTTCAATAAAACGATTACGATACATGTTCCCAGATTGCTTATCAAAATATCTTATTTTACCATCGGCAGTTGTTACAAATTTTCCTTTGGCTTGATAGCCCATTTCATCAAAGTATTGAACCTGACCATCAATTACAGTTAATCCAACACTCATTTCACCATTATTGAAGTGACGCCATACACCACTCATGAATTGATAATAACCATTTTCATAACGGCGACCGTCATTTCCATAATAAGCGTAAGTTCCATCTTCATTCTTAAGAATAGCATCTCTGAGCTGTAGACCATTTGATAAGAAATAATAATTAACACCGTTAATTGATTGAGCACCAGTGACCATATAACCGTTATTATCAAAATAATACCATTTATCACCTTCGCTGATGAAAGTATTTTTGGCTTGGTAACCACTCGTTGAATAATAAACATAACCTTTACCGTCATAAGAGAAACCAACTTGACTATCTTGGTTTAACAATGTTTTAGGAAGGAAGTTTATTTCTTTATTATCTGAAATATTAAAGTAAGTATTAGTTGCCTGATCTTTTAAGACATAGCCTGCTCCGCGCCCTAAAATATTTGTCCCATTAAAGTACTTGGCAGACCATTGCTTAATCTTAACAGAAGGATCCATCGGAACCCCTGTGGAAATTTGCTTTCTCGCAAAAAGCTCCGGATATTTAGCTTGCAGCTCCTCTAAGAAAGCTCCCCCATACTTGGCTTGTTGATCTTTACCAGAACTCTTACTGTCAGCAACATAAAGAACACTCTTAATTTGTGAGCCTTCAACCGGTTTTCCAAACTTATCAACACGGGTTGCTGTTACCACTTCTTTTTCAGGAAAAGCATACATTTGATCAGGCACCCAGTCAGCCATTACCTTAATGCCCTTGCTGTGTAACGCTTTGATGGCTTTCACCAAATCATCGGCTGTCCCGTATTTATTAGGTTTGGAAATTCCTAAGTCATAACGGTCCGTAAAAGCATAGCCGTTTTGGATCACAGAATCCAAGAAAGAACCATCTGTTGAAGACACATACTGCGGTGCCATTTCAAAATCTGTGACACCCCATTCCGCAAACTTATCCACATTCTTAGCAATCACAACATTGGTATATTCCTCTTTTTTAGTGGCGAAAGCTTGGAAATTAGAGAAACCTTCAAACATGACGCGTGAATCAAGGGCCGCATTTTGATGCACAGACTTGCCATCTGTTGATGGGGCCGTGCTAGCCGCAACGCGAACATCTTGATCAGCGGCAGCGCCTACTGGAACCCAAACACCTAAATAGCCAGAAACTTGAGGGTTGGCATAGCCTTTAATATCAGCCGCTGTGAAGATCAATTCCCCTCTGTCATTGGTGTAGCGCACCAAACCAGCCGCTTCTTGATCGGAATGATAAGCCTTGATACCGTTATCTGTGGTCAAGAGTAAAGGTCGGTAAGCTTGGTTCTTATGGGCTGCTCCCATATTGACAACCACGCGATCAGAAGCCTTCAAACGTAAAGAAGGGTTATTGCCTTCAATCACGGCCACTCCTGAAGTCCGTGTGGTGCGGTCCCCTGTATCCGTTGCTTTCAAAGCACCTTTACCATAGCGGACAGACGTAATGATTTCAGAATTGCCAACCTGTTGATTGCGCATGGCTTGACCGCCTGAAACATACTTAATACGAGCTTTAAGCAGGGTTTCGATGGCTTCGTAATTGATCGTCTTATGAGCCATGTATTGCCCGTCATCTGTAAACATATCCCCATAATAGACACGCGGCACACTGGATTTGTTGGTTAAAAGCAGGGCATAAGAAAGTGCCGTATTATAGTGTGTGTATTTCTTCTCTGTAGCTAATAAGTCTTTGTTGTAAATCTCGAAAGCCTTCTTGATTTCCTCCATAGTGAAAGAATACCCGACAACATTAGGATTGATTTCTGCCTTGATGATATCACGAATCAAATCCTGCACTTCACTGTCATGGGCACGGATGAAGGAATAAGAAGGGACTGCGGCAGTTTCAGCATTATCATCAGTTCGATTCACCAAACTGTTAGTGATGAGAGGATTCATGCCTGAACGTTGATTTAAGGGTTTAGCTAATGAAAATAATAGAGACAAACGCAGCTTATTGTCCATATTAATCATATTGTCGCCATCATCATGAAGGTAAGGAGTGTCGTTGTCACTCCATGCCTCTAAAATAGACAAATGATCATTAGCAGCCTTATCATTTTTATGGATCCCCTTAGCAGCTTTGAGGTAATCCCCAGCAATTTGGAGCAAGTCAGCATCCACATTATCTACCGCATCAACACGAATGGAATCAAAGTTAGCATCCGGATCATTGGCATAAATGTTACCAAAGTTCATGAGAAAATGTAGCCAGTTCAATTGTTCGGCCTGCACGACAGGATTAGAATTATCCACATCGTTGGCCAAAAGGAATTCATAACCGCCGATAGTGTTATCAGCTGTATACCTTGGATCTTTCTTTCCGGTTTGATTGGTCGGGGTGCGATTTAAGATACGGTAGTTGGAATTAGCATAAGGCGTTAATTTTCCTTCATTATCGTAAAGCACTGCTCCATTTTGTAAATGATCATCAAACGGTTTTTCGCTGTCACTGTTCCAAGCTGACTGTGTCTTAACAAATGCGGAAATAGTCTGACGCAGCCAATCAGTATTCTTTAAAGTTGTAATTTTGGCCTCAATTTTTGCTTGAATAGTTGCAGCTGCAATATTTAATTGCAATTGATTACTTGTATCATCATAAGTCTTGTTAATGCCAAGCTGTGCATTCATGTAGTTAACATATTGACGCTGCGTTTCTTGGTCAGGCCACCATGTCATCAATAAGGGACGGAAATCTTTTTCTGTTGACTGTGTCCATGTTTTGCCATCCTTCAAGATGTACTTAGGACGATACCAACTCTCAGCTGTCAAATAATGATCAACATGCTCAAAGCTCTGTGCAGAGCGATCATAAACTTGATTATATTTTTTGTATAGATTACTTCTTGTTGTGACGATATCTTTATTTACAGTGTCAATTGATGTATCAGTATAAGCGCCAGTTTCATCAAAATGTAAAATTTTGCCATCAGCAATTAATGTAAAATTAGTACGAACTTTGCCGTTATTGTCATAATAATAATACTTACCATCAATTTCTTTTACATTGGGAAGTTTTTCCAATATTTGTAGATTGGCTGCATTGCTATCATCAATAACATCTGTATCAGCTTCGGTTGTTTGTTTACTAATATTATTAGCAGCAGCTTCAGAAGTTTTGTCAACTGTAGTTGTTTGATTTTGAAGCTTTTCACCATTAGAAGCTGTTTCCCCAACAGTATAAGGATTACTTACAACCTCTTTGGGATTAACTACCGAAGTAGAGCTACTGCTTGTCGTTACTGTATGATTAGTTTGACTACTAGCAGCTTCTTGCTTAGATGTCGCTTCGGTTGTTACATTAGATTCTTCATTAGCAGTAACAACACTGGTATTAGAATCATTAGAAATTTGGGATTTCGATTCATTAGAATCTGCTTTAACCAAGCCACCCGAAAGTGTAGTTAAAGTCATCACAGCAGATGCAACAGATACTGTCACCCATCTTTTTTTAACTTTGCGCAGTTTATAACGCACTTTCTTGTCCATTAGGAACCTCCAAATTTTAAACTGTTTTATTCAAAACGTTATAATTGTAACACCTTTCTAATAATAAAACAATCTTTTTGCAACAAAAATTCTTTTTTCTTTAAAAATAAAAAAGAATATTCAAATTTTTTATTTTATTTATTATGACAACATGATAAAAACAAAACTATCCCACAAAAAAACAACAGTCTAATTGCTGTCGTTTTTTACATTATCTACAGGGAGTACCCACCACAATTGTCGCTGCTTACAGCATCTGGCAAAGTTGGAGATTACAAACTCCAACTTTAGCAATGAAACGACAGAGTTAGTTACTTGCGTGCCGTCCTCTTAAAACTGATTAGCAAAAAAGCCAATCAATAGATGAAATAGGCTTCCAAACAAATCTAATATAGTTATTTTCTATCTCAATATTTAATAAAACCAATATTTTTAAAAATCTTATTTAAACAGTTAAAAATTGCTGTAGATCTTTAAGTGATCGCTCAGCAATCTTCTCATAACGTTTCTTCTTATCACGAATACGTGGTCCACCCAAATCTTTGATGATACCAAAATTAATATTCATTGGTTGAAAATGCTTACTTTTTGTATGTGTAATATAATACGGTAAAGCACCAATAGCTGTTGTTTGCGGAAAGATTACTGCTTCTTCATCTTTGAAACGACGAACAGCATTGATTCCAGCAACAAGCCCAGAAGCTGCAGATTCAACATAACCCTCTACACCTGTCATTTGTCCAGCAAAGAATAGATTTGGATTTTTACACGTTGCAAAGGTAGGAGCAAGAAGATTAGGGGAGTCAATGTAAGAGTTGCGATGCATGACGCCATAACGAACGAAATGTGCTTGCTCCAGACCTGGAATCATGGAAAAGACACGTTTTTGTTCACTCCACTTAAGATGGGTCTGAAAACCAACAATATTGTAAAGGCTGCCAGCTGCATTATCTTGTCGAAGCTGCACAACAGCATAGGGAGCCTTATAATCACCATCTCGCGGCCCCTTGTAGTCTTGTGGGTATTCCAGACCAACTGGTTTCATGGGCCCATAAAGCAATGTTTTAATGCCCCGCTTGGCCATAACCTCAATAGGCATGCAACCTTCAAAGTATTTTTCCCTTTCAAAGGAGTTGAACGGAGCTTCTTCAGCATTGATCAAAGCTTCATAAAAACGTATAAACTCCTCCTTAGTCATAGGACAATTGAGATAGGCAGCCTCTCCCTTATCGTAACGCGACTTGAGATAAACCTTATCCATATCAATGGAAGATTGATCGACAATTGGCGCCGCCGCGTCATAAAAATAAAACCCTTCACCGCCGTTTAGTTTATAAATTTTTTTAGCCAGACTGTCACTTGTCAGTGGACCAGTCGCAATCACTGTAATAGCATCATCAGGAATTTCAGTTACTTCGTTTCGAATAACCTGAATGAGAGGGTTATTTTCAAGTTCTGCCGTAACGGCTTGAGCATAGCCGCTACGGTCAACTGCCATAGCACCACCTGCAGGTACACGATGGGCTTCACCAGTTCGCATGATAATAGAGTCCAAGCGGCGCATCTCTTCTTTGAGAAGACCGACAGCATTCGTTAAACTGTCACCACGAAAAGAATTCGAACAAACTAATTCCGCAAAATTACTTGTTTTATGCTGGGGTGTTCTTTTGACTCCACGCATTTCATAAAGCTTGACAGGAATACCGCGTTTAGCGATCTGATAAGCAGCTTCAGAGCCAGCAAGACCAGCCCCAACAACATTAATATAAGATTGAGACATAAAACAATACCTCTTTTTGGGACGGAAAAACAGCTCCCTAAAATCTTTCTTTTTTATTATTTGTTTATAATATCTTAATTCATCAAATTCTCTAATTAAGCTCTTTAAAATATTAGTAATATCTCTTAATGCAAAATAAAAATCATCTTATCTTCAGCTGTTATCGCCTTTTTTCATAAATATCTTGAATAAACTGAAGCATTACAGACTTATAAAGCCTCTTAAAATTTTACTTTTAGAGCTTTTTATATGTACAATAATAATCCTAAAATATAAAAGTGACCAGAAATACAGGTTGATCCTTTTTAAATTAGAAATTTTTTAATCCAAATTAAAAGTACAATACATCAACTTCATCACTTTCTTTATTTAACAGCTTTTTCCTTATAGTCACACTCCTCATTGCTACAAACAACTTGTTTGCCGCCGCCACGGATTTTTTTCTCAACGAGAAAATCTCCAGATTTTGGACAATCGCGGCCTATAGGTTTATTCCATGAAGTAAAATCACAATCAGGATAGCGATCACAGCCATAGAAAATACGATTACGCTTTGTTTTTCGCTCAATGACTTGACCTTTTTGACAAATCGGACATATCACTCCAATTTCTTTAGTAATAGCTTTGGTATTATGGCAATCTGGAAAATTACTGCAAGCGTAAAATTTACCATAGCGACCTAATTTAATAACCATTGGATGCCCACAAACATCACAGTCAAAACCGGCAGGTTCATCCTTAATTTGGATTTTTTCCATCTGTTCCTCTGCTTTAATAACCTCTTTTTCAAATGGTTTATAAAATTGGTCAATAACCTTCTGCCACTCCTCTTTGCCAATCTCAACTTCGTCCAGTTTACTTTCCATTTCAGCAGTGAATTTCACATCAACAATGTCGGGGAAAAATTCTATAATTAAAGAATTAACAATTTCACCAAGTTCTGTAGGCTCAAAACGCTTAGATACTAAACGTACATAGTAACGCTTTTGGATCGTCTCAAGAGTCGGTGCATAGGTTGATGGACGACCAACACCATTTTCTTCCAAAGTCTTAATAAGACTTGCTTCTGAATAACGAGCAGGTGGTTGCGTGAAATGCTGCTCAGGATTAGCTGAAATCTTTTTAACTGTTTCTCCCTTGATCATTTCAGGAAGTACTTTGGTCTTATCAGAATCGTTGTAAACAGCCATATAGCCCTTGAACTTAATCTGACTGCCGTTAGCGATAAATAAGACACCGTTTTGCGTCAAATTAACCTTAACAGTATCAAAAACTGCGGCGGTCATCTGACTAGCAACAAAACGATTCCAAATGAGAGTATAAAGTTTTAATTGATCTTTATCAAGATATTTAGCAATGGATTCAGGTGTATGATTAACATTAGATGGACGAATCGCTTCATGGGCATCTTGAGCACCGGAGGCATTGCGAACATGATTTCCGTGTTTAGAATATTCAGCACCAAAATGTTCAGTAATATAATTAGCAGCATCATTTTGAGCCACAGGGCTGATTCTAGTTGAATCTGTACGCATATAGGTAATTAGACCTTGCTGGCCATTAGAGCCAAGTCTTATTCCTTCATAAAGCTGCTGAGCAACCATCATGGTTTTTCGTGTTCTGAAATTAATCTTATTGGCGGCATCTTGTTGCAAGGAAGATGTCGTATAAGGAAGCGGTGCATTACGTTTTCGTTCTTTCTTTTCTACTTTGTCAACAAGAAAGTCATCATTCTTAATGCGAGTCAATACTTTCTTAACATCATCATTGCTTTTCAGCTTAGTTTTTTTGTTATCAAGTCCATAAAAATTAGCTTGGAATTTCTTATTTCCTTTTTTAAAGAAACCATCAATACTCCAATACTCCTCTGGTTTAAAAGCTTTGATTTCATTTTCGCGGTCAATAATAAGTTTAAGAGCAACAGACTGTACACGACCAGCTGAAAGACCTTTCTTAACTTTTTTCCAAAGAATAGGAGAAATAGAATAACCAACAATTCTATCCAAAACACGACGGGCTTGTTGGGCATCAACAAGATCCATGTCAATTTGACGCGGCTCGACAAAGGCATTTTTGACAGCATCTTTAGTGATTTCATTAAAGACAACACGGTTTTTACCTTTAAGATCTAAATCCAAAATATGAGCTAAATGCCAAGAAATCGCTTCCCCTTCACGATCCGGGTCACTTGCTAAAAAGATTTGCTTGGCATTCTTAGCTTCTTTTTTTAGAGAATTGATTAAGGGACCCTTGCCGCGAATATTAATATATTGCGGCTCATAATTATTATCAAAATCAATGGACATGCTTGACTTTTTTAAGTCACGAATATGCCCTACAGAAGCCACCACTTTATATGAACGTCCTAGATATTTCTCAATGGTTTTCGCCTTAGCAGGTGACTCGACAATGACTAAATTTTTCTTAGGAGTCGCTCGCTTTTTACTCGTCTTTTTTACTGTTGTCGTTGTTTTACTTGTCAATATTCTACACTTCCTATAAGTTATAAACTTCTAGAATGATATATCATTTTTAGAGTACTGTCAAGAACAAACTTCTACTATAGAAAAACTTTATTTAAAAGTTAAACTCATTTAAAATATCAAAGCCTGATGTAATGCATTTTGCTCCTTCTTGAATCAGGTGATGGCATCCTTCTGACTGGCCGTCTAAAATATTTCCTGGTACAACAAAAACATCGCGTCCTTCTTCCATAGCACGTTCACAAGTAATCAGACTACCCGAACGAATTTTTGCTTCTGCTACCATAACACCTTGAGATAACCCAGCAATAATGCGGTTCCGCTCAGGAAAATGATACTTAAGAGGTTGACTCTGTGCTTCATATTCTGATAAGAGCAAATGATTCTTTGCAATATAATCCTGCAGTCTTCGATTTTCTTTAGGATAATGAACATCTAGTCCAGTACCGATGACCGCAATTGTTGCTCCACCGCTTTTAAGACTTGCTAAATGTGCTGCAGTATCAATACCACGCGCTAAACCGCTAATAATAACAAATTGCTTACTTAAGTCTTGTATGATCTTTTTAACAGCAGCTACTCCCATTTGACTGGCGTTGCGAGAACCAACTACTGCTAATTTAGGCCGAGCTAGCAAGTCTAAGTCTCCCTGATAAAATAGAAGAACAGGCGGATTATAAATATTTTTAAGTTCCAAGGGATATTCTTTGTCCAAAATGGATAAAGAAGGAAAACGATTAAATTCTTTGCGTAATGCTTTGCTATCAAGATTCTTGTAATGTTCCATAAAAATTAAAGGCTTTTTATTTTTGGAAACAACAGCCATATCACGAAGAGACAAGGATTTTTGTGTCCTCTCTTCATAATCAATAATATTTAAGATATTCAGATTTGTTAGACCAGCTTTTTTAAGTTTAAATAGTTGAAAATTATCCATTTTTATACCTCACTATCTAAACTATTCGAAAAAACTCTATCAATTGATAGAGTTTCATTACATTATTTAGAAAAAATTATAAAAGAGACTGTATTTGAAAATAACAGCAAAATTGGCTTCATTATGAAAATGTCCAGCTAACATTTTTTCTTTTTCGCTTGTCATACTATTTATTTCCATCTTCTGATTCATTTTGTTTAAATTTAATTCTAAGCAGAGCGACTCCCAAAAATAAAAACAATATCCCTAATGCCAAGCATAAAATAACACCAATGATTCGTGTAGTAACGTCTTTAGTAGCCTCTGTAAAAATGTTATAAATTCCGACCAAAGTAAACAGTAAACCTAAACCAAAACTGATTAGAATATAATAAAGATCTCGATGTTTTGTCTTATTCAAAGATTCTACTGCTTTATTAGCAATTTTTCTCGATAACATATTAACCATAGTTTTATCTCCTTTTTGCTCCATTATAGCATGAAAGCGTTCGATTTTTTCGCTAATCGAACGCTTTTTCTTTATTTTTTATCAATAAATGATTGAACTTCTTTAATCATTGCTTTGGTTGTTCTAATACCACCTGTATTAAGGTACCAATTTTTACCATTAACTTGAAGGACATGATTGTTTTTAATAGCATTCGTATCCTTAATCACATCATTCTGCAAAATCTTATCTGCAGAAGCATCCTGACCAATTGTTGCTCCTCTATCTAAAACAAAGAGATACTGAGGGTTCTTTTCTGAAATATACTCGTAAGAAACTGGCGAGCCATGGGTGCTTACTTTATCTCCTTCATTAACAGCTTTAAATCCCAATTCCTTAAAAATCCAGCCAAAACGTCCTTTAGGCGATTGACTTAACAATTCACCACTGTTAGCGATAACGAATAATGCTGACGGATTTTTTAAATGATTCACTTTTGTTTTCAATTTTTTAAGAGACTGATCAAGCTCTTTATTATATGCTTTAGCCTTCTTTTCCTTACCGAAAATTTTACCAAAGGTTATTGCTTTTTCTTTAACACCAGTCATAAGATTAGCATCCATAGATGCTGAACCGTAAACAATAGCAGCCTTTGGAGCAGCTTTTTTCAGCTCTTCGATGTTTTTAGATGTCGCGGAACGCCCGCTGATAATAATTAAGTCTGGTTGCAGTTTTGCAATTGTTTCAAAGTCAGGTTCAAAAAGTGAACCTGCATTTTGATATTTCTTAGCTGAATAAATTTTTTTCATATCTTTATTCAACATATTAAGGCCATGTTGAGATTTTGGGATAGCAACAACATTTTTTTCTTTGCCTAAGGCGGTGATAGTATCCAAGGCTCCTAAGTCGTAAACGACAACCTTTTGAGGGTTCTTTTTGACAGTAACCGTCTCATTGACCATTTTTGGATTTGATTTTTTATCTTCTGATTTAATGGCATAATTATTTTCCACTTTTACAGTTTTATCCGCCGCAAAGGCTTTAGATGTAAAAGTAAAAGCAAAAATAACAAGTAAAAATGCTGCAAATAAGTTTTTAAATGGTTTCATTTTCATCTCCTAATCTTTGATTAAGTAAGCTTCGTGAAAAAGAGCAGCTATTTGCTTAATAATTTATGTGCTGTTTCGCAATGTATTTGCTCCTGAGGGTCAAAATAGTTACAAATCTTTCTTCCTTGATAAGTTTCAATTTTTATTGGCATATCGTAGATTTTAGACAAGACTTCTTCTTTGACCACTTCATCCACATTTCCATTGGCAATAATTTTTCCTTCTTTTAAAGCAACAATATTGTCAGCATAGCAAGAAGCAAAGTTAATATCGTGAATCACAAGTATAATCGTTTTATTAAAATCTTTTACCAAACGCCTTAGTATCTGCATAATCTGAACAGAGTGTTTCATATCCAGATTATTTAAAGGTTCATCTAGTAAAATATAGTCTGTATCCTGAGCTAGTATCATAGCAATAAAGGCTCGTTGTAATTGACCGCCACTTAATTCATCAAGAAAGCGATCTTTGATCTCCTCAAGTTCCATATAAGCAAGCGCTTGTGTTATTTTATCTTGATCGTTTTGGGTCAATCTTCCTTGATGATGAGGGAACCTTCCAAAAGCAACCAATTCTGCTACCCTAATTTTAAGATTAATATAGTTTGTTTGCCTTAAAATAGCCAGCCTTTTGGCCAAATCATTATTATTAAATGATTTTAATGCTTTTTTGTCTAATAGGACTTGTCCACTATCTCCTTCAATCAAACGGCTCATAATAGATAAAAATGTACTTTTCCCTGAACCATTTGATCCGATGATAGCTGTGATTTTTCCTTTTTCAATATTCACAGTTAAATCGTTAAGAACGGGCTTTCGTTGATAATGTTTGATAATATTTTTAACAGAAATCATTTATCTTTACTCTCTTTCAGTAAAATGAGGATAAAGTAAATTCCTCCAATAAAGTTTAAAATAACGCTCAGTTGCGTTTCTAAAGTCAGGACATATTGAACAATAATTTGACCACCGACAAGTGCTAACATGCCAATCAGAATGCTAGCTGGTAGCAAAATACTATGCCGATAAGTTGGAAAAATATGATAGGCGAGATTAACCACTAAAAGGCCAAGAAAGGTAATTGGACCGACAAGTGCTGTCGAAACTGAAATCAAAATAGATACTAAGATAAAAAATTTCATGACCAGAAGATCATAATCCAAGCCCAAACTAATCGCCACATCTTTTCCCAACAAAAGTACATCCAATTTCCTCAAGGAAGTCCAACTAATTAAAAGCACAAAAACGACTATAATAAGGGATACCCACAATAATTTTGTATTAATGGCATTAAAACTAGCAAACAAATTGGTTTGCAAAATCAAAAAATCATTGGGATCAATGAGCATCTGAAAAAAAGATGACAAAGAACTAAAAAGGGTATTTAAAACTAAACCACAAAGAAGTACAAAATAAATAGAATACTCCTGCTGTTTAAATAGGACCTTAAACAGGAAAAATGCAAAGCCCACCATAATCAATAACGATAAGCAATAATTTGACAATGCTGATATTTTAAGAGTCTGCTGACTTCCCAAGAAAAACAGCATGATTGTCTGAATAAAGACGTAAACACTATCTAAACCAATAATACTTGGTGTTAAGATACGATTGTTACTAATCGTTTGAAAAATAAGCGTCGAAGCACCAACACATACAGCCGTCAGTAAAATTGCTAATAACCGCTTATAACGTGAATTGACCATATAGATTATTAAAAATTTATTAACATCTGGACCGATGCCATAAAGTAGGTAAAGAGCTGATAAAGTAATAACTAGAACTAAGATTAACCATAATTTTTGTTTGAAAGTTAATATCATGAACGCCTTCTTCCCTTCATTAAAAAATAAAGGAAAAAGATACTTCCTATTATTCCCATAGTCAATCCAATAGAAACTTCATATGGAAAAATAATAAGACGTCCAAAAATATCACAAATAAGCACAATAACAGCACCTAAAAAAGAGGTTAATATTAAGTTGTTCTTCATATTATCGCCCTTGATAGCAGAAATCGAATTAGGAACAATCAAACCTAAAAAAGGAAGACTGCCAACAACTGTTACAATGATAGCTGTCATAACCGAAACAAGAACCAAGCCTAAATTAATAATAAATTGATAATTCAAACCTAGATTTTTAGAAAAATCTTCTCCCAAGCCAGCTATAGTAAACTGATGAGCATAAAGGTAAATTAATACCATGCAAGGCAGCACCAAAAATAAAATCTCATATCGATGAGAAGTCATGATGGAAAAATGACCTTCTAACCAACTGTTTACAGACTGCAATATCTGAAACTGTACTCCTAAAAAAGTACTGATTGCAGATACAACTTTCCCCAACATCAGACCTACTAGAGGAATGAAAACATCATCCTTAAATTTAATAACCTTTAAAAGATAGATAAAAAACAAAGAACCAAAAATGACAAAGACCGATGAAATAATCAACTGCAATAGTAAAGAAGATTTACTAAATAAGATAATAGTGACAACAACACCTAGCTTTGCCCAATCCATTGTCCCAGCCGTTGTCGGTGAGACAAATTTATTTTGCGTTAATTGCTGCATAATTAAACCACAAACGGCTAAACTAGAGCCAGCAATTAAAATACTAACCGTTCTAGGAATGCGACTAGATAATAAAATGTTAAGTTGTGAATCGTCTAAAGAGCCCAGTTCAAAAAGCGATAGACTCTTAACACCGATAAATATTGAAACGAGAGAAAGAAAGACTGCAGCTGCACCCAGCACTGGAACAGTGAGTACTTTTTTCATAGGCATTCCTCTCGAAAAATGATTAATTAAAGTAAGCTTAATTAGCTTACAAAACCATTTTATCATAAAGTTTAAAAAGTTCACGTTATTTTTGAAATCCGATAGAAAACTGTAATATAACATTGATTAAATATTTTCATAAAAAGAAAAGAACTAAAACAAATACAGCCTTTTTAGTTCTTTTCTTTTAACATTGACTTAATCGGTTCAAAAGTTCTTCGATGAATAGGAGTTACGCCCAAGGTTTCTAAACCTTCTAAGTGTTGTTTAGTACCATAACCTACATTTTGAGCAAAACCATAACCAGGATAAATCTCGTCATATCCAATCATCATCCTATCTCGCGTTACCTTAGCAACAATAGAGGCTGCTGCTATCGAAAGCGAATGAGCATCTCCTTTGATAATGGAAGACTGAGGAATTGAAATACCAAGATTCATAGCATCAATTAAGAGATAATCCGGTCGGCTAACTAGACCTTGCAAATCGTCAATAGCCTGCAACATAGCCATTTTAGTTGCTTCATAAATGTTGACTTGATCAATCATTTCACTAGAAATACGACCAATACCAATAGCTAGGGCAACTTTTACGACCTGTTTGTAAATCTCTTCATGCTTCTTTTTGGGAATTTTTTTAGAATCATTAAGATGTCTGATTTTACAGTTTTTAGGCAGAATAACACAAGCTGCCACAACAGGACCTGCTAAGGGACCCCTGCCAACTTCATCAATACCTGCAATAGCTTGGTAGCCTTGCAAATACAGATCTTTTTCATAGCGCAGCATGTTTTCCAAACGTACCTCTTCGTCTAAATCTGCTTGAATGATTTTTTTACGCTGCCTAACAGCTGCCTGAACGCCTGAACGGGCATCTGCCTCAAACTCTGTCCAATGTGGATCTAAGAGGTCAGAAATGGCCGCCAGCTGTTCTTTAATTTCCTTAATCGTTGCCATCTAATTCTGCCAATCTATCCAATGTATAACATCCCAAACGACCATCACGTACATCCTTGATAAAAACTTGATAAAAACGATCATAATCATCACGAAAGCCTAATTTTTGTGTCATGCTCATAATGATTTCAGGTGCTTCCTCTTCCAAATCAATACCTTTGTAACGTTCTAATAAACGTTCTGGATAGTATCGCTTGAAAAAATCAAGACCAAAAATCGTTATCTCATCCATAGGCAGTAGATTGTCTTTAATAGCTCCGGTCATGGCCAATTTGAGTCCAACTGCTTCCTCTTCAAATTTAGGCCAAAGAATACCCGGTGTATCTAAAATTTCCAAATTTTTATTAGATTTCAGCCACTGTTGTCCCTTAGTAACACCAGGTTTGTTTCCCACAATAGCAATTTTTTTACCAGCCAAACGATTCATTAAGGTTGATTTACCAACATTGGGAATACCAACAATCATGGTTCGTAAGTTCTCCTTCTGAATACCACGTTCACGGAGTTTGACAAGCTTATCGGTCATTAATCCTTTAGCCGCTTCAGTCACCTTTTTGACTGCTGACTGCTCTTTAGAATTAACAGCCAACGCCTTAATCCCCTGCTTCTCAAAAAAGTTACACCATTCTGCTGTGCAGGTACTATCTGCTAAATCTACTTTATTTAAGATTATCAGCTTTGGCTTATCACCAATAATCTTAGTTAACATAGGATTTTGACTTGACAGAGGTAAACGAGCATCTACCAAAATCGTCACAAAATCCACAAATTTGAGATTTTCCTGCACTTGTCTGCGGGCTTTTGACATATGCCCAGGAAACCATTGAATTTTAGACATGAAACAACCTTTCAATAACTTTATTTTAGTCTTATAACTTGAATAATTCTTTTCTAAAATTATACCATAAGTCAAAAAGCATGGAATAGGTTCTTATCATTTTACGGCAAAATATCTTGCTAAATCATTAAAATATATAGAATTAGAGCCACTATTCTAACTCCATATTAAATATGTACTAGCCTAGATAGACATTTTAAAATAATTTATCATAACCAATTTTTATATTAGGGAAGTAACTTGTAACAGCAGCAAATAATGGCTGAAGTTCTTCATCTGTTTTCTTACCACGATTGCAAATAAATAGACTAACTTTCTTATTATCCATTTTGACTGCAACGAGAAAAGATTGTTGATTGACAGCAATAAAAGAACGTCTGGTCTTAACAATGCGATGGTAAAGTTGCACAACTTGATGCAGATCTACAAGAGCAAATCCTCTATGATAAGTTATAAGATGATTTTTATAAATAATAATTTTAAGCTTATCATCATGATAAAGCGATTCAGAGATGAGAGGGTCTAAATTACCATTTAATTCAGGATAAGCAGCATAAAGCTCATCATAAGCTCGATTAACCTTATATCTAACATAGAAAGCGATACCTATAAAAAGCAAGCCAAGCAAACCTAAGAGGCCACATACAATTGGTAGGCTAGTCTGATCAGATTTTATATCATAGAGAGAAACATAAGTATAAAATGAAAAATATTTGTTCAACTCAGGCTGTGATCGTAAAATACCAATCATTGCACCAGAATAATTTCGAATAACATGGCTGGTACTTCTATGGGTGTTATAATACTTCACTGCAATGCGTTTAGGATGCTGTCTTAGTGAACTGCCAGCTTTTAATAATCTAGCAATATCCTTATCCTCTTCTTTAGATTCTAAACCAACATAACCATTGTCTTTATATTTCACAAGCCAAATAACTGTCTTGTGACCATCAATATCTGCTATAGGTTTGGAATAAATATCACGAATTTCAAGCGTCACCTTGTCTCCCGAAGAGGCCTTTGTAGACTCGCCGTTATAAGAAACTGCTTGACTATTGTTCTTATAAGAAACTGCTAGAAAAATCCCTACGGCTCCAATGATAAAGAAAATTCCAAAAACAAGATATAAAACAAACCCTTTATTACGGTTTTCCTTTAACATAAACAACCTCCACTTTTTGCTTATCACTACTTTTTCAGTATAACATACGCTTTTTAAAAGACAGCCTTTGTCATTAAATCTTAAAAAGAATTCAATAATCGTTGTAAATACAAAATGAGAGTCACAACAAATCAGTAGCTCAAGAAGAAGTTGATTTGTTGTGACTCTCACCTAATTTTAGATATTGATAAAGACAGCCAAGTCAGTACCATTAAAATTTACTAATTAGCAATAATTTAATTACTCAGCATCGTATTCTTAAATGAAAGAATCATTGACAGATTTTATTTAACTTGTTCAAAATGCAAGTGTACATTAATATGATCATCGTAACCATTGCGCTCAAGATCACGTTGAAGGCGGTAAGAAATATAATGCTCAGCAATTGTGATATAACCGGCATCAAGCAAACGATGTTCCACTTGTGATTGAATCATGCTAATTGTGGGCCGTTCAGTCTGTGCCTCTTCTAAATCAACAACAACCTTTTTGGTAACTTGTGCCAAATCTTGACGCAAGGCATCATCTAATACATAAACTGTTTGTGCTGCACCAAGAATAGCTTGATATATCTTATCAGGATCAAAATCAACAACTTGACCACTACGTTTGATAACTTGCATAAGAACCTCTTTTCTAAATGTTACTAACATCTTTCATTACTATTATTATCTAAATTGTCGGATTAATTGTCAAGTTTTTTATCTTAATCTATTACTTTTTGACTGATATAAGTACAATAGAAAATCGATCATATTATAAAGGCTTTTTTAAATGATTCCTCAATAATGAAAATTCTCTACTTCATCACTATCGCTGAGATTTTCAATATCCTAAATAACTAAAATATCATTTAAATTCACTTTCGAATAGTAATAGTAATTATAGCCCCATTCAAAAAGCACACTAGCAAAAACCAGTGTGCTGCAATCATTTCTCAACAATTTCAATAATGCGTCTAGCTTCTTCATCAGTACAAGCAACTAATGGCAAGCGCAAAGGCCCTGCATCAAAACCTTGATGATTAAGAACTGCTTTGACAGGAGCTGGACTGGCAACAGAGAAGAGCGCGTGAACTTTAGGAAGAAATTGACGCTGAATCCCAGCAGCCTTTTTAATATCACTCTTTTCAATAGCCTCCACCATAGCAAATAACTCATCGCCATTAGTATGTGAAGCTACACTAATAACGCCATCAGCCCCTAAACTAAGAGCATGAAAAGCCTCGCCATCTTCACCCGTAAAGATTAAGAAATCATCTGGCTTATTGTCAACTAAATAAGCAATATTATCAAGATTTGTACACTCTTTAACACCAATAATATTAGGATGCTGAGCCAAACGAAGCATGGTATCAGTTTCTAATGTTGTCACAACGCGTCCCGGAATATTATAAATAATAATAGGCAGATCACTAGCATCAGCAAGAGTCATAAAATGCTGATAGAGCCCTTCTTGTGTCGGTTTGTTGTAATAAGGAACAATAGCTAAACCAGCAGAAAAACCACCAAAGTCAGCAACTTCTTTAACAAAGTTGACAGAATCACGTGTATCATTTGTCCCCACACCAGCAATTAAAGGAACACGTCCATTAACAATTTTTTGAACGGCAGCAAACAACTCCAATTCTTCATCATGAGTAAGAGTAGGACTCTCAGCAGTTGTTCCCGCTAAGAGCAAACCTTGAGTATGATGAGCCAGTAAATGCTCAATAAGCTTTGGAAGAGCAGCAAAATTGATTGATCCGTCTTCTTTAAATGGGGTGATGAAAGCTGTAATAATGTTGACGTCTTTAAAATCTTGAATTGACATGTTCTCTCCCTCTCACTTTAATACACCATTATTAGTTATTTTATTTCAGTTCAAACTTCAATTCTGATGTCGAACGAACAAGACCACGTTCATGAAGACTTTCAGCAATTTGAACTGAATTCCAAGCAGCACCTTTAAGAAGATTGTCTGAAACGACCCACATATGAATACCATTTTCAATATCTAAATCCTTACGAATACGGCCGACAAAAGTTTCACGACTGCCAACAGCATTCGCTGCTTGTGGGTAAATTTGATGTTTAATATCATCTTCAAGAACAGCACCTGGAAATGCTGCAATAGCTGCTTTTACTTCTTCAATTGGAGCAACGTCTTTAGTTTCAATATAAACAGCCTCAGAATGTGAAAAAAGGATTGGAACACGAACACAAGTGGCCGAAACGGGAAGTTCAGGTTCTTCCATGATTTTCTTGGTTTCGTTAGTCATCTTCATTTCTTCATAAGTATAATCATTATCGGTGAAGACATCAATCTGTGCCAAAGCATTGAAAGCAATTGGATAATGCTTTTTATCACCACCTGATGGCAAAATATCAGCATGAACAGCTTTAGGATCCACACCATCATTAACAACTTCTTTAATTTCACGAACAGTTTCATTAATAGCTGATTGACCTGCTCCTGAAACAGCTTGATAGGTTGAAACAATAACACGACTTAATCCCCATTTTTGACGAATAGGTTCCAAGGCTACCATCATTTGAATCGTTGAGCAGTTAGGACAAGCAATAATCCCATTATGAGCATCCATAGCATAAGCATTGACTTCAGGAACAACCAAAGGCACATCTGGATTTTGACGAAAATGAGAGGTATTATCAACAACGACTGCACCAGCTTTGACTGCATAGGGAGCAAATTTTGCCGAAACAGAACCGCCAGCTGAAAAAAGCGCAATATCAACACCTTCAAAGGAATCTTTCGTAGTTAATTCAACCGTGACATCTTGATCTTTATATTGCAAAACTTTACCTGCAGAACGTGAAGATGACAAAAGCCGTACCTTATCAACTGGAAGTGTCGATTGTTCCAATTGTTGAATCATACGAGTTCCAACGGCGCCTGTAGCACCAACGATAGCAACTGTGTAGCCCATAGTTTACCTCTTTATTCTAATTCATTCTAATAATAGACATTATACTACTTTTTATACAAAAAAAAAAGTCCATAAACTATTGAATTCAATAAAAAAGCCCTTGTTATTACAAGGGAAAAGGCACTTTTGATTAAGTGTGGCAAGCAGGTTCACACAACTTGCCAAGATCTGCTCCTGCATTATGATCTCCTTAGCGTATGTGGTATAAACCACAATCGACTCATCGCATAGTTTTAGTATAACACAAATCGTCTGAATTGCCAAGCCATCAAAAAAATTGAACATCACAAGAGGGGGGCTACCAACTTAACAACCAAACCAATTAATTTTGTCGAAATTTTTTCTTTTTGTAAAGTTGATCGTGTTACTCGTCTTGATTGTTTTAAAGTTTCTTTAAAATCGGCTTTAATATCAACAAGACAATCCGTCTGATACATATAAGTCGCACATTCAAAATGATGATAAAGACTACGATAATCTAAGTTTATTGTCCCTACTACTGCTTTTATATCATCAGCTATAAAAACTTTAGCATGTACAAATCCTGGCGTGAATTCATAAATCTTGACTCCCGCATCAAGAAGAGCAGGAAAATAGCGCTTAGCTAAGGCAAAGGGAACCTTCTTATCAGGAATACCTGGCATAATAATTTTAACATCAACACCACGTTCAGCAGCAAATTGTAAAGCATGCTCCATTTCACTATCTAAAATTAAATAAGGCGTCATAATGTAAACATAATCCCGCGCTTGATTGAGGATATCAATGTAAACATTTTCACCTACTTTTTCATGGTCAAGCGGTGAATCACTGTAGGGAATGACATAACCATTAGCAACAATCTCATGAAAATTTTGGGTTAAATAAGGTGCAAATTCATAATCTTTATTGGTAGTAGACCACATTTGTAAAAACATTAAAGTAAAAGAAGCGACACCTTCACCTTCCAGCATAACAGCAGTATCTTTCCAATAACCAAATCGTTCAATTTGATTGATATATTCATCCGCAAGATTAATCCCCCCATTAAAAGCGACCTTATTATCAATAACTAAAATTTTACGATGGTCTCGGTAATTGTAATAGGTAGACACAAATGGAGTTATGGGTGAAAAAACCTTGGCTTTTATCCCAATTTTTTCCAGTCTTTTAGCATAGTCAAAAGAAAGCGTTGATAATTCTAACATGCCATCATACATCACCCTAACTTCTACTCCTTCTTGAACTTTTTGTTCTAAAATAGAAAGAATTTCACCCCACATCAATCCTTCAGCTATAATGAAATATTCTAAAAAGATGAATTTTTCAGCTTTTAGCAACTGTTTTTTCATCTCTTCAAATTTAGATTGCCCATTCGGAAAGTACGTGACTTTGGTGTTTTTGTAAACAGGAAATCCTCCGCTTCTATGGAGATATTGGGCTAAATTATAAGTTCTAGCGTGACTTTCTTTTAGTTTATACAAAATACGTTGATCATACTGAAAATAAGGTTTAATAGCTTGTGTCGATTTTTTGATAAGCGATTTCAACTCACGATAACCCCAATCTTGCTTTGTATAGATTAAAAAAAGTGTTCCTAAAATAGGAAAAGGCAAAATAACCAAAAGCCAAGTAATAATCGAAAGCGTATCCATCTGACTATTCACAAGATAAAGAACAGCTCCTATCATTAAGACAATTCCTAAAATTTCAAGATGAAGTCTATAGTGATTAAACCAGAGAAAGGTTGATAACAAAAGAAAAACTTGAACAAGAAGTAAAACAACAATAATCGTGGCACGACTAAATATTCCTCTTAAAATACCTCTTTTACTTTTCTTCAATAATCTTTTAACCGTATTGTTATTACTAATGATTTTGTCCTCCTAAAACAGATATCAAAGGTTATTATAACACAAATAAACAGTCGTTTTTTAAAAAGCAATAAAAAACGAGGTAGGAAAATCAGCTTCGATTCCAACCTCGGTTTTATTAGCATAATCAATGTTAACGACGTGTTCTATAGAAATAGACACCTGCCACAGCAACAATTACAAGACCTACAGTAGTTAACAAAAGCCCTGCTTGTTCACCTGTTGATGGTAAAACAAATTTCGCTTTTTGCTTGGTTACTTGTTTTGAAGTTGTTGTTATGTTTGTTGTTGTCGGAACATTCGTTTGAGAAGCAGTCGTTTTTGTTTGTGTTGTTGAAGCTCCTGTTGTGCTAGTAGCTGTTTCTGTAGTAGTTGAATTATTATTTGTTGTACTACTTGTTTCTGTTGTCGCTTCACTAGTTGTCGTTTCAGAAGATGACGAAGTTGTTGTTTCAGTAACAGTTGTTGTTTCTGCTTGCCTCTTTACTCTAGAACTAGCTCTACCATATGCGGATTCAATACGAGCGTAGCCTGTTTGATTGGAATAATTAATATTATTTCCTGAAATAGCAATAGTGTTGCTGACATCTTTACCAGCAGATTGAGAAGAAGTTAAACGAGTAGTATAAGAGATAAAGATAGCGTTGTTACTGGATCCTGGAATTGTATAGGTAAATCCTGTTGTCAATCCTAAATCATTAATTTGATAAGTAACATTTTTTGAAAAATCCTCAGCATAAGGTCGCGAAGCAGCTTCATCTAAACTGTTAACATCATCACCAGCAATGTACTGCAAGCGTGCAGCAACCAAGGAATCTTTTACGATTTCTTGATCTTCTCCGACAACATCAGTCAAAGTCAAATTATCAATAGCACCTTGTTTGTTGTTAATGAGAACTTTCCAGTGAATCAAACCAGAATTACTTTTATCCTGATAACCCACTTTGTTAACATCTGGACTTATTGGCGTAATATCTTTGTCTTTAACATAAGAGCTATAAGCAACATTATTATAGTTAAAGTTTACAACACCAGGAATAGAAATATTGTTATGATTCAATTGTGCATTAAAATTTAATGTCATAGCCTTATCATTAGGCAGTTTTTCAAAAATATCAGTAAAGGTAACTGTTACTTCTCCTGTATTAGGATCAGTTGTTGCTTTACCAGCTAATTGCCCATTGGTATGCATAACATCGAAAGTTAGAGCAGTCGTAAATTGTAATTGCTCTGGCAACTTAATGGTTAAAGTATCCCCAGCCTTAATACTGACTTCATCTGGGAAAGTAATAGAATTACTGAAAGAAAGTGGTTCCCAATAATTAACAGCCTTAGATGGATCATTAGAAAGTGCTGTACCATCTGATTTTGTGATAGAAGCCGTATTTGTATAATTTGTGACTTGGTCAGCTTTTACAATCTTCGTTACCCAAAAAGCTCCCAATAAAATAGTAAGGACTGAAACCAAGCTTAATAGTTTACGTTTCATTTTCATAATAGAA
Source organism: Streptococcus mutans (assembly GCF_006739205.1). NCBI lineage: Bacteria > Bacillati > Bacillota > Bacilli > Lactobacillales > Streptococcaceae > Streptococcus > Streptococcus mutans. The sequence goes on from NZ_AP019720.1 coordinate 1,121,881, forward strand.
TTTTCTCCTTAGTTAATCTGTAGAATATTTTGAATTGTTATATCTACATCTACATTTTAACATAAAAATACTGTTTTTAACAAGAAGTCTTCAATTGTTATTATTTTGTTATTTTAATATTTCTATAATTTTTCGCTTATCTTTGTATCATAAAATTTTGTTTTGAAGGTTTTATGCACAATTATTTCACATCAATACTCAACAACTACAACAAGCAACACCATAAATCTTAAAGATATAAAATAATTGACTAATTAATTTTATTTTATATCTTTAACTAATTGACTATACCTAAATAATTATTTATAATATTATATAAAATAATTGATTGGAGTGAGTTTATGCCAAAAAGAATTCAATATTCAAATCAGAAATTTAAAATATTACAAGCAAATCTCTCATCTATTCGAAATATAGCTAATTGGACAGCTAAAGAGTTGGGAGCTAAAATTGGTGTTACCAAACAAACCATTAGTAATCTTGAAAATTCTAATGGACAAACAAATAATTTAAATTCCACACAATATCTTGCCATTCGTTCTGTCATTGATCATGAAATTACTATTACTGATAACCCTGTTTTAAAAAAAACAATGGACTACTTATTCAACCAAGAACAAGACAATATAGATTCAAACATAAAGTTGAAATCGGCTAAAGATATAAAAATCGCACAACTTGGAGCCGCATCAAAAGCTGCATATACTTCTCAGATAAAAAACAGTGAACAGACAAATCTAGAGAGAAAAACAATGGCTGTTTTCGCTTTGCTTCCTTTAACTACTTCTATTTTGGGTTCTACCACCTCTACTTATAAGCCCTTTTCCTTTTTTGATGACGTTATTCCTCCTTGCTAAATAGATATTTTACTGCCAACAAAAAAGTTTAGAGTGAAAGTGAATTTCACCCTAAACTCTCTTTAAATTTTTAATCAACATCAATAATCATTCATAGAGGCTGGCACCATTAGTTTCAATAACCTTTTTATACCAAGCAAATGATTTTTTCTTATAGCGTACCAAACTTCCAGAACCATCATCGTTGCGATCAACATAGATAAAACCATAGCGTTTACTAAGTTCTGCAGTTGATGCAGAAACAAGATCTATTGGCCCCCAAGTTGTATAACCAAGTAAGTCTACACCATCTTGCAGGGCTTCTCCTACTTGCATCAAGTGTTTTTGAAGATAATCAATACGGTAATCGTCTTCAACGGTCGGTCCATCTGGTCCTTGAACAAGAACATCTTTGGCACCTAGACCATTTTCTACAATAAAGAGTGGTAATTGATAACGATCATAAAAGTCATTAAGAACTAGACGTAAACCAACAGGATCAATTTGCCAACCCCATTCTGAAGCTTGAAGATAAGGATTTGAAAGACCTCCCAAGACATTACCTCTTCCTGAATTGTAGTCTTCAGGATTATGAGCTGCTGCTACTGACATATAGTAAGAGAAAGAAATAAAATCAACAGTATTTTCGAGCATTAGCTCCTTGTCACCTTCAGCCATTTGAATGTCAATATTATTGTCCTTGAAATAACGTTTAATATAGTTAGGGTATTTCCCTCGTGCATGTAAGTCACTAAATAGATAATTTTGATTTTCAAACTCTCGAACAGCTAATTGATCTAATGGATCTGCAGGCATTGGATAAGCAGGCATAGCAAGAACCATACAGCCAATTTTAAAATCCGGATTGATTTCATGACCAACTTTAGTTGCAAGAGCAGATGCCACTAATTCATGATGAACGGCTTGATAAAGATCTTGTTTGCTTAATTGTTCGGGATCGGTAATGATACCTCCTGACATAAACGGCGCATGTAAAACAGAATTGACTTCATTAAAAGTTAGCCAATATTTCACCTTATCTTTATAACGTGTGAATACTGTGCGTGCATAACGTTCATAAAAAGCAATTAACTCACGATTTGCCCACCCATTATATTTTCTAGCCAAATGAAGAGGTGTTTCATAATGCGATAAGGTAACCAATGGTTCAATATCATATTTTGCCAGTTCATCAAAAACTTTATCATAAAAGGCAAGTCCGGCTTCGTTTGGTTCTAGATCATCACCATTTGGAAAGATACGAGTCCAGGCAATAGAAAGACGAAATACCTTAAAACCCATTTCAGCAAAAAGAGCAATATCTTCTTTATAACGATTATAAAAATCAATACCAACTAATTTAAGGTTATCTTCCGTTGGTTTTTCAGTAATCAATGGACTTGAAGAACCAGATTGAGCAACTCCTCCTTTTGGCGTAACATCTTGAACGGATAAGCCCTTACCATCTTGATTATAAGCACCTTCAAACTGATTGGCAGCTGTTGCACCACCCCATAAAAAATTTTCTGGAAATGTGTATGACATCATCTTTTTTCCTTTCAATATCGATAATACTATTATAAAACTTTTTGCAGGAAAAAAACTGCTACTATCTTGTGAAAAATTGATACTATCCTTTGATATTAAAAAATTCTCCCTAATAAAAAGAGAATCATATTTAAAGATAAATAAAAGTCATTTTTGATTGAGGCTGTATAAGACGCCAATTGAGAATATTGGGGCTGGGCATTTCACTCACAATAAAACTGCCATCGCTATTAAGATATTCTACAAAAGCAAGATGACTAGAAGACTCTGCATCAGATAGATAAGAAGGTAAGCAGGCTATAGCTCCAACTTTTGCCTGATTACCCGTTGTATAGCCTTTCTGACCTGCTTCTTCTATCCATTTACTAGCGTTTTCATCTAAATGAGAACTAATTTCCTTACCTAACTGAGCTGTTCTATTATAAATATACCAAAAATCACTTCCATAGCTATAACCATTGCCATCAAAGCCAAATTTCACGGTTTGATCGTTTGGTAAATTGTAAGTCAACCTAGCTTCTTGAACGCTATTTAATCTAACATTGTAAAAACCAGTTAAAAGAATATCTCTTTCTTCCATTTCCCCATCCTTAATCTCTTTAAATGTCATTTTTTGCTGTCTGCTAATCATTCTTGCAAATAACTACATATTTCTTATGTCTTATACTTAAAATTATAATCATCATTATTACAAATGTCAATATTATATTTCTTTTTTATTACATAATATTTCTAAAAAGATACACTGACTTGAATTGATGTGTTCTTTTTATTAGTCTGATATGCTACAATAATACTATCCTTTGATAGAAAGAATGGAAAGAATGAAAGCATTTTTAACAGATGAAAATTTTAAGCATGAGATTAACTTTGATAATGATTTACTACCTTATAAAATTTATCAAACAACTATTGCTAATGGCTATCCAGATACCCTTTTCCATTGGCATCCAGAATTAGAAATTTCTTATATTTATGAAGGTACAGCTCAATATCACATTGATTATGATTATTTTAATAGCCAAACTGATGATATTATTCTTGTCCGTCCCAATGGTATGCATTCTATTCACCCTATCAAAAATAAAATGCAAAAAGCTCAGACACTACTTTTCCATTTAGATTTGGTTGGCTATTCTCTTTTGGATCAAATTAGTCTTCGTTATTTGCAACCTTTGCAAAACTCTACTTTTAAACTTGTCCCTTGTATCAAGCCAGACATGTTAGGTTACCAGGATATCAAAAATTGTCTTTTTGCTATTTTCGATATTTATCAGCGACAAGGACGCCATTTTGAACTCTTACTCAAGGCAAAATTACAAGAATTAATCTATCTTCTCTACTTTCATCAATACGTCCTGCGAAAGCATTCTGATGATATGTATCGTAAAAATGAGAAAATTCGTGAATTGATTGATTATATTCATCAGCATTATCAAGAAAAATTGTCTATTATCTCTTTAGCTGATATTATCGGTTATAGCAAAACTCATTTTATGACAGTTTTTAAACAACATACTGGAACCTCCTGCACAGATTTTATTATTCAATTCCGACTGAGTAAAGCCTGTGATTTATTAGTCAATTCCATTAAACCAATTCTTGAAGTTGCTTCCGAAGTTGGCTTTACTAACCTCTCTAATTTTAATCGCCAATTTAAACGTTATTATCAAATTACTCCAAGTCAATATCGTAAACAGTTCAAAAAGACACAAAAATAGTAAGATTTGGAGACCCTAGGATTAAATCTTAATTGAACATGGGCTACGGGACACGGACGGCTGCAACAAGATAAACATACCCTAGACGCAAGCGTTATCGCTTAGTTCCCTTTCCGCGAACGCTCTTTGTATCTTTAACTTGTTTTCAATCGCTGCATTAAAATGTTATGTCTAATATATTTGAAAAGAGGCAGGACTTTTGTTCCTAGCCTCTTTGTTGTAAATAATTATATTACTTTTTTTGATCGTTCAACCAATCAAAAACATTGTTATAACTTTTCTTGCCTTCTTTGGCAGTTGCCGCTCCTCCCTTACTTTTATTGCTAGGTTTAAATCCTGACAATTTTGAAGATTTCTTAATGGTTTTAACATCTTGAACACCTGATACTTGGTTATTGAAGAAATAAACCCAAGACCAATGACCATTATATGTGGTATCTTTCAGGTCTTTTCCTTGAACATTATCATAATAAGAAAACCATTTATTCTTAGCACCACTATCAAGAAGAGATTTGTAAATTGGCAATGAATAAGTCTTTGGATTAACAACCTTATCTGCTGCCGAATGGATAAACCAAATTGGAATATTCTTTAAGGTTTTAACTTTTTGACTATCAAACCATATTTTATTTGTCCTAATACCTGATTTGCCCGAAATACTGTTCTTATCCTCAATCATTTTATAGGTGCCATCATTATTTCTTTCATATTGATAATAAGAATAGGCTGTTGCTTGAGGAACTAGAGCAGCGAAATAATTAGGATAATGTAAAGCTATATTAATCGTCATGTAACCACCATTAGAGCAACCAGCTAAATAGATACGATTAGGATCAACATCTTTATTATTGGCCACATATTTTTTGATAGCATCCATAAGCATCTCTGTATAACGGGAAGTTCCTGCTCCCTGACCATTGCTACCATCACCTTCATCCATCCAATAAGTTGGAGCTTGAACAGTCAAAACATAAGTACCTTTTTGATTACCAGACTTAAAGTGATTTTGAATATCCTCTTTGGTCAAAGCGGTTACTTTATTCCCAAGAAGAGTAATATCAGGATCTGTTCCACCCTCTCCTTGTCCATGCAACCAAATAATCAATGGGTTTTTATTACCTGATTGTAATTTTTTAGGTTCATAAGCCGCATATTGCAAGTCAACTTTTTCGTTTTTCTTCGTCAAAGGATTGGTATAATTGCCTGAAAAACTTCCTCGATTAGTAAAGACTTCTGAATCTGGCGATACCCGCTTATTAATGGCATCACTTTTAGAGGTCAGATTGTTGGTTGATTTGCCTTTATAAGATACTGTTAAACCTTTAATGGAAACAGGGTAAGTCTTAACCCACTGATTTTGGAAAACATCTGTATTATAAACAAAAGGGGATGCGTTTTTACTGCTGTCATCAACATTATATGTGACAGGCATTTGAATTGTTAGGTAATCGCCTTCTTTCTTTGTAGATTTTTGACCATTTTTATCAGATAGATAAACTTTCTTAATCTGACGTTTTACTCCTGCTGTTTCTACTTTGAGATCCTTAGTAGACACCTTGGAAATTTTTTGATTCAATTTAACAACAAGTTTAGGTACAGCAGGGCCGAATTCATAACCTTTAATAACAATTTTAACATCATCGATACGATTACTTGAATCAAAAGCCAATGTAGAACTGGTTGCCATAAAAGTAAGACTTAGACCGACAGTGCTCCAGAACAGCATTTTTCTTCCTTTTTTCATTAGAAAAACCTCCTTAATTAAAATACGATTATTTTTAAGATATTGAAATCTTAATCATAACACCCCTCCTTTTCTATTGCCTTTATCGTAATCAACAAAAGTTTTATAATCTAAAACAAAGGAAGACCAGAACTTTTGTTCTAGCCTTATTTGTTTATTTAACAGCTGTAAGAAGGTAATCTCCTGCTTCTACAGTCCGTTCTTGAGTCGTCAAGACATCTTCAAATTGATCTGAATTAGTGACAATAACTGGTGTAATGACCGGAAGTCCAGCAGCCTTTATAGCATTAACATCAAATTCAAGTAAAGTTTGGCCAGCTTCAACATGATCACCAACTTCAACAAAAGATTTGAAACCTTTACCTGCAAGAGAGACAGTATCCATACCAATATGAATGAGAATTTCTGCACCATTTTCAGTCCTTAAGCCAACAGCATGTTTAGTTGGAAAGACAAGCGTTACTTCACCTTTAGTCGGTGCAACAACAATACCATCATCTGGATCAATAGCAATTCCTTTACCCATAGCACCTGAAGCAAAAACTTCATCAGGAACATTTTCCAATTTAACTACTTTACCAATGAGTGGGCTAGAAATGATTTCTTGTTTAATTTCTTTGAGTTCTTTTACAGGTTCTTCCTTATCATCAACATCACTATCTGTACTTGTTGGTTCACCATAAAGATAAGGAATTTTAATAAATTGTGTTAAAACAAAACCAAGAACAAAGTTCATAGCAATAGCGATTAAGAAATGAATTAAGATCATTGAATTTTTAGGATCAATGAAAGAAGGAATAGCAAAGAGCCCCATACCTCCCATAATCTGCATTTTTACATTAAAAAGAGCAAGATAAGCACCTGAAATAGCTCCAGAAACGCAGGTCATGATAAACGGTACACGCATTGGAAGTGTAATACCATAAATAGCTGGTTCTGTTACACCGAAAAGGGCAGAAATAAAGGCTGGAATAGATAATTGTCTAACCTTATTTTCTTTGGTACGCATCATAATATTAAGCAGTGATCCAGCTTGAGCAAAACAAATGGCGATAGTCGCTACAAGAATGACACCAGGTCCTTTTTGTAGTTCCAAAATAGCAAGCGGAACAAGTCCCCAGTGAAGTCCAAACATAACAAGCACTTGCCACATAGCACCAAGAACGATGCCGTAAATAACTGGATTAAAGCCATAAATACCTGTAAAGATAGCACCTACAAGATCAGATGCCCAACTCATCACAGGACCAATAACTAAGAAGGAAAGTGGAACAGTTATTAAAATTGTAAAGAAGGGAACAACGAATACCTTAACCACATCTGGAATAATCTTTTTAAAGAAAGTTTCTATTTTGGAACCAGCCCAAATCGCTACAACGATTGGTAAGACAGTCTGCAAATAACTAGAGGCTGGGAAAATAATTGGTATTCCAAAGAATGTTGAATAAATAGGAGATTCAATTAAGGTTCCTTGGAACAAAGTATAAAGTGGGTGTTTTACTGTAAAACTAGCTGCAATATTGGGATAAACCAGAGCAAAACCAATAGCTAAGGCTGTAAATTGCTCCATTTTAAAACGCTTAGCTGCTGTAAGTGCAAGAATCAAAGGCAAGAATTGGAAAAAGCCATCACCTGCTGCATTGAGAACAACATAAGCACCATCTGTTTTCGAAACCCCTACTGCTGCTAAAATAGCAACTAGACCTTTAATCATACCTGCTGCTGAAAGAGCTCCCAGCATTGGTTGGAACAGTCCTGAAACGAGAGCAATGAAACGATCAAAAAGATTTCCCTTTGGAATATCTCCTTCATCCACATCAATACCGCCTTCTCCAGTAATGCCGCTTACTTTTAGGACAGTATCATAGACATCAGGAACATGATTTCCAATAACAACTTGATATTGTCCACCTGCTTTGACAACAGTCACAATACCTTCACGTTGTTTGAGGTAATCATCATCAGCCTTGCTTTCATCTTTGAGAGTAAAACGCAAGCGAGTAACACAGTGAACAAGCTTAACGATATTATCTTTGCCACCAACATGGGAGACAATATCTTGCGCTAATTCGGTATAATCTTTAGCCATTTTAGGCTCCTTTCTTTTTTCTGATCTTCTACAATCTTATCCTATGAGGCATTAAAATAGAAAAAACCTAAACAAATACCAAATAAATACAACAAAACACTCGTTTGCAATCTATTTCGTATTCATCTAGGTTTTGCCTGCATGACCAGTAACAATCCTTACAAAGATATTATAGCAGATTATTTAACTTTTGCAAGCGCTTTTTTATAAAAAATTAAAAGGGTAATCAAAAGTCTCGACTATTATTTAAAAATCCAACCTAATGTAAGTTTAGGTTGACCATCATTTTTAAAATTCAGCCTAATGTAAACTTACATTTAGAAGACAAAATTTTTCATGATTTAGGCAAAAGAAAAAAGACAAACCTCAAGTAAGTTTGTCTTCAATCTGAAACTAATCTTTATTGACTAGTCTCTAGACGTTGAATATGGATGGTCAGGTAAACCTGCTCATCTCTACTCATAGCAAAATTATAAGCAGATTCTACATAAGATTTAATTTTTTCTGTGCAAGCAAAGGCATGAGGATAATTTTCTTTGACCTGTTCATAAAGAAAAGCGTCATTTTTTCCTTGAACAAGACCATTAGCTACACGTTGAGCAAAGTATTGAACATGGGTGATAAACCGATTATAACTGATTGATTCTTCATCTCTAACCTCCCCAAAATGCAAACGAACAATTTCTAAAATATCACTAACAATTTTAGAAATAAGGCGATTCTTTTCTAATAGGCCACCATCTTTTTGCGCATTAATAAAATGCAAGGCAATAGAAGCCGCTTCATCATCTGCCAATTGAAGCGTCATTTTTTCTTTGACCAATTCAATCGTATCTTTTCCTAATTGGAACTCCTCAGGATAAAACTTTCTGACTTCCCAAGCAAGAGGATTTTGTAAGGTAAGACCTTCTCTGGTTCTTTGGATAGTATAATGAAGGTGGTCAGCCAAGGCAATATAAAGGGAAATATCAAAGGTTTGTCCTAACTTTTCTTGCCCTTGATGAATAATTTCAAGAACCAGATCAATTTCTTCGCTATCAAGATCAACATAAACACGCGATAACTCTCCGACCATGTCTGTATCCGTATTTTGTAAAATAAATCGTTTTTCGATTAAATCTTGATTGACCTCATCACCGGGCTTTTTTTGAAAACCTAGCCCCTTCCCCATAACAATAATCTCTTCGTTGTTGATACCAAGTATCTGAACGACATTGTTATTAAACACTTTTTCAATTTTCATAGAACTTTCCTTAGTAAAACAAATGACGTACTTTTTTCTATCCTATTAAATAAAAAACTAAAAAATATCTTAGAAAACTTTATTTACGATACATTTTAAATTGCAAATAGAGATCATTATAAATACCCAGCCACTTCTTGCCAAGATTATCATAGACTTCTAAATGACCTATTGTTTCCTTACTTGGATAAAAAGATTTATTATTTTTTATATCAGCCGGTAGTAAATCTTTCGCCTTAGCATTTGGCGTTGCGTAGCCAATATATTCAGCATTTTGAGCCGCGTTTTCTGGCTTTAGCATAAAATTAATGAAAGTATAGGCAGACTTTTTGTGTTTGACTGTTTTAGGAATAACTAGATTATCAAACCAAAGATTGGAACCTTCGCTAGGAACGAGGTAACGAAGATCTTTATTGGTATCCAGCATTTCTCTAGCTTCTCCTGAAAATGTCACACCAAGAGCAGCATCTCCTCGAATGAGATAACCCTTCATCTCATCACCAACGATAGCTTTAATATTGGGTGTCAACTGATTGAGCTTCCTTTCAGCTCGCTCCAACTCTGCCCTATTTTTAGTATTGAGGCTATAAGTAAGACTATTGAGACTAAAACCAAGTACCTCACGTGCACCATCAACAAGCATAATCTTATTGGTATATGCTTTATTCCAAAGGTCATTCCAATGCTGAGGTACTTTAGTTAGCATTTTGCTATTGTAAACGATGCCTACTGTTCCCCAAAAATAAGGAATAGAATAGGTGTTGTCTTTATCAAAACTCTTACCAAGAAATTGCTGATCAAGATTAGTTAAACCCTTAATTTTTGATTTATCAAGCTTAACCAAAAGATGCTCTGCCTTCATTTTGCTAATCATGTAATCGCTAGGAACAGCAATATCATAAGTTGTTCCACCTTGCTTGATTTTGGTATACATAGCTTCATTGGAATCAAAAGTTTCATATTGAACCTGAATGCCTGTTTCTTTGGTAAATTTTGTCAGAAGTTCGGGATCAATATAATCCCCCCAGTTATAAATAACCAGCTTATCAGAAGCTCCTTTCCCTTCTATCTGTTGATTCATATAGAAGTTTAAGCCAATCAAAAGCAGGATAATAAGGAAAATACTTCCTATAAAGGAATAAAGTTTATGCATATTTTTCCTCCCTATCCTGCGAAATAAAATAATAACCAATGACAAGCAGAATGCTAAATAAGAAAACAACCGTTGACAAGGCATTGATTTCTAAAGAAATTCCCTTACGAGCACGGGAATAAATTTCAACTGAAAGCGTCGAAAAGCCATTTCCAGTAACAAAAAAAGTTACTGCAAAATCATCTAAAGAATAAGTAAAAGCCATAAAATACCCAGCAATAATGCTAGGTGTTAAATAAGGCAACATCACTTCTTTTAACATTTGAAAGTAGCTGGCTCCTAAGTCATAAGCCGCATGAACCATATCATCATTCATTTCTTTTAATCTGGGAAGAACCATTAGAACGACAATAGGAATGGAAAAGGCGATGTGACTAAGAAGAACGGAAAACATGCCCAATTTAAAGCCAATAAAGGTAAAGAGAATCAAGAAAGAGGCCCCAATCATCACATCAGGTGCTACCATAAGGACATTATTAATGGACAAAATTGTATTTTGATGCTTCTTTTTTACTTGGTAAATTAAAATCGCTCCAAAAGTCCCAATAACTGTTGCCAATAAGGAGCTTAGAAATGCTAGCAGAAAGGTTTCGACAAGAATCAACATTAACCGCTGATCGTTAAACATAGTTGTATAATGTTCTAAAGTCAAACCAGTAAAACGATTCATATCTCCTGCTTGATTAAAGGAATAAAAAATCAAATAAAAGATAGGAATATAAAGAATTAAAAATACAAGCGTTAAATATAAATGCCCTATTTTCTTCATTTCTTTCTCTCCTTAGTTACCCACATAATAACAAGCATGGTAACAATCAAAATGACACCAATAGTTGAACCCATTCCCCAATTTTGTGTTGTCAGAAAGTGCTGTTCAATAGCAGTCCCTAAAGTAATGACGCGATTACCACCAATTAGACGTGTCAGCATAAAAAGACTGAGACTAGGGATGAAAACAGATTGAACACCACTTCTAACACCATTTAAAGACAAGGGGAAAATGACCTTGGTGAAGGTCTGCCAATCAGTTGCCCCTAAATCACGACTAGCATTGATAAGATTGGAATCAATATCATCAAGAGCATTAAAAATAGGCAAAATCATAAAGGGGATTTCAATATAAGAAGCCACGAAAATAAAAGAAAAATCAGTAAAAAGAATTTGCTTAGGTGCCAATCCCATAAACTGTAAAAAACTATTAACACCGCCATGATAACCAAAAATCCCCATAAAAGCATAAGCTTTAAGTAAAAGGTTAATCCAAGTGGGCAAGATAACTAACATTAACCACAATTGTTTGTGCTTAAGATTTGTCAAGATAAGTGCCGTTGGATAAGAAATAAGAAGTGTCACCAGCGTAATAATAGCAGCATATAAAATAGAATTAAGACTCATTTTCAAATAAGTCCAGTTGGCAAAAAAAGTTTGATAATTGCTTAAAGTGACATGTCCCTCAATATCAAAAAAAGATTTGTAAAGAATAAGTGCTACCGGCGCTAACACAAAAAGACCTATCCAAAGAAGATAAGGCAGGAAAAAGAAATTAACTTTCCTCTTCATGACGCTCCTCCTCTATGGCATTTATTAGACCTTCTTCATGTTCTTCTGTTTCCACATATTCTTCAATACGGGCATCAAATTCTGCTTCAGTTTCATTGAGCCGCATGATATGAATATCTTCAGGTGTAAAGTCAAGTCCGATAATCTCACCTTCAATAGCTTTATGCGTTGAATGAATCATCCATTCATTGCCAAGTTCATCATGAGCAATAATTTCATAATGAACACCACGAAAAAGCTGTGTTTCAACTTTGACCTGAAGCTTGCCTTCTTCTGGCAACGTAATCTGCAAATCTTCCGGTCGAATAACCACTTCAACAGCTTCATTAGGCCGCATACCACCATCAACAGCTTCGAAACGCTTACCATTGAACTCAACCAAGTAATCCTCAATCATAACAGCTGGCAGAATATTAGATTCTCCAATAAAAGTAGCAACAAAATGGTTGATTGGTTCATCATAAATATCAACAGGTGTTCCTGATTGAACAATTTCCCCATCATTCATGACAAAAATCCAATCAGACATGGCTAGCGCTTCTTCTTGATCGTGCGTTACAAAGACAAATGTAATCCCTAAACGCTGCTGCAGATCTCGCAATTCATACTGCATTTCTGTTCGCAATTTCAAATCCAAAGCTGACAGAGGCTCATCCAGTAAAACAACCTTAGGCTGATTGATAATGGCACGAGCAATGGCAACACGCTGTCTCTGACCGCCTGATAATTTTCCAATCGAACGCTTTTCAAAACCAGCCAAACGCACCATGTTTAAGGCTTCCGTGACACGTTTTTCAATTTCTTTCTTAGCTACTTTTCGTAATTTTAGCGGAAAGGCAACATTTTCAAAAACTGTCATATGAGGAAAGAGAGCATAAGACTGAAAGACCGTGTGTACATCACGTTTATTGATAGGGATATCATTGATTCGTTTTCCATCAAGAAAAATACCACCGCTGCTTGCTTCCAGTAAACCCGCGATTAGATTTAGAATGGTTGATTTCCCTGAACCGGACGCTCCAAGAAGCGTGTAAAACTTCCCTTCTTCTAATTCAAAGTTAATATTTTTTAAAACAACAGTACCATTGTCTTCAAAAACCTTTGACACATTTTTAAATGCAATGATTGGCTTAGTCAATACCTATGAGTCCTCCATTTGTACTTCTTTTTCACCAATAATTCGAACCTCTGGTTCAAGAGTAACACCAGAATTTTCTTTAACTCTATGAATAACATCAGCAATTAGATCTTCGTAATTTTTAGCTGAACCGTTGGCGACATTGACCATAAAACCGGCATGTTTTGTGCTGACTTCAACACCACCAATGCGATGTCCCATCAATTGAGCTTCCATAATCAACTGACCTGCAAAATGTCCTAAGGGACGCTTGAAGACTGAACCACAAGAAGGATGCTCTAAAGGTTGTTTAAGTGCTCGTAAATGATTTAAACGCTGCATTTCCTGACTGATAATAGTATAATCCCCTGGTTTTAAAGAAAACTTGGCTGAAACAACAACTTCCTGATTATCTTGTAAAACAGAATGACGATAACCAAAGCGCATATCTCGCGCTTCAATTGTTTTAATCTCACCATCTCTAGTTAAAACCTGAGCTGAGATCAAAATATGAGAGATTTCACCACCGTAAGCACCAGCATTCATAAAAACAGCACCACCAATACTTCCCGGAATGCCACAAGCAAATTCAAAGCCAGTCAAGCTATGATATTGAGCAACTTTAGTTGTTTCAATTAGATTAGAACCTGCTTCTGCTTCAATCACATAACCATCAACAGTCACAGCATTAAGTTTGTCAAACATGATGACAAAGCCACGAATCCCACCATCACGCACAATCAAATTACTGGCATTTCCTAAAACCATCCAAGGTAGGTTATTTTGATTAGCAAATTTAACAATGCGAGCGAGTTCATAACGATTACGTGGAAAGGCTAAAAAATCAGCTGGACCGCCCACTTTTGTATAGGTATATTTTTTTAGGGGTTCATTAATACGGATATCAACGCCTTCTAAACTTTTGTTCATTTCATTTAACATCATTAGCTATTTCTCTACTTTTTCATATTAAAAAATCGGTAAATTAAACCGATTTTATTATATCAAATTTTACATACTTTGACGACAAGAGAAGTTATTTTCCCATTAATTCATAATTTCCCAAACTGATAGATTTTCTACCAGATTTTAACTCCTGATTTGTCCACTTTTTCCAGCAGAACAGCTACCGTTTCCTTTAAAACCGGATGAACTAATTCACTGGCAATATCATTAAGAGGAACCAAAACAAAAGCACGATTCTGCAAATAGGGATGGGGGATTTTGAGGTTATCCTCTTTAATAATAGTATTTCCATAAAATAAGATATCAATATCAATTGTTCTGGGACCCCAATGTTCATGACGGACACGATTTAAATGTTTTTCAATTTTTTGACAAGTCTCTAGTAAATCGTATGGTGATAAATCAGTTTCGAGTTGACAAACAATATTTAAAAAATCAGCTTGATCTGTCTTTCCCCAGGCCGCTGTTTCATAGATAGGGGACACTGCCTGTAAAGTAATATGAGAGAGATGAGCCAGTTCCTCTAAAGCTCTCTGCAAATAAGTCTGCCGCTCTCCTATATTACTGCCTAGACTTAAATAAACAAGTGTCATGAGCGCTCTCGTTTCAATTCAATACCAACCCTATCATAATGACCAGCAATGGGCGGATTTTCTTTAGTAATACAAATTTTGATAGCCCTCACTGGTGAAAATTGTTCAAAAATATCTTCACAAATGACCCCTGCCAATCTTTCGATCAGAGTATATTGACTGTTTTCAATACGACTCTTAAGTACTGAAAAAACTTGACCGTAATTCACCGTGTCTTCCAATTTATCTGTTTTTGAAGCTGCCTTTAAATCAAGTGAGAGTTCTAAGTCAACCGTAAAAATCTGCCCCAAGGTCTTTTCTTCAGAAAAAACACCATGATAAGCATAAAAACGACAACCCTTTAAAATAATCTTATCCATAACACCCTCATGCTAACTGGCTGCTGACCTTTACAATGTCTTTGTTGGCAGCCACGTTATGTACTCTAACAATTTTGCAGCCCTTACTAATGGCATAGCCAGAAAGAGCCGCTGTCGCCATGTCTCGCTCTTGCGGCTTGGTATGACCGCCTAACAAACTATCAACAACACGTTTTCTAGAAATACCAAATAAAACAGGATAACCAAGCTTAGTCACCTCCGCTAAGCCTCGTAGAAGTTCCATGTTTTGTTCGACATTTTTAGCGAAACCAAAACCAGGATCAAGCCAAATATTTTCTTTTTTAACTCCTGTTTTTTGGGCTAAATCAGCACGTTCCAGCAAGAATTGGCAAACATCTTCTGTCACATTGCCATAAACTTCTTCACACTGATTGTGCATCAAAATAATAGGCGCTCCAGTTTCAGCTGCTAATTGAAACATTTGCCCATCATAAAGACCAGACCACACATCATTTAAGATGTGCGCTCCCGCAGCAAGGGCTACTCGAGCAGTCTCAGTCTTATAGGTATCAATGCTAATCAGGCAGTTAAACTTTTCGCTAATAGCTTCAACAATTGGAACAATCCGTTTAATTTCATCCTCAGCAGAAACAAATGCTGCGCCGGGACGTGTGGATTCTCCGCCGATATCAATGATAGCCGCTCCTGCTGCCAACATGGCTTCAACCTGTTTTAGAGCCTGATCGATTGTTTCGTATTGTCCGCCATCTGAAAATGAATCTGGGGTTACATTGAGAATCCCCATAATAGCTGCTTTACCAGCTACATCATATTTACCAATTTTCATGCTTGCTCCCTAGTTATGATGTATCATTGCTATAATTTCCTGACGCGTTTCTTTATCAGATTGGCAAATACCTCTAACAACTCTGGTTACAGTTTTGCTGCCAGGCTTTTTGATTCCTCTCATAGTCATGCACATGTGCTCTGCTTCAATCATAACAAGAACACCTTTAGGCTTTAAGGCTTCCTCAAGAGCATTAGCTATTTGAACTGTCAGTCGCTCCTGCAGCTGCGGGCGTTTGCTGACCACCTCAACAGCACGAGCTAATTTACTAAGTCCTGTGACGCAGCCGTCACTCGGAATATAGGCAACATGTGCTAAGCCGTGAAAAGGGACTAAATGATGCTCACACATAGAATAAAATGGGATATCCTTGACTAAAACAACGTCTTCATGTTCTTCAGAAAAAACAGCTGTAAACTGGTCTTTAGGATCCTCATTAAGACCTGCAAACATTTCCTGATACATCTTAGCAACACGCTTTGGCGTATCCAACAGTCCCTCACGATTAGGGTCTTCACCAAGTGCTTCTAACAACTGATAAACGGCTTCTTCAATCTTTTTTTGGTCTGACATTATTTTCTCATTCATTTTTCTTAATACAATCTATTATAGCCTATTTCTTCATTTTTCAAAAGAACTTTTCTGACTTGTGAAATAAAATAGAGCGATCCTGTAATGACATAAAAGTCATCTCTTTGAGCCTTGCTTAATCTTTTGAGCCAAAGCTTAAAGTTACTGACTTGTTTGTAAATCTGTGGATAATCTTTCAAAGGAAGGGCATCAGGATAAGAAAAGGTTGTCACAGTCAAATCAGTGAATTGATTTAATTGCTTTAACATGCTGTCAATTGGTTTGGTATTAATGGCTGCAAAAAGAATATGAATCTTTTTATCAGCATACTGCTCTTTTAAAAGTTCCACTAAGGCGGCAACACTTTCATTATTATGAGCACCATCAATCATAAGATTGTCTTTGATAAACTCTGTCCTTCCTATCCAGTAGTTATGAACCAGACTTTTTTGAATAACAGTATCAGTTACCTTAGGAAAATGCTCTTGCAATAAAAGGGTAGCCATAATAGCCAAAGCAGCATTAGCTCTTTGATGGTTTCCTTGCATGGCCAATCTAATATCAGAAATCTTTTTATCACCGCAAATAAAATCAAACCTCTCACCCTTATCTACAAGATAAAAAGTTTGCCCTAACTCATAAATAGGGCTCTGAGTTTCTTTGGCCTTTTGGTAAAAAACAGCTTTAACATCAGGACGTTTTTCAGCAAAAATAAAAGGGACTCCTTCTTTTAAAACACCGACCTTTTGCTGAGCAATATCAGAATAAGTCTCTCCCAAAACGGCCTGATGGTCCAGTCCAATGGAGGTACAAATAACGGCTTGCGCCTTAAAAACATTGGTTGAGTCGTAGAGTCCGCCCATTCCTGCCTCAATAATAACCAAATCAACCGGATGCACTTTCCCGAAATAAAGAAACATTAAAAGCGTGATAATTTCAAATTCTGTCGCTGCTTCCAAATCAGTCTCAAGAGGCAGACGTTCAACCACAGGTTTGGCTAATTGAACTAAATGAACAAGATCCCTTTCACTGATCATTCGACCATTAATTGAGATTCGCTCTCTAAAATCAATAATATAAGGTGAAATAAAAGTCCCAACCCGATAACCTGCTTCACTAAAAATAGTTTGTAAATCATTAACAGTGGATCCTTTACCATTAGTACCGACAACATGGATGCCGCAAATATGCCGTTGGGGATTGCCCAATTTTTCTAGCATCCAAGTCATACGTTCCAAGCCCGGTTTAATCCCAAACTTTAAACTATCCTGTATCCAAGTCAATGCTTCTTGATAATTCATTTTTTCTCCAGCTCTAAATTTCAAAAACACAGATGAGTTTAAGACAAAGCCATCATGACCGATACAATCACCACAAGCGGATATATCTTTTAGAAGATTATCTATAAAATATTCAAAGTATATTGCTAACGCAGTAGTTATCATTCATCATTTAAGTAAAGATTCTTATTAATTTTTCTCAACCCTTACACCCTTAGCATCAATACGAAGCAAATGAGTACTACCACTTAGCTCTAAAGCATCAATGTCCGCCTTGATTTGATCAGCCTTATCTTGATCCGTTAAGACAATAACCGTCGGCCCTGCACCAGAAAGGTAGCTGGCATAAGCACCGTTTCGCTTACCGATCTCCTTAATTTGTGCAAATTCCCTTACCAAGGATTGACGAAAACGTTCATGAAAGCGGTCATTCATAATAGCTTCACCCGCTGTCTTTAAATCACCAGTCAAAAGACCGGCAACAGCAACATTAGCAATTGAGCTAGCAGCCACCGCTTCCTTATATGTTAAATCTGTTGGTAAAACATCACGGCTGTCACTGGTCTTTAACTCATAATTAGGGATAAAAGCAATAAAAGAGCTTTTGGGAAAATCAGCAACAACATAATTAACTTTTTGATTGATATAACTGGAAATCACGAGGTTTCCAAATAAAGCCGGTGCCACATTGTCTGGATGTCCTTCAATTTCCGTTGCAATGTCTAACTTTTCACTGTCTGTCAAATTCAGATCTGCTAATTGATTAGCCAATTCAATACCTGCAACAATAACAGAGCTTGACGATCCTAATCCTCTTGCCAGAGGAATATCACTAACCATACGTAAGCGATGAGGTCTGAGATCTGGTGCCACTTTTAAAGCTGTTACAAGCAACAAATTATGCTCATCACTTGGAATATCACCCAAATCATGACTAATATGCCAAGAAGCAGCTTCTTCTAAAACTTCAATAGAAAGATATTTGGAAAGAGCAACGCCGACAGAGTCAAAGCCGGGTCCAATATTAGCTGATGTTGCAGGTACTGTAATTTTCATCTTATTCCCCTAATACTTTGAAAGTGTTGAGCAATTTAAAGTCTGCCACAGCTTGTAATTTCTCAGTGACATTTACTAACTGGCTTTTACTCAATGAATGCGTAATTATCACCACACGCGCTTGTTCACCATTAGCTTTTTGCTGTAAAACTTGTTCAAAAGAGATATCTTCTGAATTGAAAATTTCCGCCAAGCGCAGCATTTTACCTTTTTCATCTGCTGTATTAATAGCAAAATAATAATGACTTTTAACATCATCAGGATGCGCAATTTTTGTTTCACGGATAAATTCATTGAAGCATTTACCGACATTACCGTCTTTGATGCGACGAGCGATGCGAATCACATCAGCTACAACAGAGGTTGCTGTTGGCTTTTGACCGGCACCCGGTCCATAGTACATAGACTCACCAATACCAATTGATTCCACAAAGACTGCATTCATCACATCATTAACACTGGCAAGCGGATGAGATTTTGGAAGGAATGTAGGTGACACTTCTGCAAAAATACCAGAAGGTGTTTCCTCAACTGAACCAACCAGCTTGATAACATAACCTAGTTGCTGTGCCATAGCGACATCATCAGGAGTAATGCTTGAAATACCTTGATGCACTACTTGATCAAAATCAATTGTCATGCCAAAACCAAATTGGCTGAGAATAACAGCCTTATAAGCTGCATCAATTCCTTCAACATCATTGGTCGGATCGCTTTCGGCATAACCTAATTCCTGAGCTTTTTTGAGAGCCGCTTCATAGGTCCAGCCTTCATCGACCATTTTGGTCATCATAAAATTAGAGGTTCCGTTTAATACTCCAAGAATACGAGTGACCTTATCAGAAGTCAATGAATTGGCTAAAGTGCGTAAAATCGGAATACCACCAGCAACAGCAGCCTCATAATAAAAAGCTACACCTTTATCTTGAGCAAGTCTGATGAGTTCTTTACCATGCGTTGCAATTAAGTCTTTATTAGCTGAAACAACATGCTTACCAGCTTCAAGCGCCTTGGTGATAAAAGTCTTAGCTGGTTCAATGCGTCCCATCAATTCCACAACAATAGCAATATCGTCATCGGACAAAATATCATCAACATTCGTTACAAAGTTAAAATCATTGCCCGCTGCCAAAAGACGTTTTTTCTCATCGTCGTCTTTAACCAAAACTTTAGCAATTTCAAGTTTAGTCCCTGAAGCAGCTATAATTTTATCCTTGTTTTCCTTCAATAAAAACGGTATTCCGCTCGCTACTGTACCAAACCCAAGCAAACCAATTTTTATAGACATTTCCTTCTCCTTGTAAACACAATTTTTTTCATTATATCAAATTTTTGGCAGAATTTACAGCTAATTATCCGCTTCTTGTGCTATAATAAGCTAAGAGGATATTTTATGACTAAGAAAAAACATCAAAAGAAATCATTAACAGGCCTTAATGCCATTTTAATTTTTGCCTGTGCTTTAATATTAGGTTTTCTCCTTTTTGTAGTAACCTACCAAAAAAAGACAGCAACTAAAAATAGAACTACAACTACTACTGTAACCAGCATTGCTAAAAGCAGCCATCAGAAAAAAGAAAAAACAAACAGCAAATGGACCAAACAAGATCAGCCAGTTAAAATCCCTATTTTAATGTATCACGCTATCCATAATATGGCTCCAGAGGAAGCAGGAAATGCCAATCTCATTGTTGCTCCCGATATTTTTGAAAGTCATATTAAACGTTTGAGCGACGAGGGTTACTACTTTTTAACTCCAGAAGAAGCTTACAAAGCTCTTACTCAAAACAGTCTGCCTGCTAAAAAAGTGATTTGGCTGACTTTTGATGACAGTCTTATTGACTTTTATAATATTGCCTTCCCTATCTTAAAAAAATATAAAGCCAAGGCCACCAATAATGTTATCACCAGTTTCACTCAGGAGGGAAGAGCTGGAAACCTAACGTTAAAGCAAATGAAAGAAATGAAAAAGGAAGGAATGTCTTTCCAATCTCATACTCTAACCCATCCTGATTTATCTGCTTCAGATCAAGAAACGCAGGCTGCGGAGCTAAAGCAATCTAAGGATTATCTCGATAAAGAATTAGATCAAACCACAACAGCAATAGCTTATCCAGCGGGACGTTACAATGATACAACGCTTAATTTAGCTAATCAATATAAGTTGGGAGTGACAACTAACGAAGGCCTAGCTAGTGCTAACGATGGACTTCTCTCCTTAAATCGTATCCGCATCCTACCAGATACAAGTGCAGATGTTTTAATAAATACTATCTCTCCTGCCATTCAGTAACGACAAAAGACTAGGATTAAAAACAGTCCTAGTCTTTTGATATATATTATCCTTACCTTTGGAAACGACACTGTGACCACAGCGGCAACTGGTAGGTATTCCCATTGTCTTTATTTTTTAGACGATGGGTCTCTGATTGCTTTTCACTGTAGTTAAAGTGATAGAACTGCTTATAGTTTGATCACGAGGAGTTAGCAAGACCCAGAATCGCCAAAAAGAGTACAGTCCTTAGATTTCTAAATAGTCCGCTGGATTATTTAGTTTTCGCCTCCATTAGTTAAGGAAAGCCATAAATTCCAAACATATTTATTGAAAGAATAAATAAGTCCATATCAAAAGAGGACAAGCGAGAGATCAAGGGGCTAAACAGTTTCCAAAATATGTCGAAGCTGAACTGCACTTGGGGAAACTATCGGCAGAAAAGCCCCTTCATTCCAACGGCGAATAAAACTTGATGTTGAATGTTTAAAATACCCGCGACCGCCGCTTGCCTGCAATTCCAGCAGCAAACTATTGGCTACAATATCTACGATATCAATGCGTAACTGAAAAAGCTGCCGCGGATTTCTAATGAAGTAGGTACGATCACCTAGACCTTCAAACAAGTCACTCTTAATGGTATTGAGATCTTTCAAAACATTATCATATTCTGTTCTCAGAACTGAACGATTGCTGTTAAGATTTTGCGCAACTTCTTTTAAGGAACGCTCCGCTAAACCAAAAGCAAGACCAAATTGGTAACCTAGAAATTCCGGACGCGTCTGAGCCAAGAAGTCTTCAGCATCATCTGATAAAATCCAGTTATTATCCAAAGGAACGCGATTAAATGTGAGAGCTGCTGTGTTAGAACCCTGCAAAGAAACAAATTCTAAATCATCAGAGCGTGATAGGTGTGCTGCTGTTGATGGCACTGTCAAAATTAAAGGTTTTTTATTTTCGTCTTCAAAAGAAGCCGCAAAAATAGTAACGAAATTATCAGAACGCAAATTAGTCACCCAAGGTAATCTGCCTTTAAGGTAATACTGTCCCTCTTGCTCAATGATAGTAACATTCAATTCTTCAATTTTAGATAAGAATTTTGTCGCATTTGACAGAGCTGTCCCGGCTGCTAATTTCCCTGTTAACAAATCAGGCAGCCAAGTCTTTCTAGCATAGTCGTTACTGCTTGCAAGAATATTTTCGATAAAGGTTCGATGTCCCCATGAGATAAAGGAAGCCGTTAAAGAATGCTGCGCTAATTCTGACAAAAATCCAATAACCTCTGTTTGAGAACCACCCTTACCCCCAGATTTCTCTGGAACAGCAAGACCAAAGACACCTTCCGCTGCTACTTTTTCTAATAGTTGGTCAGCTGCTCCGCCAGACTTTTGGTCAATCTGATCAGCATGAGTATCTAACCAATCAATAAATTCTCCCGAAAAATAAGCCATAATAGCCCCCTTTTCATTTTCTATTTCACATACTGCTGTAACTCTGGGTTAATTGGTGTGTCTGCCATATTATTGGCATAATTGCAAAGCGAGGCTAAACTAACACCCAAAACCACATCAAGCGCATTCTCAGGTGTATAACCAACTTCCAAGAAATCAGCAAAAGCTTCATCTCCGACACGTCCCTTGGTGTTAATAACAGCAATAGTAAATTTTGCCAAGGTATCCAACTTAGGATCATCATCGATCGGAGTTGCATTGCGCAAGGCCTCTAATAAATCTGGTGCCATTTGAATTTGCTTAATCGAAAAGGCTGTATGACCTGCTACACAAAAAGCACAGCCATTGGTTACAGCAGCTGTAATCTGAACAACTTCGCGCTCCGTTGGTGTTAATGAATTACGACGATTAATTTCTCCTACTGTCCGATAAGTCTCAAGAGCCGTTGGGGCATTAGCCAAAAGGCCAATAAGATTAGGTATATAGCCGCCATTGTCCTTTTTAACTGTCCGCAACGTTTCTTTAACTCTCTCGGGTGCAGTTTCAATTGTATGTATAGTAAATTTAGACATAATAAACTCCTTTTTTAGTATTTCTACTATCTTATCATGCCCTACCTTTTTAGGATAATCTATATTTTTTATGGTTAGGCATAAGAAAAATTTATAGAGCTCTTGGATAAACAAAAAATTCCAATTTCAGAGAAGGTACAATTGAAACGCCAAAATATTTTTACATAATTTTATTTATGCAAAAAAATAACTATAACCAAAGAAAAAGCCCACTAAGAAAACCTTAGCGGACTTTATTGTTTGAATAGCTTTAAAACAAGACTCTCTTATTTAAGAGTAACAGTTGCTCCAGCTTCTTCAAGTTTAGCTTTAAGTTCTTCAGCTTCTGCTGCTGCAACACCTTCTTTAAGTACAGATGGTGCGTTATCAACAAGACCTTTAGCTTCTTTAAGACCTTCGCCTGTGATTTCACG
Organism: Streptococcus mutans; assembly: GCF_006739205.1. Classification (NCBI taxonomy): domain Bacteria; kingdom Bacillati; phylum Bacillota; class Bacilli; order Lactobacillales; family Streptococcaceae; genus Streptococcus; species Streptococcus mutans. The sequence goes on from NZ_AP019720.1 coordinate 1,145,232, forward strand.
AACAACTTTGATAACAGCAACTTTCTTGTCACCACCAGCAGTCAATTCGATATCAAATGAATCTTTAGCAGCTGCTTCTTCTCCACCAGCTGCACCAGCCGCAGCTACAGGAGCAGCTGCAGTTACACCAAATTCTTCTTCAATCGCTTTTACAAGATCGTTAAGCTCAAGGATTGAAGCTTCTTTAATTTCAGCAATAATGTTTTCAATGTTCAATGCCATTGTTAAATTCCTCCAAAAATAGTTTTTCTTAAATAATTTGTAGCACTATGCTACTGTTTGAAGACTTAAGCGGCGTCTTCGTCTTTGCTTTCTGCAACAGCTTTGACAGCATATGCAACGTTGCGGACTGGCGCTTGAAGTACAGACAAGAGCATAGAAAGAAGTCCTTCTCTGTTTGGAAGTGCTGCGAGAGCTTGAATTTCTTCTTTTGTAGAAACAGCACCTTCGATTGCACCGCCTTTGATTTCAAGTGCTTCAGCATCTTTAGCAAAATCGTTAATAATTTTAGCTGGTGCCACAACATCTTCATTTGAAAATGCAACAGCTGATGGTCCAGTAAAGATATCATCAAATCCTTCAAGACCAGCTTTTTCAGCAGCACGACGTAAGATTGAATTCTTGATAACTTTGAATTCAACAGCACTTTCACGCAAGTTACGACGAAGAACAGTATCTTGTTCAACAGTAAGACCACGTGAATCAACAACGACGATACTTACAGCTGCTTTCATTTTCTCAGCAACAGCATCAACTAATTCTGCTTTTTTAGCAATACTTGCTTCACTCATCAGTGTTTAACCTCCGTTTTTATTTTTGGCTGAATGCAATAAAAAATCGCACCCAAACCCAGACACGAAAGTACAATACGTTTTTTCAGTTTACGTTTTGTGCCTCGGCAGGAATATTATGAGCACGCTCCCCTGCTGTCTTAGGTCAGTTTTTCAAAACCTTTACTATCATAACATATTATTTGAACAAGTCAAGTTATTAAGGCAATTTAAGAAGAATTTTAAATTATTTTTATTATATAATACATTCTGCTTGATATATAATAATATTGGTGTTATAATATAGGCAAATAGTTGATAAAGCTTCTATATCAGTGTCTGAAAATTGTTTTCTTTACTAAACTGTTATAGTATAATCGACTATTTATAATAATTAAAAAAGAGGTAATAAATTATGGCAAATTTTAATGGACGCGATCCTTTTGGAAATATGGACGATATTTTTAATCAATTAATGGGTAATATGGGGGGATACAACTCTGAAAACCGTCGATATTTAATTAACGGTCGTGAAGTAAGTCCCGAAGAATTCGCACAATACAGACAAACAGGTAAGCTTCCTGGCAATCCAGAAATACAGCAAGCTCAAGCTGCTGCTAGAACTCCAAAAGAAGACAGTATTTTGACTAAGCTTGGTAACAATTTAACCGAAGAAGCCAGACAAGGTAACCTTGATCCTGTTATTGGACGGAATAAAGAAATTCAAGAAACTGCTGAGATCTTAGCTCGGCGGACTAAAAACAATCCTGTTCTGGTCGGTGATGCCGGTGTTGGTAAAACAGCTGTCGTTGAAGGCTTAGCACAGGCTATTGTTAACGGTGATGTCCCTGCCAGTATTAAAAATAAGGAAGTTATTTCTATTGATATTTCAGGATTAGAAGCTGGTACACAATACCGTGGTGCTTTCGAAGAAAATATTCAAAACTTGGTTAAAGAAGTCAAAGAAGCTGGCAATATCATCCTCTTCTTTGATGAAATTCATCAAATTTTAGGTGCTGGTTCAACTGGTGGTGACAGTGGTTCTAAAGGTTTGGCAGACATTATCAAACCTGCTTTATCTCGCGGTGAATTGACTGTTATCGGTGCTACTACGCAAGATGAATACCGCAATACCATTATGAAAAACGCTGCATTGGCACGTCGTTTCAACGAAGTCAAAGTAAATGCACCTTCTGCTGAGGATACTTACGAAATTTTAAAAGGTATTTCAGCTCTCTACGAACAACATCATAATGTTATTTTGCCTAAGGAAGTTTTAAAAGCTGCTGTTGACTTATCCGTACAATACATCCCGCAACGCAGTCTGCCTGATAAGGCCATTGACCTTGTTGATATGACAGCTGCTCATCTGGCTGCTCAACATCCAGCAACTGATGTTAAGACACTTGAAAAAGAAATTCAAACTGAAAAAGATAAACAACAAGCTGCTGCTGAAAAAGAAGATTATGAGGAAGCTCTTAAATCAAAAACTAAAATTGATAAACTGCAAGCACAAATTGACAATCATACTGAAGGGCAAAAGGTCACTGCTACTATCAACGATGTGGCTGAGGCAGTTGAACGTTTGACAGGTATCCCTGTTTCGCAAATGGGAAGCAGTGACATTGAACGTCTAAAAGAAATGAATTCTCGTCTCAAAGGCAAAGTTATTGGTCAAGATGAAGCTGTTGAAGCTGTTTCACGCGCTATTCGCCGTAACCGTGCTGGTTTTGATGAAGGCAACCGTCCAATCGGCAGTTTCCTTTTTGTCGGACCTACTGGTGTTGGTAAAACAGAATTGGCTAAGCAGTTAGCCTTGGATATGTTTGGTTCTAAAGACTCTATTATCCGTCTTGATATGTCAGAGTACAGTGATCGTACAGCTGTTTCCAAATTGATTGGTACTACTGCCGGTTATGTCGGCTATGATGATAACAGCAATACATTGACTGAACGTGTTCGCCGCAATCCTTATTCTATCGTTTTACTTGATGAGATTGAAAAGGCTGACTCTCAAGTCATCACTCTTCTCCTTCAAGTATTGGATGATGGTCGTTTGACAGACGGACAAGGTAATACCATTAACTTTAAGAATACCGTGATTATTGCAACTTCTAATGCTGGTTTTGGTAATGAAGCATTAACTGGTCAGGAAGATAAGGACATGAAGATCATGGATCGCATTGCCCCTTACTTCCGTCCCGAGTTTTTAAACCGTTTCAATGCAGTCATTGAATTCTCTCACTTAAGCAAAGAAGACTTGGATGAAATCGTTAATCTCATGCTATCTGAAGTGAATACCACGCTTGCTAAGAAAGGAATTGATCTTGTTGTCAGTGACAGCGCCAAGGCACATTTGATTGAAGAAGGTTATGACGAAGCAATGGGTGTTCGTCCATTACGCCGAGTTATCGAGCAAGAAATTCGTGATAAAGTAACTGACTTCTATCTTGATCATACAGATGTTAAACATCTCAAAGCTGAAATGCAAGATGACAAATTGATTATTGAAGAAGCTTAATCCTATGCAATTTGAGAGGCTAGAATGCTAATTCTAGTCTCTCTTTTTTTAAATTAATTTTTACCTTGGACAATCCGTTTAAAAATGGGATAAAGTATAGGAACAGCTACAATGGTAACAATCGAAGTTCCAAAAGTACCTGTAATTTTAGCCAAGGCTCCTACCATTGCTGGAAGTAGAGCTAAGCCACCAATGAAACTGTTAATCAGAGTATATTTAAAAAGATTGAGAATAATCTTCGTTACCGCAGCAACTAGTCCAACAGTAAAAATAGTTGCCGGTTTATCATTGGCTTTCATCGCTTTCTCATAAACTAAATGCAAAACATAGCAAACAAGCAGTGATTCTAAAATAGTTATCCAAACTTCTGCCGCATAACCGTTGAAAATATCAAAAAGTCCCAAACCAAGTGCAGCTGCTAAAGCACCAAAACCTGAACCAAAAACAAGAACAGCGATAACCACTAAGGCATTGCCCAAATGAACAAACTGCGGTCCCACCTGAATACGCAGAAATTGAACACTGACTAAAATCAAGGCTGCAAATAAACTCACTTCTATCAAACGACGTAACTCTTCTTTTTTCATTTTTTCTCCTTTAATAATAATTGATAATTCTTTATTAAATCAAGTAAATGCGGTTCATAACAAAGACCATATCTTAAATCTCTTTCTAATGCTAGGGTCGTCATCATGACTTCATTCAAAAAATCTAAAGCAAGACGACCAGATTTCTCAAGAGAAATTCCTCTAAAATAAGCGGAAGACAGGATTGCTGTTAATATATCTCCTGTACCATAAAAATGTTGTGGATAATGTTTAGCCATCAAGTAAACCACCTTGTCTTTTGTACGGTCATAAATGGCTAAACCAATCTTATCTGCTTCAAAAGTAACACCTGTTAAAACAATATAAGAAGGTCCTAAAGCTGCTAATTTTTTTAACAGTCTTTCGACTTGACTAGACTGATAATCCTTCTCTAAATAAGCTGTTTTTGTTAAAAAAGCAGCTTCAGTTAAATTGGGAATAATAACGTCAGCGTTTTGGCATAGTCGTCGCATATGATTAGCATGTCCTTGATCAAATCCCTGATAAAAACAGCCTTTATCTCCCATAATAGGATCTACAAATAAAGGCAACTGTTTCGCATTTGCAAATTCTAAGATCAGGTTTATTTGCTGACTATTCTTGAGATAGCCAGTTACCAGACCATCAAAAGCGATTCCTAAATTCTGCCACTGTTCTAAAAAGCCTGTCATACCTACTGTATAATCATCTATACGAAGCTGTTTGAAGCCACCAGTATGTGATGATAAGAGCACCGTTGGTAAAATGGCTGTTTCTACTTGGCAAGCAGCCATAAGAGGCAAACTGCTGGCTAAAGCGACCTTGCCAAGTCCCGGTAAATCATTAGCGACAAGTAAACGCGGTAACATATAAACTCCTTAATGCATTTTTCAAAACGATAAAAATATTGTAAGAAATTTAAAAATAGAGTACAATAGAAAGAAATTTAAACTGTATGGGGACAAAATGGTTAGTAAATATCATGAAATTTTTTTAAATATTATACAGCAAATCGAAGATGGTCAACTAAAACGCGGCGATAAACTGCCTTCTATTCGTCAACTGAGCCAAGATTTTCACTGCAGCAAAGATACTGTTCAAAAAGCTTTGTCAGAATTGAAATATCAAAAATATATTTATCCTATTCTCAAAAGCGGTTATTACGTTTTTGAGGATAATCATGAAGAAGAAATCCTACCTCCAATCTCTCCTTCTAATTACCACAATATTGCTTACGAAGATTTTAGAACCTGCATGAATAAGACTTTAGTTGGGCGAGAAGATTATCTCTTCAACTACTATCATCAAGAAGAAGGATTGGAAGAGCTGACGCAATCTTTACAGGCGCTTTTCGTAGACGAAGCCATTTACAGCAAAAAAGAAAATATCGTTGTCACTTCTGGCAGCCAACAAGCCCTTTACATCCTATCACAGATGACCTTTCCCAATCAAAAAGAGATTATTTTACTGGAACAGCCGACCTACCATCGCATGAACACCTTGGTTAAATCGCAAAATCTTCCCTACTTAACTATTGAGCGAGGATTTGATGGACTTGATTTTAATCGACTAGAGGAGATTTTTAAACAAGAAAAGATTAAGTTCTTTTATACTATTCCGCGTCTATCTAACCCTTTGGGTTTGTCATACAGTCACAAAGAAAAACAAACTTTGGTAGAATTAGCTCATAAATACGATGTCTACATTATTGAAGATGACTATATGGCAGATTTTGACAGAGCCAGCAATGTTTCCTTACATTACTTAGATACCAACGATAGGATTATTTATTTAAAATCATTTTCTATGTCGCTTTTTCCTGCTTTACGTTTAGGAAGTTTAATCCTTCCTAAGAAACTCTTGAAAAAATTTCTTGATTATAAAAATCTGATTGATTACGATACTAATCTTATCATGCAAAAGGCACTCTCTTTGTATATTGATAATGGTATGTTTGCTAAAAATAAGAAACGTCTCAAGCAAATGTATTATCAAAAAACATCTGAGTTAGCAAAAGAATTTTCAACTTTTACTCTCAAGCTTCCTCATCATATTTTCCAAGATTCATTAATATTACAATTACCAACTAAAGTCAACCTTGCTCTTTTAAAGTATAGACTCAATTCACCTAATTTTTTGGAAAAAAATTATATTAATACTTGCCCCTACCACTTTATTCAACTGCAAGCAGGAGAAGACCGGCAGAATTTGCTAACTATTTTCGAGTAAAAATACAGACTAGAACAACCATTCCAGCCTGTATTTTTCGATAGCTTAAAAGTACTATAGCTCTTTGGTGAGAATTTAATCTTACTTTATCTTAAAACAATCCACCCTAACCTTTAAATTCTCTGTCAATTGCTCATTCTCTCAGGCCTCTGCTTAAACTTTCAATATCATTTGGTCTCGTACGACAGCAGCCGCCCACTACTTTGGCACCGAATGTATGCCAAATTTTAGTATTTTCCAAAAGCGTATGCGATAAATCAGCAGATTGTGTCCACATTTGGTGTTGGCCATCATAGACTTCACCAGAATTAGGGTAAGTCACTAAAGGTTTATCTGTTATATCGGCAACCTTTTTCAAAAGACTGCTGTACACTGACGGTGAGCTGCAATTAATACCTAAAGCCAGAATTTGCGACGCCTTATCAATCAGTTCAGCCACTTCTTCTATGGCTGTTCCGTCAGAAATCGTAGTGCCATTTTGAGCTGTAAAACTCATGTAAGCTTCTACAGACGGAAATTCTTCCTGTAAGAGTTCAACCAAGGCCTGTGCTTCTAAGAAATTTGGAATAGTCTCAAGCGCTAATAAATCACTACCCTCATCAACTAAGATTTTAATACGTGACCTATGAAAATCTTTAAGAACTTCCTTATCAAGCTGACCATAATTCCCTGTATATTCAGAACCATCAGCTAAATAAGCCGCATAAGGGCCAACATCACCACTGATTAAGGGATAGGGGCGAACTTGTTTTTCTTTTTCACTCAGCTCCTGCCAGACTTTCTCTCTAGCATTTTTAGCTAAACTAACTGTCAAGGCTATCATTTTTTCAGCTTCTTCCTGACTTAAACCATAGTCACATAAACCTTGGTAACTAGCTTGGTAACTAGATGTAGTTACAATATCAGAACCTGAACGTAAATAAGTTTCATGAATCGTTTGAATGATACTTGGATTTTCCAAAAGGTATTTGGCCGACCATAGTTTGCCTGAAACATCATAACCCAAAAATTCCAATTCTGTTCCCAAAGCACCATGTAAAATAAGATAATCTTCTTGATTTAATAATGTTTTGAAACGTCCCATATAATCTCCTTACAATGTCTTATGCCGCCAATAATAATAAAGATAACAAAGTAGAATAAAAGGTATACCGAAATAAAGACCCGCTCTTTGTGATGCATCCCAAGCAATACCAATAATCGAAATCAACAATAGCATAATCGTAATGTAAGGCAGAATTGGAGTAAAAGGCGTTTTATAAAACAAGTCTTCTTGGGCATGACTTTTCAGCCATTCCTTACGAAAATTAATTTGTGCCATAGGAATGGACAACCAGACTACAACAACAGCAAAGCCAGCGATTGACATCAGAGCCAAATAAACGGTATCTGCCGCATAGATACTTGAAAACAAGGATAAAACAGCACCTGCCATCGATAGGAGCAAAGCTCTCATAGGAACACCGTGTTCATTGATTTTAACAACCCTCGGACTAATCATACCTTCGTTGGCCAAAGACCAAAGCATGCGGCTGGAAGCATAAAGTCCTGAATTACCAGCAGACAAAATAGCTGTCAAAATAACGAAATTCATGATATCAGCAGCAAAAGGAATGCCCATCTTATCAAAAACATCAACAAAAGGAGCACTGGATACACCTGCTTCTTTCATTGGTAAAAGCGATGCTAAGACAACAATTGTCAATACAAAGAAAATCACTAAACGACCAATTGTTGTTTTAATAGCCTTGGGAACAGCTTCTTTAGGATTGTTCGTTTCTCCCGCTGCAATCCCGATGAGCTCTGTTCCAGAAAAGGCATAATTAACTGCCAGCATGACTGACATTAATGCTGGAAGTCCCTTTGGCAGAGCTCCATGAGCTGTCAAATGACTAAAAAGAAATACTTCGTGCTTACCATGTAAAAGAAACCAAACCAAGCATGGCTCCAAAACCAAGAATAATAAAAACAAGAATAGCTAAAACCTTTATACTAGAAAAGAAGGATTCTGCTTCAGCAAAAGAACGAACACTGAGAGCATTAAGACCAAAAATAAGCAAGGCAAAAAGTGCTGCAAAGACCCAAGTGGGAACATAAGGAACCCACCGTCCCATCAACATACCTGCACCAAGAAACTCTGTCCCTAAAGCAACCGTCCAACAAATCCAATAAAGCCAAGCAATGGTAAAACCAGTTCCAGGACTGATGAATTTGGTAGCATAGGTATGAAAAGAACCTGTAACAGGCATAGCTACTGCTAATTCACCCAAAGAAAGCATCACAAGGTAAACAACAATAGCACCAACTAAATAAGAAATTACTGCTCCTAAGGGACCAGCTTGAGCAATTGTATAACCTGAACTTAAGAAAAGCCCTGTTCCAATAACACCGCCTAAGGACAACATAAAGAGATGACGACTGGTCATTTTTCGCTTAAACTGACCTTCATTTTCAAAATTGTGGTTTTCCATAAGTCCTCCTAAAGCTTAATAGCTTTATCATAACACAATTAACTCATCTTAGATAATAGCTATTTTCTATCAAGCTGTTAGTTAGAGACTATAACAAGATTCCCCGTTGAATGCACCTAATTACATGGAAATATTAGATTCAGAGGAACGTACTAATTTATCAAAAAGGCTGTAATCAAAACATTTCTACTACTTCATTTTTTCTCCATTCTAGGCAAAGATTCACAGATTTATTTTATCTAAAAAAGCAAAAAGGTATGACTCACTATGTTTATAGGAATCACACCCTTCATCTAATCAACTTTTTAACTATTTCACCTTGGGAAATTTAAAGAGACTCTAAAATGGCATCCCAAGATGTATCCAAACCTGTCCGATCAACTGACGAAAAGATGATAAAAGCATCATTGGAATCAAAATCAAGTTTCTTTTTTATAGCAGATTCCTGTTTATTCCATTTGCCACGAGGAACCTTGTCAGCCTTTGTCGCAACTAAAATAACAGGAATTTCATAGTATTTCAAAAAATCATACATCTGTACATCATCTGAACTGGGATCATGACGAAAATCAACCAAACTCACGACTGCTCGTAAATTTTCACGACTAGTTAAATACTCTTCAATCATTTTGCCCCACTTGGCGCGTTCTTTCTTTGAAACCTTGGCATACCCATAACCGGGCACATCCACAAAGCGAAGCTTATCGTCGATATTATAAAAATTCAACGATTGCGTCTTTCCGGGCTTACTAGACGTACGAGCCAGATTTTTTCGGCCTAACAGCGTATTGATAAAACTGGATTTACCAACATTTGAGCGGCCAGCTAGGGCAATTTCAGGTAAGTCATCTTGAGGGTAATGCGATTTATTGACCGCACTAAGAAGAATAGAAGCATTGTGGGTATTTAAAAATTCACTCATCACATCTCCATCTCCTTAGGAAGCTGTCTCAAGAATAGGTTTGTCGGTCCCTTCTACCGCTTTCTTAGTAATGCGAACGCAAGTGACATCCTCTTGACTCGGAATTTCAAACATCAGATCCAGCATCGTTTCTTCAATAATAGAGCGAAGACCGCGTGCGCCTGTCTTACGTTCAATCGCCTTTTGAGCAATCGCTTGAAGCGCCTCTTGATCAAACTCAAGCTCAACACCATCATAAGATAAAAGCGTCTGATATTGTTTAACTAAAGCATTTTTAGGTTCTGTCAAAATCTTAACCAAATCATCAACCGTTAATTGCTCAAGCGCAGCTAAAACTGGCAAACGACCAATAAACTCTGGAATAAGACCAAATTTTTGAATGTCTTCTGAAATAATTTCTTGCATATAAGAAGATTGATCATCAATCTTCTTATTATTTTGACCAAAGCCAATAATTTTCTCACCCAAACGCTGTTTAACGATATCTTCAATACCATCAAAAGCGCCACCAACTATGAAGAGGATGTTTTTCGTATCAATTTGAATCATTTCCTGTTGGGGATGTTTCCGACCACCTTGTGGTGGCACACTAGCTACTGTTCCTTCAATAATCTTAAGCAGAGCTTGTTGGACACCTTCACCAGATACATCACGTGTGATGGAAACATTTTCGCCTTTTTTAGCAATCTTATCAATTTCATCAACATAAATGATGCCACGCTCCGCGCGTTCAACATTATAATCAGCTGCCTGAATCAATTTAAGCAAAATGTTTTCAACATCTTCACCTACATAACCCGCTTCAGTCAAGGCTGTTGCATCAGCAATAGCAAAGGGCACATTGAGACTCTTAGCCAAAGTCTGTGCTAAGAAAGTTTTTCCAGAACCTGTCGGTCCAATCATAAGAATATTTGATTTTTGTAAGTCAACATCTTGGTCGTCTTGGCTCTCAGTAAAACTGATACGCTTATAATGATTATAGACAGCAACTGCTAAAGCACGTTTGGCACGGTCCTGACCGATAACATAACTGTCTAGTATTGCCAACAATTCTTTTGGTTTTGGAACTTCTGAAAGATCAGCCAATACCTCTTCTGCTAGTTCTTCACGGATAATTTCTTGTGATAATTCAACACATTCATTGCAAATAAAAACGCCATTACCTGCAATAATTTTTTTAACTTCATCTTGATTTTTGCCACAGAATGAACAATGCACTGTGACATCATTGGTTCTATTTCCAGCCATTTTTTCCTCTAACTTCTAATTTTCTTAAAACAGGGTTCCATAAAAAGCATGAATGGTATTTACAATATTAGTCAGAGCATTTAACAAGAAAAACACCCCTAAACCATAACGATTTTTCTTAAATGCAGGAACAGCACATAAAATACAAATCACAAATAAAAAAGCAGTAAATACACCAAAAATACTTCTTTGCATATCTTAAGCCAATCTCCTCATTCCTTTTTCTCAAGTACAGTAACAGTAAAGTCATGACTGTTATTTTCATCTTTTTCAAAAAAAGCTTGAGAAATTTCCTGAAAACTAGAAAAATCTCTTAGAGGAAAATAAGTATCTCCTTCAAACTGTCCATGAACTGATGTTTTTATTATTTTATCATAATAACTTTCAAAAGCTTTATAAATAGATGCACCACCAACAATAAATAAACTTTTGTCTTGCTGCCTGTACCAAGAAAGAGCTTCTGGGACACTGTGGACAATGCTTACACCTTCTGCCTTAAACTGTGGATCATGAGTTAAAATCAAGGTGTCACGTCCAGGTAACACACGGCGGTTCATACCATCAAAGGTAACGCGTCCCATCAATAGAGCTTGCCCCATGGTCATCTCTTTAAAATGGTTCAACTCTTTGGGTAAATGCCAAGGAAGACTGCCTTTAACTCCAATTAAGTGTCTGTCATCTTCTGCCCAAATGGCAACAATTTTCTTTTCTCGCTTATTGTTCATACTTTTCTTATTTTATCAAATTTCTAAAAAAAATGCATTGAAAAAACTCAAATGCATTTTGTCTATTGTATTTAAACTCCTTATTTAAGCTAACTGTTCTTGAGTTATTCTAAGATCACGTTCCCATTTTACCCAACCAACAATACTATTAATCATATAAATAATATACATGAGCATAACATGTGGTTCTGCACCCCACCAAAGAAAAATGCTGAGAACATTGGTCGCAATCCAAAAGAGCCATTGTTCACTGTACATGCCTGTTTGAAGAAACTGACCGCTCCAATTGGTACCATCTGTTGAACTATCCCAAAAAGGGCGATGCGAACCGATTGATCGATAAATAAAGCCAAAAACTAACCAGACAATAATTGTAATTCCAAGTGATTTCAACCAGCCTAGGGGTGTCAGTTTTCGTGATTTAACATCCTTTACTTCAACTTTCTTTTCCTGTCCTTCACGATGTCCAATCAACCAATAATAAGCACCGACAAATTGCATGACAGTGAAAAATAAGGTTGTTAAAACTTCACCATAATACATATTTTCAAAACTGAGATAAAGATAGAGCATTTCATGAATAAAACCGATGAAATAATTACTGATACGCCCCTCAGCAACAAAGATAACACATAGAATTCCTGTCAGTGCTGCCGCAAAACCAGCAATGTGCCGTGTTCCACCGATAAATTCTAAAACCAGTGTTGGAAAACTAAGAGCTAAAAGGTATAGCCACTGCGACAGGCTCCTATTTTTAACCAAATCCTCCCATAGCGCTTGTAATATCCCCCAAAAGCCTAATTTTTTACCTTCTTGCCACAGCCATTTAAAATTATCCCAGATATTGCTTGCTTTTCTAGACACCGTTTTGCTCCACCTTTTTAATTAATGTTTGAAATCATTATACAACGTTTTTTACATGTGTCAAGACATATATTGGTTTTTTATAAAAAAGAGCCATAATTATTGGCTCGTCATTTTTAAATAGCTAAATCAAATTTTAATTGTGGTTTAACCGGTTCATAATCCAATAATTCAAAATCTTCAGGTTTAATATCAAAGAAATTAGTTTTATTTGGGACATTCAATACCAAATGCGGTTGACAAACCACTGGCTCTCTCCGCAATAATTCCTCTGCTTGTTCAAATTGATTATCATAAATATGAAGATTATTGACAAAATAGAAGAATTTACCAACCTTCCAACCAAAGTGTTTGGCGATCATCATCTGCAAAGCGACATATTGCATGGCGTTGATATGGTGAGCAACCAGCATATCGTTGGAGCGCTGTGTTAAGGTAGCATCTAAATAAATTTCGCCATTCACACGACGAACATCGAACATGGTTTGAAAGGCACAAGGTAGGAGACCTTCTGTTTTTTCAAAGGCTTCATAATCCCAAAGAGAGATGACATTGCGTCGATTCCAAGGATTTTCTTCCAATTGTTTGAGAATTTTATTCATAATATCATGTTTCTTAACAATGGCACCATAACGTTCTCCGATGGTTCCTGTTTGCTTGACTTCCCAATCATTCCAATACCTAACACCGTACTTATCATTTAAGATGGCTAATTCGTTGGTCTGATCCTGATAGATCCAGAATACTTCCTTGATAGCTGACTTGATAGCAATCGGACGAAGGGTTGTGATAGGAAATTCTCCTTTTGCAAGATCATATTCTGCAAAAGCGCCTGTAATATATTTAGAATTGGCTGTCTTGCCATTTTTATATTTAGGACGAGCCTGTTCGCTCCAGACACCATCAGTTAAGATTTTTTTTATATTTTTTTTGAAAATAAAATCTGCCTTAGACATTGCTTCTCCTTCTATGATTTTAAGAAAATAATTTAAACTTCTTTTAGATATTATAGCAGAAAAAATAGGTTTCGTCTGATCTGACAGATTCTCCCAAAAATTGAATCCTTGAAAGTTTATTCATTACCTTTAGTTTAAATTGTGATAAAATAACTATGACATTTTACAAAAAAGAAACCAGATAAAAAAGAAAAGAAGGATTGACTTATGAGAATTGGGATTGATAAAATTGGTTTTACAAGCAGCCAATATGTCCTGAATATGAAAGATTTAGCTGAGGCCCGTGGCGAAGATCCCCAAAAATTCAGTAAAGGACTTTTGCTGAATGCTCTTAGCATCGCTCCTATTACCGACGACGTTGTCACCCTAGCAGCCGGATCAGCCAATGAAATTCTGACTGCAGAGGATAAAGAAAAAATTGATATGGTCATTTTGGCTACCGAATCCAGTGTTGACCAAAGTAAGGCTGGAGCTGTTTATGTACATTCCTTATTAGGTATTCAGCCTTTTGCGCGCAGCTTTGAGATGAAAGAGGCATGCTACAGTGCTACTGCAGCCCTCAACTATGCTAAACTGCATGTTGAAAAACATCCTGACACGCGTGTGCTTGTTCTTGCTAGCGATATTGCCAAATACGGAATTGGAACTCCCGGAGAATCTACTCAAGGAGCCGGCAGCATTGCCATGCTGGTCAAAAAAGATCCCCGTATTCTTATTCTTCATGATGAGACCTTAGCTCAGACACGTGATCTTATGGATTTTTGGCGGCCAAATTATACAACAACACCTTATGTTAATGGTATGTATTCTACCAAACAATATTTGGATATGCTGAAAACGACTTGGGCAGAATATCAAAAACGTTTTGATGTTTCTTTAACTGATTTTGCAGCTTTTTGCTTTCATCTTCCTTTTCCTAAACTAGCTCTTAAAGGCTTTAACAAAATCATGGATAAGCAAGTCCCATCTGATTTGCAGGAAAAACTTAAGGTGAATTTTGAAGCTTCCATTCTTTATAGCAAGCAAATCGGAAATATCTATACAGGTTCACTCTTTTTAGGACTCCTTTCTCTTTTGGAAAATAGTCAAAATCTTGTGGCTGGTGATAAGATTGCTCTTTTTAGCTATGGTAGCGGGGCTGTTGCTGAAATTTTCACAGGAACACTGGTTAAAGGTTTCAAAGAACAGCTACAGACTAATCGTCTTGACAAACTCAAAAGACGGACTCCCTTATCTGTTGAGAATTACGAGAAAATCTTTTTTGAAGAGGCTCAACTTGATGACAAAGGAAATGCTTCTTTCAAAGAATATCAGACAGGACCTTTTGCCTTAAAAGAAATCCTTGAACACCAAAGAATCTATGGTAAAGTCAATGAATCCTAAAAAAATTAACTGGTCAGGTTTTTCTAGAAAGACATTGCAAGAACGCCTGAAACATTTAGAAAAACATCAGCTGCTAAGCACAGAAGAGTTGAAGAAACTCTGTCAAAATCAACAATTACCTTTAGAGACTGCCAATCAAATGGTCGAAAATGTCTTAGGAACTTTTTCGCTGCCTTTCGCCCTAGCACCAGATTTTCTCATTGATGGGAAGGAATATCAGGTTCCTTTTGTAACTGAAGAGCCTTCTGTTGTTGCGGCAGCTAGTTTTGCAGCTAAAATTATCAAACGTTCTGGTGGTTTTTCTACTAAAATTCATAATCGTCAAATACTTGGCCAAGTGGCTCTTTATGATGTGGATGACTTTGATAAAGCACACAAAAATATCTTGGACAAGAAGGCCTTACTCCTATCTTTAGCCAATGAGGCACACCCTTCTATCGTTAAGCGTGGCGGCGGCGCTTGCGATTTGATGACAGAGATTAAAGGGAGTTTTCTAATTGTTTATCTGAGTGTTGACACCAAAGAGGCCATGGGAGCAAATATAGTTAATACTATGCTGGAAACCTTAGCTGCTCCTTTAGAAGAACTATCTGGCGGACAAAGTCTCATGGCTATTCTTTCTAACTACGCAACAGAAGCTTTGGTAACAGCACAATGTCAGGTTAATCTTCGTTTCCTCAGTCGTGATAAGACAGAAGCCAAAAAATTAGCTCGAAAAATGGACTTAGCCAGTCAACTAGCCCAAATTGACGTTTATCGAGCCAGCACCCACAATAAGGGTATTTTTAATGGCATCGATGCTCTTGTACTAGCTACAGGTAACGATTGGCGTGCTATTGAGGCTGGTGGACATGTTTATGCTAGTAGAGACAGCCACTATCGTGGTCTTTCTGCTTGGTCCTATGATGACAAAAATGAGATATTAAAGGGCAAGATAACCCTACCTATGCCCATTGCTACTAAGGGAGGATCTATTGGGTTAAATCCAACTGTTCAATGCGCTTATGATTTGCTTGGAAATCCGACTGCTAAAGAATTAGCTGCTATCATTGCTGCTGTAGGTCTGGCTCAAAATTTTGCCGCCCTTAAAGCCTTGACTAGCACAGGTATCCAAGCTGGACATATGAAACTTCAGGCAAAGTCCTTAGCCTTGCTTGCAGGCGCTAAGGAAAAAGAAGTCTCAGCTCTTGTTTCTCAGCTTCTTAAAGCTAAGCATATGAATTTAGAAACCGCGCAAACACTTTTAAAAAATTTAAGATAAATTTAAAAACTTCATATTATAATCCTTTAAAAAATATCATTGCAGAGATGGTATTTTTTCTATTCCTCACTTTTTTCTTGACAATAATTTTCGATAAAGATATAATCTAGTTATTAAGACTAGATGTTAAGGAGATAAGAATTTGGAAAAAATACTTTATCCAAAATGGGATGACCTTCCTGAACTTGATTTATATTTAGACCAAGTCCTGCTCTATGTTAATCAGACCACAGATGCTGCTGCTTCTAAAGACAAAGGACTAACAGCTTCTATGATTAATAATTATGTCAAACATGGTCATATTGAAAAGCCAATCAAGAAAAAATATAATCGAAAACAGGTCGCTCGTTTGATTGTTATTACTGCTCTCAAAAATGTCTTCTCTATCCAAGAGATTAGCCAGACTTTGACCGTTTTAACAGCAAATAACTCTTCAAAAAACCTTTATAATGACTTTGTCACCTGTATGAACACCGATGAAAGACAAGATATTGCCCCTGTAGTAGTATCAGCTTGTCAAACTCTAAAACTTTATCTGCAAACACATCAGCTTGTCTTAGAACTAGAAAGAAGTGATATCAATGAGTCCAACACAAACTCTGAAACTAAGTAAACAATTGAGTTTTGGCGAAGAGGTTGCTAACAGTGTGACACACGCTGTTGGTGCAGCTATTATGCTTGTTCTGCTGCCTATTTCCGCCATTTACAGTTATCAACATTACGGAATAGCCGCTGCAATCGGAATGTCCATTTTTGTCATTAGTCTCTTTTTGATGTTTTTGTCATCAACTGTTTATCATGCTATGACTTATGATTCACCACAAAAATATGTTCTTCGTATTATTGATCACAGTATGATTTATATTGCTATTGCAGGAAGTTATACACCAGTTGCACTTTCACTGGTCGGAGGTTGGTTAGGCTACCTTATTATTGTTCTTCAGTGGGGCACTACTATTTTTGGTATTTTATATAAAATTTTTGCTAAGAAGATTAATGATAAATTCAGTCTTTTTCTTTATTTATTGATGGGATGGCTGGTTATCTTTATTATTCCAGCTATTGTCAGCAAGACTGGTCTAGCTTTTTGGCTTTTAATGTTAGGCGGTGGCTTATCTTATACTGTTGGAGCCTTCTTCTACGCTAAAAAGAGGCCTTATTTTCACATGATTTGGCATCTCTTTATTTTACTGGCTTCTGCTTTGCAATATATCGCTATTGTCTACTATATGCTATAAAATTAAAACTCCGCTTCAAAAACGGAGTTTTCTTATTATTTAATTTTGATAACCACCTTAATGACACCTTTAAAACAAGCCATTATTGTCTCTGTCCTTCTCTTAAGCGCCCATATAAAAGATAGTCAACATTTCGAAGTTCTGCAATCGTTTGACAGTTAAGGGCGCACATGATCAGGCGCAAATCTTCTTTCCAACCATTTACAATAGCAATGACTTCATGAACAGAATGCTGTTCAACTAATTCTAACATCGTTCGAGATAAACCGACCGCTTTGGCTCCAAGGACCAAAGCTTTTATTATGTCCAATGGATGACGAATCCCGCCGCTAGCCAGGATTTCTACCTTATCCATAAGCGGCTGAGCATTTAATAGAACTTGCGCTGTGGTTTGTCCCCATTGATTAAGATAAGAACGATTTCCGCCACGTCTATTTTCGATATAAGCAAAACTGGTTCCGCCTCGGCCAGAAATATCGACAGTTTTAACCCCTAGGTCAATAGCAGTTTGGATTGTTTTAACGTCCATACCAAAACCAACTTCTTTTAAAATAAAAGGAAGTTGTAGTTTCTTCGCATAGTCAGATAAATGTTTCTTCCAAGACCTAAATTCGCGTTCCCCCTCTGGCATAAGGAGCTCCTGCATAAGATTAATATGAACCTGAAGAAATAAAGGCCGTAAATCCCTAACTGCCTGTAAGCCAGCCTGATAAGGTTTGTCAAGGCCGATATTGGTTGCTAGTAATAAATGAGGTCTGGATTTTTTTACCTGATAAGAAGTATCGTCTGGATTTTTAAGAGCTGTACTGTAAGAACCTGTTACAAAAAGAAGACCACAGGTGTCCGCTACCTGAGCTAATTTTTCATTAACTTCTTTCCCTTTTTGACTTCCGCCTGTCATAGCGTTGATATAAAAAGGAAAATCAAAATCCTGACCAGCAAAATGTGTAGACAAATCAATCTCGGCTAAATCATAATCTGGTAAAGAATGATGAATGAGTTCTATGTCATCGAAACTATTATATGGTGAACAATAGTCTAAGGCATATTTTATATGATCATCTTTTCTATTTGTCATCGATTTTTCCTATAATTTTTCTTGATAAAGCAATTCAATACCAGCTTTTTGCCAGCGTTCCACTAAAAGGTGACTATCCCTGTCTTTAAAAGAAAGAGCAATTCCACAATCACCGCCACCAGAACCACTGCTCTTAGCAATGACATCTAGACCTTTCTCAGCTGCTTTTAATTGCCGTAAACGTTCTGTATAGATAGCTGGATTGAGATTTTCTAAGAGCTGGCTGCTAGTTGCTAAACTTTCTTTTATCACATCTTTTTGACCATTTAGCAAGCCTTGGGAAAGTTTTTCGACATTTTCCTGACTGACTTTTAAAAAGGATGGCGTAATTGAAGATTTAACAAGATTAACCATCTTATTTGAAATAGAGGGTTGTTTGGTCCAGCCAACGAGAAAATCGCAAGTGATTTTAGGATATAAGACTGAAATGCGATAACCCCAATCCCTCTCTAAAACAGTTCTTAGGTCATCAGATACTATCCAAGTCCTTACTAATTGGCGGTCAAAAGCTGTAAAATAAACCAAATTATCATAGGCAATGCAAGCCAAATCTCCCATGGAACCATTATCACCACGCTTAATTAAGGTATAGGCAGCCAGCTTAAAGATAGTATCTGTCGATAAATCCAATTGATAGAAACGAGAGAGTGCTTTTAAGGTTAAAATAGTAACACTACCACTAGAACCAATCCCGAATTTTTTCCCATCGCGTCCCAATTCTCCATTAATTTCTAAGGAAAAAGGGGATAAATCAGCAATTTCTTTTCCCAAAAAATTTGCTAAAACCGTAATTGTCTCTTGGATCAGGCTATAATTAGAGTCAGCCGCCATACCCACACAATAAGCAAACATATCAGACCAAATTGAAATTTCTTTGGCAGATTTGATAGTAGCTGTCATATAAATGGGAATGTTTTTAATAATGGCCGACTGACTGGGAGTTAAGATAGCATATTCACCAGCAATATATAGTTTACCGCCTGTTTTTACTTGAATGATATTATCCATGTTAAAGTTCCTTTGTTTTAGACACAATAATCTGATAGTCTTGCGCAAAAATACGAGATAGACGCTCCAAATCTTTCTCGAGACACAAAACTTTGACATTAGGACCTGCATCCATGGTAAAATAACACCTTTCACCTTGCCGTCGCAGTTCTTTTACTCTTTCCATAGCTTGGTAGGAAGCTTTAGTTAAATAAGAAAAAGGAGGATTAGCGGTTCTTGTTGTTGCATGCATAGCTAAAGCATTAGCTTCTATTAAATCGCCGACTTTTTCAAAGTCAGCAGCTTTTAAATAGTCCAACATAGCAACATAATCCTTTTCAGATTGGGCAATCCAATCAGCAAAATTTGTTGAGGTCTCTGAACAACGCTGCATACCTTGACGGCTCGAAATAGGTTTTCTGGTATCGTTCAAAACCAACATAATCATAGCTAACTTTAAATCTGACGGTACAGGATAAATCTCACCTGAATCTTTATCCCATGCCGTCAAAGGTCCAAAAAAAGAACGCGAAGAAGAACCTGAAGCAAATTTGGCTATTTGGGCAAGTTCTTCCTGAGTTGCATTTGTTTCAAAGAATATATTGGCAGCCTTAACCAAAGCTGATAAACCGCTAGAACTTGAAGATAAACCAGCTGCCGTTGGCATATTGTTGGAAGTCTCTACCTTAACAAAAAAAGGAGTCTCTTTTCTAAAAAAATCCAGAACCTTACTGATTTTTCGGTGCTCTGCTTCATTTTGTAAAATATGATCAATGTAAAATTCATCAGCTTCTGCATTTCTTAAAAGAGTCAGTCTAGTTTCCGTATACATATTTTCCAAAGTCAAAGAAATACTACTGGTTGCCGGAATCATTTTTTTAGTATTTGTCTTACCCCAATATTTAATGATAGCAATATTTGCATAAGACTTCACTTTTACAGATTTTACGGTCACTTTGGAACTTCCCTTCTTAAGTTTATTCATTATGATTGCATTATCATTTTAATATAAAAATGAGAAAAAAGCGACCTTAAGCAAAAAGAAATTTCTTAACTCATTTACAAAAGAAGCCTATCTGACTAAAAAATTCCCTAAGTCAGAATGTTCATTTCTAACTTAGAGAACTGTAATTCTTTTTATCAATGCGGTGGAAATTTTCTTTATAATATATAATCAACTGAGTAACTATCATCAGACAGAATCCGGGCTAAAAAGCGACGCGTTCTGTCTTCTTTAGGTTTCGAGAAAAATTCTTTTGGCGAAGCTTCTTCGATGATGTGCCCACCATCCATAAAAATGACATGATTGGCCACATCTTTGGCAAAACTCATTTCATGCGTGACCACAATCATGGTAACGCCCTCCTCAGCCAATTGTTTCATGACACCCAAAACATCACCAATCAATTCAGGGTCAAGTGCCGATGTTGGTTCATCAAAAAAGATAAGATCTGGCTTGACTGCAATGGCACGTGCAATCCCAATTCTTTGCTGCTGACCACCAGATAATTGACTAGGATAATAATCTTTATAACTCAATAAGCCTACCTTTTCAAGGGCTTGCTCCGCAATTTGAATCGCTTGTTCTTTGGGAATCTTTCTTGCAGTCATTAAGCCTTCTAAAATATTCTCCAAAGCGGTTTTATTAGCAAAAAGATTATAGTGTTGAAAAACAAAGGCCGTCTTTTGCCGAATGGTCAAAATTTCTTTACGATTAAGTGTTGCCAAATCATAAGATTGTCCATCTAAAGTTAGATGTCCTTTATCTGCTTTTTCCAAGTGATTAAGACAGCGCAAAAAAGTTGTTTTTCCTGAACCGCTAGGACCCAAAATAACGACAACATCTCCCTTGTTAACAGTCAAGCTAACATTGTCAAGAACAAGTTTATCTCCAAATTGTTTTGATAAATTTTTAATTTCTAACATGTATTCTCCTTAAGCAAAACGCTTTTCTAAAGTTGAAAAGCTCCACTGAATCAAACCACAAATAATAATATAAATAATGAAAATCACAAGATAAGATTCAAAATATTGGTAACCATGAGCCGCTTCAACCTTAGCTATTGCTGTAATATCCTTAACTGTCATGACAAAAACAAGCGAAGTTCCTTTAACAATATTAATCACCAAATTACAAAGATTGGGAAGAGCAGACCTCAAAGCCTGTGGGAAAATAATTCTGAGATAACTTTGTGTCGTTGTTAAACCAATAGACTGAGCTGCTTCCAACTGTCCCTTATCAACCGTTAAAATAGCAGATCGTAAAATTTCTGATAGACTCCCTGTTGTCATTAGACTAAAGATAATAAAAGCATAATAAATAGGATTAAGTTTAAAAATATCTAATCCGCTTGATTTTAAAATGGTATTTAAAACACTGGGTAAAAGACTGTAAAAAAAGAGAATCAAAAGAATAGGCGGTGTTGCTCTAATAAAAGCTAGATAAACAATCGAAAAAGTCGTCACACCTTTTACCTTGTAAATTCTGCCCAAAGCCAAAAACAAAGCCGGTAAAAAGCTCAGCAGTATAGAGACTATCATGATGACTAAGGTCACAGGAACACCCTTTAAGGAAAGTAAAAATGTATGAAAAATATAAGAAAAATCCATATGACCTCCTAAGTATTTCCTTTATTAAGACTGTGTTCCATAAAATGTGATACCAGTGACAAAACTAAGGCAATTCCCCAATAAATAAGGGCAACAGCTGTATAAGTTTCCAGAGAGTAATTCCCCAAATTCCGACTAATAATCAGATTTCCTGCCCCCATGACATCCACTAAACCGATTGTATAGGCTAGAGCCGCATCTTTCATCAAATTTAAAATGGCAGTTGTTATATTGGGTAAGGCGATTTGAAAGGTCTGCGGCAAAAGAATACGCCTAAAGGTTTGAAAGCCAGTTAGACCAATACTGAGACCAGCTTCTAATTGTCCCTTAGGTACAGCTAAATAAGCTGATTTGAAAACTTCAGAAATTGAGGCCGCAAATAGTAATACCATAGTTACAACGACAAAAATAGCACGTGACCAATCGTCAACATCCAAATGAAGCCACCAAGTCAAAAATTCTGGCAGACCATAAAAAACAAGAAAGAGCAAAACAATTGGCGGTGTACATCTCAAAATAAAAACATATCCTTTAGCAAAGGCTGCCCAGCTGTTTTTAGAATCCACTTGTGCCCAAGCCAGACCTGCTCCCAACAAAGAACCTAAAAGAACGGTTAAAAAAATGACCCACAACGTTAAAGGAAGAGCATTTAAAATAGTTGGCAAAAATTTAAAAACATAAGATGGTGTATAAGAAACCATACTGACCTCCTATTTTGTGACATAGTTAAAGACATCTTCCCCAAAATACTTCTTAGACAGTTTGGCTAAAGTTCCATCCTTCTTCAATTCTTTCACAGCCTTATTGTAAGCTTTAACGAACTTTTGATTGGCTTTATTACGATGAATCAATGGGTAAGTTTCGATACCTTTATAAGGAATCCAAGTCAACTTATCAGCATACTTATGATAAGCACCATCCTTATCCTTCACAGCCTGTTTAAAGGAGAGTTTTATATCAAAATAAGCATCATAACGTCCCTCTAAAACCCAGGCATAAGCATCTGCAACCGTAAAACTTTCTGCTGATTTCAAATCAATTGGAGTATCTTTATGTTTTTTATTGTAAGCTTCAATAACATTCCACTGAGCATTTTGCGGAGAGATAGGAACAAGTTTGCCGCCCGATTTCGCAAAAGAATTAATACCAGTAATTGTTTTTTCTTCATCTTTCCTAATAGTCAAGCCGATGACACTGGCACCAAGAGCATCTTTAGGGATAATAAATTTTTTGGCACGCTCTTTTGTGTACCAAGCCCCTTTAGTCCCAATATCATACTTGCCTGATTCAAGTCCGATAAGCAAATCCTCATCACTTGTTCCTGTATATTTAAATTTATAATCAGGTAGTTTTTTATCAATAGCTTTTAAAACGTCTACTTCATAGCCTGTATTTTCTCCCTTATCATTCACATAATCATAGGGAGCATAATTTTGAGTATGAGCCACCTTTAGAGTAGTCACTTTCTCATTAGCACCATTTCCCGCCAATTGACGTCCAATAATCGTCCCACCAATAAGAAGAAACAATACGCCTCCTGTAACAATCCATGTTTTCTTAGTCATTTGAATAATCTCCTTCTTTCAACTTATAAAGTTACCGCTTCTTTGACCCAAGCAATACGCTCAGCAGCAATATCACTTGGAATCGTACAATCTGCTCCTATAACAGTGGCTAACGTACCAGATTCTTGTAACAATTTCTTTACTTCAGTTTGAATATCATCCTTACTTCCTTTATAGAGAATACCGTCTTTAGTGTTAACAAATCCTCCCAAAACGGTTTTACCGCCAAAAAGTTTACGGCCTTGAGCTAAACTGATACCTTCCGGACCAACAGCCCAATTAAAAACCTGAGCCGGATAATCCTTGAAGAGTTTGATATCATTGCTTGCTCCTTCATAACCACAGATATGAAGAACAGTTAGACCTTGAGCTTGCTGAGCTGCCTCAATAATGGTCAAATCACTAGGTGTAATATAGTTCCGATAGTCCTCAGACGTTACATTGCTGTCTTGAATGGATTGTACACTGAGATAAATCCCTTCAAGACCAGCTTCTGCAATAATTTTTCTTGTTAAGGTAGCAATATCACCAGCAATCACATTTAAAACCTTTTTTAGAGTCTGAGCATCTTCTTGCAAAAATCGGGCAATAATGCCATCACCATGAGCCACCTGACCTGATAACTGCCATTTAAGATAAGTGACTGGAGAAAAAATGTTATAAATAGCCACAATATCTTCAGTAAAACTTTCTTTAATAGCCTTGACTAACTGCACTTGTTGATCAAACCAAGGGTGATTTTCACCAATAGAAGAAATATTGGCTAATTCTTGAATTGATGTAACATTTGTATGAATCAATTCATTTGGATAAGTGAAAAAACCATCACTCATCAATTTGATAAAATCAGGATCTACTTCTTTAATAAATTTTTGATGTCCTTGAAGATTCTTCTTAAAAAGTTCTGGATTATCAAGGCCTTGTCCAAATTCTTCTTCTGCCAAAAAATGATACCAAAAACCAACAGGAACTTTGTCTACCCTTTCACCTTTAAAAGCCTTTAAGACCCATTCTTTCTTACTGTCTGCCATAAAGTCCATCTCCTTTGAAAATAATATGACTTTATCCTACCATCTCCTCAACACCTTGTATAATTTATCTTTTTTATGGTTGGCTATAAATTTTATTTATGGCAATAAAAAAGAGCTTAAATAAAGGAAAAGAAAAAACAATAGTAGGCCATAAGAAAAAGTTATCACTCCTTTGTTTTTTTCTATCGGTTTTTTACGGATTTTCCTGTGTTTCTTTTGTTATAATGTCAGAAAAGTTCTAGAAGAAGGAGATTATTATGAATTTTCAACAATGTCGTTATGTTGAGGCTATTGCCAATACAGGTTCTTTTAGTGAAGCTGCTAAAAAACTTTATGTCACACAGCCCAATCTTTCCTCTTCAATTAAAGAGTTAGAAAATGACTTAGGAGTACAGCTTTTTATTCGCTCTAATACGGGTGCTCGCCTAACAGATGATGGTTATGATTTTCTTAAGTATGCTAAACGCATTTTGGGAGAAGCTGATCTTCTTAAAAAACGCTACCAAGACAACTACAAAAAGAGCTTTACCATTAGTTCGCATCACTATGATTTTCTAGCCATTCCGCTTCTTGAAATAGCCGAAAAATTCAAAAAAGACTTTCAACATTTTCACCTGATTGAGACAACAACCAAAAAAATCTTAGAAAGCGTCTTAAATTTTGAAAGTGACTTGGGTATTCTTTATCTTAACGACGATAATCGTCATATTTTAGAACGTTATTTTAAACAGCATGATCTTGCTTTTACACCTCTCGGGGATTTTCCTACACGGATTTTCCTTAGAAAAGATCATCCGCTCGCCCAGCAAAAGGTCATTGAAAAAGTGCAATTAAAAGATTATAAGCAAGTCCGTTTCAGACAAGAAATTTCAGGACTTAACTTTGACGAAGATACCCTTGATATTCCTGAAAATCAATCTGTCTTTTACAGTAATGATCGCGGTACTATCATGAATATCCTCTGTGGTTCAGATGCTTATGCTTCAGGATTGGGTATTGTTAACAGTTTTATCAAGGATCAAATTGTTCTAATCCCTCTTAAAGACAGCAAAATGCATACCCTTGGTTTTGTTAGCAATAAACGTAAACAAGAAACTGATATTACTCAGCAATTCATTACTGCTGTTAAAAACAGTCTTAGAACATACGAAAGGGGAACACAATTGTGATTTGGCAGAAAAAGTATAAAAATGTTCACTTGTTCCAAGCAGACTTCCAAATTTTATATCCCTCAAACTTCTTAATAAGGACAAATTTCTTGCAAAGTTTGACAATAAATTCTATAATACTAAAACATTACCATTAGGAGGCAATCATGTCAATTATTAAAATGCTTATTATCATTCTGGTCGCTTTGGAATTCTTTTACATTATGTATTTGGAAACGTTAGCCACACAGTCTACAAAGACATCTCAAGTTTTTGGCATGACTCAAGAAACATTAGGTGAAAAAGAAATTGATGTACTGTTTAAAAATCAAGGTATTTATAATGGCCTTCTTGGTTTAGGTCTGCTTTATGGCTTAGCTTTTAATACAGCTATCATTTTACCAATCTTGATTTACATTATTCTTGTTGCTGCGTATGGTGCTTATAGCAGCAATCCAAAAATTTTGCTGACACAGGGAGGGTTAGCCATTATCGCTGCACTACTTTATCTCTTTTAATAGGTTAAAAATGAGGTCAGGATAAAAATATCCTAACCTCATTTTTTATATCAAAATTATAAAATAACCTTAAAAATAATGGCATCATTCTTATAGGAGACCGAAATTTTTCCTTTAAAAATTTTAACAATACTCTGAGCCATTGACAATCCGATGCCATAACCTGATGTCTGATTGTTATGCGATTCATCTTCGCGATAAAAGCGGTCAAAGAAACGGCTATAATCAATTTCAGTACCTTCTTTAAAGGTATTTGAAACCTCTAGCCTTGCCTTTTTAAGACCACCGGTTCTGCTAAGTTTGACACTTACTGTCCCCTTATCATCACAATATTTATTAGCATTATCTACTAAAAGAGTAACCAATTCAAAGAGGGATTTTTCTTCTGCTTTGACATAAATATCAGAAGCAATCTGCATCTCAAACGTTTTACCATCTTTAATGATGGGAGCTTTAAAGTCTTCTGCTGCATCTTGCACAATTTCCGAAAAACAAACTCTTTCAAGAACAATATTCGGCTGCTCTTCTAACCTAGCCAAAGTAACTAATTGATTGATTAAATGGGTCAAGCGTTCAACTTGATCCTTGGTACTTTTGGTCCATTCTGTTTCGCCAGTCATTAATTCTTGCAATTCATTATTAGCAGAAATAATGGATAAAGGGGTTTTTAATTCATGTCCAGCATTAGTAATAAAGCGTTTTTGCTTCTCATAATTTTCAAGGTAAGGCTTAATAGCATAGCCTGAAAAAACAGAAACAACTAAAATAAAAAAGAGCAAACTATAAAAGGACATTTGAATAGACAAATTAATTAATTCGGAACGATCAGCAAAAAAACGAGTAGCATCCAAGACAACAACCAAATAGCGGCCAGATGGATTCATTTTTGTCACACGGTAAGAATAAAAATGATTGTTTTTTCTAAAACGTCCGTCTCTTTCATGGAGATTAATATTTCTCATATAAGACTCTGCCTGTTCTTCTGTCAAATGAGAAATATGACTTAGATTAAGAGAAACGGTATCTTTTTTCCTATCCACTATAAAACTGTAATATTGGTATTGATTAATAACAGCTACTGACAATCCTCGATTTCCTACCTCCTTGTTAATTTCTATCGGATCAGGAAATTCTCCTTTATTTCTAGATAAAATGGTCAAAATAGCATTGATCTCATCGTTATTTTGAACATAACGAACAGAATTAAAAACACCCACAAAAGAAATGAGGATACATAAGATAGCAAAAGAGGCGACAAGGATAAAACGGAATCTGATCTTACGAAACATGCTCATCACCCGCCAATTCTAACTAAGGTAAAATCGCCATTCTCTTCTCCTAAGATAGCAAGATTTGCCTTAATAGATTTTAGTTTTTGTCTAAGATAAGAAATATAGATGAAGACATAACCTTCATCAATTTCAGGATCATCATCTTTTGCCCAAACATGCTGAAAAATTTCTTTGGTTGATAAAGATTTATTAGGATTAAGCATAAAAAAAGCCATCAATTTTGATTCTTTTCCTGCTAAACGAATAGAATTGCCTGACACCATTTCTTGCTGGGCAAGATCAAGTTTGACACTGCCAAAAGTTAAAACTTTATCCGTAAAACGATCCAGACGCCGTTCTAAGGAAGCCAAGCGCGCTAAAAGTTCCTTTAAAGAAATAGGCTTGGTTAAATAATCATCAGCACCTGCCTCTAAACCAGTTACTTTATCTTCAATTTCCGACATAGCTGTCAACATAATAGCATGCGTATGATCCCCACTGGCACGAATCTCACGCAAAGCTTCCAAGCCGGTTTTAATTGGCATCATGATATCTAAAATAAAAACATCATAAGCATTTTCATGTGCTTTTTCGATAGCATCTTGTCCATTATAAACTTGATCAACTTGATAACCTTGATGCTTTAAAGCTGCTGTGTAAACACGCGACAACTGCTCTTCGTCTTCTGCTAGTAAAATCGTTAAAGACATTTATTCACCACTTCCTACAATCAAATTTCGGATGGTCTGCATAGAGAGATCACAAGAAGCTAACTCATCCGCACAGCGCTTTAATTCTTTAGCAATGCGCTCTGGGTTCTTGATATCGTGTTTGTATTTCATCTGGTGCTCCAAACTAGCCCAAGAATCCATAGCTATAGTTCTCAACTGAACTTCGACAAAATATTTTCCCGGTTGCTGTCCCAAGCAATCCTCAAATGGCGTTTTTATTTCTAAAATCAAATGATAAGAACGATAACCATTAGGTTTAGCATTGTAAATATAATCTTTTTCATTATAGACATTGACGCCATCTAAAGTTTTAAGGATAGCAACCATTTTATAAATATCATCAACAAAACCACAGACAATACGAATGCCAATCGCATCACGAATTTCTTTTAGAGCTGACTGCGCCGTTAGAGGCAGCTGTTTACGCTGACATTTCTCAATCATACTCTCATTGGTCTTTATACGTGCAAGAAAATGTTCAAACAGTTTAAAACCAGTATCTTTTTTTACGCGTTGATTTTCGTCTTGAATTTTTTGGCTGAAATGCTCTAAAATCTGAGACAAATAAGCTTGATATTTCCCATAGATCGTTTCTTGTGACATAATTCATCCTTCTTACATGCTTGTTCTATTATAACATAGAAGATTAAAGAATTCTTATTTTGCCAAATGGTATGAGAAGTTCCAAGCCATAATGAGGTCACAAACAAACTAAATAACGATGAAGTCAGCAAGGCATCGTTTTGATTTTTGAAGAGTATTAACTGGTTGCCATAACCACAAAAAGCCTAGCATTATCTGCATGGTAGGCTTTTTGTGGTTTAATCAGTCATTAGCGTTTTCTAAAAAAGCTGGTTTTTTTGACATATCTTATTCCCCATAATAAAAGAAGAGAGACAATAAAACTAATTACAGCAGCAGCTGAGAAGATGATCTTACTGGCAAATTCGCTTACTTGAATGGCCTTATAACCGCTTAAAACCATCAAAAGCAAAAACACGACAGTAAAGATAACTTGACTAGTAACTGTAGCAGCAGAACTTTCTTGTGCATTTGCCTCTCTAGCTTCTTTAATGAAATAATAATTCAGACCAGCTGTACAAAGCGTTATAATTAAAAAGCAAACCTGAACAAGCAGGGGAGATTTAAAAATAGCTTGTGTCAAAACCATAATTAACAAACAAATAGCAATAAGCTGTGCTGTTAAAAGTCTCAATAACTTCAGTTTCTGACTTTTCTTTCTAGACATATCTTTCTCCTCACCTAAAATAATATTCATATAGTTGGCTGTACAATACAATACAGCATTAGGCTTTCCTTATTAATAACATAAAGATATTCTTAGTATAACAGAAAATATCCTCTAACGGAGTCAAAAATCCTAAATGGTAGTAATTTTGTCCTAAACGGTAAAAAGACACAGAAATTGTGCCTTTTTACTAACTTATTTTACTGCTGCAAGGGCAGCGTCATAGTTGGGATGATTAGTCATTTCATCCAAATATTCAAGATAGGTAATCTTATTATCTTCATCAAGAACAAAAACAGCACGTCCAAGCAGATGGAGTTCATTAATCAATAAACCATAAGCCTTTCCAAACGAATAATCATAGTAATCTGACAAGGTTATGGCATCATTCAAACCAGCTGCACCGCACCAGCGTGCTTGTGCAAATGGCAAATCAACTGATACAGTGATGACAACAGTATTATCAGCATCTGATAACTCCTGATTAAAACGACGTGTTTGTGCATCACAAACGCCTGTATCAATAGATGGCACAACGCTAATCACTTTTTTCTGACCAGCAAAATCTGCCAAAGTTTTTTTAGACAAATCGGTATCTGTCAGAGAAAAATCAGGTGCTGTATCACCAACCTGCAATTTCTTACCAGCAAGTGTCACCGTATTTCCATTAAAAGTTGTCATAAAATAATCTCCTTTTCTCTACTAGCTCTTATTGTAGGATATTTTCTCCTTTTAATCTAATGATTTGATTGGAAAAATGATTTTAAATATTAATAGAACAAGATAAATAAAATTCACACTTTATTTAGAAATAATAAAAAAGCAGCCAAAAATAACAATAAAAATATGTTTATTTTTTGACCACTCTTTAAACTCATCAAGCCACTTCTTCTGTAAATTGACTATTATAGAGATCGGCATAGAAGCCATTTTCTGCCATCAATTGGTCATGGCTGCCTTGTTCAATAATATTACCATCTCTCATGACAAGAATAAGATCAGCATTGCGAATAGTTGACAGACGATGGGCAATAACGAATGATGTCCGCCCCTCCATCAAATGATCCATAGCCCTTTGAATAAGTTCTTCCGTACGAGTATCAACAGAGGAAGTTGCTTCATCAAGTATCAGAAGCGGTGCATCTTTAAGGAGAGCACGTGCAATGGTCAAGAGTTGTTTTTGACCGACTGATAAGGTGACCGAATCATCTAAAACAGTATCATAACCCTTAGGTAAAGTCTTGATGAAATGATGAACACCAACTGCCTTAGCTGCTGCAATCACTTGCTCATCAATAATATGTTTTTGATTATAAATCAGATTTTCCTTAACTGTACCTTCAAAGAGCCAAGTATCTTGGAGTACCATGGCAAAAGCATCATGCACTTCTTCTCGTGTCATATCATGGATATTAACTCCATCAATAGAAATCATCCCTCTATCAACCTCATAGAAACGCATAAGTAAGTTAACAATCGTTGTCTTACCCGCACCAGTCGGTCCCACAATAGCAATTTTTTGACCAGCCTTAGCATGAGCCGAGAAATCATGAATAATAGTTTTATCAGGACTATAACCAAAGAAAACATTGTCAAAATTAACATTTCCTTCAACTTTTTCAAGTTGTTTAACTTTATGGTTTTCGTCTTCTATTTCTTCCTCATCAAGAAATTCAAAGACACGTCCCATAGCAGCATTAGCTGATTGCAATTGAGTGATTCCTTGAGCAATCTGCGCAATGGGCTGAGTAAAAATACGGACGTAAGTCATAAAGGCAACAATCGTTCCCATAGTAATATCGCCGTTAATAGCCATGGTAGCACCGACAATACAGACCATGACATACCCAAAATTTCCGATGAATTGCATAAGGGGCATCATAATTCCAGAAAAGAATTGTGATTTCCACATACTTGCAAATAATTGGTCATTCAAGTTTTCAAACTGCTTCTTGCTTTGCTGAATCGCATTGTAACTAGAAACCACATTATGACCTGAATAGACCTCTTCAACATAACCGCTGACATCGGCTAGATTAGCTTGTTGCTTTTTAAAAAGCGGCTGGCTCTTGGCCATGATAACAGTGGATAACACAAAACCAGCAAAAACAGACAAAATAGCGGTCGCTGCAAGAGCTCCATTGGTTTTAATCATCATGAAAATAGAGCCAATCAGGAGAATTATAGCTGCTACCATTGAAACTAAACTTTGGTTGAAAGACTGTGTCATTAAATCCACATCATTGGTCACTCGAGACAAGGTATCTCCTTGTGAATGGCTATCAAAATATTTGAGCGGTACCTTATTGATTTTATCTGCAATGGCATTGCGCAGACGTTGCGAAAACTTTTGAATCAAAGTGGACACAATAAAGCTAGCAGTATAAGAAACCAAAGCACCAGCAAAGTATAAGAGAGCCAAGGTTAGAGCAATCTCACCGATTTTATCTAAATCAATTTTTCCTGCCAGCCCTTTGGTCATGGTATCTGTCATCTCTTTCAGCCGGTCAGGTCCAATAACAGTAATCGTACTTGAAACGATAGTAAAAATGACAGCAAGTCCAAATAAAGCCTTATAGCCTTTAAGGTAAGGAGCCATTTGGCTTAATAATGATTTCTTCTTATTTTCCATTTTCTAACTCCTCCTTAGATAGTTGTGAATAAGCAATTTCTTGATAAATATCGTTATTAGCCAGTAATTCCTTGTGTGTTCCTTGACCAACAACCTTTCCTTGATCTAAGACTAAAATATGATCAGCATCCATAATAGTTGAAATACGTTGGGCGACAATCAGCTTAGTCATGTCTTTGGTTTTCTTTGCCAAATCATTTCGCAGAATGCGATCCGTCTTATAATCAAGAGCTGAGAAGGAGTCATCAAAAATAAGAATTTCTGGTTTGCGTGCAAGTGCACGGGCAATAGCTAAGCGCTGCTTTTGACCGCCAGAGAAGTTGGTACCGCCTTGAGCTACCTCGGTATCCAGACCCTTTTCTTTTTCTTCAACAAAGTTTTTGGCTTGGGCTAGTTCAAGAGCCTCCCAAATTTTAGCATCATCAAGCGGCGCTTGATCGCTTTGCCCAAATGCAATATTAGAACGAATGGTCCCACTAAAAAGCACTGCCCTTTGCGGAATATAGCCGACTTTATTGTTGAGGTCATCATGGCTGTAATCTTGCACTTTGATTCCATCTATCTTAATCCAACCTTCTGTAGCATCATAAAAACGAGGAATCAGATTAACAAGAGTTGATTTTCCTGAGCCAGTGGAACCAATAAAAGCAACTGTCTCACCAGCTTTGGCACTGAAAGACACATGCTCAATAACCGCACGAGAATTTTTACTGTAACGAAACGATACATCATGAAATTCGACTTCTCCTTTTCGAGCATTGTCTGCTTTAGAATATTCTTTGAAGTGTACAGATGAGTTAAGCGCCAATACTTCATTAATTCGTTTGGCAGAAACTAAAGCACGCGGTAAAATGATAAAGACAGCGACCATCATCATAAAACCGACAACAACCTGCATGGCATAAGATGAAAAGACAACCATATCACTAAAAACACTGATACGATCAGCAATAGCTCCTTTAGCAGCTGTCACACTCGTCATAGGAATTTTAATATCATTGAGCAGGTAAGCTCCAATCCAATAAATAGCTAAAGTTAGACCACTGGAAACAACTGTCATGACAGGATTCATTAGCGACATCAGACGATAGACCAATAAATTCAATTTCGTCAGGTTTTTATTTTCCCGCTTAAATTTAGTGTCCTGATAATCTTCTGCATTGTAAGCCCGAACAACACGAACACCAGTCAGAGATTCACGGGTTGTAGAATTTAGAGCATCCGTCAAGCTCTGCACCTGACGCTGTCTTGGAAAAGCGACAAACATCAAAACAGACAGCATAATAAAGACAATTAAAACGGCAACACCGACTGCTCCTGTCCATTCATCGCTTTTACCCCAGATTTTAGTCAAGGCCCAAACAGCCATGATTGGACCGCGTGTCACCACTTGCATTCCCATAACGATCATGATTTGCAACTGTGTCAAATCATTAGTCGTACGCGTTAGAAGGCTGGGAATGGAAAATTTCTTGATTTCCGCCTCTGAATAATCCATAACCCGATTGAAAATATCAGATCGAAGACGGGTCGTAAAGCTAGCAGCTGTTCTTGAAGCTAAAAAACCAACTAGAACGGCCATAAAAAAGCTCCCAAATGAAAACATGAGCATCTTAGATCCCGGATCCATAATATCTGAGGCGGTCGTTCCCTTAGTCTGCAGCAAGGTTGTAATGTTGGACATATATTCGGGCGTCTTCAAATCCATCCAGACAGCCAAACAGATAAAGGCAGTACTAAGGAGAACCATGCCCCATTCTTTAGCATTTAGACGTTTAAAAATTTTAAACATGAATTACTCCTTCTTTTCTAAATTTTGTTTGATTTGTTTAAAAACCTTCCGAGCAACTGATAAGTCTTCCTGACTAATATCTTTTAGAAGCAACTTTTTAAGATCTGTTAAAAAAACAGTTATTTTTCCAGCTTTTTCCTGACCTAATGGCGTTAAAACAATTTGCTTGTATCGTCTGTCTTTTCTGGAAGGAATAACAGAAATAAAACCATTTTTTTCCATTCGTTTAATGAGATTACTGGTCACAGATTTTGAGATATCTAACCTTTTTTCAATATCTTTAATAAAAATTTCCTTTCCTTGATTATCCTTTAAAAACATAACTGTCCATCCCTGAGGTCCGGACAGATGTTCAACACCATGGCTTTTGGATAATTCTTGAATATATCTTTCTGTTGCTGTAATGAGGTTTTTAAATTCACTAAAAGGCTCCTTCATAAAAACACCTCACTTTTTATGAGAATATTATAATAGTTCTCATGAAAACTATTATAATGATTCCTTAAACTATTGTCAAGAAAAAAGTTTCTATGAGAACTAATTTAATTTTTTATAGCTTGATGGTGATAAAGTCACTTTAAACGATTGCTTTTTCGCTGTAGTGAAAGTGCTCAAACCGCTTATAGTTCTATCATGAGGTGTTGGTAAGACCTAGGGGCGCCAAAAAGAATGGAACTCCCTTGAATTTCTAAAATAGTCCGCTGGACTATTCACTTTTCGCCTTCATTACTTAAGAAAAGCCACAACCATAAAAAGAATAATTCATTTCCAAACAAGTCTAATCCTTCTGACTACTTTCTAAGACTGGCTTTATTGAACAAATTTGCTTTTTCCCTATTTTCATGTTACCATATTGAAGAATTACATAAGGATGTTTGGGAGAAGCCATCTATAAAAAAAACCAGCCTATTATTTGGCAGCTCCTATTTTTATATTAGGAGCTTTTTTACTGCTCAAAATTATCCTTAACGAAATTTAAAGGAGTTTTTATGAAACGTCAATCAGCTCTTGTCGTCTTTAGCGGTGGTCAAGATTCAACTACCTGCCTTTTTTGGGCAATGAAGCATTATGAATATGTCGAAACAGTTACCTTTTCCTATGGCCAACGTCACAGTCAAGAATTAGAGGTTGCCAAGGAAATTGCTGCAGAACAAGGCGTGAAACACCATATCCTTGATATGTCTTTACTGGGACAAATAACAGAAAATGCCTTAACTTCTGACATAGCTATAGAAACAAAAGACGGTGAAGTCCCCAATACTTTTGTTGATGGCAGAAATCATCTCTTTCTTTCCTTTGCTGCAGTCCTTGCCAAACAGCGCAAGATAAGAGATATTGTCACCGGAGTCTGTCAAACAGATTTTTCAGGTTATCCTGACTGTCGTGATGTTTTTGTCAAGTCTCTCAATGTTACCTTAAATCTTGCTATGGATTATGAATTCGTCATTCAAACGCCTCTGATGTGGCTAGACAAGGCCGAAACATGGGAATTGGCAGATCAGCTAGGTAAATTTGATTATGTTCGTCAAAAGACTCTGACCTGCTACAATGGAATTCGAGGAACTGGCTGCAGACAATGCCCTGCCTGCCATTTACGTCAAGCTGGACTTGAAAAATATCTTAGTCAGAAAGGAAAAAATTAATGTTCTTAGCGCCAAAAGAAATTAAAAACGAGACAGGAGAATCACTTCTTTATTGTCCCAAACGCGTTCTTGTATCTAAAGAATTCACCTTTAATGCTGCCCACCATCTCTTCAATTATGAAGGGAAATGCAAAGCCTTACATGGACATACTTATCATTTACAAGTTGCTGTCAGTGCTTTTCTTGATGAACGCGGAATGACTTATGATTTTAGAGAGTTGAAAAGGATCTACCAAGAATATTTAGAACCAAAACTAGACCACCGCTACCTTAATGAAAGTCTGCCCTACATGAATACAACTGCTGAAAATATGGTTTATTGGATTTACAAAACAGTCGAGAAAGCTTTAACTGACGAGCGCGGTTTACAAATGGAACATGTTCGCCTTTATGAAACACCCTCAGCTTATGCTGAATTTAGAAGAGAATGGGATTTACAAGCATGAAAAAACAACGTCTGTTAAAGTTACCCGTTTTAGAAATCTTTGGTCCAACTTTTCAAGGAGAAGGCAGGGCCATCGGTCAAAAAACTATGTTTGTTCGTACAGGTGGCTGTGATTATCACTGCGATTGGTGCGATTCTGCCTTTACTTGGGACGGTTCTGAAAAGCCAACTATGATGACCAGTGACCAAATTATTGAAGCATTAGATAAACTTGGTACTTATGATTATGTGACACTCTCTGGCGGCAATCCTTGCCTTCTGGCTGCTAATATGGCCCAGCTCGTTAGGAAACTCAAAAAAAGACAAGTCACTCTTGCTGTCGAAACTCAAGGTTCTCGCTGGCAAGAATGGCTAAAAGCCATTGATCAAGTAACTTTAAGCCCTAAACCGCCGTCCAGCAAAATGAAAGTAAACTTACAAACCCTTGATTTTATCGTATCAAATTTAGATCCACAAAAGGTAACTTACAAAATCCCTATCTTTGACGAAGACGATTTAAAATTCGCCCAAATGATCCAAGGACGCTATCAGCCAGATGTCCTTTATCTGTCTGTTGGAAATCCAGAGCCCAAAGCCAGTGGTGATATTGTCCAAAATCAGCTGAAACGTTTAAAAGAGTTATGGGAACACATTGCTCAAGATGATTCTTGGGGAAATGTCCGCGTCTTACCGCAATTGCATACACTTGTTTATGATAATAAACGTGGTGTCTAGAAAGGAACAAATATGTCACAAAAAGAAATAAAAGACTTAACTCTTTTGGGAAATCAAAAGACCAATTACAACTTTGATTATGATCCCAATATTTTGGAAGCTTTCGATAATCGCCATCAAGATAACGATTATTTTATCAAGTTTAACTGTCCAGAATTTACCTCTCTGTGTCCTATAACGGGGCAGCCTGATTTTGCAACTATCTATCTCTCTTATATTCCAGATAAAAAATGCGTTGAATCCAAATCACTCAAACTTTATCTCTTTAGTTACCGTAACCATGGTGATTTTCATGAGAATTGTATCAATACGATTGGTAAAGATCTCGTCGATCTATTACAGCCTCGTTATCTAGAAGTCTGGGGCAAATTTACACCGCGTGGCGGTATCTCTATTGATCCTTATTATAATTACGGACGCCCAAATACCAAATATGAAGAAATGGCAGCTTATCGTTTGATGAACCACGATCTTTACCCAGAAACAATTGATAATCGTTAAGCTTTTGATTAAAATAATTAGCAATAAATGCCCTTACTGTCTGCATTTGGCATATAAAGCTATAGACCCCCTTTCTCCTTTATATTATAATAAAGACAGAAGGTCACTATGATGAAAAATGAATTGAAAACTTTTCTTAAACCAACTCTTCGTAGAGTGATTGTTATCCTAAGTATCACCTTGCTGCTGTCGGCTTTCTTATACTGGGGACAAAGGGATCGCTTTAATGCCAGAAATGTTTTATGTACTGGAATAATCATTACCGCAATTGCTGGCGCTTGGAATATCTACGATCTTAACTCTCTGTCTCTCATTAAGCGCAGTCTTATTCATTTTTTATTAATGGTCATTACTATTTTACCCACACTTCTATTAAGCGGCTGGTTCCCAATAAAAACTTTCGGTGACATCGTTTTAATGATTGCTATCTTTTTGTTCAGCGGTCTGCTTTGCTGGACAATCGGATACCTTGCTTTTCGAAATAAAAAATAAAGGTCTGGAAACTCACTTCCAGGCCTTATATATATATTTATTGAAGGACTTATTTAAGAAAACCGTAACTTAAGAATACATTGTAAGCTTGTATTCTTAAGTTACTAGTGTTTATACAATTCCTTGTGCTGACATAGCATCTGCAACCTTAAGGAAACCAGCAATGTTGGCACCAACTACGAGGTTGCCTTCTTGGCCAAATGACTTAGCTGCTGCTGCAGAGTTGTCATAGATACCCTTCATAATATCATAAAGTTTACGATCTACTTCTTCGAATGTCCATGCTGTACGTTGGCTATTTTGTGCCATTTCAAGAGCCGATACGGCTACACCGCCAGCATTGGCTGCTTTGGCAGGACCAAACGAGACGCCGGTCTTAAGAAAGACATCAATTGCTTCAAGAGTTGAAGGCATATTAGCTCCTTCAGAAACAGCGATAACCCCATTAGCAACAAGCGTTTTAGCATCTGCTTCATTCAATTCATTTTGAGTAGCACATGGGAAAGCAAGATCTGCTTTGATTGTCCAGATTGAATCACCACCTGCAGGTGTGAAGCTTGCATTTGGACGTGCATCAGCATATTTGATGATACGCGCACGCTGTACTTCTTTAAGCTCTTTAAGAAGAGCAACATCAATACCATCTGGATCGTAAACATAACCAGATGAATCAGAAACAGCCACAACTTTAGCTCCAAGTGTCTGCAATTTTTCAGTAGCATAAATAGCTACATTACCTGAACCTGAAACAATAGCAGTTTTTCCTGCAAAGTCTTGACCACGCGCTTTCAGCATTTGTTCTGCAAAGTAAACTGCACCGTAACCAGTTGCTTCTGTACGGGCAAGTGATCCGCCCCAAGTCAAACCTTTACCAGTAAGGACACCCGTGTATTCATTGCGGAGGCGTTTATATTGACCGTAGAGATAGCCAATTTCACGTCCGCCAACACCAATATCCCCAGCAGGAACATCTGTGTCTGCACCAATATGTTTGCTGAGTTCAGTCATGAAGCTTTGGCAGAAACGCATGATCTCATTATCTGACTTCCCTTTAGGATCAAAGTTTGAGCCGCCTTTACCACCACCAATTGGTTGGCCAGTAAGAGAATTCTTAAAGATTTGTTCAAAACCAAGGAATTTGATAATAGATTGGTTTACTGATGGATGGAAACGAAGGCCGCCTTTGTAAGGTCCGATAGCTGATGAAAATTGCACACGGAAACCGCGGTTAACTTGGACTTGACCCTTATCGTCTACCCAAGGCACACGGAACGAAACAATACGTTCTGGTTCGACCAATCGTTCCAGCAGATTTTCTTCAATATATTTTGGATAGTTATCAAACACTGGAATAAGTGATTCAAATACTTCCTCTACAGCTTGTAAGAATTCTGGTTCATGAGCATTTTGTGCTTTAACTTTTTCAAAAACACTAGCAACATACTCTTTACCTGTTGTCATAATATATTCCTCCGAAAGTTAGTTTCGTAATTTTGATTACGTAGAATATTATAAATTTTCTGAATATTCTTGTCAAGCATTTTCTTATTTTTTGAAACAATTTATTCTTTCATGTTATAAAAAATAACATTCATTAGATTAAAATGTAGCCAAATCTATTTTCAACATAACTTTTTTAGCTCTGCATATTTTGATTCTAATTTCTCCTATTGTAGTTTTCCTAGACTCTTAATGATTTCACACCTTACTCTCTATGTTGACTTTATCAGCAGCGGGTGCCCTTTGTATCTTGATTTTAATTGAACACAGGCTACGGATTGTGGCAAAAAGATGAGTCCTCCTAGAATCTTAATGATTCCGCGTCACACTCCCTATTTTGCCTTTATCCGTTTAACGCCCTTTGTATCTTGATTTAGGTATAGAATTCTATTTTTCTGAAATCATCCACTGGATTATTTCATCTACTGGCAATCTCAAACAGTTTAGAAAACTGCTTGAGATTGAAAGGAAAGTTTCAAAAGAAAAGGTTGGTTTCAATCTAAGATATAATCTTTTTCAAACTTAACGTCAAATTTCTAGAGGTTTGACTTTTGACAAGTTATCTATCATTTTATACAATTAAGAAAACAGTTTAAGGAGTTCATATATGAAATGGTTTACACTTATCTCAGGAGTTTTAACATTTTTAATCGGGATTTGGATTTTTGCTAATCCGCTTGTTGTCACTGCTTCAATTGGTTGGCTGCTAGCGTTAATTATTTTTTTAGTTGGTATTACAGGATTTATTGATTATATGTCTAAATCGCGTGAAGAAAGAACCATCTGGAATCTTTTACAAAGTATCGTTTCTATCATTTTTGGATTCATCCTTCTAACGTCTTCCATCTTTTCTTTAACCACGGCGGTTGTTACCATTGCTGCTTACTGGATTATTTTAATCGGTATTCTAAGACTTATTTCCGGCTATCGTTTGCGTCAGATGGGCTTTCCACAAAGTAATCGGTTCTTTTGGACGGGTAGTTTTGCGCTTTTATTGGGACTCATTCTATTAGGTCAGCCTCTTCTTTCTTCAGCCATTATCGGTCGGTTTGTGGCTCTTCTTTTAATGGCAACAGGTATTTCCAGCTTCCTTGTTTTTCTGCGTTTACTGGAATAAGCATTATCATAAGCACAGCTCCTAAAATCACTGATATAGCAATGATTTTAGGAGTTTTTTTATTTGTTTAAAAAAGATTGACAACATTATCCAAGATGAATAGTTTTCTGTGAATAAAGGGTCTAAAACAAGAAAACGCGATCAGACTTGCTGATCACGTTTAAAATACTGTCAGTAATATCTAGCGATACCCCAACGGTCAATGCCAATGCGTCTTCCATTGGCTAAAGTGACGACTTTGTTGTAAACCATGTTACCACTATTCTTATCATAATAACGAAGAAGCCCTCGCTCATCATAAGCAACATCACCTTTAACTTGTTTTCCTTCTCGCGTAAAGAAGACACGCTGACCGTTAATGCGTTGGCTGCCTGTCAGAGCTTCACCATTTGAATCAAGATAATACCAATTACCATCCTTATCTGCTTCAAAGCGGTTAACTTGTAATTCTCCTGAGTCAGCATGATAATAATGAACTTTACCATTATAAGTGACAAAGCTGCCTTTGACTTGTTTTCCGTCGCTTGCAAAATAGAGCTTTTTACCAGCAATTGTCTGACTGCCTGTAACCGCAACACCGTCTGAACCAAAGTAATACCAATTGTTTTGACTGTCTGTTGCAAAGATATTGCGTGCTAATTCTCCTGAATTGGCAAGGAAATATTTCAGCTTACCATTGTCTGTAATAATTTTACCTTTGATTTGCTTACCATCTTGGCCAAAGTAATAAGTCTTACCATTAATGGTTTGGACACCAACCAAGGCAATGCCATCTGAATTGAGATAGTACCAATCGCCGTTTTTATCATTTGCAAAACGATTAACAGCCATATTTCCAGATCCGTCATCAAAATAACGCTTTTTGCCATCGCTGCCTGTTATCCAAGCACCTTTGACTTGATAACCATCTTGATCAAAGTACTGCGTATTGCCGTTAATTGTTTTCAAACCTACAGCCATGACTCCACTGGCATCAAAATAACGCCACTTACTATCATTATCAAATGAATAATAACCATTACTATATCTATTTCCTAGATGACCAAAATAGTTCTTGCTGCCATCAGCGTTTTCCAAGAAAGATTCACGCAATTGAACACCATTTGATAAAAAGTATTGCACTTCGCCATTTAGATGCTGTAAGCCATAAACCATATGGCCATTATTATCAAAGTAATACCAGTTTCCTTTGGCATCTTGAACAAAGCTGTTCTTGGCTTGATAACCACTAGTTGAATAGAAAGTCATCCCATTGCCATCATTAACAAAACCAGTCGAAGCTTCTTTGTTAGTCATCTGTTTTGGCAGATAGGTTTGATTCCCTTTCAGTTCAAAGTATTTATCACTAGCATTATCTTTAAGAACATAACCAACACCACGGCCTAGAATATTTGTCCCATTGAAGTATTTTGCTTTCCATGCTGTGATTTTTTCGCTTGGATCAATCTTCTTACCATTTGAAATTTGCGTGCGGTTAAAGATACTAGGGTACTTAGCAGCGAGTTCACTAAGGAAAGCACCGCCATACTTCGCTTGATAATCCTTACCATTACTCTTAGTGTTGGCAGCATAGAGTGTATTTTTGATTTCAGAGTCTTTGCGATACTCACCATAATCGTTGACACGTGTAGCCGTTACGACTTCTTTGCCCGGAAGATTATAGATTTGATCTGGTACCCAATCCGCAATAACCTGAATACCGCTTTTATGCAGAGCTTTAACTGCATTAATCATGTCTTGCTGAGAACCGTATTTGTTATTCTTACTCATAGCAAGATCATAACGATCCTCAAAGGCATAACCATTTTGAATAATAGAGTCTAGAAAAGAACCATCTTCAGAAGAGACATATTGCGGTGCCATTTCAAAGGAAGTGACACCCCAAGATTTGAAGAGTTGGACATTTTGAGCAATCTTCTTATTAGTATAGTCTGAATCTTTCGTTACAAAATCTTGGAAGTTTGAGAAACCTTCGTAAATCAATTGAGAATCAAGAGCACTTGATGATTCGTAGACTTGACCAGTAGCATTTGCCTTATTGCTTGCTGCTACACGAACATCTTGATTATCACTAGCTCCTACTGGAACCCAAACGGCTAAATAACCTGATACTTGCGGATTCAGGTAACCTTGAATGTCACTAGCATCAAAGACTAATTCTCCTTTATCATTCGTTTTGCGATAAAGGGATTTAGCAGCGGCATCAGAAGTGTAGCTTGTCAAACCATCTTTAGTTGTTAAGAGGAGCGGACGGTACTCTTGATTTTTATGCGCAGCCCCCATATTGACAATTACTTTATCATTTTGATTCAATTTAAGGCTAGGGTTATTGCTGGTAATGACAGCCATTCCTTGTGTTTTGGTTGCTTCACTGCCTTGATCTGTAGCTTCATTAGCTCCTGTACCATAACGAACAGAAGTCAAAACGCCTGTATAATCCCAATCCATATGACTTTTATCACCTTCAACATAGGTGATCTTCATGTCTTGACCACCGGCGGCATATTTAATACGTGCCTTTAATAAAGTATCAATAGCATCATAATAAGGGGATTTAGTCGCCATATATTGACCGTCATCACTGTACATATCACCATAATAAAGACGTGTAATAGAATCTTTATTGGACAGCATCAAAGCATAGGCTGTCGGAATATTGGATTGTGTGTACTTTTTCTTAGCCTGACGCATGTCTTCATTGTAGATCTTAAAGGCTTGCTTCAATTCATCCAAAGTAAAGGTCAAACCATCTGTTTTGGGATTAATCTGAGCTTTAATAATTTTAGCAATAACCGTTTGGACTTCACTGTCGTGAGCGCGGATAAAAATATAGTTAGCCATACGTTCACTATTTTTACCTTCAGCTGAACGGTTATTCAAGCTATTTGTTATGACAGGCTCAAGTCCGCTGCGAATTTCATTTTTATTGCTTGCATCTTTTTCAAGAGGACGCGTCAAAGCATATAAAAGCGATAGGCGCAGTTTATTATCAATCGGTAATTGTGCACCCTTAGTATCTTTATTGTATTGGGGATCATTATCTGACCAAGCTTCTAAAATGGAAAGATGATTAATCGCATTTTTCTCACTCTTATCAACACCATAATGGGCTTTCAAATAGTCCGAAGCAATCTGCAGCAAGTCGGCATTAACATTATCAACGGCATCAACACGAACACCGTCAAAATTAGCCTCAGGATCATTAGCGACAATAGAACCATAATTCATCAGATAATGAAGCCAGTTTAATTGTTCAGCTTGAACCACTGGATTTGAATTATCAATATCATTAGCTAGGAGGAAGTCATAGCCACCAGAAGAATTGTCTTCAAAATATTTTGGTTTACCCGTTTGACTGGTTGGTGTGCGGTTCAAAAGACGGTAATCGGAATTAGCATAGGCTGTCTTATCGCTGTTGCTATAAAGCAGAGCACCGCCTTGCAAGTGATCTTTTTCACCAGCTGAAGTATCCGATTCTGTTTGACTATTCCAATTTGGTTGAGTTTTAACAAAACTATTGATAATATCACGCAGCCACTGGGTTTGCTGCGTTTGAGAAATTTTAGTTTCAATCTTAACTTGAACGGTTTGTGCAGCAAGGTTGAGACTTTCTTGGCTGCTGTCTGCTG
The DNA here is from genome assembly GCF_006739205.1 of Streptococcus mutans. Taxonomy (NCBI): domain Bacteria; kingdom Bacillati; phylum Bacillota; class Bacilli; order Lactobacillales; family Streptococcaceae; genus Streptococcus; species Streptococcus mutans. Next base: position 1,189,039 of record NZ_AP019720.1, read on the forward strand.
TGTAATTTTCACCAGTTCCAAGCCCTTGCTGGTTCATGTAGTTAAGATAAGCAATTTGCGTTTGTTTATCTGGCCACCAAGACATTAAAAGCGGACGAAGATCAGACTCAGATGAAGCTGTCCACGTTTTGCCATTCTTTAAAATATCCTTAGGACGATACCACGAATCAGCTGTGACATAGTTATCAATCGTTTCAAGACTGGTATTTTCAAAATTGACAATTTGATTGTGGGGAGTATAATCGTTGTTTAATTTTGTTAACCCTTGTTTAAATTGATACTGAGAAGTGTCCGTTAAGGCACCTGTATTTTTATCGAAGTAGAGTACTTTGTTATTAACGGTTAGAGCAAAATTTTTCTTAGGCTGACCATCAGAACCAATATAATAATATTTGCCATCAATTTGTTTCACATTTGGAATGGCCGCTAAGTCAACAGGATTTTTATTTTCTTGAGCTGCTGTTTGTCTTTGCTTTGTTAATTCAGCTTTTGCCTGTGTTAAAGCCTGACTGGAAGCAGTAGTCTGTGCTTCTTCTGCTTGCTTTGTGCGCTCTTCAGAAGTCTGTGCTTCTTCTGATTTCGTATTTGTTACTATTTTGTCATCAGAGTTGGCTTGTGTTGTAATATTTTGTGATGGAGTTTCCTTAGTTATGCTAGTGCTTGTATCAGCAACGTTTGCCTGACTTTGAGCCTGCGTTTGTTCTGTTTGTGCTTGCTTAGTTTTAGGTGAATCTGTTTGGCTGGATTCAGATGCCGCCTTATCATCCTCACTTTTCTGAGTTACCACTTTATCTGAGGTCTGCTGTTCTGTTTCTGCTGAAACTGAGCTTCCCAGTGTTGTGGAGCCCAAGGTAATCAAACCAGAAGCGACAGCAACGGTTACCCAGTGCTTTTTAACCTTGTGCATTTTGTAACGTCGTTTGGTTTCCATAAAATATCCTCCTTTTATCAGTTCAACATTATAACCTCATAATGCTACAAAAGCGATAACATATACGTTACAAACCCTTTTCTTTATTTTTCTAATGTATTAAGTCTAAAGGATGAGGAGAATTATTTTTAGAAAGGCAGCATTGATTATCTTTTTTACCATCACAACAACCGTCGTAAAATAATTTAAAAGGGCTATAAATTACATCTTTTAACACAATTTATAAATACAATAAGCTAGCAACAGTCATATTTAAAGGAATGGTCAGGAGAGACAAAACAGTTGTCAACAAGACCAGACGCGAACCATATTCATATTCTCCGCCATAAACCTGACTGAGGAGAGCTGTGTTTAAAGCAGCAGGTGAAATAACAGCAATTGACAAGGCTAATTTTACAGGATCCGAATGAATAGGCAATAACCAGATCGTTAAAATACTGATTAAGGCCGTAACAAACAAGCGTAAAAAGGCAGTATAATATGCGGGCCAGTAAAGAAAAACTTCTTTAAATTTTACTTTATAGAAATAAGAACCCAAGACAATGGTGGATAGAGGCGTATTTAAATCAGCAAAAGCATCAATAGCATCTCTTGCTACTAGAGGCAGTTTAAAAGGCTGGATAAAAAGAAAGAGGCCAATGACTGTTGCTATCATAGCAGGATTGACTAAAATAGAGCGCCAGTTGATCACAGTTTTGTCTTGAGCAATAAGGTATAAGCCATAAGTCCATTGCATAATTTGATTGGCTACAACGAATCCTGAAATAAAGAAAACAGCTTCTTTACCGCCAACTGCAAAAGCCAAAGGAGTTCCCATGAAACCAACGTTAGCAAAAAGAACAGCATATTTATCCGTTGCCCTTTCTTTAGGAAGCAAAAATGAAACAATAACAATCCGAGTAATAAGCAGAAAAAAAGCAGCCCCAATCATGCCAAACAATAAAATCATTTTTTTCCAAGTAAATGCTTGATAAATAAAAGACGAAATAAAAAGACTGGGTGCAACAAAACGCGTCAGCAGTTTAGATAGCTGTAAAGTAACCTCCTTGGTTAAAATCTGCCGCTGCGCTAAAAATAATCCTGCCAACATCAGCAAAAATAAAACGAGTAACTTTTGAAAAACTAAACCTGCAATTGCCATAATGATTTCCTTTCCTGCTTTCTGCTATTATACACGAGAAAGCAAAAAACAAGCAAGGGCTTCTTACTTGTTTTTAGTGCCCATAGTCTATGAAGATCAATAGACTTGAAAAATACTAATTGGTTTTAGCGCTAAACTGACTCATATACAAATCATAATAGAAGCCCTTGTCAGCTAAGAGACTTTGATGGTTCCCCTGTTCAATAATTTGACCATCCTTAAGGACAAGAATCTTATCCGCTTCTTGGATAGTTGAAAGACGATGAGCAATAACAAAGCTAGTGCGGCCTTCCATAAGCTTACTCATAGCTTTTTGAATGAGAAGTTCCAAACGAGTATCAACTGAAGAAGTCGCTTCATCCAGAATCAGAATTTTGGGATCAGCCAGCAGCGCTCGTGCGATGGTTAATAATTGCTTTTGCCCCAAAGAAATATTATTAGATTCTTGATTGACTTCCATATTATAACCGTCTGGAAGGGTTCGGATAAAATGATCGACATTAGCTGTCTTGGCCGCTTCGACAATTTCCTCATCACTTGCCTGCAAATTTCCAAAGCGCAAATTGTCTTTGATCGTCCCTTCATATAACCAAGCATCTTGAAGAACCATCCCAAATTGTTTCCGATATTCCTGACGGGAAAGGTTACGGATATCATGATTATCTACTGTAATCGCTCCTTGGGTAACATCATAAAAACGCATCAAAAGATTGATAAGAGTTGTCTTACCCGCCCCGGTCGGACCAACAACAGCAATCATCTGACCCGGTTTAACATCTAAATCAAAATGTCGAATTAAAGGCTTATCTTCAGTATATTGAAAGGCGACATTATGAAAGGTCACTTGCCCTGTCAAATCATGTTCCAGCTTTTCCTTGACTTGATTGACTTCGTCTGTTTCATCCAAAACCTCAAAAATACGTTCTAGAGAAGATTTAGCACTTTGAAGAACACTTGATAATTGTGTGATGGTCTGAATAGGCTGATTGACTTGCCAAATGTATTGAACAAAGGCCTGCATATTACCAATAGTCAGTCTCCCTGCTAAGACCTGCAGGCCGCCAACTAATGCAACAATCAAATAAGCTAAGTCTGAGATAGCATTAAGAACTGGCATCATTATTCCAGAAATAAAACTGGCTTTAAAGCCGACATCTCGTAAATTTTCTGTGATAGTTCGAAAGGTTTCAGCAGATATTTCTTCACGCCCATAGAGTTTTATGACATTAAAGCCCGTTAAGTTTTCCTGAACGAAACTGTTCATATCCCCTAAAGCATTAGCCTGTTTTTTAAAATAAGGCTGTGATTTCCTTAAAATAAAACGAGAACTGAAATAAGTCAGCGGAATACAAACAAGAATAATCGCCGCCAAGGTCAAATTAAGGCAGAGTACCATAACCACAACAAGGATAATCGTTAAAAAGGCATTAATAATTTGCAGAAAGCTCTGCTGCAAAGCGTTAGAGACCGTTTCAACGTCATTAGTAAAACGTCCTAACATATCACCAAATTGATGTTTATCAAAATAGGAAACGGGAATCTTATTAATCTTTTTACTTAAATCATGACGCAAATCGTAAATACTTTTTTGCACTGCATTAGTCATAAAGTAATTAGAACCGTAAGAGCCAATACTATACAGCAATCCGCGTAAAAAATAAAGAAACAAAATCATGGTGATATAACTGATATTAAGATGAGCGCCTTGAACTCCGCGAGCCATATCAATTAGGTTAGCCGTTAATTCTGTCATTACCAGTCCTAAAATAAAAGGTTCAAGGACATTCATGACACTGCTAAGTATTTTTAAGAAAATGGCCAAAAAAAGTGAACCTTTATAGGTCTTCAAATAATACCATAAGCGTAAAAAAACAGTTTTCTTTTTCATGAGACCTCCTTTACTCTTGCGTTAAACTTTGCTGATTGAGCTGTGAGTTGGCAATTTCACGATAAATGGCATTGGACTTCATGAGTTCATCATGGCTGCCGCGACCAACAATTTCTCCTTCATCCAGTACAATAATCTGGTCAGCATTCATAATAGTTCCGACACGTTGGGCTACAATGAGCACTGTTGAATTGCCTGTCACTTCTTTCAAACGCTGACGCAGGAGACTATCCGTCTTATAATCTAAGGCTGAAAAGGAATCATCAAAAATATAGATATCTGGTTTCTTAACAACTGCACGCGCAATAGACAAGCGCTGCTTCTGTCCCCCTGAAAGATTGCTGCCGCCTTCTGCTAAGTGGCTATCAAATTTCTCAGCTCGACTTTCGATGAATTCTTTAGCTTGTGCAATATCAGCAGCTGAATGCAGTTCAGCCAAACTAGCATCCTTTTTCCCATACTTAAGATTTTCTCCAATGGTTCCAGTAAATAGCAGCGCTTTTTGCGGAATAAAACCAATTTTCTGACGCAGAGCCTTAAGATTATAGTCACGGACATCCACACCATCAACCAGAATCCGACCCAAAGTTACATCATAAAAACGGGGAATCAAATTAACAAGCGACGACTTTCCTGAACCTGTACTGCCAATAAAAGCAATCGTTTCTCCCGGTCTAGCTTTAAAAGAAATATCATGCAAGACAGGACTTTCGGTCTCACCGGGATAGGCAAAGGTCACATTGTCAAATTCCAAATAGCCTTTGGATTTAGTCTCCTTAATGCCATTTATATTGGGATCAATGGAAATAGGCATAGCCATTACCTCTTGGATACGTTTGCTAGATACAGCCATTCGCGGATACATAGTGAAAATATTAGCAAATATTAAAAAAGAAAAGAGAGCATGAAAACTATACTCAATAAAAGCAACCAGATCACCAATCTTGATAGTCCCTTGCTTAAGCGGATCTAATGAAAACCAGACAATAGCTACTATCATGATAATAATAATCTGAACAAATAGGGCTTCTGTGAGTCCGGTTAATTTAAATAGTCTGTTAGAAGTCTTTTCATAACCTCTGTTTTTTAAGTCAAAGCGTTCTTCTTGAAAATTTTCACGCGCAAAGGCACGAATAACACGTAGACCCGTTAAGTTTTCACGAACGTACTGATTAATCTTGTCAAGCGTATTTTGCTGCTTTTCAGACAAAGGGCGTGTTTTTGCCGCAACATAATAAATCACCAGTATCAAAAAAGGAATAGCAAATACTACAATCCAAGCCAAAGATGGGCTAGTCACCAAAACCATAATAACACTTGAGACCATCATCAAGGGGGTAACAATTCCCATCCGCAAGGACATTTCTGCAAATTGCATAAGTACAAAGGCGTCACTGGTCATACGTGTAACCAAGGAAGAGACACCAATTTTCTTATATTCGTGATGGGAGTACTCTTGCAATTTATCATACATATCATTGCGCATATCGCGAATCATGGTCGTGGTTAATCTGCCAGAAGCATAGGCTAGGGTAATACGCCCGACTATTCCTAAAAGAACAATGATAAACATAATAAAAGCCCAAAAATAAAGAGCTTGTTTATCAGCCGGTGTGATCCCTTGATCAATCATTCGTGCCAGAGCTGTCGGTAAGCCCAAATTGACAACAACAAATAAAAGGGCACCAAGAATGTCCAATAGTAACCATTTGGGATATTTTTTTAAATAAGACCAAATATATATCATCTTATTTCCTTTCTTTTATAAATTTTTTATCATTCACACATCCCATAGCAATGTAGTTAGCGTCATTTGCAAATGGCTTTTCTAAAAATATAAACTCAAAATGTTTATAAACCTTAACAGTCTGAGCTAGCTGATCGAAACTTTTAAGATAAATTATGTGAAAATCTTCTTACTAGCTTCTTCAAAGATAGACTTTAAGAGCATACTGGATAGACCTTGGTCTTAACAGTCAATCATACACCAAATACCATTTTTACAGCTCAGCAACAGCCAGAAAAACTGGAGCAAATCCTCCAGTTCCAACAATCTGACTATAATCTTTCAAGACAAAATAAACTACTCTAGGAATAGATTGATAGTAGCTAGCCATCTAAGTAGGAATCAAAACAAGCCGTTCCCAGAATAGCTAAAGTCTCTTTTTCCAAAGAATGGAAAATAAGCGCAGCTACTGCTGCATTATTTCTCCAGTTCGCTCAAGTATTCATAACGCTCATATTTTTCAAGGAGCTGCTCATTGGCAGTATCTAAATCACGCTGCAAACCAGCCAGCTGACCATAATCTGAAGCATGTTCCTGCATGGTCGCCTCAATGTTTTCGATTCTTTCCTCTAAAGCTGTTATATCATCTTCAATCGTCGCCCATTCTTGCTTTTCAAAATAAGACATGCGTTTACGCTCTGACTTTTCTTTCTCAACCTTTGCTGCTTCTTTTTTGACTACCATGGCAGAACTGTCTTTTTCAAACGCTTTCTCATCTAAATAATCGGTATAATTGCCAAAAAATTCACGGATAGCATTATGTTCAAAAGCGAGGATTTTATTGGCTACTTTGTCTAAAAAATAACGGTCATGACTAACCGTAATGACAGGACCAGAAAAATCCTGCAAGAAACTCTCAAGAACTGTCAAAGTTGCAATATCAAGGTCGTTGGTCGGCTCATCTAAGAGCAAGACATTGGGCTTTTCAATTAGGATTTTGAGTAAATAAAGACGTTTCTTCTCACCGCCTGACAACTTAGAAATAAGTGTTCCGTGTGTCGAGCGCGGGAAGAGAAATTGCTCTAAGAGACTAGTCACACTGCTTATCCCAACAGCTGTTGTAACCTCATCTGCCACTTCCTGCAAATAGTTAATCACACGCTTGTTTTCGTCCATATCATTGATTTGCTGGGAGAAATAGCCAATACGAACCGTCTCACCAATATCCAGCTTTCCAGAATTTGGCTGCAAGTCGCCATTCATTAAATGTAAAAGAGTTGATTTTCCAACCCCATTTTCGCCAACAATGCCAATTCGGTCTTTGTTTTGAATGAGTAAATTAAAATGTGTCAAAATCGTTTTATCGGGATAAGCAAAGTCTACCTGTTCAAAATTGATAACCTTTTTTCCGATACGACTGGTTTGAAAATTAATTTCAAGATCAGAAGAAGTATCCATACCAGATAAGTCTGATTTTAAATTCTTAAAACGATTGATACGCGCTTCTTGTTTTGTCGCACGCGCCTGTGGCTGCCTACGCATCCAAGCCAGTTCTTGTTTGTAGAGCTGCTTTTTCTTATGTAAAGCTGCCGCGTCGCGTTCATCCTGTTCTGCACGCAGGCGCACATAATCTTGATAATTGCCCTGATATTCAATCAAATGCGCCCTATCCAATTCAAAAATACGGCTGGCAATACTGTCCAAGAAATAGCGATCATGCGTAATAAAAAGAACCGTTTTTTTGCTGTTTTTTAAAAAATTAGCCAGCCAAGCAATGGTATCAATATCAAGGTGATTGGTCGGCTCATCCAGCAAAAGCAAGTCTGCATCATTTAGTAAAACCTGAGCTAATTGCACGCGCCGCTTCAAGCCGCCTGACAGGTTACCAACCTTTTGCGATAAATCAGAAATCCCTAATTTAGACAAAACAGTTTTGACTTCACTTTCAATAGACCAGACATCTAGAGCATCCATTTCTGCCATAACCTTTTCCAATTGCTCCTGATTAGCTTCATCATAATTGGCCATGAACGATTCATAAGTGTGAATGAGCTGCATTTCCCGCAAATCTGATGACAAGACTGTATCAAGAATTGTCTTCGTCTCATTAAAAACAGGTTCTTGCGTTAGATAAGCCATCTTATAGTCGTTTTTAGCAGAAAAAGGTGAGTTGTCGCCATCAAATCCTAATCTACCAGAGATAACATCAAGAAGAGTGGTCTTTCCAGTCCCATTGACACCAATGATTCCAATACGATCCTTATCATGGATAATAAAAGAAATATTCTGAAAGACAGTCTTATCGCTAACTGTTTTGCTTAACCGTTCAACAATAAAATCACTCATTCTTAGTCGATTTCCTTTCTGACAAAATCCAAAATTGCTTGTCGTTCATTGGCTAAATTTCCAGCAACAATAAAACTTTCAATTTGGTTCAAGATTTTTCCTAAGTCTGGTCCTGGTTTCAAATCAAAGGCCGCCATCAAATCGCCACCCTTAACAACAATTTCATGCTTGTCATGAATGGTTAAAGCTTCATCCAGCTCTTTAATGTGCTCAAAATCAACTGCTAAACCCTGAGCTTGACGCAATTCTTCAACAAGGGTTAACAAAGTTGCACTATATTGGTAAACATCAGTTTTTTTGATTTGTCTATCCTCGCGCAATCTATAAATAGCTAGAAGTTTTTCCACCGTTTTTTGAAAATCATTAGAGGTTTTCCAACTTTTTAAGAAAGATCTAGGATTTTCAACATTCAAATACAACAGTACTGCCGCCCAAGCTTGTTCAGAGGTTGAAAAAGTGAAATCCTCTGGCAAATCCGTCAACAGCTGCTGCCACTTATCCGCAGTACTTTGCAATATAGGCAGATAATCATAAGCTTGACTGGCAATTAAACAATTTATCCCCTTACGCCAATAAGGAGCCCGTAAGAGCTTGTCGAACTCAATAAAAGAGCGCTCTACAGAAATTTTTTCCAGCAAGGGCGCATGTTCTCTCATAGCTATGAACGTTTTTTTCTCAATATCGAAATTTAATTGAGCAGCAAAGCGCAAACCACGCATAATACGCAAGGCATCTTCATTGAAACGTTCAGCAGCATTGCCGACTGCCCGTAAAATCTTTTGCTCCAAGTCCACTAGACCATTAAATTTATCAATAATATTAGCCTTTTCATCAAGCGCAAAAGCATTGATAGTAAAGTCACGCCGTTTGAGATCCTCTTCTAAAGAACGTACAAAAGAGACCTGACTGGGTCTGCGATAATCAACATAAAGATCTTCGGTACGAAAAGTTGTCACTTCATAGTCATGACCATTCTCTAAAACCAAAACAGTTCCGTGTTCAATGCCAATATCAACCGTCCGAGGAAAAATTTTTTTCGTCTCTTCAGGATAAGAACTGCTAGCAATGTCAACATCATGAATAGGATGCCCTAAAAGGACATCACGAACACTGCCGCCAACAAAATAAGCTTCAAATCCTGCTGCCTTAATTTTCTCTAATACTGGTAAAGCCTCCTGAAATTCAGAAGGCAAATGTTTTAATCTCATAGTAAATGTTCCAAACCATAAACGAGCTGCTCTCGCTGTACCACTTCTTTGATTCCTAAATTAACACCACTCATAAAAGAAATCCGATCATAAGAATCATGACGCAGCGTCAAACCTTCTCCTTGGGCACCAAAGATGACCTCTTGGTGAGCAACAAGCCCCGGCAAACGAACACTATGAATTCTAAAACCATCAAATTCAGCACCGCGTGCACCAACTAGCGTTTCTTCTTCATCTGCTGCCCCCTGTTTTTTATAAGCACGTGCTTCTCGAATAAGCTCAGCTGTTTTAACTGCTGTTCCGCTTGGAGCATCTTTTTTCTTATCATGATGCAATTCAATGATTTCAAGATCAGGGAAATACTTAGAAGCCTTAGCAGCAAATTCCATCAGCAAAACAGCTCCAATAGCAAAATTTGGTGCAATCAAACCGCCCAATTTTTTATCAGCAGACAAAGTCATTAAATCTGCAATCTGCTCTTGCGTAAAACCTGTTGTTCCCACAACTGGACGAAAACCATTTTCAAGGGCAAAATGTGTATTTTCATAAGCGACTTTAGGGATAGTAAAATCAACCCAAACCTCAGCATCAAGGCCAACAAGGTCACTCTTATCCGTAAAGACAGGCACTCCATCAATTTCTTTTTCAGCTGCAAAAGGATCCAAAAGTGCTGCCAATTCAAGCTCGCTATCATTTTTAATCATATCAACAGCTGTTGACCCCATTCTGCCTTTAAAACCTGCAACAATAACTTTAATACTCATTTCCTATCTCCTTAAATAATTGGTATAGCACCAAGTGCAATAGCTCCCTCACCCAGATGGGTTGCAATAACACCATTGAAAGGAACAATGGCAAGATTCTTTGTATAACCATGATCAACTAAACGCTTCTGCAAATCTTCTGCCTTACCTCTAGCATTGGCATGAATAATATAGACCATATAAGACCCATCAGCAGTAACCTCATCTATAATAGAGATTAAACGCTTAATCGCTTTTTTCTCAGTTCTAACTTTCTCAAAAACTTCAATCCTGCCATCCGTAAAATAAAGGATAGGTTTGATACTCAAAAGATTACCTAAGAGAGCCGAACCATTTGACAAACGGCCGCCTTTAACCAGATGATTCAGATCGTCAACCATAATAAAAGCATTGGTTTTATCAATCATCACTTGAAGATTGACCAAAATCTGCTCAAAAGCTATTTCTTCCCTGCCCCACTTCAAAGCCTCCATTACCATTAATCCCATAGGACTGGAAGTAATTTTAGTATCAGGAAAGGCAATTTCAAGCTTATCATGTTCAGCAATTAGATATTGAATATTTTGGTGAAATCCCGAAATGCCACCAGACAGAAAAAGACCGATAACATGGGTATAGGCTTCTTCTTCCAAGTTGGTCAATAAATCATCTAACTCAGCCAAATTAGGCTGGCTCGTCTTGGGTAATTCCTTGGAAGCAGCCATCTTAGTATAGAATTCATCAAGAGATAGATTTTTACCTTCAATATATGTCTTTCCATCAATAGTAATATCAATATCAAGGATAAAAAGATCTTCTCTTTGAACAAAGTCTTGAGGAAGGTAGACTGATGAATCAGTAATTACAGCTAATTTCATCTTTTTTAGAACTCCAAGCTAACGCCTTCTTTATCAAGCGCAATTTCAGTCACTTCATAGGTCATGCGTTTTAAAATATCAAGCAGAGGCGCCGCTAAAGTCGCAACTTCCTCTTGTGAAAATTCACTTGGCTGATTAACCAAACGGTCTTTAATCTTAACCATTTGTGAAAGAACACCGCTTAGAACAAACTCATCACGGACAATCATGAATTGCAAAACGGCCACAACAGTCGTTTCATTTAACTCTTCATTTTTTTCAACTAATTGAAAAGTCACTTCAACATCTGTTTCAGGTGTCCCGTTCTCTTTTTCCCATTCTAAATTTCTGGCATCATAATGATATTGGTTAACAAATTCCTTTTGACGTACAATTTCCATTGTTATCTCCTTGTTTTACATTACCACTCATTATAGCATAATTAAGTGTAAAGTGAAAGAAGACCCCGCTAGAATTTCTTTAGAAAACCAGCTGTGCAATCTCCTTAATCACCAATCTTCTTTCTTGCAAATAGTAATAATCATATAAAAAACAAAGAATACTTCCACTATTAATAAAATACAAAAATAAGAAAAACCTGTAAAAATGAGCAAAGCAGCACTAACTCCGATGATAAATAGACTAATAAGCGCTGTCACAATGGTTGCAAAGCCCTGTTTAACAACTTCCATTTCATTTTCCCATTGATAATTGGGATGCTGTAGATTGATATATAAACCTACAAGAGAAATAAAGCAACTATTAACCACTAAAAAGAAAATGGCTTGTCCTGCTATCCAGAGATGCAAGGGAAAAGAATAGATGAGACTGACGGAAGCCAGTATCAAGCCCGGCAAAAGCAAGAGCATATTAAGAGAAAACTTAATAAAACTGAGCTGAGCGATGGAAATCGGAAGGGACTTGATTAGCCAGACTCTCTTTCCTTCTATGGAAAAGCTGCAAGAAGTTGTTGTTGTTAGACTGGAGCAAACAATAAAGACCAGCAAATAAAGTTGCGGTTTTGCGATGATGATCGTCAGATTAGGCAAAGAGACTCCCTTCATTATATTCAGTCCTTTTACCATGGGGAGAAATCCGATAATAATCAACAAAAACGGAGCAAGAATGGTATTGCTGACATAGGTAAAAGAAGAAAGATAACGACTAACTTCATTGCGAAAAAGAGCGGTTAGTTTCGATCTTGTCTGTAGACTGTAAGAGTGCTTCTTCTCATTTTTCCTACTGGCAAGCAAGTCAGATAGATAATCGTATTGTTTTACCAAAAAGAAAAGGACTATTGCTGTTATCATTAGAGTCACAATGACTAGAACAAGGATAAAGAAAAGCTGGTCTCGACTGATATTTTCCAAGAGGGAAAAAGGAAGGATAGAAACATGGATAAGTCCCAACTTAGCGTTCCCCAATCCTGTCTGGACATAACTAAAAATAAGAGGAAAGGCTGTCAGCGAGAAAAGCAAGAGAGATTCTATGAAGGAACTTTTGAGGCTCAGTGACCTCAAAAGCATTTTAATTAGAATAGCTAAAATCAGCGGGAAAATAAAAGACAAGGCAGGAAGAATCAGAGAAATTAAAAGGACGAGCCCTAGATTAATCAAAGGAAAAGGAGATAAGAAATATAAAACGATCTGAGTAGGCAGTAAAATGAGAAGGGACAAAGCAAGCCTTAAGATGTATTGAGAGATAAAATTAGCCAACTTAGCCTGCCAAGACAAAAGAGGAAGGCTAAAGATAAAGTCCCTATCACTGCTTTTTATCAAATTGGAGAAACCCGTCAAGACTGACCAAAAGCTCAGCGTCCAAAAGAGTAAACCTGTTGCATAAGACATCACTTGAGTAAGTTCCTGCTCCGCTTTCATCTGCAGCGGTAACAAGAGAAAATAGCTCAAAAGCAATAGAAGAGCTATTGTATAACCACTGATTGTTAGTAAGGCATGAGCTCGGATAGAAGCATCAGAATCTCTTAACTTAGATAACCCCAAGCGATTTTTATACCTGAGAATTAATAGATAGATTAAATTAGTTTTTGGCATGTGTCACCCTCCTAAAGATAGCACTGAGTGTCTGCTCTTTAGTGACCGAACTCATGCTGTCACTGATTTTAACCTGTCCCTTATCAATGAGAACAAGCTTATTGCAAAGTTTTTCAGCTACCTCCAAAACATGGGTTGAATAGATAATAATAGCACCCGCTGCTGCTCTTTTTCTCAGCTCATTGACTAAAAAATAAGTAGCATTAGGATCCAAGCCAACAAAAGGCTCATCTAAAACAATCAAGGCAGGATTATGCAGAAAAAGAGAAATGAGCACCAGACGCTGCTTCATACCATGTGAATAAGTGGAAATCAAACGAGATAGATCCTCCTCCAAATCCAACTCTTTGGCTAAATATTTCACCCTCTTTACAAATGACTCTTGCGGTAGGCTATAGATAGAAGCAATGAAATTCAAAAATTCATAGCCTCGTAGATTTTCATAAAGATCAGGATTATCCGGCGCATAGCCCAAATTCTGCTTAAAAGACTGAGGATTTTTCGAAAGATCAATGCCATCCAATAAAATTTGTCCGCTATCAAAAGCATAAATACCCACAATAGATTTGAGGGAAGTGGATTTACCTGCTCCATTAGAACCGATAAAAGCACAGATATCTCCTGCTTCCAAAGTCAAATTTAAATCTTGAATGCCTTTATTGGATCCTTTATAAATCTTTCTTAAATGATTGATTTCCAACATAATATCTCCTTTCAAAGATAACTGACAAAATGTCAGTCACAAACCTAAATCAAACCGATGATATCATCGGCTAATTAAAATAAATTAACTTGCAAAGTACAATTGAGCAAATGCTCAAAAGTAAACCAATAATCCTCTGCCTTCTTTTTATCCCTGAGGGTTGTCAGCTCATTAGCGGTGAAGGTATAGGCAGTCATGAGGATACGAGCCAAAGCCTGTGGGTGAGACAGAGCTAAGAGACCTTCTTCATTGCCTTGCTCTAGGATATGAGCCAAATAGTCACTTGAGAGATCAATAATCTCATGAGCCAGACGGTCCATTAGATAACGATTTTGTTCTAGATCGACAATCTCTTGTAAGCCTGCATTCTCCTTAGTATGATCGGTTGATCCAATTTGTGTCGCTTCAAAGAAGGTGCGCAGTTTGTCCTTAGCAGTCAGCTTCTTATCTTGACTAATCTTGGCCAAACGCTGGATGACAGGTTGAGAATATTTTTCAATTAAACAGTAGAGAATGTCTTCTTTATTTTTAAAATGATAATAGAGCAGACCACGCGAAATCTTGACTTTGTCAATAATATCCTGTGTCCTTGTCTCAAGGTAGCCCTTCTCCATAAAAATCTGCAGTGCTGCTTCCATGATTTCTTGTCGGCGAACCTCAGGCGCTTTAACATCTCGCATAGACAAGCCTCCTAATTACTTTTATCAGTATTATATAGCGCGACTGACAATTTGTCAATTACGAAATTAAAATAAGGAGCACCTCTAAAAAGTGCTCCTTACTTCAAATTTTAATCCCACATTTTTCAACTAATTCTTTAAAATTTAGTTTGCTAAAATCACTTAAACCAAAAAGAGCAGGCTTCCTGCTATAAGACCAATGATATAGCCCACTACAACATCTTTGGGGTAATGAACACCGCCTAGAACACGACAAAAGGCTAGTATGGCGGATAAGATTAATAAAAAGATTCCAGCCCAAGTGGTCACACGTAGAACACAAACACTAATCACCACTGCCGAAAAGACATGACGGCTGGGCATGGACTGTCCCTTAGCGTCCTTAATGATTAACGGACTGATCGTCCACCTTTCATAAGGTCTTGGCTGATTTAATATCTTTCTAATTAATGACAATAATATAAAGGATGTTCCCGGAATGAAAACAAAAGGTATTAAAGCCATCCCATTCTTTCGAGTCCAAAAAAGGTAAAGTAAAAGTATCAGATAAATAAAGGGCATTATTCTGGTTATTAAAGAATTGACTGCTTTTACAAAATAAAGCCATTTACTTCTTGTTTTGATTGGCTTTGTCAGTTTCTCATAAAACTCTGCATAATTTTTCATCTTATCTCTATGTACCTTCTTAAAGCACAAATCTTTCATGGGTTTTAGAACTTATTCGTTTTTTGATTGAATCATTTATAGTTATTATAGCATTTCTAAGCTTGTAAGAGAAAAAGTGACTGTCTCTAAATTAAAAAAAGGGCATTTTAGATTTCCTGATGGTAAGTGATAGGAAAATAATAGCAATGAAAAACAAATAAAAACAGTACCGCTTTTTAAATGGTACTGTCCCTTGTCTTTTTATTTTGACGTTTCATTTTTCCTCAGCGCATACGAATCTGCATATAGTTTAAAGGCTTTAGCTGCTAAGGATTTGACCCGTTTATACTTACCGTTTGTGATAAACAAAACCATGACCTGTTTGGTTTTAGGATTTGAATAAGCAAAACAAGAGTAAGTATCAAAGCCGCCACCATTTGCATGCAGCATCTTTTGGCTGATATAGAGGCCGCCATAATAGCTCTTAGAAGTCATTTTCATAGAACGTTGGTATTCGCTGACAGGAACAAATTGGTCATTAATAAAAGCCATCATAAATTTCCAATAATCCACTGGCCTAGAAGCATAATCACCAGCTCCAAAGGTAGATGTCACTTCTTTTGACAGCTTATCCCAAGTCGTACTTTGATCCATCACTGACAAGGCAGCTAACTTGGACTTATCTTTTATTTGAATGTACTTTTTAAAATGCCAACCCTTACCAGCTGTTAAGAAGTGTTGACGAACATAAGTCGCATAATTTTGACCGCTAATTTGACTGATAATGCCAGCTAGCAAAGCATAATTAATGTTAGCATACTTCCATTTCTTTCGATAAGTTACGCGATAATTGGTCAATGAAAAATCCAATTGCTGCTCTTGAGTTGTCAGCACTTGCTGAGGAACTTCTTTTCGATCTGCCAAACCGCTTGTGTGGGTAAGTAAATTTTGTATCGTGATATTTTCACTATTTTCAATTTGAGGATAATATTTGCTTAAAGGTGTGTTTAAAGACAGTTTTCCTTTATCAATTAATTGTTGGATAGCCACCCCTGTTATCAATTTTTGTAAAGAAGCAAGAGGAAAATAATCCTTAATTGAAACAGGACTGCCATCTACCTTGCTTTGATTTGAAAATACTTGAGCCTTACCATCTGGCCCCGTCACAATCATGATCCCATTTAATTGATTTGTTTTTAAAAATCGCTTTAAAATGAGCGAATCAGGGTTTACAGCAACTGTATTTGAATCAATCCGTTCAGTCTCGATAAATTTATAGAAAGCAGCAAAAAATGCGATGAGAAAGACAAGAAATCGCATGCTAAATTTTCTTTCTCCCACAAAATACCCTCCTATTCCTCTAGGTACTCTCTATTATACCTCATTTTTGCTTTAATTTCATAAAAAATAAGTATTCAGAATAAATAAAGTCTAGCTAGAGATTTTCCATAGGCAAAGTTTTTAGAAATTAGATTTCCTTAAATTACAGCTGTTCATATATGTTTTAGCCATTTCAATTAAAAACTGCAAATTCCAAGATCCACTATTTATAAGCTTGTTTCTAACTATTCTACTGCTTTTTCAAATGAAACTCTGTCATTAAAACTCAGTCTCTGTCATCATAACCCTTTGGATGGCTGGAATGCCATGCCCAAGCGGAGGCAATGATTTTTTCAATGTCATCAAATTGCGGTTTCCAGCCAAGCACCTCACGTGCTTTTTCTGAAGATGCAATCAAAGTATCTGGATCTCCCGAACGGCGAGCTGCTTTTTCTGCAGGGATTTTCTGTCCCGTAACTTTACGAGCGGCTTCTAAAATTTGAAGATTTGAAAATCCTGTTGATGATCCCAAGTTAAAGGCCGTTGATGGATTGCCTTGGCGCAGATAGTTAAGAGCAAGCAGGTGAGCATCCGCCAAATCAAAAGGGTGTACATAATCGCGCACATTGGTACCATCTGGCGTGTTATAATCATCACCAAAAATCATGATTTTCTCACGCACGCCTTGAGCAACCTGCAAAATGATTGGCAGTAGATGTGTTTCAGGACTGTGATCTTCACCGATTGAGCCATCTGGTTTTGCACCAGCCACATTGAAATAGCGAAGTGGCACAAACTTGATACCGTAGGCCCGGTCAGACCATTTCATAATGGTTTCCATCATGAGTTTACTCTCACCGTATGGATTAATCGGACGCTGCGGTGTTGTTTCCTTGATTGGAATTTCATCAGGAATACCATAGGTTGCTGCTGTTGATGAAAAGACGATATATTTGACACCAAATTCACTCATGACTTCCAAGAGTTTAATCATGCCTGCGGTGTTGTTGTCAAAATACTTGAGGGGCTTTTTCATGGACTCTGCAACCAAAGAATAAGCTGCAAAGTGAATAACGGCATCCACATCAGGATTTTCTCTAAAAACCATACTCATAAACTCTCGATCTGCTAAATCACCTTGATAAAACTTAGCAGCTGGGTGTACTGCTGCACGGTGACCCGTCACCAAACTATCAACGACAACAACCTCTTCCTCACCTTTTTCAATAAGACGGTCAACCATGTGTGAACCAATATAACCAGCTCCACCTAAAACTAAAATAGCCATAATTAAGATACCAAGCCCGTAAACGACAGAGCAAAAAAGGAAACTTGACGCAGACACCTGCATCTAAAAAAGGTTGTCTTTTCTGCACAGTCGCTAGGGCGGGTTCAATTCTAACCAACAAAGCTAGAACCAACCCTTCCTTTCTTTTTTACTTCACTCCAATACTCTCTACAAACCGCATGAAAGCTGCTTGCCCCTGTCTATTACGTTTGTAGACACCTGCGTCTTCCAAGACACGGACAAAGGTTCTCCCAACAGCTTGTTTGACAACTTCTGAAACGGTTTCTGAACTCGTTTCTGGATGACTAGCCTTAATGGCATCAGCCCAGTCTTTGTGGTAATCGGCCATTTCATTATACTGGTTTAACACGTATTTTTCAACTTCTGCCAGCTCTTTTTTCAGTCTTGGCGGTAAAATGGCTAAGCCCATAACCTCAATCAGCCCGATATTTTCTTTCTTAATATGCTGCACATCAACATGAGGATGATAAACTCCGTCAGGATACTCTGCTGTCGTATGATTGTCACGTAAAACAATATCCAGCTCAAATTGTCCATCGCGTTTTCGAGCAATCGGTGTCACAGTGTGATGCGGTGTATCACCTGTAAATGCAAGAATGTTCATCGTATCATCAGAATAGTTACGCCAAGCCAGACGAATGATTTCAGCCAATTCCACCAAGCTATACTTGTTTGCTCCACGCAGTCTGATAACTGACATAGGCCACTTGACAATACCTGCTGTCACATCTGGAAAGTCTTTGAAATGAAACACGCTATCCAACTCTGCTATTTCCATAGGAAAAATGTGACGGCCGCCTTGATAATGATTGTGACTTAAGATAGAGCCACCGACAATAGGCAAATCTGAGTTAGAACCCGCAAAATAACCCGGGAAGATGTCTACAATGTCAAGGAGCTGTCTAAAAGTGTTCTGGCTAATCACCATAGGTACATGCTCAGTGTTGAGAAAAATGCAGTGCTCGTTGAAATAAGCGTAAGGAGAATACTGGAAACCCCATTTCTCATTACCCAAATTCATACGGATAATGCGATGGTTGGCACGAGCAGGATAATTAATCCTACCCTGATAGCCTTCATTTTCCATGCAAAGTTGGCACTTGGGATAATTGGAAGTCTTAGCTAACTTAGCCGCTGCAATAGCTTTAGGATCCTTTTCAGGTTTTGACAAATTGATAGTAATGTCAATATCTCCATAAACTGATGACGTTGTGAAAGCAATATTTTTAGCAATAGCGGTCACTTTAATATAGTTGTTACGCTTACTGAGTTCATAGAAATCTTTGATAGCTTTCTGAGGAGATTTTGCATAAGTATCCCAGAAAGCTTGATTGACCTGACTTGGAATTGGCGTGATGAAGTTCATTAACTCCGCTCCCAAGCAATCTTTCTCTTCAGCTAAGTCGCCAACTTTACTGTTCACAACAGCCAAATCAACCAATTCATCCTTAAGAGCAATGAGGTTGCTTTGGTTTGTATCCTGCTGAGCATTATCTTCACCAACCAAAGCAAGAATACGATTGCTAAGGTAGGTAGCATCCAATTCAGCATAGTCACTATTTTCAATAATTTTACTAACAAAAGTATCTAGTAATGCTGTCATCGTTTTATTTCCTTGAGAGAACACGACTGCCGCCTGCGATTTCTGCGATATAAAAGGCTGGCGCGTAACCTACTGTTTCAGTGTAAATGCGACCGACATTTTCTTTTAAGGCTGCAACCTTATCTTTGGCAACAATAGCAATGCCGCAGCCGCCAAAACCAGCTCCTGTCATACGAGCGCCCAGAACACCTTCTTGTTCCCAAGCGGTATGAGCCAGCGTGTCAAGTTCAATCCCTGTTACTTCATAGTCATGTTCCAGAGAAACATGCGAGGCATTGATCAATCGTCCAAATTTCTCCAAATCACCAGCTGCAAGGGCTTTCTTAGCTTTCAGAGTTCTTTGATTTTCAGAAACTGCATGGCGAGCGCGTTTGATACGCTTAGCATCCTTGATGAGATAAGCATATTCGTCAAAAGTTTCTTCATCCAATTCACCAAGAGACTTGATGTCAAGAAGAACATTCAATTCTTCGACTGCTTTTTCACATTCCGTACGGCGCTCATTATATTTCGAGTCAGCCAACTCACGGCGTTTGTTGGTATTCATAATAACAATAACATTGTCACCAAGGTCAAGCGGTACAAGATCATATTCCAAAGTCTTCGTATCAAGATAAATAGCCTTCTTTTCAGCTCCCATACCAATAGCAAATTGATCCATGATTCCTGAATTAACACCGATAAAGTCATTTTCAGTTCTTTTCCCAATTTTTACTAAATCAAGACGATCAAGTTTAAGATCAAACAACTCTTCAGCCATAATCCCAATCAACAATTCAAGAGATGAAGATGAAGATAGCCCAGAACCATTTGGAATATTTCCAAAAACATAGACATCCATACCATTGTCAATCGAGTGCCCTGCTTCTTGCAAGTATTTGATGACGCCTTTAGGATAATTCGTCCAACTATCCTTCTTATCAAATATAAGATGATCAAGACTGATTTCAATAATACCAAGTTCTTCAAAGTTAGCGGAGTAAAAGCGGAGTAATTTATCATCACGTTTACGAGCTGCACCGTATGTTCCCAAGGTGATTGCTGCGGGAAAGACACGACCGCCATTATAATCGGTATGCTCTCCAATAAGATTGATACGTCCCGGTGAGAAAAAAGTAGCGTCTGCTTCTCTTCCAAAAACGTGAGTAAAGGCTTGGTTTAATTCTTGTTTTTTCATAAGAATCCTTTCTAACTTCTGATTTTACAAATCTATTTTATAATCTTAGAAATCTGAGGTCAATATTTTTACTAAAATTTTACTAAATTTATTTTCTTTTTCCTTTACTTTTGTTATACTGAAATGAGAAGGAAGGATGATAATGGCTACATTAAAAGACATTGCAAAATTAGCAAAAGTTTCTCAGGCAACGGTTTCCAGAGTATTGAACAAAGATGAAACCTTATCTGTCAGTCAAAAGACTAAGCATCGTATTTTAACGGTTGCTGATGAGCTTGGTTATCAGAAGCATTTAAAAACCACTAATTCTCCTCAGGTCAGACAAAAAATTGCTATCGTGCAATGGTACAGTCAGCAGGAAGAACTCAACGATCTTTATTACTATTCTATTCGTATCGGTATTGAAAAGCGTGCTCAGGAATTAGATTATGATATTGTCCGTTATTTTGATAACGATATCAGTAAAGTGTCTGCAGATGTCGTCGGTCTCATTGCCATCGGTAAATTCAGTACTTATCAAATTGCAGAGCTGAAAAAATTATCCGATAAACTGGTTTTTGTTGACAGTGACACTCTCAACGCTGGGTATCCTTGCGTAATGACTGACTTTGACAATGCTGTTGTTAAAGTTTTAGATTATTTTTTAGATCATGGCTTAACCAAAATTGGTATGATTGCTGGCGAAGAAAAAACGACAGATGGCAGAGAACTGCTCATTGATCAACGGTTTCGTACCTTTCGAAATTATGCCTATGAACAAGACATCTACAATCCAAACTATATCTTCATTGGGGACTTTTCAGCACAGACTGGTTATCATTTGATAAAAAAGGCCATCAAAGAACTCAAGGAAAACTTACCACAAGCATTTTTTATTGCTAATGATAGCTTAGCCATTGGAGCGCTTCGTGCTTTGCAAGAAGCAAACATTCCTGTCCCCAATCGTGTCAGTTTGATTTCTTTTAACGATACAGCCTTGACTAAACAGGTCTTCCCAGCACTCTCCAGCATTACTGTCTTTACCAAAGAAATGGGCCGTACTGCTGTTGATATCCTCAACAGACAAATCCTTAACCCTCATATTATTCCAAGCATGACCAGATTGGCCACTCAGCTGACATTAAGAGAAAGCAGCATTTAGGAAACAAGACACATTGATTCAAATAAAATCATTTGACAGTATCAACAATGTCAAACTGTCAAATAGTCAATCAGAATCGCTTTATTACTTGATACAAACATTAAAAAACAACAGGCCGTCACTTTTTAAGTGGTATCGTCTGTTGTTTTCTTATTTTATCCTAGTTTATCTTAATACAAAAAGCATCCCAAGGCTGGAGTTTGTGATTGGCAAGAGCAGCGCTTTCATTTGTATTGCTAATGAGAGTTTCTTGTTTGTCAACATCAATCTCTAGAACTTCTTCCTGATCTGAAACATTGACCACTATAAGATACCTTTCTTCTCTTACCTTTCGTAAATAGGCAAATACTTTGTCCGCTGTAGGGAGCAATTCAAAATCGGCATCTACTAGCCAATCATTTTCTTTTCGAAGCTGAATGAGTTGTTGATAGGTGTAAAAGATAGAATTGGAATTTTTCAGAGCTGCTTGAACATTTATGTCTTTATAGTTTGGATTAACTGGCAGCCATGTTTTATCCGCTGTTGAAAATCCGGCATTTTGAGAAGCATCCCATTGCATAGGTGTTCTGGCATTATCACGGCCAATCATACGAATACTGTCCATGATAGTTTCCATAGACTTACCATTTGTAAAAGCTTCCTTAGCATAATTAAGGGATTCAATATCATCAAGTTCATTTAAATCTTTAAAAGGATAGTTGGTCATCCCAATCTCTTCACCTTGATAAATATAAGGTGTCCCACGCATAAGGTGAAGAAGAATAGCCAGTGCTTTAGCAGACTTCTCACGATATTTGCCCGTATTTCCCCAGATTGATAAAACACGAGGCAGGTCATGGTTATTCCAGAATAACGAATTCCACCCCTGTCCTAATTCCAACTCAGTCTGCCATTTATTAAAGATTGTTTTTAAAGCAGGAACATTAAGTTCCTTCACATAATCCCATTTAGGAGCTTCTGGTTTATGCTGAAGACCAATATGTTCAAATTGAAAAACCATAGAGAGTTCGTGATTGACTGGATTTGAATATTGCTTCGCAATCTCAGGCGTTGCTCCCCAAGTTTCCCCCACAGTCAGCAGATCATGTTGACCAAAACTAGCGGCATTCATCTCCTTAAGATAAGCATGCAATTTTGGTCCGTTACTGACAATATGCTGAGCAGGAATTTTCCCAATCATATCAATGACGTCCATCCGAAAGCCACCAATACCTTTATCAATCCAGAAATTCATCATATCATAAATTTTCTGACGTAAGTTTGCGTTTTCCCAGTTTAGATCTGGCTGCTTCTTACTAAAAAAATGCAAATAATATTGATCGGACTTATCATCATACTGCCAAGCAGAACCACCGAAAATAGATTCCAAATCATTTGGCTGGTCACACCAAATATAATAATCGCGTTCAGAACTGTCTGGATGCTCACGTGCTTCAATAAACCAAGCGTGTTCATCTGAGGTATGATTAACCACTAGATCCATAATGATTTTTATGCCGCGCATTTTTGCCTGCGTCAGCAAATTATCCATATCAGCCATATTGCCAAAAATATCCGCAATTGCTTCATAGTTCGCAATGTCATAGCCATTGTCATCCATGGGGCTATCATAAACTGGAGATAGCCAAATAGCCATAACCCCTAACTTTTGCAAATAATCCAATTTACTCGTAATGCCTTTGAGATCACCAATTCCATCACCATTTGTATCCATAAAAGATTTTGGATAAATTTGATAAACAGTTGCCTTGTGCCACCAATGTTTTTGCATCTCATCACCACCTTTAATTTATTATGACATGTTAGTCTCTTTAGTTCTAATAAAGAGACTGAGAAAATCTAAAACAATTTAAGCCGTTTTTTATCGAATGGCTGCTTCCGTTTCTGCGTCAAAGAAGTGACCCTTGGCAACATTAAAGGTGAGAGAGACCTTTTCACCCGGTTCATGGAAATCTCTAGCATCGACACGTGCTGCAAATTCTGTTTGCCCAAGTTTAAGATAAAGCATGGTTTCACTGCCAAGCAATTCTGAGACAACCACTTCTGCATCAACTGTAGCATCTGGATAAGTTTCCTGAACTAAAAGACTGCTGGAAATATCCTCCGGACGAATACCAAAAATTAAGTTCTTATTCTTAAAACCTTTAGACTCAAGCATTTTAAGCTGCCCTTCTGTAACAGCAATCGTTAAGCCATCCTTACCGACCAGCTGCCCATCTTTGATAGTAACATCAAAGAAGTTCATGGCCGGACTGCCGATAAAACCAGCAACGAATTTATTAGCAGGCCGGTTATAAAGTTCCTGAGGCGTTCCTACCTGTTCCACGCGGCCAATTGTACCTGAACCATCCTCATTTTTTGTTGAACTCATAATAACAATACGGTCAGCTAAGGTCATGGCTTCCGTTTGGTCATGGGTAACATAAATGGTCGTTGCACCGATACGACGATGAATTTTCGCAATCTCTGCCCGCATAGATACCCGCAACTTGGCATCTAAATTGGACAGGGGCTCATCCATCAAAAAGACCTTGGCATCACGAACAATTGCCCGACCCATAGCCACACGCTGACGTTGACCTCCGGATAAATCAGCTGGTTTACGTTCTAAAAATTCGGTCAGACCAAGAATTTGTGCAGCTTCCTTGACACGCTTATCAATAGCTTCTTTGGAATAGTGACGTAGTTTAAGTCCAAAAGCCATATTATCATAAACGCTCATATGAGGATAAAGCGCATAGTTTTGGAAAACCATAGCAATATCGCGATCTTTGGGGGCCTTATCATTGACCACTTCACCGTCAATTTTAAGTTCGCCCTTGGTAATATCCTCCAAACCAGCAACCATCCGAAGGGTTGTTGATTTTCCGCAGCCTGAAGGACCAACAAAAACGATGAATTCTTTGTTCTTGATATCCAAGTCAAAATCTTCAACAGAGTAATGACTGCTGTTAGGGTATTTTTTATAAATGTGATTTAAATTTAGTTCAACCATAGTCTCTCTCCTAATTATTCAAAGCTTATTGTTTGATCATTTTCTGTTACTCTGTATGTCATATCTTGGAGATTAATCTCTGCTTTTGCGATATGACTGCCATCTTTATTTTGACGTTCTATGACAATGGTCGCTTCATTTGGCGTTTCCACTTCAATACGGCCATCCAAATCAAAAGCTGCTGACTGATTGCGGTAAGTAAAGAGATTTAAAAGTGCCTTGACAACTGGTCGCTTCACTTCCTTAGCAATTTCTTCACTACTATAATAATGACGGTTGATATTGCGGCCTTCTTTAGTGCTTTCCAGTAATTCAAGATCATTCTTGCCAGCTAAAAAGCCAACGTAATAAACCTGTGGAATACCTGGAGCAAAAGCTTGTATCAAGCGGGCCAAAAAGTATTTTTGATCATCATCACCAAGTGCTGAATAGTAAGTTGAATTAATTTGATAGATATCCAAGTTATTATATTCGGCAGTTGAATACTTACGATTGACATTGGCACCGACCTTATAAAGCTCATTAGAAGTATAGGTAATTTCTTCGTCAGTCAGGATATCCTTAACATCAACCACACCAATACCGTCATGTGTATCAAGGGTGGTGAACTGTTTCATCGGACTCATTTTCAGCCATTTGGCAAGACGGTCAACCTTGCCCGAATATAGGCTGTAGAGCGTCACCATAGGCAGGGCAAAATCATAAACATAGTAATCATGGTCTGCAATTTTAAATTGAATAGTATAGTGTTCATGAATTTCCGGCAAGATTTCCGCACCCGATACAGCAGCTATATCACGAACTTTATCTAGCAGAGTCCAGATTTCAGGTTCAACAAAGAAATCATTCGTATCTAGCTTTTTAACAGCATAAGCAAAGGCATCCAAACGAATGAGATCACAGCCGTTGGCTGCTAAATTTTCAATGGTAGAGCGAATAAAATCCATAGTCACTTCTTTAGTCACGTCAAGATCAATCTGTTCCTCCCCAAAAGTGTTCCAGAGATGTTCAACACTGCCATCTGCAAATTGGATTTCCTGCTTAGGTGCTCGATCCTTACGCTTATAAATCAGGTCTACATCTTCTTGTGTCGGGCGATTTTTAGGCCAAAATTTATCCCAATTTAAAAATAGATCTTTATAAGCACTTGCTTCATGCTTTTCTTGGTAATCTTTATAATATTTAGACTGACGCGAAATATGATTAATCATGAAATCAAACATGAGGTAATATTTTTCACCCAAGCGTTTGACATCATCCCAATCGCCAAAAGCAGAGTCAACTTCATGGTAATCAATCGGTGCAAAGCCACGATCACCTGTGGAAGGAAAGAATGGCAGCAAATGGACACCGCCAACAGCATCTCCAAAATAATTCTCAATATTTTCATTCAATTCTTTCAAATTTTTACCCAAACTGTCTGCGTAAGTAATCAACATTGTTTTATTTGTAATTGGCATTTTATCTCCTCTAATTAATTTTGGTTTATACCAGTTCAACCTAAAAATAACAGCCACATCTTTAGCTCCTACGACGCGAGCCAGAAGTAATCGTTCTTATTGCAGGTGGCGAGCTAGTGGGAACTTAGGCAGACCGCCATAGCGGCTGGCGTTAGTTAATGAAGAGCTGCTTAAGCGGTCATTATCTATAGCTCTCACTTCACAGCTCCATTGCTCATACCAGCAATAATGTGTTTTTGGAAAATAAGATAAACAATTGTAATGGTAATAATACCAACAATGTAAGAAGCAAAACTAGGACCGTAATCATTGAAATATTGTCCGCTATAATTGTATTGGAAAAGAGGAAGCGTCCACATACTTGAATCCTTATTAAGAATCAGCAATGGCAACATAAAGTCGTTCCAGAACCAAAGTGCATTAATAATCAGAGTTGTTGCGTGCATTGGTTTTAACATAGGGAAAATGATTTTACGATAAGTTGTCAATTTATCCGCACCATCAATTTCAGCTGCTTCATCTAAACTATCAGGTACACTTAGTTTGATATAACCCACGTAAAGGAAGAGTGTCTGTGGAATAGCATAAGTTAAATACAGAATAATTAATCCCCACATATTAGCCAAGCCTAATTTACTCATCATAACCGTAATAGGAATCATGATAACCTGGAAAGGAACGAAAATTCCCAGAATCAACAGGCTATACATGATATTGAAAGCTTTTCTTCTAGACATGTTACGCGCAATGGAATAAGCCGCTGCAGGGATAAAGAGCATGACCACCAAAACGGATAAAACAGTAATCACCGTTGAATTCCAAAAATAGCCGCCAACACCATCAGCTAACAAACGTTTGTAATTATCCAAGGTGATAGGATTTGGAAAGGCAAAAAAATGATTCATAATATCCTTAGTTTTCTTAAAAGAGCTAAAGACAGTAACCATCAGTGGGATCAAAATCAGGATGCCACCAACAGTCAAAAGTACATATTTCCAAAAATAATTTATTTTTTCTTCTTTTTTCATAGCATCAGTCTCCTCTAAACTTCAAACTTCTTAGAGAGTTTAATTTGCAGCACAGAAACAATTCCAATGATAATGAATAAAATCAAAGCAATAGCATTAGCATAACCATACTGATTACTCTTAAAGGCATAGTTATAAACCAAAAGGCCTAATGATGTTGTTGAATTATTTGGACCGCCACCTGTTAAGGCAAAGATTTGATCAAAGGCCGTAAGACCAGCTTTTAAAGCCATGATGAAAACCATGGAAATACTTGGCAGTAAGTAGGGCAACTCGACTGACCAAAATGTCTGTTTACTGTCAGCACCATCAATAGCTGCTGCTTCGACAATCTCTGATGGAATACTCTGTAATCCTGAAAGGAAAAGAATAATAGGCATAGCAACACCTTGCCACAAAAGAACAAAGATTGAAGCAATAACCGCCCCGTTCGCTGTTCCCAACATACTTGTTTCTAAAAATTTAATTCCCAAAGCACTGCCAACTGCTGGCAAACCATAATTGAAAACCTGTTTAAAAATCAAAGAAACTGTCAAACCAGATAAAACAGCTGGAAAGAAGAACCAGGCTCTGAAAAAAGTTTTTCCTTTGATCTTAGCATTAAGCGCACGTGCAATGATAATACCAAGGACAATTTCACCGACAATCAAGGCCAGAGTCAAAACCAAAGTAAAACCAATAGCCTTCATAAATTTCCCATCAGTCATCAAAATCTTATAATTATTAATACCAACAAAATCAAAATTATAGGTCAGACCTGTCCAATTAGTAAAGCTATAAAAAGCACCCTGAAACATAGGAAAATAAAAGAATACAACTTGTAAAATGAGCGGTACGATTAAAAATGTCCAACCCCAGTATTTATTTAAAACTTTTCTGATAGTCATCCCTTATCCCTCCTAATCAACGTCTGCTTTCATTGGATTAAAGAAAGCGTTAAGCCCATCAGCTAAACCTTTAGCATTTTTTGTCATTAGATAATTGGTTGTGGCTGTAAAGAAATCATCTTCACTATTCCAATGCTGACCTAACCACACATAGTGTTTATCAGTAAAAGCTAATTTAGTTAAAGGTTGCAAAGGTGAATTCTTATCTTCTCTGACTCCTTTTACTGCTACTGGTGAACCATCAACATCATAATATTTCTGCATCGCCCTAGCAGTCGTCATGTATTTAACAAATTTTTCAGCTTCTTTAAGATGTTTTGTTTTAGCTGAAATTGATAGAGCTAAATCTCCGGCTCCAACTGTTATGCCATTTCCAGTTTTTTTGCCCGGAAAAGCAAAGGTTCCAATTTCAAATTTGGGATCTTGTTGTTTAATAGCTGGCAAGGCCCACGAACCATTAGGTGTCATAAGAGCTTTTTCATTAGCAAATGCCACAAGAGCATCATTATAAGAAGCTCCCTTCCAATTTTTCTGCTGATTGCCATCATCTGCTAAAAGATTGAGCCGAACCATATCTTCTTTTAAAATTTTATCACTGGTTTTAATCGAATTTGGTTGGGAAAAGCGAAGGTATTTATTAGCGGCATTAGCACTGCCAGTGACTGAAATCAAGGATAACTGATGATAACCATTCAAGGTCCAACCTTCTGTTCCCGCTAAAGCAAACGGTGTTTCCTTTTTTGCTTTGATTTCTTCAACCAATTTAACAAACTCATCCCAAGTTTCAGGAACCTTCAAACCTAATTCTTTAAATTTGGTCTTGTTATAATAAATTCCTGAAACATTAGCTGTTAACGGGACGCTGTAAACCTTTTGATTAACTTTATATTCGTTAGCATAATGATTCTTTAAATGGTTAAGATAGGCTTTACCCGTCATATTATAAAAATAACCTGCTTTGGACCATTCTTGGAAGTCCATATTTTGAGGATAAATATTGATAACATCGGGCACATCTCCTGATAAGACACGCGTTTTGAGGACTGTACCAGCATCTGGAACACTAGTCATCTTGACATGAATTTTAGGATTTTCCCTTTCAAAGTCCTTAATTATCTTTTTCAAGGTAGCGTCCATTTCTTTTTTTTGGTTAAAATACTCAATTGTTACTTTATCCTCCTTTGACTGCGAAGCCTTACTTTTGTTGCATGCAGCTAGTAAGACGCTCGTCAGACCGACAATACCTAGTAATCCAATTTTTTTATACCATTTCATAAGTGTCTCCTTCTACTTTTTAATAAAATAGTATTGTTTACTCAAATAATCACCTTGCGGCATATCAATGGTCAATCCCGCATACATTAACTCCGCACCTGAAAAGACTTGTCCAGTTTCTATAAGAACATAAATGGCATCTGCATCTAGTCCTCTCAACTTTACAGTTGTTTCCATCATCTCTATGGTTGATTGAATACGGACATAGGTAACCAGTACCTGATTGTCATAGGTATATTGCACTGCTACCTCATTAATTCCAACTTCGGGATTAATTAGACGGTAAAGCTTGCCAAATTGTACAACAGACCTTATCTTTTTATAATGTTTAATCTGATTGGCAACAGCCTTTTTTTCATTTTTGGTTAAGATTGCTAAGTCCAATTCATAACCTAAATTTCCCATCATAGCAACATGACCTCGTGTTGTAAGAGGGGTATGACGGTTCATTTGATGGTTAGGAACCGCTGAAACATGAGCTCCCATAGAAATAGTTGGGTAAAGATAAGAGGAACCATACTGTATAGGCAGTCTTGCAATAGCATCTGTATTATCACTTGACCACACTTGAGGAAAATAACACATCATCCCCAAATCGTTGCGACCGCCACCTCCTGAACAGGATTCAAACAAGACCTTATCGTGTTTTGTTGTTAAGTAAGAAACAATATCATACAACCCCAGTATATAAGCATGCGACTGCATTTGCGTTTCCAAGTAAGTTCTGCCATTGCCAATATTGGTTATATTGCGATTGTAGTCCCATTTAACATAATCAATCGTATTTTCTGTCAGCAGCTTATCAAGAACAGTTTTGATATAAGCAACTACATCGGGATTAGCTAGATTCAAGACCAATTGATTGCGAGAATAAGTATGCTCTCGCTGATCTGCCTGAATGACCCAATCAGGATGAGCTCTATAAAGTTTGCTGTCAACTGATACCATTTCTGGTTCAAACCAAAGGCCGAACTGTAATCCTCTATCATGAATTTCCTTGATAAAGCTATCAAGGGAACCACTAAGTTTTTCTTCATTGACAAACCAATCACCAAGTGAGCTATTGTCATCAAAACGATGACCAAACCAACCATCGTCAAGCACAAAGAGTTCAATGCCAAGTTTTCTGGCTTCATCTGCCAGCCCCAGCAATTGACTCCGATTAAAATCAAAATATGTTGCCTCCCAATTATTGATAAGGATAGGACGTTCCTTATTAGCAAAATTCTTAGGAATAATATGACGTTTAATAAAATTATGACTTTCTTGTGTCAGATCCGTTAATCCCTTATCAGTGTAGGTTATCAAAGCTACAGGTGTCTCAAAACTCTGATTAGCCTGCAGGTCCCATGAAAAATTATCATCATTTATTCCGATGCCTAAGCGAACCTCGTTTAATTGATTTTTTTGAACAAAAGCTTGAAAATTTCCGCTATAGATTAATTGTAAAGCCAAAGCCTCTCCATAAAACTCATTGCTATCATGCTCTGTTAAAATTAAGGAAGGGGTTTGAGCATGTCCTGAAGCTCCTCGATTAGAGCCTATTTTAAACAGACCCTGTTCAATCTGGTGGCGCCGAAGCGTCTTCTCGCGAGCATAAGCTCCTTGAAAAGTTATCACATCATAATGGCTGGCAGGTAAATCAAACATTGTTGATAAAGCACGATGAAGAATAACAGGCTTATCAGATAAATTTTCAAATTTGACAAAGGTTGAAATGGTGGCATTATCATCATAAGCCGTATAATACAGAGTCATGCGCAGTTTTGCCAAATCATCTTCTAAGATAAGAGCCAAGCTTTGAGCACTCTCACTGCTATGTGGATTAGGCAAACCTCTTGCCTTGATCCCCCCCTTAATAATTTTAGCCTTCTTAAATTTAAACCGTGTTAAATCATTATTATCATGTTGAAGGATTAGTGAAGGCACTCTAAAATCACCAAAACCATGAACACCAAATATTTGTCTTTGTGTATCATAACTATAATTTCTATTGTCCGCCACTGGATTAGCTGAAAAAGCATGATCCTTTTCAAAAACAGTATTGGAAAAATGATAGGCTTCAATTTTTTTACCTAGATGTTTTAAAAGCAAATCACCATCTCTTTCTTCAATAATCAATGATGAGTCTTTGGTGTGTATATAAAAAAGGTTATCTTTAATAACAATGCCCATTTGTTCTCCCTTCATATTACCCTTATTATACATTTTGTAACCGTTTTAAAAAATAGGTGTTTGTTGCTAAAATATGGTAAAATGTTTCCTAAAGAAAGGTAAAGAAAATGAATATTCTAAATATCTATAATGAATTTGATATTAATAATTTCGATTTAAGCGTTGATCACTACGGTTCAGAAAAATGTGATAGAGGCTATTCCTTTGGTCCAACTATTCGAGACAATTATGTCATTCATTTCATCCTTGAAGGTAAAGGAAAACTTACCATAAATCAACACACCCTTGACTTAGCAGCAGGTGATATCTTCCTTCTCCCCAAAGATATCTCAACCTTTTATCAAGCAGATCTCCAAATGCCTTGGAGCTATATCTGGATTGGCTTTAGCGGTTCAAAAGCCGAGAATATTCTTAAGCAGTCAAGCCTTTTTAAACGTTTTTATTGTCATTCTGGCCGCAGCTCCAAGCTCTTCTCACAAATGATGACCATTATTCAATTTGCCAACACCCCCTTAACCTCTGTCAATGAATTACTAATGGTAGGTGAACTTTATAAGCTTTTAGCTGCCCTCATTGAAGAATTTCCTCTATCTCACTTAGAAGAGAGCAATAGCTCAACAAAAGCTTATGTTAACCAAGTGAAAAAAATAATACATTCGCAGTATGGCAGTTCCCTTCGAGTTAATGATATTGCTAAAAAGCTGAATCTTAGTCGAAGTTATCTCTATAAAATTTTTAGAAAAAGTACAAATCTTTCCATAAAAGAGTACATACTTCAAGTCAGAATGAAAAGAAGTCAGTATTTGCTTGAAAATCCCAAATTAAGTATTGCTGAAATATCCAATTCTGTTGGTTTTAGCGATTCACTTGCATTTAGTAAAGCCTTTAAAAATTATTTTGGAAAAAGCCCCAGTAAATTTAGAAAAGAAATCCAAAATAATTAAGCAAATGAGTTTTGCACAACTATTGGTCTTTTTTATTAGAAAGGAACAGTTTTGCAAACGTTTGCGATACAAATTTATTGTAGCACTATTTCTAATTTTGTAAAGTGATTTCCTAGACTAATAGAGCCATTCCGCTTACTTTTTAGTACTAGGCAGACACAAGTTTGGTAAACAAACTGCCCCACCAAACAGAAGTTGAGACAAACACACATGATAGCCATAAAAATCATTTTCCCCCTCCTTTTCTTTCATTATGACGCAACCTCTAATCAGCAAAAAAAGAGAACTCTATGAAAAGAACCACTTATAATGGACAGTATAAAAAAGTTATATACTGTTCTTATAAGGAGGTTCTTTTCATATGGCCAAAAAAGGAAGCAAGTTCACTAAGTATTCATCAGAATTCAAATTACAGGTCGTAAAAGATTACCTTAGTGGGAAGAGTGGAGGGATGCCTTCCATTGTCAAAAAATATGGGTTAAAATCAGACAATCAGGGACTAACTTGGACAAGGAAATGCCGCGAAAACCCAGCCCTACTCACACAAGATTTACGAGGCACTAAGTCCACTGGTCGTCCTAAAACGAGAAATCTAGATGAGATGTCACTAGAAGAGCAGAATGCTTATCTACACATGGAAAATACCATTTTAAAGACCTTAAGGACTCTCCTCAGAAAGTGAGAAGAGGTCATCTTTATCAAGTCGTTGATCGGTTAAAGAATCGTTACCCTGTCTCCTCTTTATGTTCCTATTTTGGTTTCCCAAGGTCATCATACCTACCTCTGGTTAAGCAATGGGAAACCTGAATATAAGCAGTTTGATTCAAACCTCGCTCAAAAGGTTACAGACCTCTTCCATGATACTCAGAAAGGTTATCGCTTCATCTGTTATCAACTCTTCCGTAACCCAAAGACTATTTTACGCTATATGCGTATTCTTGGTCATCACTCACCTATTCGTAAGAAGAGGTATCATTCTTGTACTCAACGAGAGATAACTGAAAAGGCAAGACACGTCCACTACAACGTGCTTGCCCGAAACTTTAAAGCAGAACGCCCTCTCCAGAAACTAACAACGGATGTCAGCTACGTTTACTACAACTATGGGAGGATGTTACTGAGTGTCATAAAAGATTGTTATGACAATTCCATTTTAGACTATACGCTATCCGATTTCAATGATAACAAGTTAGTTTTTGATAATATAGATCTTGTATTTAATGATTTCTGGGATTCAACTAAGGTCTGCATTCTTCATTCTGAACAAGGATTTCAATACACCAATCAACAATATCTTCGAAAACTAGACCAATATGGAGTGACCATTTCTCATTCTGGTAAGGGAAATGGTTACGATAATGCAGCCTGTGAGAATTTCTTTTCTCACTTGAAGAGTGAGTCCTTAAGACCATTTCCACCTAAAGACAAGGGAACACTCATCCGTCAAATTAGGGAATACATTAACTGGTATAACTACCACAGATCACAAGAGAAATTAAAAGGTACGACTCCTATGGAATTCAGGAAGTCATACCTTACTAAATAATACGCTTTTTATACTGTCTATTTTAGATGGGACTTGACACTAAATTCTCTTTTTAGCAACAGTTGCTGTCTTTACCTGAATATAATCAATTAATTCTACTGTCAAATCATAACGTAAAAAAGGAGTAATGAGATAAATGCCATTAAAATGAGCCAGAACTGCGTCTATCAATTTTTTACTTTCAGCTAAAGCTACTTTCTGACAGGTTTCTTTATCATCCTTAACCGCTTCTAATTTTGCCAGAAAAGATTCTGATAAACTGATTCCCGGAACTTCATTATGTAAGAAAACAGCATTATTATAAGAAGTGATCGGCATAATACCAACAAAAAAGGGCTGTTCATAAGGTTTAGTAACTTCACTTAACTCTTGTATGACTGTTTCGCTAAAAACAGGCTGTGTGATAAAATAATCTGCTCCAGCTGCAACCTTCTTCTCAATTAACCTTCCTGTTCTGCTTAAGTTTTTAACATTAGGGTTAAAAGCTGCAGCAACGGTAAAATGGGTCGCTTTTTTAAGACTAGCACCACTGTAACCATGACCCTGATTGAGTTGCTTAATCAAAGACAGCAATTTGAAACTGGTAGCGTCATAAACACTGGTAGCTCCTGGGAAATCTCCAATTTTTGAGGGATCTCCTGTGATGGCAAGAATATGATCAAATCCCAAAAGATCCATGCCCAAAAGGCGTGACTGCAGTCCAATCATATTATGATCGCGACAGGACAAATGAAGTAAGAAAGGTGTTGCAATCTCATCCTTTAGCATTGACGCCATGCTGAGATTACAAATACGCGTTCTAGCAAGAGAATTATCTGCTAAGGTAATCGCCGCAATACCTTTTTCGTCTAAGGCTTTGACACCATCAACAAATTTGTCAACAGCCAAGGTTTTAGGAGGATCAATTTCAGCAATAATGGTGATCCCTTTTTTAACTTTGTCAACCAGACTTTCTTTTTTCTCCACTTCATAAATCAAGTCTTCTTGACTAATCAAAGGTGTCGTCACTTTTCGCTCAATTGGTTTAAGTCCTCGAATACCACGTTTTATAGCTTTGATATGTTCAGGAGTTGTTCCGCAACAGCCACCAATGAGGCGGACCCCTTCTTCAACAAAAAGTTTAGCACAATACTCAAAATAGTCTGCATTCTGGCTAAAGTGGTAAGGGGTCTCATTATCATCACTGGAAAAAGATAACAGACTGGCATTAGGATAAGCTGATAAATAACTCTGCGCAAACAGTGGTACTTGCTTGAAAGATTGGATCATATGATAAGGTCCCAAATGGCAGTTCAAACCAACGATATCGGCTCCCAACATTACCAAGTTACTAAAAGCTTCCACTAAAGGTCGACCATTTTCAGTAATTCCCGGTTCATGAAGGGCAACATTCGTAATGATCGGCAAGTCTGTTAAAGGCCTCAAGGCCTTTAAAGCAGCCTCAAGTTCTTCTATATCATAGTAAGTCTCTAAGAGCAAACCATCAATTTGCTTCGTTTCCAAAAGAAACCGAACCTGTTCTACAGTCTGAGAAATAATGTCTTCCAAGGACAGTTCACAATGTTTAAGGCCATGTGAAGCACCTATTGTTCCTAAAACAAAGGTATTGTCACCAGCTGCCTGACGGGCCAGATGAACAGCTGCCTGATTGATTGCCTTAACTTCTTTATCGTGACCAAAACTTTTTAAACGATGTCTTTTAGCACCATAAGTATTGGTCTGAATGATGTCTGCTCCAGCTGCAATATAAGCTTGATGAATAGCCAAAATTCGCTCGGGATGACTGATATTATAATATTCATGGCAGGATTCTAAACCATCTGCATAGAGAAGAGTCCCCATAGCTCCATCAGCCACTAAAATATCTGTCTTTAGTTTATCCAGCAATCTGGACATGGTCACTCCCCCTTCCTTTAGTTTCCTAACTTTTGACGAACTTCCTTAGTTGCAGCAACTAAAACCTTCAAAGCAGCAATGGTTTCTGGTTCTTGACGCGTTTTTAAACCACAATCAGGATTAACCCAGAATTGTGTTGGCGATAATTGACGCAAAGGCCTTTCAATATTAGCCACCACTTCTTCTTTAGTTGGTACACGCGGAGAGTGAATATCGTAGACACCAAGACCAATACCCAATGGATAAACAGCTGTTTCGAAGGACTCAATAATATCACCATGGCTACGGCTGGTTTCAATTGAAATAACATCAGCATCTAAGGCGCGAATAGCATCAATAATTTCATCAAATTTAGAATAACACATGTGTGTATGAATCTGTGTTTCATCCCTAACTGAAGAGGTTGCAATGTGAAAGGCATGGACTGCATCATCTAAATAGGCTTTTTGCTTGCTTTTTCTCAGCGGCAAACCTTCACGAAGAGCCGCTTCATCGACTTGAATGATAGCAATACCAGCATTTTCCAATAGTTTAATTTCATCTTTAATAGCCAAGCCAATTTGATTAAATAACTGATCGCGTGGAATATCTGTTCGTTCAAAAGACCAATTGGTGATAGTAATTGGACCTGTCAGCATACCTTTTACAGGACGATCAGTCAGACTTTGAGCGTAAACTGTTTCTTCAACGGTGATTGGTTCAAGATGCTGAACATCTCCGTAAATAATTGGAGGCTTCACAGCACGAGAACCATAAGATTGGACCCAGCCAAATTTTGTTGTTGTAAAACCGGCTAATTTTTGTCCAAAAAATTCAACCATGTCAACCCGCTCAAATTCACCATGTACCAAAACGTCAAGATCCAAATCTTCCTGAATACGAATCCAGCGTTCAATTTCAGCCTGAATAAATTGTTTATACTCTGCATCACTGATATCACCACGCTTCCAAGCCAGACGTGTCCGTCTGATTTCTCTTGATTGTGGGAAAGAGCCAATCGTTGTCGTTGGCAGCAAAGGCAAATGCAGCTTCTCTTGCTGAATATCACGACGTTTAGCAAAGTCGCTAGGGCGTTTTGTCGCAACACGACTTAGATCTTCAAGTTTAACGTTTCTAAAATCAGCAGCCTGAAGAGCATCAAAATGTGCAATATGTGAATCATAAGCTGGATCTTCTCTACCATCTAAATGTTCAGCCAATCGTTTGACTTCTGTTAATTTTTCATCTGCAAAAGCTAATCCATTGCGCAAGACAGGATCTAAATCTGT
Organism: Streptococcus mutans; assembly: GCF_006739205.1. NCBI lineage: Bacteria > Bacillati > Bacillota > Bacilli > Lactobacillales > Streptococcaceae > Streptococcus > Streptococcus mutans. The sequence goes on from NZ_AP019720.1 coordinate 1,225,982, forward strand.
TTCATTCTTAGTTGTTACAGGCACATGCAAGAGTGAACAAGAAGGCTGAATAGTAAGGGCTGCAGATTGTTCCTCAATCGTCTCTAACAATGCTGACGTTTTAACAAAATCAGAACTCCAGATATTACGTCCATCAATAACGCCTGCAAAGATTTCTTTGCCTTTAAAAGCACCCGTCTTAATAGCCTCAAGATTTTCCTCCAAACCATAAACAAAATCAAGACCAAAGGCATCTACTGGAAGTTGAGACAAAACCTGACTATCAATCAAACCTTCAAAATAGGTCTGAAAAATAAATTTAGCATCAGGAACTTCTTTAGCGAAGTAAGCATAAACTGCTTTAGCTGCTTGGAGATAATCTTTACCTTCATCTGTTACAAAGATAGGTTCATCTACTTGGATATAGCTTGCCCCTGCTTTTACTAATTCCGTAAAAACTTGCTTGTAGAGCGGCAGCAAACTCTTAACAGCAGCTGTAAAATCTTCAACGCCTGTTGACAGAGCCACATAAGTAATGGGACCAGTAATAACAGGCTTAGCCTTATCTCCAACAACTTCTCTAGCTTCCAAATAAAGATCCAATAAACGATTATTATTGAGTTTTGGTCGTTGTTTTGACCATTCGGGAACAATATAGTGATAATTAGTGTTAAACCATTTCTTCATTGAAGAAGCAACATTTTCTTTATTTCCACGAGCAATAGCAAAATATAAGTCGATATCTATTGGCTCTTTAGCAAAGCGTTTAGGAATAATATTAAATTGCACTGACAAATCCAAAATATGATCATAAAGTGAAAAATCCCCCACTGGAATCAGATCAAGACCTGCATTCAATTGTTTTTTTAAAAAGTCTAAACGCAGTTCCTTAGCACCAGCAAATAAATCATTCTTGCTAACTTTTCCTGCCCAATAAGCTTCGATTAATTTTTTCCATTCACGGTTTTCTCCTAAACGTGGATAGCCCAAGCTTGAAACTTTTGTCATTTCGTCCTCCTCTTAGCCTTAAGATAAAAACTGTATTCATCTTATAACTATAACTTCTTTTTTTATTGTAATTAAAATAATACTAGATAATCCTTATTAAATCAATGTTTCAAGGGTTTTTGTGTTTTTATGTATATGTATAGTTTTAAGCTATATATGTAGTATTTGTTATAGTTTTCATCTATAACAAAAAGAACCTGAAATGTTTTTGAATACAAGAAAACTCCTCTTATCATTTCAAGTGACTATTGCTTGTCACTGTCCACTAATAAGAGGAGTAATTTTTTTTATTAATATTAATCTAACAATATGACTTGTTATTAAACGAAAATTATCTTACTTTACGAAGACTTCCAAAAAGAATACCAGCAATCACTGCTCCAACAGCAATATAAAGCAGGTAAAGCAAAGGATTGCTTGTCAAAGCAATAACAAAGATACCCCCATGAGGCGCCATTAATTTAATACCGCTTAAACCAACCAAGGCACCAGTAACCGCTGAACCAACAATGAAACTTGGAATGGCACGTGCTGGGTCTCCTGCACCAAATGGAATGGCACCTTCAGTAATGAAAGAAAGGCCCATAACAATATTTGTTAAACCAGCATCATGTTCTTCTTGAGTGAATTTATTTTTAAAAAGAAGAGTCGCAACAAAAACTGCAAGCGGCGGTACCATACCACCAGCCATGACACTGGCCATGACAACTGAACCACCCTTAGCAAGAGCTGCTGCTGTTAAAGTACTTGTTCCAAAAACATAGGCTGCTTTATTAAAAGGTCCGCCCATATCAATCGCCATCATACCACCAACAATAAGTCCTAAAAGAACTGCTGAACCACCTGATAAGTTGCCGAGGAAATTATATAAGGCTGTATTGATAGCTGCCATTGGAATGTTGACAAAAAGCATGAGGAAACCAGTTACCAAAACACCAAGCAAAGGATAGAGAAGGATGGATTTTATACCTTCAAGAGAACGAGGTACAAAGGCAAGGGCTTTCTTGAGGACAAGAATGACACCGCCTGCAAGGAAACCACCTGCAAGAGCGCCAAGGAAGCCAGAAGGTATACCAGTTAAACTAGCTTGACTAGCCTTTTCACCAAATTCAAAGAAAGCAACCTTATTGAAAGCAAGACCTGTTGTTGCCATACTGCCAGCTACAAAACCAGCTACCAAACCTGGCTTTTCAGCAATTGAATAAGCAATATAAGCAGCAAAGACTGGAATCATAAAGCCAAAAGCAGCATTACCGACTTGATTGAAAATAGCTGCAATTTCATGGTAATTCCCCAAGTGACTAAGAGAAGACTTAGGAACCCCCATGAATTGGTCAATCAAGAATGACAAAGCAATCATGATACCGCCACCGATAACGAATGGAAGCATTTGTGAAACCCCACTCATCAAGTGTTTATAGAAGGCACTTCCAAGACCAGCTTTTTCACTTGATGATGCTTCACTGCTAAGATCAGAGTTGTCAGCAACATAGGCTTCAGCTTTACCATCAAGAATAATATTGATTAATTCTTCAGGTTTTTTAATTCCCTCAGCAACTGGACGCGAAATCAAAGGTTTACCATTAAAACGATCCATTTCAACTGCCTTGTCAGCAGCGATAATAACACCTTTAGCACGCTTAATATCATCAGCAGTCAATTTATTGCCAACACCTGAGGCACCGTTGGTTTCAACCTTGATGCCAACTCCCATTTCAGCGGCTTGCTTTTTCAGCGCTTCTTCTGCCATATAAGTGTGAGCAATACCAGTTGTACAGGCTGTAACAGCAACAAGAAAATCGTGACTATCAGCTACTGGAGAGACAGGTGCCGCTTCTTTCTTTTCTTCTTCTGTTGCATTAAAAAGATTGATAACGTCATCAGGACTGGTTACCTGACGCAGCTTATCAGCAAAGCCATCTTTTAAAAGGTATTGTGATAATTCAGCCAAAGCTGCTAAATGCGTATCATTAGCACCATCAGGAGCCGCAATCATAAAGAAAAGATCAACAGGTTCACCATCAAGAGCCTCGTAATCAACACCTTTATTTGATTTGGCAAAAAGAACCGTTGCTTCCTTTACAGCCTTATTCTTACTGTGAGGCATAGCAATACCATCACCAAGGCCAGTTGAAGTCTGAGCTTCACGATTCATGATCCCAGCCTTAAAAGTATCAAAATCAGTAACGATACCTTGTTCGACTAACTTAGAAACCATCTCATCAATAGCAGCTTCTTTAGTTGTTGCCTGCAAGTCAAGCAACATGACATCCTTGTTCAGTAAGTCCTGAATCTTCATAATTTTTCTACCTCTACTTTTTCATATGTTTCTTTTATAAAATCAATACTGGCTAAATCATCTGAAAAAGCGGTTGCTGTACCGCAAGCCACTCCCCATTTGAGAGCTTCAAGAGGATTAGCTGACTTAACAAATTCACCAGTAAAACCAGCAACCATTGAATCACCAGCACCGACAGAATTTCTGACCTGTCCCTTAATCGGTTTAGCAAAATAAGTCGCATCTGATGTTACTAATAAAGCGCCATCTCCTGCCATTGAAATAATGACGTTTTGTGCGCCTTTAGCAAGAATTTGGCGGGCATACTTTTCAACATCAGTAATACCGTTTAAGTTTACCTTGAAAATAGCTTCAAGTTCATGATTATTTGGTTTAACCAAAAGCGGTTGATAGTCAAGAGCATCCAATAAAGTTTGCCCTTCAAAATCGCAAACAATTTGCGCTCCTGTTTGTCTCACCAACGGGATCAAGCGTTCATAAATTTGGTTTCCTAAATTGGACGGTGCACTGCCTGCAAAAACAACCGTATCGTCTTGTGAAAGTTGCTGTAAGATGTTCTCTAAAGCTAAAACTTGTTCTTTTGTAATGACAGGGCCTGTACCATTAATTTCAGTTTCTTGATCAGCCTTAATTTTGACATTAATTCTGGTATCTTGATTAACATGGACAAAGTTAGTCTTGATTCCTTCAGCAATCAATCCTTCCTCAACAAACCTACCAGTAAAACCGCCAATAAAACCTGTCGCCGTATTATCCTGTCCTAAACGCTTAAGAATACGACTAACATTAATCCCTTTACCTCCAACAAATTTATCGTCACTATCCATACGATTGACACTGCCGATTTTTACACTATCAATACGAACGATAAAATCAATAGAAGGATTAAGGGTTACCGTATAAATCATACTTCAATCACCTTCGTCTTTTTTCTTACTTCCTTTAACAGCCGATTATCGGATTGGTTGGTGATAATGGTCACCGTTTCTAGCCGATCAACTTTAACAAATGATGTTTGCCCTAATTTTGAAGCATCTGCCAAAGCATAAGTTACTTGCGCATTGTCAATAACAGTCTTTTTGATAGCAGCCTCTTCAGTATCAGGCGTTGTTAAAAAATGATGATCAATACCATTCATACCGACAAAAGCCTTATCAAAATTCAGCTGACTCAATTGCATAATGGCCAACTGACCTATGCTTGCATCTGTTGAGTTTTTGACATAACCACCAATAATTATCGTATTGATATTTTTTTCAACTAATTTGGCCGCATGATGAATCGAATTCGTCACTACAGTCAAGCCTTCTGCGTGTAATTGATCCAATAGAAGAGCAGTTGTTGTCCCAGCATCAACAAAAATCACATCACCATTATCAATCAGCTCTGCTGCTCTTTTAACAATAACTTTTTTAGCTTGAACGTTTTTGATAGATTTTTGAAGATTGGTTTCCTCTTCTTGCAAAGGATGGTTTTTCTCAGCTCCCCCATGTACACGATGAAGTTTTTTCTCACTTGCTAACTCATCTAAATCTCTGCGAACGGTTGACTCAGATGTATCAAGGACACCAACAAGAAATTCTAAGGTTACAAAATTCTCTTGCGCTAACTTTTCCATGATAATCTGCTTACGTTCAGATTTTAAAATAAGAGTCACCTCCTTGTTGAAATCGTTTACACATGTTATTATATACTCCCCCATAATAACTGTCAAGCAAATTCTACCAAATTCTACCAAAAATTAACAAAAAGAAAGGAAAGTCTTTTCTTTTATTTTATCAATGATGTGGAATGAACGACACGATTATCACGCTCAGGATAAATGTATTTGATGGCTTGGTTAACTGCTGTTGGTGCCTCTCCAAATCCTGTTGCAATTAAATCAATTTTGCCTTCATATTCTGCAGCATCTCCAATAGCAAAAACCCCTGTCTGACTGGTTTCAAAAAGAGGAGATACATTAATACTTGAACGCTTATAATCAATATTCCAACTTTTGAGGTTTTTGTTGGAGGTTGAAAATCCAAAACTAACAATAAGCGAATCAAGTGACAACTCTTTGGTTTCTTCTGATTTGACCTTTTGAATCACAAGACTGGTTGCTTCATCACCTTCTCCTTTTAACTCAAGCGGTACGTAAGGTGTCATGATATTAACATGAGAAGTTTTCAGAACTTCTACACTATGTTCATGAGCGCGAAAGGCATCACGACGGTGTACCAATGTGACACTTTCAGCAATCTTATCCAGAGCATTAGCCCAGTCAACAGCAGAGTCTCCGCCACCACAAATAACAACCTTTTTACCAGCAAATTGGTCTAGTTTGTGAACATTGTAAAAGAGATTATGGTCTGCATAACGTTCCTCATCATCCAAGCCCAATCGACGCGGCGCAAAGGCACCATTTCCACAAGCAATAATAATGGCTTTCGAAAAATGATTCCCTTTATTTGTTGTAATAGTAAAAATATCATTTTCTTTTTCAAATGTTTTAACTTCTTCTTTTAAACAAATAGTCGTTTTATCCTTAAAGCGCTCCAATTGTTCAATCAGATTATCTACCAAATCTGCTCCAGTAATAGCAGGAAAGGCTGGGATATCATAAATCACCTTTTCTGGATATATAATGACTGGTTGACCACCAAGCTCAGATAAACTTTCAATCACTTTTACAGAAATACCACGCAAACCAGCATAAAAAGCTGTAAAAAGACCAACCGGTCCGCCACCGATAACGGTTATATCATAAATCTCTTTTTCAGATGTCAATTTTTCTTCCTCCATAAATAAATTAGTTCCATTATAGCACAATTAAAAGCAAGCAAACAAAAAAGAGCAGGAAACAAGCTAGAAAGTACACAGTAAGATTAGCTTGATCCCTCACTCTTTATTTTTTCCAAAAGTTGCTTTTCTTCCTGAGTAAACTGATAATTCTCTAGCAGATCAGGCCTACGTTCCCATGTCTTACGTAAGCTTTGCTCTAGACGCCATAAGCGAATATTTTCATGATGTCCAGACAGGAGAACATCGGGGACCTTCATTCCCCTATATTCATAAGGACGTGTATACTGAGGATATTCTAAGAGACCTGACGAAAAACTATCATCTTGATGACTCGCTTCTTTACCGATAACTTCTGGAATCAGCCTGACTGTCGCATCAATAATTGTCATAGCAGCCAATTCGCCGCCTGTTAAAATAAAATCCCCTAAAGAAATCTCATCAGTCACTAAAGTTTTAATACGCTCATCATATCCTTCATAGTGACCGCAGATAAAAATAAGTTCACCTTCTTGAGCCAGATCTTCTGCATAAGCCTGATTAAATTGCTGGCCCGCTGGATCTAAAAGTATGACACGCGGTTTTTTAGCAGCAATTTTATCAAAAGTATCAAAAATAGGCTGAGCGCGCAAAAGCATCCCTTGACCGCCACCGTAAGGTTCATCATCTACATGGCGAGCCTTCTCTGCATTTTCACGAAAATTATGATAGTTAATTTCTAAAAGCCCCTTTGTCTGTGCCTTACCAACAATCGAATGTTCCAAAGGAGCAAACATCTCTGGAAAGAGAGTCAAAATATCAATTTTCATCGTCCAATCCTTCTAAAACAGTCACATCAATACGACCATTTGGTACATCAACCTTTACAATAACCGAAGGAATGTAAGGCAAAAGCAGATCTTTTTTTCCTTTGCGTTTAACAACCCAAACATCATTGGCACCGGGTTGTAAAATTTCCTTGACCTGTCCAATCAAGATATCATTCTCATAAACATCAAGTCCAATGATTTCATGATAATAGAATTCACCATCTTCTAAATCTGCCAGATGATCTTCAGTAACTTTGAGGGTGAAATCACGATATTTTTCAACATCATTGATATGATAGAGTCCTTTAAATTTGACAATATCAAAATTTTTATGTTTTCTGTGGCTGGCAATCTCAACAGTCATGGCAAAGTGATCTTTTTTATCAAAAAGAGCCAGCTGACTTCCTTTTTTAAAGCGTTCGTCTGCAAAATCAGTCACAGATAAGACACGAACTTCTCCTCGAAGTCCTTGCGTATTGACAATCTTTCCAACATTAAAATACTTCATGTCTTCTCCAATAAAAAATTACTGCTTTTATTTTACCATCTTGTCCTACAATTCACAATTCTATAGAAAAAAGCAGCAACTACCGTTACTACTTTTCATCAATCACAAGTCTCACTTTTTTACCTTGAGTTGGAACCGAATAGACAATCGATCTTATCGCTGTGATGGTGCGACCTTTTTTACCGATAATTCGGCCAATATCACTAGAATCTAAGTCAAGATGATACTCCAAAAACTCAGGTGTATCTTCAATTTTAATGGTAAAATTATCTGGTTGTGAAATTAAAGGTTTCACAATAGCGATAATCAGATTTTCAATGGTATCCATAGGCAAGACTTTACTTCTTTGAGTATTTAGCTTCGTGGAATTTTTGCATAATTCCAGCTTTTGAAAGGATGTTACGAACAGTATCTGATGGTTGAGCACCATTGCCTAGCCACTCAAGAATACGATCTTCTTTGAGAGTCACTTGATTTTCAGTTACAAGCGGATTGTATGTTCCAACTGTTTCGATGAAACGACCATCACGTGGTGCACGTGAATCTGCAACGTTGATACGATAGAAAGGTTTCTTTTTAGAACCCATACGAGTCAAACGGATTTTTACTGCCATTTTTTATAAGTCTCTTTTCTCTTTTTTTATTTGAACATAGCCAAACTATGAACTACTCCTATATTGTAACATAAAAAATCAGTCTGTCAAGTTTTTTTCTTGACAGTTAAAATAAGTTGAATTCTAAATATTACCATGTTTTCAGTACCTAACAAAAGCACTAGACGGCTCACTATAAAGGTACTAGACGACAAGCTTTAACCTTTCAAATTTTGGCAACTCTAAGAAAGAAGAGAATAATTGCTTTTTTATTCCTATGAGCTGACAGACAATTATTTTAGTTAACAGTACCTCAAAAAATAACGTCTAGACTGAAAAAACAATCTAAACGCCATTTGAGCTATAATGTAACATGCAAGAATGAAGATTTCAATCTGTAAATCTCAATGACTCCCTATTCTTTTTTACTCATATCTTAAGGCATCAATTGGATTTAATTTACTTGCCTTATTAGCTGGCAGAAGTCCAAAGACTATCCCAACAAAAGCAGAGAAAGCAATACTAATGAGAATAACCTGCAGAGAAATTGCTGGAACAATATGCTGAGCTTTTAAAGCTGGAGTGATAGCTGTTACTCCCATATAAGCAATTCCAAGACCAATTAATCCTCCCAAAATAGTTAAAACAATGGATTCAATCAAAAATTGATTCAAAATTTTAATACGAGTAGCACCTAAAGCCTTTCGTAAACCTATTTCACGCGTACGCTCAGTAACAGATACCAGCATAATATTCATAACACCAATACCACCAACTAAAAGGGAGATACCTGCAATAACACCAAAGGCAATAGTGTACATGGAAGCCATCTGATTAGCTTGCTTTACAATATTATCCATATTATAGTTTTCATATAAACCATCTTTAGCTCCAGATATCTTGGTGAGAGCTGCACCTGTTTCCTTACCAATTTTATTGGCCTGACTAACATCATTAATATGGAAATAAATTTGATCATTTTCTTTCACACCAAATTCGCTGGCAACTTGAGTATTAGTCATAATGGCATTCCCACCCGAAGTCGTTCCATAAGTTGCTGTTCCAGCATTAGGATCTTCATAAACACCGACAACCAGATAACTCTTATTAGATAAAGTAATCACCTTATTGAGAGCAGTTTCATTGTCTCCAAAGAGCTTTTTTGCTAGATTGGCGTCTAACATAATAATACGGCCAAATTTATCATAGTCGTTACTAGTAAAGGAGCGGCCTGCTATTATTTTAAATTTCTTGATGGATAAATAAGTCCTGTTAATTCCTGTTATATTAACATTTTTAGAGCTCTTTTCCCGATAAGAAACGGTCGCTGTTTTACTATTCGTAATATAATAACCTGACACTCCTTTAGTATCTTGAGCGATCTTTTCTACCCAAGCCTCCTGAATATCTGGAGCTTTCGCACTGCTGTCAGAGGCATCAACTTGATAATAAGGGTTCTTTTCTGCTTCTTGTTCAGCCTTTGTTTTATAATAAACATTTAAATTTTTTTGTTCTTTATTGACTTGATCACTAATCCCTTTTTTAAGACCTTGACCTAGAGCCATAATCATGACAACCGAAGCTACCCCTATGATAATCCCTAGCATCGTCAGAAAGGAACGCATTTTATGACTAAGAATAGAAGAAAGAGCAAATTTCCAATTTTCCATAAATTCCCCCTATTCTAATTCAGCCATTTGCTGGCTGTCTTCTGTAATCTCACCATCACGGATGACAATTTTTCTTTTAGCATAGTCAGCAATCTCAGGTTCATGCGTTACCATAATAATCGTTTTTCCTTCATTATTAAGCTCAGTCAATAATTCCATTATTTGATTACCGGTCTTAGTGTCAAGAGCACCCGTTGGTTCATCAGCAAGAATAATAGATGGATTATTGACTAGGGCACGAGCAATAGCAACTCTTTGCTTTTGTCCACCTGATAACTCTGAAGGCAAATGCTTCATCCGTTCAGATAGTTCTACCTTATCTAAAAACTCTTTGGCTGTTTTTTTGCGCTGAGAAGGACTGACACCTGCATAAATGAGTGGCAGTTCCACATTTTGCAGAGCATCTAATTTAGAGAGAAGGAAGAATTGTTGAAAGACGAAACCAATTTTTTGATTGCGAACATGTGCTAATTTGCTATCATTTAATTTTTCAACACTTTGTTGTGATAAATGATAGGTTCCTGAACTAGGGCGATCTAAAAGGCCAATAATATTCATTAAAGTTGACTTTCCCGAACCAGACGGCCCCATAATAGCTAGAAAATCTCCTTCATTAACTGTTAAATCAATTCCTTTGAGGACCTGCAATTCTTGATTTCCATTATGATAACTTTTTGTTACCCCTTTAAGATGAATGAGTTCTTTTCTATCACTCACTGCACTCACCTCTTTTCATTAGCCTTACTAGAAGGTTTTTCAATCTTCTTGCCTTCTTTTAAATTCTTATCTGGATTAGAAATAATAGTTTGTCCTTTATCAAGACCAGATGAAATTTCTTGCGATTTAGCATCAGCATTTCCAACAGCAACCTCTTTTTTCAAAACTTTAGAATTCGTTTTATCATAAACCCAGACATAGTTTTTATTGTCTTTTGTAACCAGTGCTGAATTAGGAATAACTAGACTCTTATTGCCATTGACTACCTCTACAGATACCGTGAAGCCTTGTTTTAAGTCTCCTATATCACTTGTCAAATCAACTTTATAGTTATAAGCGGCTGAATTTGAAGAAGAGCCGCTTCCAGATGAATCAGCCGCTTGAGACTGACTGCTTTGATCCTGATTAGGATAATTAGAAATATAAGAAATTTTTCCTGACCATTTCTTATTACCATAAACCTTAGATTTAATGCTAACTTCTTGGCCCACTTTGATATTAGCCAAGTCATATTCAGTTAAGGTGCCTTGGATTTGTAATTTACCTTCACTGGTAATATGAACAAGAGCTTTGCTGGTTTTACCAGAGGGATCAACATCATTATTAACTTCAGCAACTGTTCCTGTCACCTCACTATTAACCGAAGTATCATCTAGAGCTTTTTGAGCCTTATTAACTTCATCTTGTGCATTGGCTTGTGCATCATACAAATCTTGCAGCTGCTGATCTGATGATACAGAGTTTACTGGGGTAATAGCAGCGGCACTTGAACTTCCCAGCGCATTCGTATTATTCATATTATAGCCACTATTAAAAGAATTGCTATTTCCACTGCCAGAATTACTGCTAGAATTTCCTACGTTGGATCCGCTGTCATAAGAACTATCTTGTGATGGCAGCGTACCATAAGTTTTATAATTTGTAATTTGACGGTTAACCTTATCTAGATTCCTGACTGCTTGATCATAAGCTGCTTGCGCAGTACTATTATCATACTGAACCAATTGTTGACCAGCAGTAACTTGATCTCCTGCAGACACCATAACCTTAGGATTGGTTCCCTTGTTACTATCATAATAGACATACTGTTCCGATTCAGACTTAACAGTTCCTGACAGCAAAGTTGAAGAGGCAATCGTTCCTTCTTTGACTTTGACTGTTTGATAACCAACATTATTTGATGATGTTTGGCTTATTTGCTGTAATCTAGCCCAAATAAGGCCTAATACTATCAAAATAGCTGCAAAACTACCGCCAATAATCCAGCCTTTCTTCTTTCTGGTCATTTTCTCTTTTCTTTTTGGCATAAATCTTCTCCCTCCTATTTTTCTCTTTATCATACCTCAAAGTAAAGTCAAGAGCCTTACATTATTAAAGTTAAAACTTACAAAATTGTAAGTTTTAACTTTAATAATAAAGAACAACGCTTATTGTCTTAAGGCTATAATACAAATATACAGCCTTTTATCTCTTTTGTCAAGTTTTTCTTGTATTTTTTATATGTCAATTAATCAGCAATCAGCTTATACTGCTCCTCATTTAAACAAGATCGTTTGTCATCTTACTTACATCAAAAAAGATGGATATCTCCATCTTTTTATTCTGATTATATAGCTTGTGTAATAAAACCTCGGCTTTCAAGAACCCTTACCATGGCATCTGCTGTGTCAAGCGCAGTAAAAAGTGGTACACCATGTTCAATGGCAGAGCTGCGAATAGCCGCACCATCTTCATCAAAGGTACGTTTGTTGCCAACTGTATTAATAATAGCTTGTACTTTACCAGATCGAACATAGGCAGGAATGTCATTGTTATCATCTTCACCCAATTTATTAACAAGGACTGCTTCTAAATTGTTTTCTGCAAAGAATTTAGCGGTACCTTCCGTGGCTAAAATACTGTAACCAATATTTGAGAAGCGACGTGCTAACGCCAATGCTTCTTCTTTAGTATCATCAGCAATGGTAAAAATGACATTACCAAAAGCAGGAAGGTGGAAATAAGATGCTTCAAAAGCTTTATAAAGCGCTTTTTCAAGAGTTGAATCAGTCCCCATGACTTCGCCTGTAGATTTCATCTCAGGTCCTAAAAGACTGTCAACCTTAGCTAACTTGGTGAAGGAAAAGACTGGAGCTTTAACATGAACATTTTGACTTTCTGGATAAAGGCCATCCTTATAGCCAAGTTCAGTCAGACTGCTTCCTAAAATCAATTTAGTAGCAATTTGTGCCATTGGTATATCTGTCACTTTAGATAAAAACGGTACTGTTCGACTGGCACGCGGATTAACTTCAATAACATAAACGGTTTCGTCTTTGATGACAAACTGAATATTCATCATCCCGATACAGTTTAGTCCGATAGCCAAGCGTTTTGTATAATCTGCAATGGTTGCCTGAACTTCTTTTGAAAGAGTTTGCGGTGGATAGACAGCCATAGAATCTCCTGAGTGGACACCGGCACGCTCAATATGTTCCATAATGCCGGGAATAAGAACGTCCTTACCGTCAGAAATGGCATCTACCTCACATTCACTGCCGACTAAATAAGAATCAACCAAGACAGGATGATCAGGACTGGCCTTTACAGCTGTTCGCATGTAAGAGCGTAAATCGTTTTCATTTTCAACAATTTCCATAGCACGTCCTCCAAGAACGTAAGACGGGCGAACAAGCACTGGAAAACCAATTTTACGAGCCGAAACGACCGCCTCTTCTTCATTTGTTGCTGTTTGTCCCGGCGGCTGAGGAATATTTAAATCTTTTAAAGCCTGCTCGAAAAGATCACGGTCTTCTGCACGGTCAAGATCAGCTACTTGCGTACCCAGAATTGTCACACCAGCATGCGATAATGGTTCTGCCAAGTTGATAGCTGTTTGTCCGCCAAACTGAACAATGACACCTTTAGGTTGCTCCAACTCAATTACATTCATAACATCTTCAAAAGTTAGCGGTTCAAAATAAAGTTTATCAGAAACTGAAAAATCTGTTGAAACGGTCTCAGGATTGGAATTCATAATAATAGCTTCATAACCTGCGTTTTGAATGGCTTTGACAGAATGAACTGTCGCATAATCAAATTCAACTCCCTGTCCGATACGAATCGGACCTGAACCCAAAACAATGACGGATTCTTTTTCTGATTTGATGGACTCATTTTCCCATTCGTAAGTCGAGTAGAAATAAGGTGTTGCAGATTCAAATTCAGCCGCACAAGTATCAACCATCTTATAAACAGGAATTATCTTGTTGTCAAGACGAAGCTTGCGAACAGCGTCTGCTGTCATCTGCCAGATATCAGCAATTTTTCGATCAGCAAAACCATTGTGCTTAGCTTCTTTGAGAATAGCAATATCACCAACCTTGGCTGCTAATTCTGTTTCAATTTCAAAGATATGCAAGAGCTTATCAAGAAAGAAAAGATCAATTTTTGTTAAATCCGACAGTTCCTCAATGGAATATCCACGACGAATGGCTTCAGAAAGATAGAAAAGACGATCATCTTGAGCCTTAACAATTTTGGCTACCAAAGCGTCGTCACTAACATTGGTAAGCTCTGGCATCTCATTATGGTAAACACCGATTTCAAGGGAACGGCAAGCTTTGAGAAGACTTTCTTCAATATTACGCCCAATAGCCATGACTTCACCAGTCGCCTTCATCTGTGTTCCAAGACGACGTTCACCATGTTCAAATTTATCAAATGGAAAACGCGGAATCTTAGCCACTACATAGTCCAAAGCTGGTTCAAACATGGCATAAGTTGTCCCCGTAACTGGATTAATCATCTCATCCAGAGTTAAACCAACAGCGATTTTGGCAGCTAATTTAGCGATAGGGTAGCCAGTTGCTTTAGAAGCTAGAGCTGATGAACGTGAGACACGTGGATTAACCTCAATGACATAGTATTTAAAGCTATGCGGATCCAGAGCCAGCTGTACATTACAACCACCTTCAATCTTAAGGGCACGAATAATTTTTAAACTAGCATCACGCAGCATTTGATTTTCGATATCTGAAAGTGTCTGCGTTGGCGCAAAAACGATAGAATCCCCTGTATGAATACCAACTGGATCAAAATTTTCCATGTTACAGACAACTAGAGCATTATCTGCACTGTCTCTCATAACTTCATATTCAATTTCCTTAAAGCCAGCAATAGAACGCTCAATCAGACATTGCGTTACAGGTGACAGTTTGAGACCATTTTCAGCAATTTCACGAAGTTCTTTCTCATCTGCACACATACCGCCGCCTGTGCCGCCAAGAGTAAATGCCGGACGAACAATGACTGGATAGCCAATCTTAGCAGCAAATGCAACAGCTTCGTCAACGCTATTAACAATATCAGATTCTGGAATAGGCTGTTCTAAATCTTCCATCAATTGCTTGAAAAGATCGCGATCTTCAGCCTGATCAATAGCAGACAGCTTGGTTCCTAAAAGTTCAACACCCAACTCATCAAGAATCCCAGCTCTTGATAATTCCATCGCCATATTAAGACCTGTCTGTCCACCAAGAGTTGGCAGTATTGCATCGGGACGTTCTTTTCTTAAAATTCGAGTTACAAATTCAATAGTGATAGGTTCAATATAGACCTTATCTGCAATTTCTTTATCTGTCATGATTGTCGCTGGGTTTGAATTGACCAGAACAACACTATAGCCTTCTTCTTTTAAAGCAAGACAGGCTTGGGTTCCTGCATAATCAAATTCAGCAGCCTGTCCAATGATAATTGGACCAGAACCAATTACCATAATTTTTTTAATATCTGTACGTTTAGGCATTTATAAGATATTAAGGGCGTTAAGTAGACATAGCAAAAATAGGAAACCGTCCGACGACGCTCGCGTCTAGGATGTGTTTACTTTTTTGCAAAGTCCACAGCTCGTATTCAGTTAAGCAAATACGAGAACTTGCCCTTCTCCTTTCTTTCATTAATCGTCTCTCTAGACAACATTAAATATCACTTGCTAGCTTTTTCCAATTGAAAAGCATCAATTAATTCTAAAAATTCATCAAAGAGATAAGAAGCGTCATGTGGCCCTGGCGCAGCATCTGGATGATACTGAACAGAGAAAGCGGGGTAGTATCGATGACGTACACCTTCAATTGATTTATCATTAATTTCTTCGTGCGTAATAATAAGCTCCTCTGGTAAATTATCACGCGAAACAGCATAACCATGATTTTGACTGGTAAAATCAATACGTCCTGTTGCAATTTCACGCACCGCATGATTAAAACCACGATGACCGAATTTCATCTTGTAGGTACTGGCACCATTTGCCAAACTAAAAAGTTGATGCCCCATACAAATACCAAAAATTGGAATTTTACCTTGTACACCACGAATCATCTCTAAAGCTTCCGGAACATCTTGAGGATTTCCCGGTCCATTTGACAGCATGATACCATCTGGGTTTAAATTTAAAATCTCTTGAGCCGTCGTATTATAAGGAACAACAGTTACATTACAATTACGTTTTGAAAATTCACGTAAGATAGAATGTTTCAGTCCGAAATCAACCAAAACAATATTTTTCCCAACACCCGGAGCTGGATAAGCGGTTTTAGTTGATACCTGTTCAATATTATTTGTTGGAAGAACAGTCGCACGTAATTGATCTTGTAGATGCTCAATAGAATCACCCTCATTAGCCAGAGTTGCCTTCATTGTTCCATGATGACGAATAATTTTGGTCAGTGCTCGTGTATCGATCCCAGAAATACCTGGAATGTTTTTTGATTTCAAAAATTCATCCAAGGTCATCTGCTTGCGCCAATTATTAGCCCGACGTGCATTTTCTGAAACGACAACTCCCTTACAAGTGGGTTTAATACTTTCATAATCATCACGATTAATTCCATAGTTGCCAACAAGCGGATAGGTAAATGTCAAAATCTGACCATTATAAGACTGATCAGTGATAGATTCCTGATAACCTGTCATACCAGTATTAAAGACAATCTCACCGGTTACATCAAGGTCTGCTCCAAAAGCCTGTCCTTCAAAAATTGTTCCATCTTCTAATATTAAAAGTCTTTTTCCCATAATTTTACCTTTCAGTAAGATACAAAGTATTTTCACTCGCTAAACAAGGTTTGTAACCAATTGCTCTTTAAGGAAAATCCTTTTTTGAATGAAGCTACTAGATTTGTCATTAAACAATGATTATGAAACTAGGTTTTGCCTCTTAAAATTGCCTCAAGAATGGCCATTCTAACAAAAACACCGTTTTGCATTTGAGCAACAATCCGTGATTTAGGAGCTTCAACCAAACTATCAGCAATCTCCACATCACGATTGACAGGAGCTGGATGCATGATAATAGCAGAGCTTTTTAATTGTTTGTAGCGTTCTTCGGTTAAACCGTAATGCTGATGATAAGCTTTCTTAGAAAAACTTTCTTTTCCATCGTGTCGTTCATGTTGCACACGTAAAAGCATCATAACATCTATCTGATCAATAATATCATCAATAGCAACATATTTGCCATAAACATCAAATTCTGAAGAATACCATTCTTTGGGACCTGCAAAATAAATTTGAGCTCCCAAGCGTTTTAGAATTTGCATATTAGATTTAGCTACCCGAGAATGGGTAATATCTCCCGCAATAGCAATCTTAAGATTCTCAAAGGAAGCAAACTCATCGTAAATAGTCATTAAATCCAGCAGACATTGGCTAGGATGCTGGCCAGAACCATCACCACCGTTAACAATCGACGTTTGGATGGTACGACTATCAATTAATTCTTTATAATAATCATCCTGTGAATGACGCACAACACAAATATCAACCCCTAAGGCACTCATTGTTAGAATCGTATCATAAAGTGTTTCTCCCTTATTGACTGAACTGGTTTTAGCATCAAATTCAATGACGTCCAGTCCTAATTTTTTCTCTGCAACCTCAAAAGATTTATGCGTTCTTGTTGACGCTTCAAAGAATAAGTTTGCTGCAAAATATTGCCTATCCAATGAAAAAGTCACCTTCTTTTCTTTGAAGGCTAGTCCTCTTTTAATTAAACCAAGCACTTCTTCATTGGACAAGATTTCCATACTAACCAAATGCTTTAGTGATACAACACCATCTGTAACTACCATATTATCAGTCCTTTTCTGGGAGAATTTGATAAAGAATTATACCAAGTAAGGTTGAAAAAGCGACACCTGTAATCTGTAAACCCTGAATCTGCAGCGTCAAACCACCAATACCAGAAACTAAGATGATACTAGCAATCAGCAGATTTTTCTTATTATCAAAATCTGTCTTATTCTCAATAAGAATTTTTAAGCCGCTAGAAGCAATCACACCAAAAAGAGCAATAGATATGCCACCGATAACTGGAGTCGGAATGGATTGCAGTAAAGCTGATATTTTACCAATAAAACTCATCAAGACAGCAAGAAAAGCTGCTCCAGCAATAACATAAACAGAGAAGATTTTATTAAGGGCCATGACACCAATATTTTCACCATAAGACGTTACAGGAGGTGCTCCCAAAATACCGGCAACAACTTGTGCCAATCCATCGCCAGTCAAAGTTTTATCAAGTCCCGGTTTTTTGAAGAAATCACGACCTGTTAGACTATTGAGAACCATGATATGACCAAAATGTTCTGTCATTGTTACAAAAGCAATCGGTGCCATGGTTAAAATAGCTGATGGATAAAGCTTAAAACCATCATTCAAAATAGGAAGATGAATGGTAGGAACTTGTATCCAAGAAGCCTTAGAAACACCTGAAAAACTGACAATTTCCTGGCCTGTTAAAATTCCAACAGCTACAGCAAATAAGTAACCAAAAATGAGGCCAAAGAGAATAGGCATTAAACCAAACATTCCTTTGCCATAAACATTAAATAAGACGACAGCAAACAGCGTTATCAAACCGATGAACACATAAGTCAGATGATAATGACCATCTTTGGTCATGACATCACTAACAGCACTGCCTGCTAGGCTAAGACCGATAACCATAACAATGGGGCCGACTACCACGGGCGGCAATATTTTGTCAATCCAAGAATTGCCAATCCATTTAATTACCAAAGCAACAATGAAGTAAACCAAACCACCAGTAATGGCTCCTTGAGCTACTGCTGCAATACCGTCTGTCTTCATTAACGTTTGCATGGCACCAATATAGGCAAAGCTAGAGCCCATATAAGCAGGAATTTTATACTTGGTTACACTCAAATGAACAAGTGTTCCTAGACCACATGATAAGAGAGCAACAGCTGGATCAATACCAACTAAGATTGGGACTAAAACAGTCGAACCAAACATGGCAAAAAGGTGTTGAAAAGATAAACCCAACAACATACCAAAACGAGGTCGCTCTTGAACATCAAGCTTCAATTCTTGACTCATAGACTATCCTCTTTAGCAAGTAATAAAACATTGTCCTTATCATCAATTTCTACCATATTGACAACAATCTCTTCCGAGCTGCTGGTTGGAATATTTTTGCCAACATAATCAGCGCGAATAGGCAACTCACGATGACCTCTATCAACCAAAACTGCTAAACTTACACGAGCTGGACGACCAAGGTTGACAATATTATCAATAGCCGCACGAATGGTACGACCGGTATAAAGAACATCATCTACCAAAATCACATCACGGTTGGTAATGTCTACAGGCATCTCAGTTGTATTTTCTTCGACCTTGACATCATCTCGGAAAGATTTGGTATCAAGTTCTCCAAGCGGAACATCCAAGCCTTCAATTTGTTTGAGACGTTCCTGAATACGACGAGCAATGAAGACACCACGTGTCTTAATACCAGCCAGAACAATATTATCAAGATTCTTATTTCTCTCAATAATCTCATAAGTCATACGTGTGATAGCACGCTTCATAGTGACACCGTCAACAATTTCTTTCGTTTTCATAGAATGCCTTTCTGTACAAAAATAAGAAAAAATCTCCTCATACAAGGAGATTTCACAAAATATAAGTACAGTTTTTCCTGCACTTTTTTCTTTGTCGCTCCTTGCCTGCCTCACGGGACAGTGTTAAAGGAATATTCATTTCTACTATTATAACACACTGCCTATATTTTTCAAGAACCAACCGTTTTTTCTAAATTTAAAAACTTACTCTAAAGTAAACAATCAGCCAATACCAAATAATTTAGATAGGACAGTCGTCAAGCCTAAACTATAGGCAAGAATTGAAGCTGGCTTGCCCAACAAAATAATGAGAGAGAATTGTTTATAGGTCATACTGGTTGTTCCTGCTAAATAGCAAAGCAAATCATCTGGAGCAATTGGCAAAAAGATAGCCCAAGCAAAATACTTAGCAAATTTACTGTCAGAATTTGTCCAATGTTCATAATTAGCTAGAGCTTTAGGACTGAAAAATGTCTCCAAAGCTGGACGGCCAAACCGTCTAGCAATATGAAATCCCAAAACAGAACCGATACAAATACCAATATAATTCCAGATAAAGCCCCAAAACGGTCCAAAAATAACAACACCCGCCAAAGTTGAAACACCACCTGGTAAAATCGGAATAGCCACTTGAATAATCTGCAATAACACAAAAATTAGAGGGCTCCAATTGCCATAACGGTGCATGGCAGCCCGTAATTTTTTAACATCTGTTAAATAGCCTCTTTGATAAAGGTAGACAGTTAAAAGAATGGTTGCCAGGATTACCAGCCAAGTAACAATGCGCAAAAACATGCGGACATGTCTTAATTTTCTTTCTGTCTTCAAAAGATTTGAGTTCTTCATAAATTTATTGTAGCAAAAACTAAGAAAATATACTGAAATAAATTGTAAAATCAAAAAAGCTTAGAAAAAATCACCAGCACAGTTATAAGAATCTGCTGATCATTTCACATTGCTAAACATCAAAAACCGAATGACCTTAATCCAACACTTACAAATGATGCAAATGGTCTAATACCTCCTGAAAAATAACTGGTACTTCAGTAGTAAATTGCATCAATTCACCAGTTTTAGGATGCGTAAATCCTAAGGTTTTAGCATGTAAAAACTGTCCTTGACCTTTCAATGTTTTCTTGGGAGCATAGAGAGGATCACCTGCAACTGGGTGACCAATATAGGCCATATGAACCCGAATTTGATGTGTCCTGCCTGTTTCTAACGTGAGCTCCACCAAACTATACTGGCCAAAGCGTTCTAAAACTTTAAAGTGTGTCACCGCAGGTCTTCCTTTGGCAGTCACTGTCTGTTTCTTACGATCCTTCTCACTGCGGCCAATCGGTGCCTCAATAACACCACGGTCATTTGGCAAGTTGCCGTGTACAAGGGCTATATACTGACGCAGTGACTTTTTTTCCTTCAGTTCCTTCGCCAAAGCCTGATGTGCTTGATCATTTTTAGCAATCATTAGTAGGCCTGAAGTATCTTTATCAATCCGATGGACAATACCTGGTCTGATAACACCATTGATAGACGAAAGATCTTTTATATGAAAAAGCAGAGCATTGACCAAAGTACCTGAAGGATGCCCCACTGAGGGATGAACAACCATCCCTTGCGGTTTATTGATAACAGCGACATCCTCATCTTCATAGACGATTTCAAGGGGAATATTCTGAGCCACACAGTCTAAGACTTCTTCTTGAGGACGTTCATAATGAATAATATCTCCCTCTTTAACAGCATATTTTGCTTTTTGCGTTTTGCCATTCACTAAAACAAGACCAGCTTTAATTTGCTCACTCGCCTGAGAACGGGACAAATCTGTCAAATCAGCCAAAGCCTTATCCAGACGCACTCCTGCTTCTTTTATTTCAATTTCCATTTTTTTCTTCTTTCCATAAGGCAATGATTAGAAGTGCTACACCAACACTTAAATAAGAATCCGCTACATTAAAGATAGCAAAATCAACAAAATCAAGATGAATCATGTCAACCACATAACCTAAGCGCAAACGATCAATGAAATTTCCTAAACCACCAGAAATGATTAGAAGCAGACTGGCCAGTAGCCAAAAATTCTGCGTTTGCATCTGTTTGATTAAATAATAAAAAGCCACTCCTAAAACAATAAAAGTTATCACCGTAAACAGCCACTGCTGATTTTCTAAAATAGAGAAGGCTGCTCCTGTATTTCGCAAATAAGTTAGGCTAACAAGATTAGGAATAAATTCAACGATTGTTCCTAGACGAATATATTTGACAACAAAAAACTTGCTTAGTTGATCTAAGGCAACTAAAAGCAGTGCTGTTACAGCTAGTACTATTTTTCGCATAAGATCTCCTAAGGCTTATAAGCTTCAAAATAATTGAACATGACATTGATAAATTTGAGAGCACACGTGGATAAGTTTGTACTATTGCGTCTGACATAAACCATGCGATTATCCAATTTATCATCCAAAGGAATGACCGTAATACCATTGACACTGCGACTATCCAAAAAACCAGAACCAGTTGCATAGGCGTCTGTACGCTCTAAAATGCCATTTAGAGTTGCTCGGTCGGTCACATTGTAAATGAGAGAACTTTCACTAGTGTCTACCAAATTTTCTGAGTAATAAAGGTATTCATCCTTTTCTTGGGTAAATCGTACTGTTTCTAGCCCATTTAAATCATCCATAGTCAACTGTTTTTTTTCTGCTAGAGGATGATTCTGACGCAGATAAATATGTGTTTGAAAAGAAATCATCTCTACAAATTCAAGCCCCAATTTATCCATTTTTTGCAAAATACCCTTACGGTTTTGCTGATTCATATAGATAATGCCGATTTCACTGTGTCCTTGGGCAACTTCATCTAAAATCTGAGCAGTTGTCGTTTCAAAAATACGAAAATCTTTATATTTAGGATACTGTTTGGAAAAGGCAGTCAGCAAAGGCGGTAAGAAATCATAGTGCTGACTGGCAACAGAGAATTGATTCTTTTCACTATCAGACTGGGCATAACGCTTCTCAAAAGAATCAAAACTTTTCACAACTTCTAATGATTTTTCGTAAAAAACTAATCCTTGACTGGTTAAAACAGCACCTGTTGTTGTTCGGGTAAAAATTTGAAAACCGAGTTCTTGCTCTAGATCCTTGACAGCGACTGACAAACTGGGCTGACTGACAAAAAGCTTAGCAGCGGCTTCACGAAAGGTACCGCTGTTAGCAATGGCCACTACATAACGTAATTGTTGAATATTCATATGATTACTTTCTTTTTAAATTGCTCTTTCTATTATACAAAAAAATCACACATTGCGCGTGATTCAGATTGAAGAAAAAGTCTTCTTTTGAGATTTTCTTTTCAACTTCAAACAGTCTGGGGACTGTTTGAACCACCAATAGGTGGTAAATTATCAAGTGGATGATTTCAGGAATCCAGAGAATTCCATACCTAAATCAAGATACAAAGGGCGTTAAGCGGACAAGAGCAAAATAGGAAACTAACCGACGACGCTTGCGTCTAGGGTATGTTTATCTTTTTGCAGCCGTCCGTAGCCCGTGTTCAATTAAATCAAGATACAAAGGGCGTTAAGCGGACAAGAGCAAAATAGGAAACTAACCGACGACGCTTGCGTCTAGGGTATGTTTATCTTTTTGTAGCCGTCCGTAGCCCGTGTTCAATTAAATCAAGATACAAAGGGCGTTAAGCGGACAAGAGCAAAATAGGGAGAGTAGGATGTGAAATCATTAAGATTCTAGGAGGATTCCTCTTTTTGACACAATCCGCAGCCTATGCTTATTTCAGATTTAAGCCTAAAGTCTCAAATCTTCTGAGTACCTAAAACTTCAGTATTTCAAGCACTTTTATCACAACGGAAAGACTCGTTTGAATCTTGCTCTTTGCCTCGTCAATAAAGGAAATATTCTTGAAATCTGCAGATCTTAAAAACAGGTTTTCTACATTCCAATCACACATTACGTATGATTATTACTTATTTATTCTTGATTATTTCCAGCAAGCCAAAATAAGTGGTTAGAATTCCTTGTCCATTTTCTTGCTGGCACTTAGCCAATAATCTTTGACCGATAAGATTTCCTAAAAGAGAGCCAGTTAGAATAGTTAAAACAAACTCTTTACTTGTTTAATGAACTTTTTTATCCAACCAATTTAGAAGAAAATTCTTTGCTAGGCTAGGAGATAGAATAGCTTCCTTGGCTTGGTCAGGATGAAACCAGTTAGCTGCTTCCACTTCATGGTTCAGTTTTAAATCGCTGGCTTTCTTGGCACGGCAGACAAAGTTCACCATTAAAACTTGATTTTTTTCATAAAAAGAGCTAGCATTAAAAGCTATTATCTCAACTGTCAAACAAGTCTCTTCTAACACCTCGCGTTTGACAGCCTCTTCTAATTTTTCGCCTTTATTAACATAACCTGCCACTAAGATATACTGTCTCATATGGTACTGCTGAATCAGAAGAATCTTTTGCATTTGCTCATCATAGACAATCATTGATACTGCAAGATCATGCTGAGGAAAACGAAAAGCCTGACAATTTTCACAGTAAGGTACTTGCCCTTCGTGTTCTAACATTTTTTCTACTAATTGCATCCCACAATGCTGACAAAATTCCATTTAACAATCCTTTAATGCTTTTATCTGCTGACCAGTCTTATCAAAATTCTTCGGTGATAGCCAGTTTTCAAACCGCTTTTTCAGTTTAGGCCAATCTTGATCAATAACAGAAAACCAGTCCGTATCACGTGTCCGCCCCTTATAAACAACATGCTTACGGAAAGTTCCCTCATAAGTAAAACCAAGTCGCTTAGCAGCATTGCCAGAAGACTGATTTAGATGATCGCACTTCCATTCATAACGACGATAACCCAGATTCTCAAAAACATAATTCATAACCAAGTATTGTGCTTCTGTTGCAGCAGATGTTTTCTGCAAGGCAGGTGCATAAATCACGCGCCCCATCTCAAGCACACGATTTTTGGGATCAATGCGCATAAGCGAAAAAGTACCTAAAACCTTATCTGTCTCTTTGTCACGAATGGCAAAAAAATAAGGGTTTTCGGATTTTTCATAATCTTGGAGACGTTCTTGAACAGCTTCAGCAGTTTCAAAAGGCTGATCAAACATGTAGGTCCAATCAGACGGAACTGCATTCTTCCAATAGAAATCAATAATGTCATTTAGATGTTTTCTGGCATCAATATGTTCCACACTGCAATAGCGACCTTCTAAAAACTTCACATCAGGCATTTGACCAACTGCAAAATGTTCCAAAGTTTCTCCAACTTCTTGCTGATACTGATTAACTGGCATAAAGAACCTCTTTCTATTGATTATTAATCATTATAGCATAATGATTAATAATCGTTTACGATTGATCGATAACTGACGAACATTATCTATCTACCTTAAAAAGAAAACCTATTAAATGAAATAAAATGATCAGATAATCTTCAAATCTCCAGATTAAAAAATGGAATCACAAGAAGATTTTCACAACTAAAAAAGAAAAAGGAGTGAAAATGATTTCAACTCCTTTTAGACTGAAGCCTGTAAAATACAGACTGTTCTT
Source organism: Streptococcus mutans (assembly GCF_006739205.1). Classification (NCBI taxonomy): domain Bacteria; kingdom Bacillati; phylum Bacillota; class Bacilli; order Lactobacillales; family Streptococcaceae; genus Streptococcus; species Streptococcus mutans. Next base: position 1,250,831 of record NZ_AP019720.1, read on the forward strand.
ATTCCCTGTAAGAAAAACTTTAAAAAATTTCCTATACTCAAAAAGTAGTAACTTTTATTTTGCGATTGGGTAGACAGATACTTGTTTTTTATCGCGACCTTTACGTTCGAAACGAACAACACCTTCAACCTTAGCAAAAAGGGTATCATCTCCACCACGACCTACGTTAGCACCTGGGTAGATATGTGTTCCGCGTTGACGGTAAAGGATTGAACCACCTGTAACAGTTTGGCCATCAGCTGCTTTAGCACCAAGACGTTTGCTTTCTGAATCACGTCCGTTAGATGTAGAACCGCCACCTTTTTTGTGGGCGAAAAGTTGCAAATTAGCAAGATTCATTTTTAACATAATGTTGTGTCCTCTCTTAAATTATTGGGTCATAATCTTAGCTGTTACAAATTCTGGAGAATTTTCAGCAAGATTAGTTATTCCTAGAAGAAAAGCTTCAAATAACAATTGAACTTTCTCATCTGATTTATTGGTTATATACGATAAATCAATCTTCATATAACCGCCATCAAACTCATCCATTTGTAAACTAACTGTACAGTCTGCTAAAACTTCCAAAGCATTAACCAAATTCATTGATAAAGTTGAAACAGCTGCGCATACGATATCAAAGCCGTACTCACCAGATCCAGCATGACCAGTCAGCTCAACGCTTTCCAGTATGCCCTTACGGCGAATAAATGTTGCTTGAATCATATCAGTTTATCTTAAGCGTTGATAGCTTTGATAACAACTTTGGTATAAGGTTGACGGTGACCTTGTTTACGGTGACTACCTTTTTTAGGTTTGTATTTGTAAGTAACAACTTTCTTTTGTTTTCCTTGTTTTTCAACAGTTCCAACAACAGTAGCTCCTTGAACAATTGGAGTACCAACAACAGTTTTGTCACCACCGACAAGAACAACTTGATCAAAGGTTACTTCTGCTCCAGCTTCAACATCAAGTTTTTCAACATAGATTGCTTGATCGACTTCAACTTTAACTTGTTTTCCACCAGTTTTGATGATTGCGTATGTGCTCATGATGCACCTCCTATAAGTTTTTGTTTGAGGAAATTCCTCCGTGAAGACTCGCCTAAATCGTGAGCTACGAAAGCTGCTTAAAAGCGATTTTCGTGCGGTTGCACAGGATGTGCATATAGTCAACTTTTATAGTATAGCATAGTCACTTAGGTATTTCAAGGAGTACAGTTAATTTATTTAGCTTTTTTCTCTTCAGTAATCGAATTAGGAAAAACAATAGCCAAAGAAACAAATAGAACAGTATACATCATAGCCGATGGCCAAATGGTCAAACTTAAAAACAATCCTAAAGTTTTCAAAAACATATCAAGTTTTAGCCATCGACTCTTTTTGACAGAGAAAGTTTGGATGGCTTCTGCCTTTTGGTTTTCCTTAATATGCGAAAGATCACTCTGCATCCACAAATTTGAACAAGATATTGCTATCACAATAATACCATAAAAGGACTGAGCAGCTGAATTATTGAAATCACTTGCAACCAGATTAGTGGCATAAGGAAAAAAAGAAGAGAAAAACAACATTAATAAAGACTGCCAAACTGTTTTATTGGAAATACTTTTAATATCATGCCAATTACGATGCAATAAAACCCACATGGCTCCTAACCAAAAGAAGGAAATAGTATAGGCAAAGAAATTCATTCGTAACTGCCATAGATTTTCCCAAGAAATAGGGTTTGGTTTCTTTAATTCTAAAACTAAGATTGTCATGATAATAGCCAGTATAGCATCTGTAAACGCAGCTAAACGTTCCTTTGTCATTGTAAACCTCTCTCATTATGTTTCCTACTGTACTGTTATTAGCACTAAGCCCAGAACCGCTCTTTTGACTAATTTTTGAAAACGTTCTAAATCAATACTCTGTTCCGTAGTCAATATCTGGTAGCGCTCCTGCCCCTCGTAATAGTAATGAGATGTCAGTTGGTATCCATTGCGCTCATAAAAGGACAGCCGCTGTCTTCTTTGTTCACTATTTGGCGAATCTTTCTCGACAGGCTCTATCGTTAAAATAAGCGGTTTTCTTCCAGCATATTCACGAATCTGTGCTAATATCATACTGCCATATCCTTTGGAGCGAACTGACCCATTAACAGCTAAAAAAAGGATAAACACCTGCTCCTTAGATTCAATAATATAAGCAAAACCAACAAAGCGTTCCTTATCATAATAGGCATAGCAAGTCACCAGAGAGCGCAAGCTATTTAGCAGCAAGCAAAAATAAGGAAAGCGCTCACCGCTCACGAGGTGGAAAAGCTGAAAGATATAATCTTTTAACATCATGATAAGCTTTACTAAAAAACTTCACTTTTTGTTGAGTTAAAGTCATCGATTCCCTTTCTTATCAACCATATCTTTGCTACCATTTTAAATTCACCAATTCCTTCATTTCTTTATAGGCTGTATCAACCTTCTCTTTCATGGCACTATCTAATTTATGACGATATTTGCCGCCTTCGATAAAATCTTCTAAAATCAAGACTCGGTAATCCTTATACTCATAACCTTCTGAACCTGTTTGCCCCTTGCCCCAAGACCAGACCATGGTTGGATGGGCTTTAACCGTTTTAATATTTGTTTTGCCAGCTTTCTTTTCAAAAGTGACATCCATGAGCAAGCCACGTTCCGTCCAATAATTTTGTAAATTCTCATAGGACTGGTTAGAAATAAAATTGCCCATGGAATAAATGATAAACTTCTTCTGTCCGTCTTGCTTGACAACCTCTGATGGTTCAGCAACATGAGGATGTCCACCAAAAATGACATCCGCTCCCCATTTGATCATTTTATGATAGAGTGTTTTTTGTTCCTCTGTTGGCTCAAGAGCATACTCCGTCCCCATTTGCGGCATGACAATGGTCACATCAGCTTTTTTCTCAGCACTTTTGAGTTCTGCTTTTATTTTCTTTTCGTCAAGGTTAGAAAGGTGAGCAGCCTGCTCTTCTTCTGTTAAATTGCTTTCCATCCCATTGTAACCATAAGCATAGCCCAAGATAGCAATTTTAATGCCGTTGACTTTCTTAATTAGAAAAGATTCTTTAGCACGATCTTCTTTGTAAATACCAATCGTATCTAATCCTAAGTCATTAAAGGTCTTAACCGTATTTAAAGCACCCGAAAGCTGAGAGTCAAGAATATGATTATGAGCCAAATCAACGACATCATAACCTGTATCTTTCATTGATTGAGCAGCTTCAGTCGGGGCATTGAAAAGAGGATAACCCGCTAAAGGATAATCAGGACTAATGGTTCCTTCAAAATCACCAATAGCCAAATCAGCGCTAGAAATCCAACTTTTAACATATTCAAAATAAGGGTCAAAATCATAGGAACCATCGTTTTTTCTGGCACTGGTATAGAGAATATCATGATAAAGAATATCACCATTAGCCACAACTCTTGCTCTTTGGACTCCGTTTGATGATGTGTCTATTTGCTTTGTCCTTAAAAACAAATCATGAATGCCAGCCAGCAACAAACAGAAAAGAACGAAAGCTAAACAAATTACTATGATTTTCGTATCTCTCGTCTTCTTAATCATATGGTCACCCCTATGCTTATTATAACATTTTTAAGATAGGGTTTCATTGAAAGAAAAAACATTGAAAGATGTTTTTCCAATGTTTCTTTTATTTATGATTCATGAAGAAAATGATTAATATATGATTTTTCTTGTTTTTACAATAAATCTTCGATTAAGACATCAACTTCATCCTGACTTTCTTCCTGCGGTGTTATTTCTGTAATGTTGATGCCCGCTACAGCACGCGCAACCAAACCTTCAACATCTAACCTCGCTTCATACTGCTCCACATTCTTAATTTTAGGATTGGTTTTAGGCCGATCCGGTGCAAAAATAGTACAACAATCTTCAAAAGGCTGAATCGAAATAGCAAAAGTATCAATCTTCTCAGCAATATCAATAATTTCCAATTTATCCATGGTGACCACAGGTCGAATAACAGGTGTTGTCGTAACAGCATTGATAGCTTGCATAGACTCTAATGTCTGACTGGCAACCTGTCCCAGACTCTCACCATTGATAATAACTAAACCACTGCGCTCTTCTCGAATCCGATCGGCAATTCGCATCATGAAACGCCGAGTTAAGGTCATTAGATAGGCTTCAGGAGCTTTTGCCTTAATTTCTTCCTGAATCTCTGTAAAAGGCACTTCAATAAATTGAATATTGCCGCCAAATTTAGTCAATTTACGTGTCAAATCCTGTGCTTTTTTCAGAGCACCGGGGCTAGTATAAGGCGGACTGGCAAAATGAACTGCTTCAATATTAACGCCTCTTTTTAGAGCAAGATAGCCCGCCACTGGTGAATCAATTCCTCCTGACAGCATCAGCATACCCTTACCTGCTGTACCAACAGGCAAACCACCCGCTCCTTTAATATTTTCATAAGAAAGATAAGCTGCTTCCTCACGAATCTCTACTTTCAAATTGACATTTGGATGATTCATCTGCGCTTTGATATCAGGCAAAACGGCAAAAACTGCACTGCCCAAAACCTGATTAAGTTCACGACTGTCTAATTCAAACTGATGATCACTTCTTTTGCTGGAAATTTTAAATGTCAAACCTTCATGATGAAGTTCCATCATAATTGCTTGAACAGCCTTCTCTAAAGCAGGGACACTTTTTTCAACCTTATAGGAGGGAGAGAAGGCTTGAATCCCAAAAATTTGTTTAAGGGATTCTGCTACAGGAACATAGTTTGCTCCATTAAGATAGATATGGGCACGATCACGATCCGCACGAATACTGACTTCAGGATAAATGGACAAAACATGTTTCATATTGCGTTTCAATTGATTGATAAAACGCATACGATTTTTACCTTTCGTTGACAATTCACCATAACGCACCATAATTTCTGAATACTGCATAGTAAAAATAAAAGGTCATTGAATCATTAGAATAGAAAAAATCGAAACAAGTCACCTAAATTAGAAACGACTTATCTCTTGTCTAAATTTCTCAGACCTTTTTGCCTTCCCTTCTTACCTTACTTTTTTTGTTTTTTCATAAATTTGTTTGAAAATGGTTAAAAATTGCTCCACCTGACTCATGTCATTATTTTCATCAAGACTAAGGCGAACGGCTGTTTGAGCAAGCTTGCTGGAAATTCCCATTGAAATGAGGGTGCCCGCAGGTTTACCAGCCTTGGAGGAACAAGCTGATGTCGTTGAAATGTAAATATCATGTTCTTCAAAGGCATGAACCAATACCTCACCACGCACTCCTTTGATACCAAAAGTTAAAATATTGGGAGCAAAATATTCCATTTCTGAAAAAAGAATAACATCATCATAATGCGATAGGCTATCAAAAAGAATTCTCTTCATAGCCAACAGTTGTTTTTGTCCTATTTTGGCTTTATCAAGAACAATTCTCAAGGCTTTGGCCATTGCCGCAATCCCCGCTACATTTTCGGTGGTGCTTCGAAAGCCAGCTTCTTGTCCGCCACCGTTCAAAAGAGGAGAAATCTTCTTCCCCGCTTTCTTATAAATAAAGCCAACACCACGAACAGAATGAAATTTATGACCAGAAAAAGTCGCAAAGTCAACACGATCAGTCAAGTAATCATCCGTTGCTATCTTGCCAATTGCCTGTACAGCATCTACATGAAAAGAAATACTAGCCTTATCAGCTAAAAGCTTTGAAATTGCTTTAATCGGTTGAACAGAACCAATCTCATTATTAACAGCCATGATAGAAACTAAAATAGTATCAGGTCGCAATAGTTTTGCCAAGACATCAACTTTGACAAAACCCTTTTTGTCAACAGGGGCAAAATCAACCTCAAAGCCCTGAGTTTGCAACCATTTAGCAGATTCTTTCACTGCTGGATGTTCAATGTCAGATACAATAATATGTTTACCGTAACGCTGCTTTTCAAAGGCCAGACCTTTAATGACCCAGTTATCTCCTTCTGTACCGCCTGAAGTAAAAAAGACTTCATCTGTCCTTTTTCCTAAAAGCTCTGCAATTTGCTGACGAGATGCCTGCAAAATCCTGCTTGACTGACTACCTAATTGATGCAAGCTAGAAGGATTGCCAAAAATTTTAGTTGCCACTTCTTCATAGGTTTTGATTGCTTCCGGATAAGGAAGTGTTGTTGCTGAATTATCAAAATAAATCATCTTTATCACCTTTTTAATACAATAGCAACATTATACCATATTTCACAAAACTTCTTTAGAGAATAGCATCATTTTTATGGCTTTTTTAGGGAAAAAGCGTATAATATTATCAAAGGAGGAATCATGGCAAATAACTATTCTCGTCGTCAACAACCCACTAAAAAAACAAAGGGGACAAGTCGGAAACGTCCGACTGAACATATCAAAACAGGTTTTTCAGCACTGCAAAAGAGTGTTGCTATTATCGCTGGTATTTTAGGGATTATTACCGCTTTGATTACTATTAATAATTATCGCAATAGTTCACACAATGATAAAAAAGATTCCACATCTAAAACCACTATCATCAAAGAAAAAGAAGTGGATGACTCAAATAGTAACAACAATGCTGCTAATTCTCAAGCTGAAAATGACAGCAATAACAATAATAATTCTGCAGAATCAAATCAAAACCAAACTGCAACAACAGCAAATGACAGTAACAGCAATTCGGCTAATCAAAATCAAGCCAATAGCCAATCACAAGCAAATAATCAGCAAAATCAAAACAATGCTAATGCTGGTCAATAATTTTAAAAAGGTTGGGACAAAAAAGTGTCCCGACCTTTTTTATTGCATAATGTTAGTTTAGCGCAGGAGTTGATTGGAATTGTCCCCCTCATTTTTCAAGTTCACCCCCTAAACAGTCCACTGGATTGTTAAAGTATCCCTTGCTTTACAAGTGATCGCTCCAATAGTTTAGAAACTGTTGAAACTTATCTAATCCACTTTGCAAAAAATAAAATGACGACATCAAATCACCAATTCATTCCGATTGACTGACTTTGCCTTATTCTCTTTTTAAATTTTCTTTTCTGAGTACTTTCAGATATGCTATAATGATGACACTATTGTATCAAAGGACAAACAATGAATAAAACAGAAACGCTCAATTGGATTCACTCCTTTAAAGCCAAGGGACGACAAGCTGATTTAAAACGCATGAATTGGCTCTTGGAAAAATTAGGCAATCCACAAACTACATTTCCTGCTATTCACATTGTTGGAACCAATGGTAAAGGATCTACATGTAGCTATTTACAGCATATTCTGACAGCATCAGGCTATAAAACGGGAAGCTTTACTTCTCCTTATATTACTCGCTTTAATGAACGTATTGCCATTGACGGGAAGGAAATTTCTGATCAGGACTTAAACAAGGTCATTTCGCTTGTCAAACCCATTGTTGAATCGGTAACCGTTGAAACCCAGTATGAAAAAGTCACCGAATTTGAACTCGTCACACTTCTTATGTTTACCTATTTTGCACAAATCAATCCTGTAGACATTGCCATCATTGAAGCAGGAATCGGTGGACTTAAGGATTCAACAAACGTTTTCAAAGCATTGGCGGTTGTCTGTCCTTCAATAAGTTTTGATCACCAAGAAAAACTGGGCAATAGTTTAGCACAAATTGCCCGCCAAAAGGTAGGAGTCTTAGATGAAAAGGTCCCCTTTATTTTTGGCCAAATGACTTCTGCAGTTAAACAAGTATTTTATAAAGAAACCCAATTATTAGGCTGCCCAACTTTTGAATGCAATAAAGACTTTTCTTTTAAGGAAAATGGCAAAGCTTTTGACTTTATTTATCAAGACTTTTTGATATCAGCTATTCACCTAAAAATGTTAGGACAACATCAAAAAGCTAATGCCAGTCTTGCCATTATGACGAGTTTAATTCTAGCTAAGGTATTTCCAAATATTAATTCCAAAACAATAAGGACTGGTCTTCAATCTACCATCTGGCCTGGACGTTGTGAACTATTACAAACTAATTTGCTGCTTGATGGCGCCCACAATATAGATGCTATTACAAAGCTGATTCAAGTGCTAAAAGACAGCTTTAGAGATAAAACCATTCATATTCTCTTTGCCGGGCTCAAACGTAAACCAATCGAAAAAATGTTAGCACAATTAGCTGAATTTGATCTCAGTGTTACGAGCTTTGATTTTTTTGAAGCCTTGCCTTTAGAAAATTACCCACTTAGCTATCCAAGAGTTGACAATTGGAAAAATTGGATAACTCAGGCAACAGCCCATTCAGACCATCTTTATGTTGTAACAGGATCTTTCTACTTCATTTCCCAAGTTCGTAATCACCTAATCGAAAAGACAAGGCTCCAATGAACCTTGTCTTTTATATATATCAGCGCATAGTGACAAACTCTTCTGAACCTGTTGGGTGAATGGCAACGGTATTGTCAAAATCAGCCTTAGTTGCTCCCATTTTGATAGCAACCGCAAAACCTTGAATCATCTCATCAACACCATAACCAATACCATGTAGACCAACAATCTTTTCATCCTCACCTACTGTTACCAACTTCATCTTGCAAGCTTGACGGTGACTGGTTACTGCCGTATACATTGAAGTAAAAGTTGAACGATAAACGGTGACATTTTCTTCACCATACTGATCTAAAGCCGCCTCTTCAGATAGGCCGATTGAACCAATAACTGGATGGCTGAAAATAACGGTAGCAACATCCTTATAATCCATCTTAGCCTGAGGCTTATGGTTAAAAAGGCGTTCAGACAGTTGACGGCCAGCCTTTACAGCAACTGGTGTTAATTCTAATTTTCCATTGACATCTCCAAGAGCATACAAACCTTCAACATTAGTATTTTCAAATGCATCAGTCGCAATAAAACCTCTACTATCTAATGTGACACCAGTCACTTCCAGATTAAAACCTTTTGTATTGGCAGCACGGCCAATTGCCCAAATCAATGTATCAACAGTGTACTCCTCACCATTTTCCAAAATAAGTGTTAGACTATTATCAGTATTTTTAATCACTTCTTTAGGGACTGAAAAAGTATGAAGATGAGGACCATCCTTTTTCATTTCGTCCACAAGTGTTCCAACAATTTCCTTATCAAATTTGCGAAGGGGACGATCCCGACGGACAAAAAGATGTGTCTCACTGCCAAGAGCATGCAGAATACCTGAAATTTCCACAGCAATATAACCAGCACCAACAACTGCTGTCCGTTTAGGAATGGCATCTAACTCAAAGAAGCCATCTGAAGTAATACCATACTCACTACCAGGAATATCCGGCAGTAAGGCATGACCACCCGTCGCAATCAAAATATGCGGTGCAGTATAATGTTCCCCAGCTACTTCTACTGTATGAGCATCTACAAAAGTAGCATAGCCATAAACACGTTCAACACCATTGCTATCAAAACCACGTTCATAAGAATCATGAATACGATCAATATAAGCCTGACGATTTTGCTTCAAGACATCGAAATGAAAGGCCTGAGTTGTTACATCAAAACCGTAGTCAGCTGCATAATTATTAATGGTTTCTGCTACTTGAGCTCCATACCACATGACTTTCTTAGGGACACAGCCAACATTAACACAGGTTCCACCGACTTGCTTGCCTTCAAACAGAATCACCTTAGCCCCATGCATAGCCGCGCGGTTAGCAGAGGCAATCCCGCCTGAACCACCACCAATAACGATATAATCATATTGTTTAGTCATAAAAATAAAGACTCCTTGTATTAATCATAAATTTACTTTATCACAAAACACTTGGACTGACAATTTTTTAATCTGAAAAAACAGAGCAAGCTAACCTATTGCCCAGCAAGCAGGTAAGCCTGTTCTGTTTTCTTAAAAGGCAGTTTCATCAGGATTGCCCTGTGATTTGACATTTTCAATTTTATCAAGCTTTAAGATATCGTCTTCAGTCAAATCAAAATCAAAAATAGCAAGATTCGATAGGATATTCTTAGGTGTTGCTGATTTAGGCAGGGGTAAGAATCCCTTTTGCAATGACCAACGTAAAGCAATTTGCGCTACTGTTTTATTATACTTATTAGCTAAATCTTGAGCTGTTTGATTATCGAAAATACTTCCTGTGCCTAGAGGACTGTAAGCTTCCAAGATCATCTCATTTTGTCTGCAGAAAGCAACCAGATCCTCCTGTGAACAACCGGGAGCCAAGAGAACCTGATTGACCATTGGCTTGACAGTAGCCACTTCCAGCAAAGGCTCCAAATGATGAATCATAAAATTAGAGACACCGATAGCACGGACTTTCCCTGCCTGATATAAATCTTCCATTGCCCGCCAAACATTAGCATTTCTTGTCTTCCATGCATCATTTTCACGCAAGGCTTTAGGATTAGGCCAATGAATAAGCAACAAATCCAGATAATTAAGTTTTAACTTAGCGAGAGATTCTTCAACAGATTGTTTTGCCTCATCGTAGCTATGCTTATCATTCCAAATTTTAGTTGTTATAAAAAGCTCTTCTCTCTTTATAGGACTATCAGCAATGGCACGGCCAACACTCACTTCATTACCATAATACTGCGCTGTATCAACATGTCTATAGCCAACCTCAAGAGCATAACTAACGCTTTTATAAGCTTCATCCCCATCAGCCAATTTCCAAGTTCCAAAACCAATTTTAGGAATATGAACGCCGTTTATTAAAGTGTACGCTTCCATTTTGATACCTCCTCGAAGATTACTATTACGACTTTCATTATAGAAAATCGAATCTTAAAAAGCAAGATATAACTGACAACAATTGCTATATATAAACGCGCATCTTAGTTTTGTTCTCTTAGTCAGGATAAATATAAGTTAATCTTCCCAAATAGGAAGTCGTGGGATCAAACCATCCGCGAAAATTGGAAATATATTGTTGATTCTTATAATTAGCTTCTTTCACTTGAATACGGTTATTACTCTCAACGTGGGTAACGTAAGCAACATGGCCATAACCACCATCACTCCAACAAGCAATAGCACCAACTTTAGGAACAGTTCCTATTTTGAATCCCTTAACAGCTACAGTACTTGCCCACTGCCCGCCATTGCCAAGCCAATTAGGTATCCAAGGAGCCAATTCTTTCACTCCCCAAGTACACTGACCAACTGGATAAGTATTTTTTTCATTCATATAGGCTGTTATTCTTACTGCAGAAGGTTGATAATGGACAATCTGATTGAGCTGCTGATTAGCCAAAACATGTCCGCTAGTCGTGCCATCATTATAATGAACATAAACATGGACATTGTAGCTTCCTGTTTGATTGCCATGCTTTTGAACATCGGCAGTAATTGCAGCCTTTCCATTTGCTAGCTGTTTAGCTTCATACCAATAAAGATTAGCTTGATTAGCATCAGACCAAACAGCAGCACTGATTGATTGTATCGCTTTTGAATTATCTGTTTCAGCTACAGTCACATCAAACGTTCCTTTGTTAATATTATAATGATCAATAGTTACCTGAGGATCTTCATAGTTAATAATAGACGGAACATTAAAATGAGTTTCTCCTAGACCATCCAGTTTCTTGCTTAATTGGCTATCGCCATAAATATGAGCTTGATAGCTGCCTAATTCAAAACGATGTGCCTTTAAATAAACAGTTGTTTTAAATATACCATCAGCCACTTTTGTTGCCTGATACCATTTCAAATCGTCTTGGCCATTTTGTTCACTCCACACAGGAATGGATACTGAACTGATATAAGGGGGGACATTATTAACAACAACATCATAACTGGTATCATTTATTTTATCAATCTGAATCTTGACTTTCGGTTTAGGAATATCAATATCTTGAGCACTAATTGGTATCATCTTACCATTTTGCTTAAGGTAAGTATGAACATGGTAAGTTCCATAACCTTTATGATTAGCATAGCCAGCCAAAGTATTCCCGTCAGCATCTGCCGTGTACCAATGAAGATCATCTTGACCATTCTCAGCCGACCAAACTGCTGAAAAAAGTTGATCCGCTGCACCAGGTTTCAGCTTAGAAAATAGTTGAAGGCCACCTTGTTTTAAGGATAATTGCGGTGCAGATAAGGATAATTTTCGTTTCCCCAAATCAACCCCGACTCGATTACCATCTGTATAGGTAATATAAGCATGCGCAATATAAGAGCCTACCTTACTGCCATGATTCTCAGCATTAAAATGAACTGTCAATTGATTGCTCCCATCATTACTGGCATGATACCATTTCAAATCATCCTGCCCATTTTCTTCAGACCAAATCGCAACATCTATCGATTGAATAGTTTTTCCGTTGGCTGCCTGTACAGCGTTGACATCAAAAGTTCCAGCCTGTTCATTATAATGGCTAATCGTCACCTGATTATCCTCTGTATCTGCTGCCGTATAAGAACTAACAGCCAGCATTCCTAAAATACTGCTTGCAAAAAGTGCCACTTTAAGTTTTCTCATTCTCAATCGAAATCTCCTTTATTCTTTTTTACATCTTATTATTCGGAAATAGGATGTGAAATTTTGAAAAAGGAACTATCTATTATATATGTTTTTTAGACTGACTTAAGTAAGACTTTTACAAATTAATCACAATATAAAATAGAGTTTGCCAATGACGCTAAGATGCAATCATCGAACAAACTCTATTGTTGTAAAATAATAGTTAATCTCTGTGCCTACCCATATAATTGCCTACAGTTGACAAAAAGTTTTTTAGCATTCTTGACGAACATAATTTTTCAAAAAGTACTATTCCTCCCATGCACATAAATAGGTTAAATAACAGATAAGCTGATGGAGCATAGAAACCATAAATGAAAGAATCCGTATTTGGGTCAATCCATCTTGAAAACAGACTAACAATAAAAAGATTTAGAATCCCTGTTAGTAATAGAGAAGATAGTATAATTAATTTATTAAGATTATTAGCTGTGAATTGATGTCTAAAACCATCAATAATTAAGATAAAATAAGCAAGAAAAGACAAGGGAAACATAAAATAGGACACAACCTGATAACATTTGATAAGCTTTTCTTGGAAATTAATATAATAATTTCTTCTTCTAAAAATACTAGCATTTAATTGCTGATAGTGATTTGAAAGACTAGTTAAATTGACATCATAATCACTGTAGGTCTTTGTGATCCCTACTGCACTTAACTGATCATTAGTTCTAGGCAAGGAAGTATTTAGCATGCCTTCGTAAGAAATAAGCTCAGTCTCTGTTAAATTAGGATAATCTATATAACCTGATGATAAATTTGTATTATAGAAATGAAACATTTTATTCGTCAGATCCAGTGACATGGTCATAGATTGACTAATATCTTTCCAATGGAAGGCACCTGTTTGTGTGGAGAGATAGATACCATCGCGTTTCTTTAACTTTCCCTTTTGAAAAGCTTCCCCCAGTTCATTTGCTATAGCTTTATAAAGAGCATTGGTTTTTTTGCCATTACCATGATAATAACCCTCTTCTTCTACACCAAATCGAAAAGCCCATTGAGCAATATCTCCTTTAATATCAGTATTTTTACCAGCCCATAGACCATACGAAGCTAAAACTGTATTTCCTACTGTTCGTAAACTCGGACTTGCTTTAATAGCTAATTCGAAAGCTTTTCGTGACGCCCAAACAGTACTGTCAGTTGTTTGATTATCTTCAATTTTATAAATGAGACTCATAGCTTTTGCTGCAGCTGTATCAGAGCGATCATTAACGCCCCATATGCCATAATAGCTATAGTTAATAGCTGAGACCCAAACATTACTAACAACTATACCAATTAAAGGTAATAATACAAGGACACTCCTTAATAAAATTTCATGTAGATCCCTTTTATAAAGAATAACAATTGTTATAATAATTGTTATAGCAGCAACTAATATAAAAGGTAAAATCCAAATAGAATCTTCCCGCAATGTCCAAAAATACATGATAGAAAAGAAAGCTAAAATAGTCCACGGTAAAAACAAAGATAATCTATCGCGACGTCTTATAAAGATAGCAATGTAACTAGATATAATAAGTAACAGAACCCATGGAACCAGTGCATTACGATAAATGCGATAAAAAGCACCATGATTGATAGGCGTAAAAATAATAACAAAAAAGATAAGCAACAGTAATTTTTTACTTTTTACTACAGGCTGAATGGCCTTTATAAAACTAAAACTAGACAGACTGATTAACAAGCCATAAAGTACGCTATAAGGGATATTTAACAGCTGAGTTAGAGCAAGAAAAAGAGGGTAGCCTACATTTTTAGTCATTGAAATATAAGAATAAGTTTTACCCAACCAATTTCCTGAAGCAATTGAAATAGCATTTTTAAGCTGCAGTAAATCATCATAACCTGTATTAGCATCCAACTCCCATGGAGCACTTCTCAATAAGGCTATTCGAAAAATTCCAATGAAACATAATATAATATAAAATAGAGTACTTTTTTTAATAGTCACATTCTTATTCAATTAGACCAATCTCCCTCTTTTTTATCTACATAAAATTCTAAAAATTTAAAATGGTGGCTAATAAGCTGAGTTAGATAAAAATTTGAACATTTTTATAATCGCCACAAATAATACCCAACCCCAGCCCTAAAGACTATTTACGGCCATTACGCTCATAATAGTCATAAATTTTCAGTTCATATTGCATACGATTCTGACGAACAATAGTATCTAAAATAAAACCTAACGCAAAAGACAAGGCTGCTAAAATCATAAAACCTGTTGCTAAAATAGCTGATGGCATTTTAGCAATAAAGCCTGTTTCTGCAAATTCCGTCACAACAGGAACACCTACGATAAGACCTAAAATAAAGAAAAATAAAGTCACAAGACTAAAGAATATGAGTGGCTTATAATCTTTAAAGAGATTAAAAATCATACAAAGTACTTTAAAACCATCCGAGAAGGTATTCAGTTTAGATTCACTGCCCTCGGGACGATCATGATATGTAATAGGCACTTCGACTAGTTTAAAACGTTTGTCAAGCGAATGGATTGACAATTCAGTCTCAATCTCGAATCCTGATGATAAGACAGGAAAATTCTTAACAAAGAGACGATTAAAGCCACGATATCCCGTCATAATATCCTGATAATTTCCTTGGTAAAGGTGATTAACTAAAAGTCGTACTAAATTATTGCCGAAGCCATGAAACCCACGCTTATTTTCTTCAGCATAAGTCCCATTAGATAGACGATCTCCAATGGTCATATCAGCTTTACCAGAACGTAAAGGATCTAAAAGCTTTTGCACCTCGTCTGCTGGGTAGGTATCATCTGCATCAACCATGATATAGTAATCTGCATTAATTTCACGAAACATTGAACGAACAACATTTCCCTTTCCTTGACGAGATTCAAAACGAACAATCGCACCAGCTTGACGAGCTAATTCATTTGTTCTGTCTTTAGAATTATTATCATAAACATAAATGTCAGCTTCCGGTAAGACTCGCTTAAAATCAGAGATAACTTTTTGAATAGTAATCTCTTCATTGTAAGCTGGAAGTAATATTGCAATTTTCTCTGTCATAGTATAAATTCTCACTATTAATATTATCAAGCAACAAAATTTAGAATCAACAACAATTAAACATGACTTACTAGTAAATGCTAAGCTCTGGTTTTATAAAGCTATTGATTCTAAATAAATGCCTATAGCCTTTATCCTTTTTCCTTAACAATATAAACTGGTCTTTTCTTGGTTTCCAAAAAGATTTTAGCAATGTATTTTCCAATAATACCAAGTGACAAAAGCTGTAAACCACCTATTAAAAGTATAATAGACACCATACTAGCCCAGCCCGTAACACTGCCCCCAACAGTTAATTTTCGAATGATAATAAATAAAATACTAATGATGGAAAGTAAAAACGAAATAGCCCCTGTCCATGTTGCCAAGTTAAGCGGTGCTTCAGAAAAGTTAATGAAACCATCCATAGAATAACGTAAAAGAGTCCAAAAACTCCATGACGTTTTTCCTGCAACACGTTCTCGATTCTCATAAGCTACGTAAGTGACATCAAATCCTACCCAAGAGAAAAGGCCCTTTGAAAACCGGTTGACTTCGCCTAACTTTAAAATACTATCAACTACCTGACGTGTCATTAAACGAAAGTCACGCGCCCCATCTACCATTTCTGTACTCGAAATTTTATTAATAAGCCAATAAAATGTTTTCGCAAATAAAGAGCGAATAAAAGGCTCCCCCTTCCGGTCAGCACGTCGAGTACCTACCACATCATAACCTTGTTTTAATTTAGAGTACATTTTGATTAACAATTCTGGCGGATCCTGTAAATCAGCGTCCATAACCGTAATAAGATCACCATCTACTGCTTCCAACCCTGCTAAAAGAGCAGCTTCTTTTCCAAAATTTCGGGAAAAAGAGAGATAATGTACATTTTCAAACCGAGCTGCAGCCTCACGTAAAACTGTTAAAGTCTTATCACTTGAACCATCATTAATAAAATAATAATCAAAAAACAGCTCATCAGACATTTGTCTTTCCACTTTTTGTGTTTCTTTTAAAAATGGGTAAATGGTTTCTTCCTCATTATAACAAGGAATAACTATTGAAAGTTTTTTCATTTTTCCCCCTTGAAAATTAATAATTGGATTTAAATTTTCCTTCTTGCCATCTCACCTTTTCTTTAAGTAAGGGATATCCCTCTTTCAAAAGAAGTAAAATTACAATGAAGACGGCAAAAAGTAATGGAATATAAGTTCTGAGTTGAGAAGCATAAATAGTTGGCGACAAAGAGACTAGCATTCTTGAAGCATATCCTGCAACCAAGATAACCACGGCCAGCAAACCCTTTATTTTTTCTTCAAATAAGTAAAAGATAACAACAGTTATTATTAATAGCAAAGCCGTATAAATAATCAACGGGTATAAATTCTCTTTAATACTAAAATAAAGATGATTTTTCCTTACATTTTGAGTATCAACAATTTTTTGTATTGCTGTAAATAAATTACTGATACCTAACTTATTTATAATGAGTGTATACACTATAAAACTTATAGCAACTGTTGAGAAAAATTGTTTCTTTAGAAGAGATAGAATAATAATTATAAGCAATAGTATAAAGAAAATATTTAATTCTGCGGTTACAAAAATAATTCTGTTTGTTTCCAAATAACCTTTTAGAATTTTCGTTATTAGAGATAATTTATTAAAACCGGGATACCAAGTGGCAATCTCTTGCGAGAGACGACTGTCAGAACCTGGAGAAAAGAATGCTGATATAAGACCTAATAAAGAAACACCAAATGCTCCTAAATATCTCATATTAATTTTTTGATTTTTAACAAATTCTGCTATAAGAAGAAAACCTATAATAAGAAATCCTAAAACAGTGAACTGTTCTTGCATAAAAGCAAAACTAATAGCAATAAATGCTAACAATACAGAGAAGTTATTTTTCTGATTTAATAAACACCATCCAATTACTAGTGCAAACATAGGGAATAAGTAATTCGTTACTGTAGGAATTAAACCAGCACTTGTAAAAAGCACTCCGGGAAAAATAACGATAAAAACTATTGGAAGACTATATTTTACATATAGATAACCCTTTTCAGGAAGAATAATCTGCTTCAAAGCATATAAGAAGAGAAAGGTTAAACCTAATAAAGAAATATCAAAAATAATATAATGATGTCCTGACATAAACATCGTCACTGATTCAATAAGCAATCTACTTGACCAAGTTTGATAGCGATAAATGGCATACTCAAAGAAACCATGTTTACTTAATTCATGCGCAAAGATCGTTTGATCTCCTGCATCATTAATATATACTACCAGCTCTAATGTAAAAATAATACTGACAATAAAATAAAATAACAATAGGCGGTAATGATTCTTAATAAAACTTATTACCTTTTCCATAAATACTCTCCTTCTATATATTAGCATTGAAATTTCTCATAAGTATTTTTCATAAAAAAAGATTTATCGAATGTCAAAGAATCCTTTATAGTTTCTGATATATCCCTTTCCTACAGTTATATCATATTGTATAAGCTTCAAATCGTTAGCAATTTCTTTTTGTTCTTTAGTCAGTTTTCCATGACCAACAGTAGTATTATCTAAAACTTCTGTTAATAGAGCGTAATAAGGCGAAACTTTCGAATTGGTATGTTCTAGAAGTTCAGCTGTAAAATCACTAGAATTAACATAAGAATGATTCAAAGTCTTGGTATTATAATTACTCCAGATAAAGTAATCTGTTTGATATTGACTGTCCGGATCTTTTTTGAAAGCACTTTCAGGATACAAACCAGGTAAATGGTCTCCATAAAAAACAACTGTTACTTTGTGTTTCAGCTGCGAAAGTTGGGCTAAAAAATCTTTCGTTTCTTTATCTGTATAGGTCAGCAATCGCGCATAACTAGATAAAGAACCATTTTCATCTTTTGTATAGCCCTTGCCAGTAGCAACCACATCACTTGGCTCATCCGATGCCCAAGGTACATGATTTTGCATTGTCATTACAGAGAAAAATTGACTTTGAGAAGGATTAATCTTATCTAAAATATTCTGATAAGTTGTTTTATCACTAACATTAAGTCCTACTTTTTCAGAATGAGTAATTTTGTCACTGGTTCCACTGGAAGCAACAAAAGTCGGAAATTTTAATTTATCATAAACATATTTTCTAGAATAATTTGAAGCCGAAGATGGGTGAATAACAACTCGATTTTTCGATTTAAACTGATTGCTGATGGAAGGAAAAACAGACATATCAGGAACAACCTCGGTATAGAGAGTTGAAACCGAAGAGTTAAAATTATAGTATGGCAAACCAGTTAATGATTGAAATTCCATATTGGCAGTACCACCGCCATAACCATCTGAATGCATTAATCCGCTAGTTGTTTTTTCTTTAATCTGTTTAATATTAGGAATAACATCACGACTAAGGTTAACTCCTTGAACACGGTCAGGATCCGAAAAACTTTCACTTAAAATATAGATAACTGTCTGATTTGAAATATTTTCTGTTCGAACCTTATTGATTTTATTAGCTACATTATTATATTTCTTAGCTAATTTAAGAATACGCTCTTTACTGTAGTCTGACGGTTTATCCATAATAGACTTGGTTACCTGCTTTGTCCAAACATACATCAGAGATTTATAACTAGCATTCGAATAAAAGCCTTGATAGCCTATATCAACCCAATTATTAACCTGAGATATTACAGGAATCCCATTTACAATTTTGCTGCCTTTCTCATTTCTAAAGATGATAAAAATACTAAACCCAAGAAGACAAATAGAAGAGATAAGCCCTACTTTTAACCGATAATTTTCCGTAATTTTTCCTTGCAGCAAACGTTTTCTAAGGAACAAATATAACAGAATCAGAGCAGCTAAAATTAATAGAGTACTAAAAATAATATTAGCATTAACAGAACGTGCTAACAATCTTATATTAGTAACCCATGCAAAATCTGTCACTAGCAGAGGTTCATTACGCATACCTACCTTAAGGACATTAACGACAGTAATAATTGATCCTAAAATAACAATTAGAAAAGTTACAAGTAGATAGCGATTAATGATCAAGTATAAGAAAAAACCAGCCGCTGTCAATACCAATATCTGGTAAGCAGTTGCTCCCGGAACAATATACTTACCTAATAAATCAGCATCATTTTTTAAGCCGTATTGAAAAGCATAGTTAAAGATAGTAGCAAATAAAAGACTGGAAACAAAGGCTAGGGAGAGATTGGGACGATTCAATTTGATAGAACGATAAGCATTAAAACAAGCTTCTACAATCACACTAAACAAGATTAACGTTAGCAGAGTATAAAGAAATAAAAGACTTTCATAGGCAAGAGGTTTGTGGTAATAAGCCCTTAATGATTCCTGTAAAAGTTTAACATAAAGCGTATCGCTAAGAATAAAAGAAACAATTAATCCAGTTAGAAGAAATTCAGTTTCAGAAAAGTTCTCTAAAAGTAGAGTCATTTTCCGAGACAAATGTGATCTCTTCATTTTCACTCTTATAAGATAATTCAAAGCAAGTGTGCAAACAATAATTAAAACTAAAGTCGGTAAAAAATAAGGCTGAAAGAAGTGATTTTTTGCTAAATCCCAAATCTTAAAAGACTCATTATTTAATTCTCTGGTAACAGCTAGAAAATAGGATATTACTATATAAAGACCATATCCTAACAATAATTCTATAAAAAAAGTTTTCTTTAGATTTTTAGATAAATAGAACGATAGTCCTAAAATGGAGAGAACATAAATAACAAGACAAACTCCCCCGATAATTTTAAAATGACTAGGCAATGCTTCCCAATGCTCCATCATAATATCAAAGTTTCTCGAAATGACTTTGAAAGACAAAGATGAATTTGCTCTACGTCCTATTAAAAGATCATAATTTCTTAATGTGACATTAAGAGCAAAAATGAAAATGAAAATAAGTAATTTTTGCTTTCCAAGCATATCCCATATTTTTTTCAATTGTTTCATGACTTTATTTTTTGCAGAGAACGTTTAAGGATATATTTGACAGCCCTAGCTGGACCAATAAAGATATACTTAAAAGCTCCCTTTATTCCTCCCATATGGTTAAAATCAATAAAGGTATTTGGTGCTGAGTTACCACGTTTATTTAATAATTTATTATCTATGAAAGGCGTCAGATCAACTGGATTTTTAGAAATTCTAAAATCGTAATGCTCATTCCAAGCAATGTAGATCAATAAACGCTCAATAGCATGTAAAATAGAATTTTGCGGTAAAGGTTCCTCAGGCACATCATCATCTGTCAGATTTAAATCAAAGAGCGGTTTTAAGGCATCATATTTAAACCAAACAAAAGTGCCATAACTCATGACAAAAGTATGAAAAGCATTGAAATCAATCTTTTTGGTCATGCCCATCTTTTGCCATAATGTATTCATCTCAGGTGCAATCAAATGTTCATTCCAAGCATCAACAATTTTATTATAGCGAAAGAAAGTTGGCATATCAGCAATCACCAAACCAATTTTGGGGTTTTGCTGTAATTGCGCTAAAATATTGTCTGCTGGTTTAACCAACATGTCAATTAATTCTTCCCGCCAAGATTGGCCAGCCCAAAAATCAGCCTCCTTTGACTTTTTGGTATGAAAATGACCAACAAAATCATAGGTAGATAAATAATTTTTTAATTTTAACATAGGAAGAACATCACGTCCAATATTGCCTGTGACAAAAACCTGAGCCTCTTGACTGTTTGCGGATAGAATCTCTTCAATTTCAGCTTTCTTATCATCACTATCTGTCGTTATAAATAAATCATAAGAAAAATGAAATTGTTTAAATGCCGTTAAAAATTCTTCCAGCAAATCCACATAAAACACATGGAGATGAACCGCAGCTTTTTGATTCTTTAAATCAACTCTTTCCCTTTTCTTGACATATTTGTGACCCAATAAATAACTAAAATCAGGATAATTGATTTCTGACATGTGCGAAACGATTAAATCAATAGGATAGGTCGAATTCTTTTGAATATCATTTAAAAGATAGGGCGTAATATGTTGATTATTGTCAATCGCTTTAACCTTGATAAAGGGCACCCTATGATTCAAAATAGCTGTTGGATTATAGTAAGAGAAGTCTGCATGAAGCATATGCGAAGCATCTTCTTTGGTCGTATCAAAAACGACATCATATTGAAAACCAGCATCTAAGAGAGTTGTCGTGACCTTTGTTTCATACTGATCAATCACCTTTTGAACATCCTGATACTCTTTTATATTTTCCCAAAAGTCTCTGAAAGCGGTGCTTCTTAAAACAGATGCTTTAAATGAAATAAAGTAACTTTGAATATGCTCACGAAATGACTTGGTCGCACGGTTGTTGGTCAATCCCCAAAAATCAACTGTCGTCTTGGTTTCAAATTCTTGATAAATTGAATACATTTCCCAAAGAGGTCCAAAACAAGTGTCATTCATGGTTGTTACCGAGTCATATGTCACAAGTTCATCAAAACCGACAAAGACCATTCCATCTCGCCAAGCTGCAAAGTCAAATCCAGAATTCTGCCGTTGAATGAAGTCATCAATGAGATGCTTTTCTCTTAGCATTTTGACATCCGCATCTGCCACTTGGCTATTTGAAATAAAGATAACTTTTGAAAACAAGGATCTCATTTGAGTCAACTGATAAACGACATGGGAACTTACCCGATTGTATTTATTAAAATGAACATATAAAAGCAGGCGCTTCATTTTTTTCTCCTGAATAAGTTGATAATTTTTGTAGGAATGGTCCAACGGCGGGAATGAGTGACTGAATTGTAGCGGACAACCATCTCATTTAACTGTTCTAGATACAAATCTCTCTCAGCAACAGCTTTTTGATATTGATACTTATAAGGACTGAGCATTTTTAGCTCTACCTTCTTTTGATCCAATTCCTTCACTAAGTGATTCGCTAAAAAATCAGGCTGACTTGGCTGATCAACATTAAACCATTCATAAGTCAGTTTAAAGTCTTGCCCTTCTTGTGCGGTTAAATCATAGATCATTTGAGGATCGGGAGCTATAAAATAATAAGAATAACCAAAGACTTTGGCATTGGTCCAAGTCGGTAATAATTCTGTATTAACTGTTGTATTTACCAATGACACTTGACGATAGTAACTTGGGATTTCAGATAAATCAATCCGAATTTTCCGTATATTTTCTGGAAAAGTCAATTGAATATTGCCCGAATGCTGCAAAGGAAACTGAAAACAATTTTCTTCTGAAAATTCTTGATCATCTCCTTTAGCTAAATAAATGGTAATCTGCTGATTATCCCAAACATTTTTTCCATCCTGAGCCAGAACTTTTTCAAAATCATTATGCTTAGGCAATAGATATTCTAGAACTTTCTTATAATCACTATCAGGGTACTTTTCAATATACTCAAGCTGCGTTTCTAAGAGTCTATCAAATCGCTGGGCTAGTTTTTCTGAATCCTTAGAACGTGAATCTGACTCAGCATCCATACGATAGACGGTTGTAGAATCCCTTAAAAACGCTAATTTAGTTTTTTTAAATAATTCCAATTGGATATTGAAGGTATCATCAACGGCATCTTTATTAATTCGATCATTAATTTCTAACATTAATTTAGTTTCCACCAACCAAGTGGAAGCCATCGTCATCCCTTTTAAGGCAAGCATCTTTTCATAAGAATCCATAAAAGGGATAATATTATTTTTTAGTACATCTTTATGAATTATATTCCCTTTAGAGTCCACCATGTCAAAGTCTGTATTAGACCATTTTGATTCAGGAGATGTCTCTAAAAGATCAATTTGTTTTTGAAGCTTAAAAGGGTCTATCCAATAATCATCACCATCACATCTGGCAATGTACTGTCCTCTAGCTTTCTTACAAATATCGGACCAAGTTTTTGTAATTCCTTGATTTTCTTGATTAAAGAAAGCCCGAATTAAATCTGGATACTGTTTTTGATAGGTTTTTATGATATGAACTGAATGATCTGTTGAAGCATCATCAACAATTATGATTTCATATGGAAATGATGTTTCTTGTTTCAGGAAACTATCAATAGCTTCACCAATCCAGCTTCCTTTATTATAATTGGTGCAAATAATGGATACTTTTACCATTTTAATTCTCCGACACTATATCCTATGAAAATTGCCACTGCCCATTCCTTTGAATAAGTCCACTGGCAGAATCCATAGCTGATTTGTCATCACCTTCAAGGTCATCTCGATTAATAGAAATAATAGGTGTATTTGTCGCACTAGAAAAAGCCAACATCTGCCCTTGCTTATCTCTAACTGTCACTTCCAATTTTAACTTAATATCATTTAAGCTTTTCAGATGGCATTCATAAAAAACCCGTTTCTTTCCTGAACCACTGGATAGATAGTCTAAAGAATTGTCATTATAAATCCAAATATTACGATCAACATCTGTCAAAGAAAGAGCAATATATGTTCCCACATCTGCAAGAACGTTATAAGAAATTTCAAAACGGATGGAGTCTCTTGGTGTCATACGATTAGCAGACAGGAGTTTTACTTCAAGATTATCAACAACAATTTGCTCTTCTTCCTGAACGGCTGCTTCCTCTTCTTGTTTATCCTCAACAATCTGGTCTGTATTATCTAAACTGTATTGGTTAGCCACATCAAATGGCTCACCAATTGCCTTTATCAAACCATCATCTATTAAAACAGCTTTATTACAATATTTCTTGACTGCAGCCATATCGTGCGTTACCAAGATCGTAGTCTTGCCGCTATTCTTTCTTTCCAAAAAGTAATCATTACATTTACGCTGAAAGGCTTCATCACCAACCGCCAAAACTTCATCAAGAATGAGGACATCCCCTTGCGCTTTTATGGCAACAGAGAAGGCAAGACGCACCTGCATCCCACTAGAATAGTTTTTCAGCTTTTGATTCATGAAATCTTGAAGTTCTGCGAAGTCTACAATATCCTGATACATAGTATCTACCTCTTCAGTTGTGAAACCAAGCATAGCCCCATTCATATAAACATTTTCACGGCCAGTCAGTTCTGGATTAAAACCGACACCGAGTTCAATAAAAGAAACTAATTTCCCATCTACAGTAACTTTGCCTTGTTCAGGAACATAAATTTGAGAAATAATTTTTAAAAGTGTTGATTTACCAGAACCATTTCGGCCTACAATACCAAAAAAGTCTCCTTTTTCAACTTCGAAATCAATATCTCGCAGGACATGCTGTTTCTTATAACCTTTAATCCCTTTAAAACGATTGACTAAGGCAGTTCTCAAACTTTGAGTACTTTCAACAGGTAACTTAAAATACTTACTGACATGGTCAACTTTGACTGCAATATTATTTTTTGTCATTAGATAATCTCCGCAAATTTCTTAGCATTATAATTGAAAACAAGAAAACCGATAATAAACACAAAAATAGGCACAAGATATGGAATGACAGCAATAGATTTATGATTAATCATCTGCCAAATAGTAACATTAGCTGGATCAATCAAAATGTGCCGCATATCCT
Organism: Streptococcus mutans; assembly: GCF_006739205.1. Classification (NCBI taxonomy): domain Bacteria; kingdom Bacillati; phylum Bacillota; class Bacilli; order Lactobacillales; family Streptococcaceae; genus Streptococcus; species Streptococcus mutans. Next base: position 1,275,880 of record NZ_AP019720.1, read on the forward strand.
GAATAATTTGAGCAATTGGACTCAATAAAAGAAGCTTAGCACCTACAACACTGCGAGTAGCAATATAAGTCAAAGAATAAATAATTGGCGTTCCATAGAACCCCCCTTGCAGAATAACTTCCCAAACAGGACCAATGTCACGATATCTCACATAAAGCGTTGATAAAATAAAGGCAATCCCTGTTGAGAAAAGTAAGAGCTCAAGGAAAAGCGGAATCAACAAGAATAAATTCCATCTAAAAGTAAAAGTTACACCATTTAAAAGGGCAAAGATTAAAACAACAATTACATTAATACCAAAATTAATAGCAGCTCCAGAGACTGCTGAAAAAACAATCGTCTGCTTCGAAAAATTAAGTTTACGCAGTAAATCGCCACGCGTTACAACAGAAACCATACCCATCATGGTTGTTTCTTGGAAAAATGTCCAAATAACATTTCCTAGCAGGAGAGCAACAGGCCAGTGAGGCACATCGCCCCCTAAAGGTAAGAAACGAACAAAGACAATGTACATGATAGCAAACAGCATCAAAGGCTTCAAAATTGACCAAAGGTAGCCAATGGCGCTTCCTTGATAACGAAGTTTAAAATCAGTCTTGATAAGTTCTTTTAATAGAATACGATTTTTACGACTAAAAAAGTCCATTATTTTCTCCTATAACCAAATTTAGTAATAATCAATGTCTTAAAAACAAAAGTATGAAAGGCACGATTCTTAGCAAAACCATATTGTTTGAGCCATTTAATCCTGTTTAAAAACGACTGATCCAACAAAGTCACATAAGCTTGAATAATAGCCTTATTAGCTGCCGGCAAATCCAATTCCAATAAATGACTGGCTTGTTGCTGACTTGATGTTACTAACCACCAGTATTTTTTCACCAAACGATGGGGACGCAGCCAATTTTTCAAACGTTTAGACCAAGTTCTAGCTCCCAAAACATTACTTTCATGCTGGCGGTATAATTCTGTGGTCTCATCTAGATAAATCAATTTACCTAGACTGGCAGCAAGGAGCGCTAAATACCAATCATGCATAATCAAGTCATCATAACACTGCTTCCACTGCTTAGCTAGACAATGATTAACCATCATAGTCCCGCCAGTAACTGTATTTTCTGTTAATTCCTCAAGTAAACTAGTATTGGCATGATGAGACTGTGTTTTGATCATGCTATCATGCAAAACTTGCAAATCTCTATCTACTACTGTCAAATCTGTATAAACCATCAAAGGGATTTGATTGTTTTCTTTTTCAACACTTGCCAGAGTTAATTTCAGCTTTTGCGGCTGCCAAACATCATCTTGATCGCTAAAAAAATAGTAATCGGCCTTTTCATATTTTAGTAAGGTATAGAAATTTTTGATGACACCAAAATTTTCTCGTTTATCAGCATTGATAAAACGAATCCGCGCATCAGACTTAGCAAAGTCTGCAATAATTTTAGGAGTTTCATCACTAGAACCATCGTCGCGAATAAGTAAGTTCCAATTTTCAAAAGTTTGTTTTTGAATACTTTGGATTTGTTGGGCGATGAATTCCTGACCATTGTAGGTGGACATTAAAATATTAACTTTCATGTAAGAACAAGTCCTCGTACTCTTCTACAATTTTCTCCCAAGTATAGTAATTTACAATAATTTCCTTAGCTCTTTGTCCATACTCTGCAAAATTTTCCTGTTTATCAAATTGATTGATTAACTGAGCAAGACTTCCACTATCCTGAGTCCAATACCGTGCAGCATCTAATGCTACTGTATAATTAAATTCAGTAATCAAGACAAGATTCAAGTCCGTATGGGCTAAAGCTTCAAGCAAACCGGGATTAGTCCCTCCAACCTCGTGACCGTGAATATAAGCAAAAGCTTGTTCACGAATATAAGTTAAAAGAGGACGATCATAAACTGTCCCAACAAATTTAATACGCTTATCTTTATCAAATTCGGTTTTTTGTCGCAAATCTTCAAAATAGGCATTGCCTTCATAATTGCAAATAATAACCAAATCACGTTCACTTGACGAAGTCATGAATTCACGGATAGCTGTTTCATAGTTATTCTCAGGAACAAAACGTCCAACAATGAGATAATATCCTCTATCTTTAATAGCCCATTTTTTATAAAAGTCTTTAACCTTGGAATCGTTTTTTGACAGCCCTGAAGGTGATAAATCCGTGCCATAGGCAATAAAAGTCGTCTTTGCCCAAGGATACATTTGTTTGATATAGCCTTCAATTCCAGTATTATCAGAAATAACCAAATCAGCTTTTTTGGTCATGCATTTTTCAGCATATTTAAGATAGGCTTGCACTGGACGTGACCATTTAGAACGTCGCCATTCCAAACCATCTGGATTAATATAAAATCGTCCGCCTATGTGCTTAATCTTACGAGCAAAGGGTCCCATAAAAGCACCGATTGTATTTCCTAAAATATAAAAAATAGGGTGTTTGATTTTTTGATCCTTGATCAACTTTAAAGCATAGCGAATAGCCATCATATCATAAGCAATGACTCTGGCAGGACCCAGCTTAGGAGCCTTAATAGTAAAACAATCAACACCTAAATAGGTAAAATGCTTATGCTGGTCAGTCTCACTAAGACAGGCCACATGATAAGTTAACTGCTGCGACTGTTTATGCTTAACCAATTCTTCCACGAAAGTCTCAAAACCACCATATTTTGCTGGTAAGCCGCGACTTCCTATGATGAATACATGACGCAAACTCTATTCCCCCATTTTATAATACAATACATTACATTATAGCATATTTTAAAGAATTTTGCGAAAAGAAAAAACAGGTTTAAACCTGTCCTTCTTTGCTAAAATACTATTTTTTGACATCCTGCTTATAAAATTCTTGTAAAGCTTCTTGCCAAGTCGGAATAACAAATCCTGTCGCCTTAGCCTTTGTCAAACTCATAGTTGAATTTAACGGCCGTTTGGCTTTAGCAGGGAACTGACTAGAGTCAACAGGTTTTACGACAACATCGGTATCCTTTAAAATTTCAAGTGCAAAATCATACCAAGTCGTATCTTCGGTTGCATCATTTGATAAATGATAATAACCATATTCTTTTTGATTTTCAGCCAGATAAGTCATAAATTCAGCTAAAGTTCGTGTCCAAGTCGGACGACCATGCTGATCATTAACAACCGTTAAACTGTTATGACTTTTAGCAAGATGTTGCATAGTAAAAACAAAATTTTTACCATAATTACCAAATACCCAAGCTGTACGGATGATGTAAAAGTTCTTAACGTATTTTTCAACTGCTTCTTCACCTAAACGCTTTGTCCGACCATACTCAGTCTTAGGATTTGGCTTATCATCCACTTCCCATTCTTGACCAACTGGCTTTTCACCATCAAACACATAATCAGTTGAAATGTAAACCAAAGTTGCATTATATTTCTCACAAGCCTTAGCAATGTTTTCAGTTCCTGTCACATTGATAGCATAATCCAACTCTTTACCTTCATCTTCTGCAGCATCAACTGCTGTATAGGCTGCACAATGGTAGACAAGACTCGGTTTAACCTGTAAAAAGACTTCATCCACTTTTTCAGCTTTTGTAATATCCATCTCTGCAACATCAACAGCCACATAGTCTTCATTACGTTCATCAAGTAAATGACGTAATTCTGTACCTAATTGACCATTACTTCCTGTGATTAAAATCATTATTTTTTCTCCTTTAAAAAGCTTTATTACTATTACCTAAAAAAGACTAAAACAAAAGTATTAATCTCATTATATAAAATAGTTATAACAGCATGATGAAGTTATTGATTGAAAAGCATTACCCCTTGATTCACAAAGTGATAGCCTCATAAATGTTATTCATGTCAATACCTAATCAACTGTGCTGGGGGTAGGACTGCAAAATCAATTCTACGAAATCACGATTTTCATATGTAACTTATAGATTAGACTATTTTGTGGGTGATTACGCAACAATCATGTGTGTCTGGCCTATTCCCTTTTTAACAATTTAACTTCAACGAATCCCTAACGCAATACGGGCATAGCGGCTCATTTTATCCACTGTCCAAGCTGGTGACCAAACAAGTTTCACATCAATGTCCAAAACTTCTGGAACGTCTTTAAGAGCATCGTGGATTTGATCTGTAAGCAAATCTGCTAATGGGCAGCCCATCGTTGTTAATGTCATATCAATTTCAGTACGGCCTGAATCTTCAAAACGAATATCATAGATAAGACCTAGATTAACGATATCAATACCCAGTTCTGGATCAATAACCATTTCCAAAGCTTCAAGGATTCTATCTTTAATTTTAGCAATTTCTTCGGGAGTATAGTTTTTATCTGCCATAGCCCACCTCTCTTAATCTTCAACAAAGTCACGCAACTGCTTGCTGCGACTAGGGTGACGCAGCTTGCGAAGCGCTTTAGCCTCAATTTGACGAATACGTTCACGAGTAACATCAAAGACTTTACCAACATCTTCAAGCGTCCGCATTTTTCCATCATCAAGCCCGAAACGCAGACGAAGGACATTTTCTTCACGATCAGTAAGAGTATCCAAAACTTCATCTAACTGCTCACGCAAGACAACACGAGTTGTATAATCAACGGGATTTTCGATGACTTCATCTTCAATAAAATCGCCTAGATGGCTGTCATCTTCTTCACCAATTGGTGTTTCAAGAGACACCGGTTCTTGAGCAATTTTTAAAATTTCACGCACTTTATCTGGTGTCATATCCATTCGCTCAGCAATTTGCTCCGGTGTTGGATCTTGTCCCAGTTCTTGAAGAAGATTGCGCTGCTCACGCACCAGCTTATTGATCGTTTCCACCATATGTACTGGAATACGAATCGTACGTGCTTGGTCTGCAATGGCACGTGTGATTGCTTGACGAATCCACCAAGTTGCATAGGTTGAAAACTTGAAACCTTTGGAATAATCAAATTTATCAACTGCCTTCATCAAACCCATATTACCTTCTTGAATGAGATCAAGAAACTGCATTCCGCGTCCTACGTATCGTTTTGCAATGGAAACAACCAAACGCAAATTAGCTTCTGCCAAGCGCTGCTTCGCTTCAAGATCGCCATTTTCAACAGCAATAGCTAGTTCTTTTTCTTCTTCATTAGTCAAAAGAGGAACAACGCCAATCTCTTTTAAATACATGCGAACAGGATCATTAACCTTGGCAGAATTACTGCCTAATAATTCTTCATCGGTTAATTCTTCTGGTTTAATTTCTTCAACAGCATATTTGGTAGAAGGATTGCCTTCTCTGTCAGTAATTGAGATACCGCCATCTGTCAAACGTTCCAGCAAATCATCAATCTGCTCTGCTTCAAGTTCAAAAGGGATAACTAATTTTTCAGTAACTTCATCATCAACAGCAACTCCCTCTTTTTTATGGTTGCGAATAAAATCTGCAACTTGAACATTAAAAGTACTTGATGTTTTTTTCTTATTATTTACCATTTTTCCTCTATTCCATATTTCTTTTTTGAGCGATCAGGGCTGCTAATCCTTCCACTGCAGTATCTACATCGCCATGATTGCTACTCTCTCGAATAGCTTTGCTTTGTTTGCGCATTTCTTGTCGCTGCAAACACTTATCAATTTGATCTTCAATCTGCTTAATTTCATCTTCAGCAATTTCTTCAGGAAGATTTTCTTCTAAAACACGATAATAAGTTTCCTGAAGCTGATTGGAAAGTTGAGACAAATCATAAGCATTAATCTCACCGTTAGTTTTGAGAATTTGATAAAGTTCTTGTAATTCTGGCGTTGTAAATTTAAAATGAGCACGATTACGAAATTCATTCAAGAGGTAATCGTGGTGGAGTAAGCGGTGGAATAATTGACTCTCGGCTTTAGTTAAAGCGGTTAATTGTTTAGTTACCGGCAAATCTATTAAAACCTGCTGATTGGCTGACTCTTGTTCGCTGATTTGTGAACGCGTTTGCAGTCGCTCATTATTAACTGCCTGTTCAACCTGTAAATAATCAAAATCTGGTAGAAACTCAGCTACTTTATTAATATAGGTATTCTGAGCTGTTATAGACGGTGAAGCAGCAATAACCTTAGCTATCTTTTCGACATAGTCAATTTCCGCTTGCAAATTATCAATATTTTCAGGTTTTAGATGTTCAATCCAAAACTCAGCACTGCTAATCCTTGCTTGTTTTAGCAGCTTTTCTAATTCCTCTTCTGAATTCTCCTTGATAAATTCATCTGGATCCATCTGTCCGGGAATTCTAACAATTTCCACCGCCATATTAGACAGCAAGTCCAATGATTTAGCAATAGCATTTTGTCCGGCTTTATCACCATCATAGGTCAAAATAACTTTTTTAGTAAATTTTCTTAAATGCTTAACATGTTCTGGTGTTAGCGCTGTCCCCATAGAAGCAACAGCATTAGGAATACCCGCACGATAGGCTGCAATAACATCCATAAAGCCTTCCATAAGATAAAGTTCATGTTCTTTTTTAGCTGCAGTCTTAGCCTTATCCAAATGGTAAAGTTCGTAAGATTTATTAAAAATGATTGTTGAGCGGGTATTCTTATACTTTGCTAATTTTTTAGAAGTATCTTCTTCTGTCCAAATCCGTCCCGAAAAACCTATAATGTGTCCAAATTCATCAGTCAAAGGAAACATGATCCGATTACGAAAAGCATCATAAATGGAGTTGCTATCTGATAGATTAAACAAACCTGAATTAATAATTGTATCTTCATCATATTTTTTGAGCATGGCCTGATACAGATAATCATACTCATTGGGAGCCAAACCTATCTTAAAATAAGTGATAAGTTCATCTGTCAAACCTCTCTCATAAAGATACTGCCGTGCAGTTTCTCCAACTTTCGTTGTCTTCAAAACAGCTTGATAGAATTTGTTCGCATCTCCATTGATATTAAAAAGTTTTTGATGTGGATGTTCCTTTTTAACTTCTTGACTCTTATCTTGAAGAGTAACATTAATACCTGAACGCTCAGCTAAAACCTGAACGCTTTCCAGAAAGCTAATGTTACGATAATCCTCAACAAATTTAAAAACATCTCCTGAGCGGCCGCAACCAAAGCAATGAAAAAATTGACGATCTTCAATAACATTAAAAGAAGGGGTCTTTTCTTTGTGAAAAGGACAAAGTCCTAAATAATTACGACCAGAGCGTGAAAGACTAACAACTTCACCAATAACATCAACAATGTTGATACTGTCTTTGATTTCTTTAATCTTCTCTTTATCAACAACCAGAAGTCATCACCTCCACCTCAAAATTGCTTTTTAGCATTGCCTTTTATTATAACATTTTAGAAGTTCCTTGTAAAATAAATGATAGGCAAAAAAGCACTTTCGGTTAAAGTCTAAACTTAACCTGAAAGTGCTTTATAACAACCTTTCACTACTTAACTGATAGAATTGGCATAAACAGCATTATTATAATTTGATTTTAGGTGAATAGCTTTAAAAATCCACGCCTCGCTTTTGCCATTTTGATTGAAACGGCTGACCAAAGAGTTACTAAAAACATTATCATAAATTTTGACAAGGCCGACATCAGAAGAGTGCTGTCCGATAGTTCCGCTGTATGCTATTATTTTGCCATGACTGTCTATATAAGGAACAAAAGAGTTATTAGCAATCGTGATGTTATTGCACAACTGTTTCTCTTTATTATAATTTTCATAATTTGGATCAATAGCCTTTATCAACCCACCATCCCAAACACCGCTAGACTCAGCGGCATCCAGCTGGATAACTTCTGAATAAAAATCATGAAGATCTGCATTATCATCAATCTTACTGACATTAGTTAATTCAGGGGCATAGCCAGTAAATTGATTTCCTTCAAAAGCTGAATTTTGCAAGGAACCTAAGTCAAAAATGTGGCTTCCTTTTTTATGCACCATGGTAAAACTATTGTTACAAATTTTCCAATTATCACCATGATCAGCCATAATCATAAACTGATTTCCTTTTTCCAAATCACTGGCTTTTATATTGATATTGCGCATGGTGAAATTCTTTACACCATCACTAGCTGATGTCCCAGTTGCAAAAGCAAACCAATAAGCCGATCCTTCAACCAAAAGTGTCGTATTATCTCCACGAATTTCAGTATCAGATGTTAAAGTGATATAATCCTTGTCTGGTGTCTGACTGCCAATCTTAAATTCACCGTTTGGCAAACTTAAGATAGTACCAGAATGTTGTTTAGCATATGCAAAAGCTTGTTTAAGAATCTCATTATTTTGAGCTGCAGTATTTTCTGATTTTAGCTGAACTTCATAAACCTTATCCAAATCTTTTTCTTGAATATTAGTCACCTTGCCGCCTTCATCAAAGGTGATATCATACTTATAGCCACCTGTGGTATTGCTATGATTATAAGAAATATGATCGATTTTACCAGCTGATGCACGATAATCCGTTAAACTGCTGCCATCTAAATCAGCTGTCGCAGAGGATTTTAATTTGACAATTTGACCTTTGCTGTATTTAGATCTTTTTGTTTTAACTAAGTCTTTTTCCTGAACATATTTCAAAGCTTTGCCATTATCAAATGTAACTTCATAACTATAATGATGCTTTTGACGACTGTCTTTTTGTGATTTTATCTTTTTAACTGTCCCAATCCAATTTTGGTAATGAGACAGCCCTTTTCCAAGACTGTCTTTTTTAGCTGAGGAACTGATCTGAACCTGTTCACCTGAATAGTAACGTGCTGTTTGTTCCATCTTTTTTTTACCAAAAGGAAGCGAAATAGTTATCGATTTATTGATTTTTTCAAGATGAAGACTCTTAGCAAGTACCCCAAAAGAATTGGTAAATGCTAAGAGTGAAACGGCTGATGCGACAAAAAGAGTTAAAATAATGATTTCATTTTTTCGAACCAGCCCTTTTCGCTGACGTTTTCTGCTCTTCATTTTCTTCCTTTCAGTAAATTAGTGATAATATTATAGCATACTTTCATTTTAGCAGCATTTCAATTTTACCACAATTTTGAAAAAAGTGAAGCATAAGTATTGTAAAACCTAGTGTCTTCCTGTATAATAAGAATCTGATGAACAGAAAGGAAATCTAAAATGATCAAAGAATTGAAAGATTTTTTATTTAAGGGTAACGTCCTAGATCTTGCAGTAGCTGTTGTTATGGGGGCTGCTTTTAACGCCATTATCACTTCCTTAGTTTCAGATGTTATTACTCCCCTATTCCTTAACCCAGTTTTAAAAGCTGCCAATGTTAAAAATATTGCTCAGCTTTCATGGAACGGTGTTGCATATGGCAGTTTCTTAAGTGCAGTTATCAATTTTCTTATCGTTGGTACAACACTTTTCTTCGTTGTTAAAGCTGCAAACAAAGCAGTATCGCTTGGCAAGAAACAAGAGGAAGAAGCTGCAACTGAAGCTGACCCAACTGAAGTCGAATTACTTGCTGATATTAAGACGCTTCTTGAAAAACAAAACTAATATAGCTTGCTTCGACAGGCTGGTAGAACAAAAACAAACTTCTTATTGAGGTTTGTTTTTTTATGAATTCTCAATGAGATTAAACTGATGCAGAAAATCGTTTATTCGAATTTTCCAACAAAAAAACAGGTCAGACCTGTTTTTTTATTTAATCACTTTAGAATTTTTTACGTTTGCGAGCTGCTTCTGATTTACGTTTGCGCTTTACAGAAGGTTTTTCGTAGAATTCACGTTTGCGTGATTCTTGAAGTGTACCAGCTTTAGTTACAGAACGTTTGAAACGACGAAGAGCATCGTCAAGTGATTCATTTTTGCGCACTACTGTCTTTGACATGTATCTCACTCCCCTCAATTTCATTGTAACATTTACACGTTCTTAAACATTATACAAAAATACGATAATAAATGTCAAGACGTTTTCAAACCATTTTAAAACTATTTTCAAAAAACAAGGCAATAATTAAAAATTATTGCTTGCTATTCTCTCATAAATAAATGGCATTAATGGCGCTAATCTTTTAACTGCAGAGAAAAAGCAAAACATCTAAACTTGCTTTTCGATTTATTAATCAATCCACTTGCTGACCAGTTAATTGAACAGCATCGCTGATAAACTGCTTGTATTTATCTTCTTTTTTGAGTTTCTTAATAACCTTATTCACCGTCTTAACTAATTGACCACTGTCTTTAGGCAGAGCAACTGCTTTGGCATCCCCTTCACCCGTTTTTAAGGCAACTTTGGCAAGAACCAAATCACTATTTTGAGACACATAACCTTCTGCCACTGGTTTTTCAAGATCAATAGCATCAACCTGACCAGATTTGAGCTCATTAACAGCTTCGCCCATCGAAGTCAAAGAGGTAATGTTTGATTGTTTTAATTGATTTTTAGCTAATCCTTCTTCAATCGTTCCTTTTTGAACAGCTACTTTAGTCTTATTACTAAAAGAAGAAATCATTGTATATTTGTTCAAATCAGACTTTTTAATAAGAATAGCATTTTCCGTTTTATAATAAGCTTCTGAAAAGTCATAGGCTTGAGCACGTTCCTTGGTATAAGATAAACCAGAGATAGCTATGTCTGCTTTTCCTGTTTTTAAACTGGACAAGACATTATCAAAACTCATGGAAGATAATTCCAGTTTCACTCCCAATTCTTTAGCAATTGCTTTTGCCAAATCAATATCAGCACCAACAACAGTATCCTTACCGTTCACAAGAGCCTTGAACTCAAAAGGAGCATAGTCCGGACTAACAGCAACAACTAACTTTTTCTTTTCTTTAATATCATCCTGTAAATTTTTTGAATTAGAAGAACTGCAAGCTACTAAAGTAAATACAGCCACAAAACTCAACAAACCTAAAACTAACTTTTTAAATGTCATTCTTTCCTCTTTTCTATTAACCCAAATCTATTTTAAGTGATCTTTGCCTGTTCGTCAAATTGCCGCAAGCATTGCGATAATCTGGTTAAACCAGCTTTTAAAATCTCCGTATCACCACAATAACCCAGACGAACATGCCCCTCGATATCAAAACGATTACCAGGAACGACAAGCACACCATAATCTGATAAAAGCTTTAGGCAAAAGGTTTCAATAAGCATCGGAACATTCAGCTTAATAAGCGAAGTCGAAACATGATCCGGTAAAATAGCCTGAGCACGCGGTTCTTTAGCCAGCCAATCTTGCAGAATTTGCAGATTATCGACCACAATCTCTTGATTCCTCTGAATAATTGCCTGACGGTGTTTTAAAGCAAAACTTGCCAACATGTCGTCAAAAACACCAGCACAAATCATGGTATAATCGCGATAATCTCTTAAAACAGCTGTCACTTTCTTATTAGAAGCCACCCAACCAACGCGGATTCCTGGCAAAGAATAAGCTTTGGACAAGCTATCTACTGAAATGCCTTTATCATATAAATCAACGATTGCCGGAATGTTTTTGTCAGATGCAAAGGTTTTATAAACTTCATCGGATAAAATATAGGCACCACAAGACTCGACAATAGCAACTAATTCTTTCAGATAGGCCTCATCCATAATAGCACCTGTCGGATTGTGGGCGTTATTGATGCAAATCATCTTAGTATTAGGACGAATGAGCTGCCGTAACTCATCTAAATCTGGCAACCATTTACTATCTTCCTTAATCTGCCACAAGTCAACTTGAGCTCCTAGTGATTTAGGAATATCATAGAGCTGCTGATAAGTTGGATACATTGAAATAACATGATCTTCTGGTTCAATCAAGGCATAGAGAGCCAACATGTTTGCTCCGGTGGCACCATTGGTTTGTAAAACCTGTTCCGCTTGAATATTCTTATAAAGCTTACAAACCTCAGCCTTAAATTGAGGCGAGCCTTCTATCCAGCCATAGTCCATTTTCTTCTGCCCTAATTCTTGAAAAAAGGCATTTAGATCTTGCTGGGTTAATTGAAATAATTCTTCCAAACTTAAAGCAGCAATTGACACACCAGCAATGTCGTAGGTGGCATTCTTTTCATGGACATTAAGCCACTCCTCCACTCCAAAACGTGGTAACTTCATTTTGACTCCTTCATTCTTTCTAGTATTGATAATACTTAATAAGCAGGAACTTGTCAATCTTTAAGGAGAGTTTCAGACATAATAAAAGCGGGACAAATAGGCAAATTGCACAGCAATCATGCCTGTCTATCCCAGCATCCAACTCATTAGCATATTATTCTAATGATTGACTATTTCGCACTCCAACTATAAATTGTGAAGGCTTTACTTAAATTTTATTTCCCACCTGATACAGATAAATTATAGGCATCTTTGACAAACTTATCAATCTTATTTGCTTTTTTAAGTTTTTTGATAACTTTATCCACTTTCTTCTTAAGTGCACTGCTTCCCTTAGGCATAGCTACAGCATAAGCATCTGATGAACTTGATTTTAACTTAATTTGAGCAATAGCCAAATCATCGTTTTTAGCAACATAACCTTCCGCAATTGGCTTTTCTAAAACAACGCCATTGACTTGACCTGATTTCAATTCATTAATCATTTCACCATTTTGGACAAGAGAAACGATTTTAGCACCCGTTAATTGCTCCTTAGCAACGGTTTCTTGGATTGTTCCTTTTTGAGTGGCTACTGATAAACCCTTGAGAGAATTGGTTTTCTTATATTTAGCTAATTCTGATTTTTTAACAATAACAACATTGACAGATTCATAATAAGTATCTGAAAAGTCATAAACTTTTTGACGTTCTTTTGTGGCAGAAATTCCTGAAATACCAATATCTGCTTTGCCAGATTGAACACTGGACAACACATTATTGAAAGACATAGCAGAAAATTCAACTTTGACCCCCAATTCTTTGGCAATAGCCTTAGCGATTTCAACATCGGCACCAACAATCGTATCTTTACCATTGACCAAGGTCTTGAACTCAAAAGGTGCAAACTCAGGATTCATGGCAACAACAATCTTACCTTTGTTCTTAATTTTTTGCAGCGAATCATCCTTAGATGACGAACTACAGGCAGCAAGGGTGACTAGCATTAAGGCAGCAATAATTCCCAGCAAAATTTTTTTTAGCTTTTTCATGATATTCCTCAATTCTTATTTGTAAGATAAAACTATTTTAATTCATATTTATTCATTTGTCAAGTATTTTTTTATAAAAATCCATTGTATCTTAAAAATAGTACTTCTTACCAAAACTCTTTGACAAAATCATCTGCTAGGCGTTCACGATAAAAGAGTTCAGATAAGTTTTTTTCTTCAAACACGCGCAGCAGATTAAGCATATCATAAGCCAAATCAAGCTCTGCCAACTCTTTTCTTGCTACCCAACGCACTTGTCCTTCAGCAGAAGACTGCAAGTCACCTTCAAAATCAGATGTCCGATAAAGAAAAACCAGATAACGAACATCTTCCTTGGTATACCAATGCTTCATCCCAACCAACTGTGGATGATGAATGGTTAATCCTGTCTCTTCTTTGACTTCGCGAATAACAGATTCCACTAAACCTTCATGTTCTTCAATGTGCCCGCCAGGCAGGGCAGCACCAGACCAAGAATAACGCTTAGGATCACGAATTTGCATAACAATATTTCCATTGCCGTCTTCAATTAAACACATATTAGTTAGGATGACTTGAGAGGTACGGGACACGGGGTTCTCCTTTATGATTCTTTTAATTAATGGAATCCATTATAACATAGTTAACACTTAATCACTTAAATTTCTTGAAATGACCAATTCGCTCTTAAAACCATTTAATTCAAGGACATTTTCACAATCTTGGAGAGAAAAATCATCACTCGCTTTCCCATTTTCTTCATAGGATATTTTTGTGGCAAGGCCTTTTTTAACAGCTTGGAAAAGATAATCTTTAGGCACTTGAATCTTAGATGTCGCTGAAAGCTGATTGAGAGCAATCTCACCTTGATGAGATAGAATATCGATAAACATATCTAAATTGCTATCAAATTCCATTTCTCCGACACCGCCATCAACAGTAATCGTTGAAACTTTTCCACTCAATTCAAAACGATGACAACAGATATTAGTGAGTATTAATTCTCTGCAATTAACTGCAAGTTCAATTTTCCCAAGATATTTTTCAGGCAGAAAAACTGCAATCCTTAGATTCTCCTTAGCAATGGCTTCTGTCATATCTCCTAACCTCTTTAAATCAATATCAATCTTATTTTTAACATCGTCAATTTTAATTTTAAAGTGTTCTTCCAATTGATTTAAAGTATTACTGAGAAGTTTAACTTTAACTTTTTCACTCTCTACAGCTTGCATACTAATTTGATAGGCACCACCTAACTGAATGTCAAAATCTTTTTCCCCATCAATATCATATTCAGTACTACTTTCATAAATAAAGTCTTTCGACTGGCGATTAGCTTCTTTGCCAAAGAGCAATTGATCTATTGAAACTTGAAAAAAGTCAGAAAGAGCCATTAAATTGACAACATCTGGTGTTCCTGCACCTGACTCCCATTTGGTAATAGCTTGTCTGGAAATATGGAGCTCCTCCGCTAATTTTTCTTGCGATAAACCTAATTGTTTCCGATAATCACGTAAACGTGTTTCAAATGTCATAATCATTTTCCTCCTAAAAATTATTTGTCATTAATGAACAAGCCAAGTCTAATCGAAAAAAACATGGCAAACAAGCAACTACTGATAACATTTGCCAAAATTACCGCTACTTTCCGTAGCATTTTTAAATATTAGCTCATTTTACAGTGTTTTTTCACCTATTTCTAAAAATATTTTTTGATGCTCAAATATTTCTCTAAGCTGTTACAAAGTAAAACATTAAGTGAAGAAAAAGTGGCCAATACAGGGTTTGAGCCTTTTCCTTGAGATAAGTAAAAAGTAAAGCCATAAAAAAGGTCAAGATAGCCATTAAAGGACTGTTTCCAAAATGTGAAATATAAAGAAAATGTCCCGATATAAACAAAAACGATAAAAAACGATTCGCCACTTAAAAGATAATTCTTGCTGTAAATAGCGCTGAAAAAGACCGAAAATAAGGTAATCCTGCCAGATGCAGATGACTGACACCGTTGTAAACAGCAAATAATAGGTCACTGGTAAATCAGTCCAATGGTAATGCCAAGGCAGGCTGATAGCAGCTAAAATTAAGATGACATAGAGCCAAAACAGCTGTTTTTGTTTGACCTGAAATGTTTTCCTAGTCAAATCCTGATGTGTATAAGCGAGTACCACTAATCCCACAATATTCAGTAGACTGCCGGTTGCCTGCGATAATCATGCCTTTTCACCCAAGTATTTGCTAAATAAATCATGGGACAAGCCTACAGTCCAAAAAGCACTAACCAGACAAGACTGACACCAATTACCTTAATCAATCTTTTTGTCATTGTTTTAGAAAACATAGCATCTGACTTTTTTACATGGCGTCAATAAATAGCTCATTTCGCAAATCCCTTACTCTTTGCCTCACCTCACCGCTAAATTATTGCCATCAATATAATGTGTAATGTGAAAATTCCAAATAATCTTCTCTACCATTTACTAATCTAAACATATACTATGCTCCTATCTAATCCATCGCCTTCAATTCTAAAACCATATCGCGGATTTGAGCAGCCAGTTCAAAATCAAGCAGTTCAGCTGCTTCTTGCATTTGTTTTTGCAGTTTCTTGATGGCTTCTTGACGTTCAGATTTGGTCATTGCATTATAATCCACAGCCTCCTCAGCCACTTCAGAATCATTTGCTTTTGTAATCGCGATAAGATCGCGGATATCTTTTTTGATGGTTTGTGGAATAATACCATGCTCTTCATTGTAAGCCATTTGGATTTGGCGGCGGCGGTGGGTCTCATCAATAGCGCGACGCATGGACTGCGTCACAGTATCAGCATACATAATAACATGTCCTTGACTGTTGCGCGCAGCCCGTCCAATGGTCTGGATAAGACCACGTTCATTGCGGAGAAAACCTTCTTTGTCTGCATCAAGAATGGCAACCAGACTAACCTCTGGCACATCAATACCTTCGCGCAGCAAATTGATACCGATAAGAACATCAAAAACACCTAAACGAAGGTCGCGGATAATTTCAGTACGTTCCAGAGTCTTGATGTCAGAATGCATGTACTTGACTTTGACCCCCATTTCCTTGAGGTAGTCGGTCAAATCTTCCGCCATTTTCTTGGTTAAGGTTGTAATAAAGATCCGCTCGCCTTTATCAGTTCTGCTATTGATTTCACCCAGCAGATCATCCATCTGTCCCATGGTTGGCCGAACTTCCACTTCTGGATCCAAGAGACCAGTCGGACGGATAATTTGCTCAATAACCGTGTCCGTCTGCTCCATCTCATAGTCACCTGGTGTTGCTGAAACATAGACAATCTGATGGACATGGCTTTCAAATTCTTCTCGACGCAGCGGTCGATTGTCCAGCGCACTTGGCAGACGAAAACCATAGTTGACCAACATCTCCTTGCGCGATCGGTCACCATTATACATACCTTTAATCTGCCCCATAGTCATGTGGCTTTCATCGATCACGATGAGGAAATCCTCTGGAAAAAAGTCAAGAAGTGTATAAGGCGGTTCTCCCTCACTGCGGCCATCCATATGACGCGAATAGTTTTCAACGCCGCTAGTATAGCCCATCTCCCGCAGCATTTCCACATCATACTCTGTTCTTTGGCGAATACGCTGTGCTTCAATCAATTTCCCTTCTGCTTCAAAAAACCTGACTTGCTCTTCCATTTCCCTTTGAATCTTGGCAATAGCCACTTCCATGTGCTCATCGTTAGTCATAAAGTGAGTCGCCGGAAAAATAGCCAAGTGATCTACTTCACCAAGAACACGACCTGTTAAACTCTCAATTTCTCTGATACGATCAATCTCATCACCGAAAAATTCCACACGAAAAGCATGTTCATCACGTGATGCTGGAAAAATTTCCACCACATCGCCGCGCACACGAAAACGTCCCCGCTGGAAATCAATATCGTTGCGCTCAAACTGAATATCTACCAAATCATTTAACAATTGGTCACGAGAAATCTCCTGACTGGGACGCAGACTAACCACGCTATCTGCATATTCCTTGGGCGACCCTAAACCATAAATACAGGAGACGGATGCTACGACAATGACATCATTGCGTTCCAAAAGGGCAGATGTTGCCGAATGTCGGAGCTTATCAATCTCATCATTAACTGAACTATCTTTTTCAATATAGGTATCACTTGATGGCACATAGGCTTCAGGCTGATAATAATCATAGTAAGAAACAAAATACTCAACTGCATTATCTGGGAAAAATTCCTTAAATTCACCGTAAAGCTGACCAGCTAGAGTTTTATTATGAGCGATGACTAAAGTCGGTTTATTGACTTTTTGAATAACTTGACTCATGGTATAGGTTTTCCCCGTCCCAGTCGCCCCTTTGAGAATTTGCGCTTTCTCACCACCTTCAATATTGTCAACCAAAGCCTCAATGGCCTCAGGCTGATCACCAGACGGCTCATATTTTGAAACCAGATGAAACTGGTTATTATCTTTCCTATCTATCATGATGTATTTACCTCGTTTTCTACTCTCTATTTTATCACAAGAAAAAGCTAAAAGAAAAAAAGAGAGCTGCACAGAACTCTTATAAATAAAACAGAGTTCTGTGCAACTCTCCCATACCAGTCAACTATTATACTAACAATGATTGAAGGCTGATAATAAATAAACCATTATTTTCACAGTTCTACTATTGCCAAACATATTACAATTTAAGGCCTTTTGACAGTCAGGTCTTTCTTGATCAAAAGAACAAGCACGATAATTCCTACAAGAAGAACAAGACTGGTTAATAGGCTACCTTCTGTCCCAAACTGGCCGCCTGAGATCCACTTTGCTGCATTAGCCTTATTCACAAAACGAAACAGTGATCTGCCTGTATCCATCCCACTAACCGCAACTCCAAAGATATTGCCTTGCGTAAAATTCCAGGCTCCGTGAAGACCTGCTACTCCCCAAAGATTATCTGTTTTCAGCATGTACAGTGCCATAAAAATTCCAGATAAAATAATGCTCATAATTGAAAAGACTGTGACATGGCTATTAGCCAAATGCATGAGTCCAAACAGACTGCTGGAAATTCCAATAGCTACAGGCAAATTACTGCGCTTATTGATAATCGGCAAGAGCCAACCGCGTGTCAGCAACTCTTCTGTCCCACCCTGAATAAACCAAAATGGGATAATTGATAAGATATAAAGAACAGCTGTTCCAGAAAAATCAATAACCTGCAACTCCACACCACCAAACAGATAAGTCAACAAAAAAGCAAAGGAAAAAATTCCCATTCCAACTCCCCAGCCCTTGAAGATTTCAAGAAACCATTGCTTCTTGAAAAATCCTAAACTGGCAATTGACCGCTTCTCATACCATTTGACCCAAGCAAAATTTATCAGCGCCACAAAAATAAACAAACCCAATTGAAAAAAAATAGAATTAAAAAAACTATTAGCCATCTCCGGTTTTAGAACAATGAAAGGCACACTCAGCAAACCAACTAAAAATCCGCCTCCTAGTTGCCCCAAAAGAAAAAATAGAACAACCATGACACAGGCAATTAGAATGGTCAGCCAAGCTGGGAAATGTTCATAACGGTGAGTGTAACTTTCTAACATTCTTTTCTTAGACATTTGTCTCTCCTTGTTGTTTTATTGAAATAATACAATTATACCAAATCTTTTTTATTTCTGCAATCGCTTTACAATTAATAATACATGTTATATTTCCTTACATAACAGTCTATATTGTTCTTGCTTAAATAATAGAATTCTGCTATAATTTTATATCATATTTATATAGAAGTTTGTAGAAAGGATTAACATGAAGAACAAATTTAAAGCTCTGATGCTGGGAATCTTATCAGTAATCTTTATGTTTGGTGCCAAGGTATCCGCTGACACAGTTAAAATTGTATCAGATTCAACTTATGCTCCATTTGAATTTAAAGACAGTGATCAGGTCTATAAAGGAATTGATGTGGATATTATTAAAAAGGCCGCTGAAATGAGTGGTTGGAACTACAAAATGACTTTCCCGGGTTTTGATGCAGCTGTCAATGCCGTTCAATCAGGACAGGCAGATGCTCTTATGGCAGGGACAACTGTCACTAAGGAACGTGAAAAAGTCTTTACCTTTTCCCACACTTACTATGATACGAAAATCGTTATCGCTACTCGTAAACAAGACAAGATTACCAAATACAGTCAATTAAAAGGAAAAACGGTTGGGGTTAAGAATGGTACTGCTGCTCAAAGTTTTCTTGAAAAACATCAAGATAAATATGGTTACAAAATAAAATCCTTTGACACTGGCGATTCCATGTACAACAGCTTAGAGTCTGCCTCTGTAGATGCCGTTATGGATGATAAAGCTGTCGCTCAATACGCTATTAATCAAGGACAAAATCTTCGTATTGAAATGGATGGCGAGTCTATCGGAAGCTTTGCTTTTGCGGTTAAAAAAGGCAGCAAATACGAATATCTCATCAAAGATTTCAACAAAGCACTGAAAAAGATGAAGGCCGATGGCAGCTATGATGAAATCATGACGAAATGGATTTCTGCTAAATCTAAAACTGATGAGCAAAGCAAAACCAAAGAGACTGGTGATGCTAAAGCTAAGGCAAAACCTGTTAAAAGCAGCTATAAGGTTGCTATGGACTCTTCTTTTGCACCCTTTGAATTCCAAAACGATGCTGGCCAGTACGTTGGTATTGATGTTGAATTAATCAAAGCTATTGCTAAGCAGCAAGGCTTCAAAATCAAAACTGAAAATCCTGGATTTGATGCTGCTCTCAATACTGTCCAATCCAGCCAAGCTGACGCCGTTATGGCAGGGATGTCTATTACCGATGATCGAAAGAAAATTTTTGATTTCTCTGATCCTTACTACACATCAAATACCTTACTAGCTGTCCGTAAAGGAAGCAATGTTGTATCCTACAAAGATTTGAAAGGCAAAAAAGTCGGCGCTAAAAACGGTACTGCTTCTTATACCTTCCTCGAAAAAAATAAGGCAAAATATGGTTACACACTGAAGTCGTTTGACGAAGCATCAACCATGTATGACAGTTTAAATTCAGGTTCTATCTATGCACTCATGGATGATGAAGCAGTTCTAAAATATGCTATCCAGCAAGGCCGCAAGTTTGAAACACCAATTCCTGGAGAAAAATCTGGTGAATATGGCTTTGCGGTTAAAAAAGGCAGCAGTCCTGAATTGATTCAAATGTTCAATAATGGTTTAGCAGCTCTGAAGAAATCCGGTCAGTACGATAAAATTATCAATAAATACCTTTCTGATAAGAAAAAGGATGCTAAATCAGAATCAAGTGTTGATGAGTCTACCATCTTTGGACTGCTTTCAAACAACTACAAGCAATTATTATCAGGGTTAGGAACGACTCTAAGCTTAGCGATTTTATCTTTTGCTCTGGCCATGATTGTTGGCATTCTCTTTGGTATGATGAGTGTCAGTCCTTATAAGACACTTCGAATCATCGCTTCTATCTTTGTTGATGTGGTTCGCGGTATCCCATTAATGATTGTTGCAGCTTTCATTTTCTGGGGTATTCCTAATCTCATTGAATCTATCACTGGTCATCAAAGCCCAATCAACGACTTTGTCGCTGGTACAATTGCCCTTACTTTAAATGGTGGTGCTTATATTGCCGAAATCGTTCGCGGCGGTATTGAAGCTGTTCCTAGCGGACAAATGGAAGCCAGCCGCAGTTTAGGGATTTCATATAAGACAACAATGAAACGAATTATCTTGCCGCAAGCTTTTAAATTAATGCTGCCTAACTTTATCAACCAATTTGTTATTTCATTGAAAGATACAACCATTATTTCAGCGATTGGACTGATTGAGCTCTTCCAAGCAGGAAAGATCATTATTGCACGTAATTACCAATCTTTCCGCATGTATGCTATCTTAGCCATCATGTATCTTGTGATTATCACGCTCTTAACCCGCCTAGCAAAACGTTTAGAAAAGAGGATTAAATAATGACTGACCTAAAAATTGATGTTCAGGATTTACATAAATCCTTTGGTAAAAATGAAGTCCTCAAAGGGATTGACGTCCAATTTAACGAGGGAGATGTGGTGTGCATCATCGGTCCTTCAGGATCAGGAAAATCAACTTTTCTTCGGACCTTGAATCTCCTTGAAACAGTCACTAGCGGCAAGGTTATTGTAGATGGTTATGAATTGTCAGATCCATCGACCAATGTTGACAAGGCACGAGAAAATATCGGTATGGTCTTCCAACACTTTAATCTTTTCCCACATATGACTGTTCTTGATAATGTCACTTTTGCTCCTATCGAACTTGGCAGAGAATCCAAGGAAGAAGCACAAAAGCATGGCATGGAACTTTTAGAAAAAGTTGGACTTTCGGATAAAGCCCAAGCCTATCCTAACAGCCTTTCTGGCGGCCAAAAACAACGTGTTGCCATTGCACGCAGCTTAGCCATGAACCCAGATATCATGCTTTTCGATGAGCCAACTTCTGCCCTTGACCCTGAAATGGTTGGCGATGTTCTCAACGTTATGAAAGACCTAGCTGAGCAAGGTATGACTATGCTTATCGTAACACACGAAATGGGTTTTGCCCGCAAAGTGGCCAACCGTGTGATTTTCACTGATGGCGGTCAATTTCTTGAGGATGGCTCACCCGAAGAAATCTTTGATAACCCACAGCACCCACGTCTCAAAGACTTCCTGGATAAAGTGTTGAATGTCTAACGTGTTAAGTTTATCTGTGACTAAAGTCACTAGCTAAACTACGCAAAGTCCTATAAGACTTTGCTAAACACCTTACTAGTAAAAGCTCTCACTTAATATCGAACTGAGAGCTTTTACGTCGGAACTTTTTAAATCAATTTTTTATATCTCTAACTGTCAATGTTTGCCACTATTGTGGACTGACTTGCACCCTTACTAAGTTAAAAAGCAAGACATTATCGGTCTTGCTTTTTAACTGTCGGAACTGTTTTTATAAACTAAAATCCGTGTTCCTACATATTATGTAAAATTTTATGGAATTTTGCTGATACCAATCAGAAAACTCACTCTTTTCTTGCACTTTCTTTTAAATATTGGTACACTAAGAACAAATCATTTGGAGGTAAGGTGCATTGAAAAACTAAAATTCTTCATATTGGATTACTTTATCTAGAAGAATTTTTTGTGTGCACCAAAATCTGAAAAACTGCAACTAATACTTAACGAAAATCAAAGTGAGACTAGGCGACAAACCACAGGCAGTACTAAAAGTGATGTCAATGACCTGTTATCTTAATTTTCAAAAGGTATAGACTACTGCTATTTTTGATGACATAAAAGAAGCCCTACTAGATAAAGTAGCGGTTTTTATTGTTTGAAAAAGAAAGGCAGATTCTATGTTACAGATTCAAAATCTTACCATTACGCACCAGAAAGATCTACAAATACTCGTTAAAGATTTGTCCTTAGTCGTCAATTCTGGTGAGAAATTAGCTATTATCGGGGAGGAAGGGACCGGTAAGTCTACTCTCCTCAAGACTATACTCAGCCCTGAGTTGATTGGCAACTACGCTGATGTGACAGGTACTATTCAGAATAGTTTTAACCGAATCGGTTACTTGCCACAAAACATGGAAGATAAAGATTTAACTCTAACCATTAAAAACTATATTTACCATGATATAGATTTTGACCATTTTGATTTTAATCTTTTTTATCAAATGGCAGAGCGTTTTCAGTTTGACAGTCAGCGATTTGACGACGATGTCCAGATCATTTCTAGTCTTTCTGGCGGAGAGAAATTAAAACTGCAGCTGCTGAAAATGCTTGCCTACAATCCTGACTTACTTCTTTTTGATGAGCCTTCTAGTGACTTGGATCTGGACACAATGACTTGGTTGGAGCATTTTATCAGTCAGACAGACAAAACCATTATTTTCATTTCTCATGATGAAGCACTACTTAGGAAATGTGCTACTGCTATCCTTCATTTGGAATTGCTCAAGAAACGCCAAAAGCCCCGCGCCAGCTATTTCCAAGGAAACTATAAGAACTACAAAAGTTGGCGAAAGAATAGCTTTAATAAGCAGCTTCAAGTCGCGCAAAAAGAACGTGAGGAACATACCAAAAAAATGGCACGCCACCACCACATTCATCAGAGTGTGGAACATCAACTGCGCAACACCAAAAATGATGTTGCAGGTCGGCTGCTGGCCAAGAAAATGAAAAATGTCCTGTCTCAGGGAAAACGCTATGCCAAGGAGGTCAAAAACTTCACGGAAATTCCGCAGGATATGGATGCTATTAACCTCTTTTTCACGAAAGTTAAATCTTTGCCTGCCAACAAAGTTCTACTGCATTGGGAAAATCGTTCTTTGCCGACAGGACAAGTAATTAATTTTGACATTCGCGGTCAGGATAAGCTGGTTATCACAGGACAAAATGGAATTGGCAAAACGCGCCTGCTTAAAGAGGTTCTTACCGAGTTAACCACAAAATCAGATCTATCTATCTGTTATATGCCACAAAACTACGAAGAGTTGCTGGATGGTAAGCTGTCTGCTCTGCAATTTCTCAAAGAAAGTGCGGGCGAAGAATCTTGCCGTAATCTTCTAGCTAGTCTCCAATTCACACGAGATGAAATCACGTATCCTGTCAGCTATTTATCAGGTGGTCAGAAGGCTAAACTCTTTTTAGCTCAAATGGTCTTGGAAAGCAGCAATGTCCTGCTGCTGGACGAGCCAACTCGCCACTTTTCACCAACCAGTCAGCCTCTTATTCGACAGCTTTTCAAGAATTTTCCGAGTTGCATTGTCAGCGTATCGCACGATAGACAATTTATAGATGAAGTCGTTAATAAACACTACAAATTAAATCAAACAGAATTAGTGAATCTAGACTAAAAAGAGAATGGGACAGACCATTGACCATTCTCTTGACTAAGTCGTTTCAGATGGTTTAACTTCTTCTTTCTCCTTAGCCAATTTTTCTCGTTCCAAGCGTAATTTGCGATTAGGATTGAGCTTATTGAAAAGTTTCTCCAATTTTTCAGCATTCCAAACATCGGCAGCCGAAACAAAATTACCATCTTTATCTTTAAAAGATATGGGTTTATCTCCCATAGTAACCTCCTATTTTAGTAACTGACACGCTATTCTTGTTGTACTTCATACCACGACATAAGAAAAGAGTTTCGATCATAATCATTTTTCGAACTAGTAAGCACGTTAGGCAAGTTTCATAGAACTTGCTATTTACTCATTACTCATTTAAACTCTGTAATTACCGTAAAAGTGTTACGACATGCAGTCAAGTCAGTCGATATTACTGACTTGACGTAATTAGTAAGGTTGGCAGGCAGATCATCATAGTGGCTGCCGTTTGCATATCAAGTACTTTAGTACTTAGATATGCTTCCAACGTTAATCTACAAACTCAAATTCAAATTTACCAATGCGGACAATATCTCCATCTTTGGCGCCACGCTCACGAAGAGCTTGGTCAACTCCCATGCCACGCAACTGGCGCGAAAATTTCATAATAGCTTCATCACGTTCCATATTTGTCATGACAAAGAGTTTTTCTAGTTTTTCACCAGACAGCACCCAAGCAGCATCATCCGCGCGCGAAATATCAAAGGCTTTTTCTTCTTCCTCAAAACCATAATAAGCTTCTTCTTGCATATCCGATTCATCGTAAAGCAAAAAGTCATCTGTCTGATCCAGAAGCTGAGCCGTAGCATCTAAAAGCGCATCTAATCCTTGATGAGCAATACCTGAAATAGGAAAAATTTGAGGCTTGTCATCAAATTCACCATAGTTGGCATCTAATTTTTCTTTAAATTGTTCAAGATTCTCTGCCGCTTGGGGCATGTCCATCTTATTAGCAACAATAATTTGCGGACGTTCTAATAAACGTAGATTATAGGTCTCCAATTCCTTATTAATAGCCAAATAATCTTCGTAAGGATCGCGGCCTTCACTAGCCGACATATCAATGACATGTAAGATAACACGTGTCCGCTCAATATGCCGCAGAAATTGTGTACCTAAACCAACACCTTGACTGGCACCTTCTATCAATCCCGGTAAATCAGCTACGGCAAAAGAATCTCCCGACTTGGTACGCACCATACCTAAATTGGGAACAATGGTTGTGAAGTGATAGGCTCCGATTTTGGGTTTAGCAGCTGTAATAACGCTGAGAAGAGTTGATTTTCCAACTGAAGGAAAACCAACTAAACCAACATCAGCCAAAATTTTTAATTCTAAAGCCAATTCCCGCTCTTCGCCAGGTTCTCCATTTTCGGAAATCTCTGGAGCAGGGTTACGAGGTGTCGCAAAACGAATATTACCGCGGCCGCCGCGACCACCATGGGCTACAATAAACTCTTGTCCATTTTTGACCAAGTCAGCGATAACCTTACCTGTTTGAGCATCGCGAACAGTGGTCCCCTGCGGCACCGATACATAAAGATTTTCTGCACCACGGCCATGCATACCTTTTGTCATACCTTTCTCACCAGCTTTGGCTTTAAAATGACGGTTATAACGAAAATCCATCAAGGTGCGCAGACCTTCATTAACAACAAAAATGACATCACCACCACGGCCGCCATCACCGCCCCAAGGACCGCCATTAGCAACATATTTCTCACGTCGAAAGGTAACCATTCCATCGCCGCCGCGACCAGCCTTAACTGAAACTTTGGCAGTATCTAAAAACATACTCATATTCTATTTTCCTATTCAAACTCGCTTAAAAAAACGCCCGTAAGCGTTCCTTTTTAAATAACAGCACTGAGTGCACTAAGAACAAGCGCGCCAACAGTGACTAAAACCATGATGATAACAACAATCAAAGTCAATTTTTCAAACGGTGTTTTCTTACGGGGACCATTATCTCCAAAAGCCAATTTTCTTACCTCTTTTTTATATTTATAGCTTATTTTTATCTTATTTATATTATCATGAATTAGTCTAATAAGCAAATAACAAATATAAGTCACGAGACTGCTATCACGATTCAACTATCCGTTCTAGCTCCATCTGTATATATATATACTAAAGGGCAATAAAATATGTGATTCCAAAGCTTCAACAGTAACCTTTAATGGGAATATAGAATTTATAGGAAACGCTTCCAAAATTATTGTGATTTCAAATTAAATATGTTAAAGTTAAGCTAATAATAAGCAAGACATTACTGTTTTTTCTCTACAAAATAAAAGGAGGCAACTATGTCAATTTACAGCAAATCTTATGTCACCACTCCCCAACACTCAGCTATGAATTGGGGTTCAGGTAGTCTTAATGTTTTATCAACTCCCAGTATGATTGCTTTTATAGAAAATGCAGCTTTTCTGTACTGTGAAGAAGATTTAGATGTGTCAAAAACAACTGTCGGTGCTCAAATTACTGTCCAGCATTTGGCCGCTACTAAAATTGGTCAAACAGTAGAAGTCAAAATTTTAGCTGTTGAAAAAGATGGACATCACACCCATTTCCAAATAGAAGTTTACGAAGGAGATAAACTTATCGGTAAGGGTGAACACACACGCGTCACTATCAACATCAAAAGATTCCTTGATAAATTAGAATAAAGACATGCAACTAGAGCATTCTAGCCTCTCAGATTGAAGAAAAAATTTTTCCTTTAATTAATGATTCAGATAGTAAGTGAAATTAGCCAGTGGATGATTTCAGAAATCTAGGGAATTCCATATCTAAATCAAGATACAAAGAGCGTTAAACGGATAATAGCAAAATAGGAAACTAACCAACGACGCTTACGTCTAAGGTATGTTTATCTTTTTGCAGCCGTCCGTAGCTCGTATTCAATTAGAATTTGATCCTAAAGTCTCAAATCCTCCAAGTAGCAGAAACATCAACGTTTCTGCTACTTTTATCACGGAGAAAAGTCTCGTTTAGAATTCGCTCTGCTCGCAAATAGAGAAAATTAAAATCAAAATTTGCAGAGCCAAAAAAAATTTTACGTTGAAAAATAGGATTGACTCTATTCTACTATAACTATAAAAAAACCAATTAAAATTTTTCGCGTTCTTTTCAAACTGAAGACCAATCCATTTGATAAACCTTACGGTATAGATCACCAAATAAACCGCGGTAGCCAATATCTTTTCCTTTATAAGTTAAGGACAAAACTTGATAAGAATCTGGTAAAGTGACACAGCCACTCAGTGAAAGCATGAATTCTTCAATACTGTTAAACGAAGCTTTCTTTTTTGTTTGATAAGCATCTAAATAAGTTAATACAATCATCATCTATTTCCCCCATCTTACAAATTATTAAAATATCTTATTTTATTGCTTTAACTAATTGTTCCAAAGAAGTTGCTGGACGTCCGAGAACACGTTCAATATCAGAAGAAACCCCAGCTTGCTTTCCTTCTTTAATAGCTGTATAGGTACTAACCCAAGCATCATATTCCCAGTCTTGTGCTGCCCAAGCTTTACGAGATGCATAAGCTTCTTCAATGCTCTCATCAATATAAGGAATGATTTCACCCTTTTGCTCACTGACAAAATGAACAATATCAGCCATTGACAAATCTGCCGGACCAGTCATGTTCAACAGCTGATTTTTCCATTTGTCAGGCTTAGCTAGAATAGTTGTCGCCACTTCAGAGACGTCCTGACGAGCTACAGCAGAAACTTTACCATTACCAGCTGGACCGCGGATCTCACCATTGTTCAGACACAAATCTAAGAAGAAATCCAGATAAAAATTATCACGCAAGAAGGTGTAAGTAAAACCTCTTTCCTTGATATATTTTTCTGTCTTAGCATGATCACGCGCTAAAGTAAAAGTAGCTTCAGTAGCAGCATTATAAAAGGATGTGTAAACAATATGCTTAACACCCGCTTCATGAGCTGCATCAAGAAA
The DNA here is from genome assembly GCF_006739205.1 of Streptococcus mutans. Lineage (NCBI taxonomy): Bacteria > Bacillati > Bacillota > Bacilli > Lactobacillales > Streptococcaceae > Streptococcus > Streptococcus mutans. Next base: position 1,303,815 of record NZ_AP019720.1, read on the forward strand.
AGCAAAATGCTGCTGCAAACGATTGGGACTTTCTGATGCGGATACCATTAGTAAAACATCAATACCTTTTAAAGCTTCAACAGCCTCTAGAGAATTTTCAAAAGCAGCCTGCACAAGTTCAGCATTATCATATAAAGCTGCTCTTTGAGGGTTTCTAGCCAAATGTCTCGCTGAGATGCCTTGTTCTGAAATTAATTGAGCAACTTTACTACCTAATTTCCCTGTTACGCCTGTGATTCCTATCATTATTATTTCCTCTCTTTTATCTAACTTAATTTTAAAAACACTGAGAATGCTTAATGGACGATATCAGTTAGTTCTAGCTATTTCAGCCTTTACTGACTTAATGCTGCTAATTTATCATAGAAATCTGGAAAATTCTTTTTCAGATTAACAAAGCGATTTTCTAGGGTCAAAAAGCTATGTTCCGATTGTGCTTGACAGACAGTTTTCCCCTTTTGATTAATCATTTGATAACTAAGAGTAAGTCGGGCAGCTTTGACCTTTTCTACTTCTACACTAATGCTAATTGTATCAGCAAAGGTTGAAGTTGCTAAGTAAGTACAATGAACTGCAGTTACTGGTGAAATTATGCCTGCTTCCTCTAATTTATCGTAAGGCCAGCCAATTTCTGCCAAGAAATGAACACGGGCTTCTTCCATCCAACGAATATAATTAGAATGATGGGTAATCCCCATACGATCAGTCTCATAATATTGAACCAAATGGTGATATGCTGTCATGTTAGCTTCCTTTCATAAATAACAAGTGTTCTGTTAATATGCTTTGACTTGTAGCCAATCAGCATCAAGAGTCAGTGTCTGATTTTCCAAAAATGACCGAAAGAACTGTAACGTTTCTTCTATTGGGACATTGGGCTTTCTATAGACATAACCCTTTTTTAAATCAGCCGTTCGATATTCAATAAGGTAAGAACCATCAAAACAAAGTGCCTGAATAAAGGAAAAATCTCCACTGACACTGGTCCAAGACAAGGTGACAAAACCTTCTGGATCATTACTGAGTGAGACAATAGCTTCCTCAACTTCTTTTGAATTAGGGTTTAAGAGGTCACCCTTTTGACTCGTCAAAGATAAGCCAGATTCGAAATTTTGAGGAGCCTGCGTTTTTTTAAACCAACTAAATAAAGACATTACTTACCTCTGCTTCGTTTTTAATGCTTTTTTATACGAATAAAGTAAAAATGATACAGCCGTATTATCTTTCTCACATAAAAGTCTTAATCATCCTTACGTTTACCTGTCACAAACATGGTGAAAGTTGCCTTTGCCACTTCTTGTTTCAACTGATTGGTTACTGTCACATCAACCACTTTCGTTGTTCGACCGTCATGAACACAGCGTCCATCAATTAGTAAAGTATCACCTAGCTTGCCAGATTTTAGATAATTAATACTGGACTGAAGTGTTACCGCATCAAAACCAGTAGAAATTGATACCAAGCCGCTGATTTGGTCACATAAGGTAAAGATATACCCTCCGTGTGCAAAACCATAATAATTCAAGGATTTATCTACTACCTCCGTAGTCACAATCACATGACCCTTTTCAAACGAAACCATATCAAAATTTTCAAACACGCGAATTTCGTGTAAATGGTTATCACTCATCCCTTTTCCTCCCTCTTATTTAAATCTGTTACTATTATACCACTTTCCGACAAAGGACTAGCTGCATCAGCAAATCAAAATGAGAAAGCATTCTTCTTGCTTGCTGACATAATAGCTAAAAATATGGGCAGACACTCTTTATCAGATTTACTCTTACAAACTGTCTCAATTTCTTAGCTAACATGATCTGCTTGTTTGCTATCGCCTTTAGCAATTATCTATGATTTTTCACTTTAAAAATTAAAATTATGACTCCAGTCAACAAAAATACTTATTTTTCTTCCTTTTTGCCTTTTAACAAAACAACAGATACACTTGCTGCTCCAATACCAAGCATCATCAATGCAGACTTTATATCTAATCTTCCCAAAACGGATAAAACCACTACTGCAATCCCCATAGCTGTTCCAATTCCTTTCAGCGCAGTATCAATAATTTCAGTTATTTATTCTTACCAATAGTTTCTTTTGTATTTGTCTTAACTTTCATTAAATCATCTACTGACACTTCAAATATTTCTGCTAATTTGGGAATAGAATTAATATCTGGAAAAGATAAATCTCTTTCCCATTTAGAAACAGCTTTATCTGTCACCCTCATTTTTTCAGCTAGTTCTAATTGTGTCATCCTTTTTCTTTTCTTAATGATGAAATCATCATACCAAGCGTTTGTTTTCTCATCAGTTCCCTCCTCCTTCTTTTTAGCAATGATATGGTAACATCATCTTTTCATACACTCAACCAACTTACAGTTTACTTTTCTCGACTTGTCGTTTATCTACAGTTTTTCTGTCTTACACACAAAACAGGTCAGGTTAACTTATTTCTTGGATGATGTCGTTCCATAGTATAATAGGAAATGATAGATGACTCCCCCACCCCGATCTGTCAAATGATAATAGACATCGTTTAGCATTTCCCGTAGTCGGGAAATATTCCTTTGAACTCGTAAAACCATGAAAAAATAAAACCACTTTCTCACACCAATCGTTTAATTTTACATATGATAATGTTTTACCATCTATTATTTCTATCTCTTGATGAAACAACTGCCTTCCTCCTGTTAGCCAAAATTGATACGTGTTAACCTATCAACCTATAATTGAAAATACAGTACAAATTCTGACTTCACAGGCATTATCAAGATTCCACATTCATTTTTATGAAATCCTTGAACTCAAAAAGCGCATCTCTGCTATAGATCTGCGCCTTAACTGTTTATTGTAACTTAGGATTAATACTATTAGGCATCATTCTTATATTAAAGCAAAGAAAATGCTATTAATGAGCTAGAAATAACATTTCCTACTCCATGAATGCACCAGCTTGGCAATATTGAACCAGCAAACTTCTTTTCAGTAATATATCCTGAAAGCCATCCAAAAAGACCTGTAAAAAGAGTGATTATAATTGCCAATATTACTTTACCAGCCAAGAAAAGAAAGATGCTATGCATGAGTCCAAAGAGCAGTGCTTGCGTTGTATTTCTTAATGCAAATCCCAAGCGGTTTGAAAAACGCTTTAACAAGAAGCCCCTAAAGAACACTTCTTCGAGAAGAGACGTATTAAAGAGGGATTGTACCAATATAGCAGGAAGAGCACTCACACCTCGTCCTGAAAATTCAAACATTCCCATTGAAGCTCCCTCAGGCATTAAACCATTGATATTTTTCAGTAAATTGAAACCAAAAGGCCCCACTAATAAAGTCACGGCTAAAACACCTAAGATGATTAACAAATCACTGCTATTTAGTTTATGTTGAATCTTTTTTAAGCCGAGCCAATTAAAGAAAGAAGCCGTTTTCCTGCCAATTACCATCCAAGTGATAAACGGAATAGTAATAAAAAGGACAAGATTCGCACCGCTCACCATCAATTTTGAAACAAGTAAATCCATTTCATATCCTCCCCTAACATTCAATAATAATTTAAAGCAAACCAGATAATCTTATTTTACAGACAATCATACCTTATTACATTTTACTTCTCACTTCAAAGAATAGCTGCCAAAACAACAGACTAATCACTCCCGCTTATATTATAGCATAAAATATTATGCAGAAGTTAGGATTATATAATGCAGCGAAAGTCAAAGCTCAGCAATATTGCAGCATCCTATACTAACAACATAACTTGAGAGTGACATTAACAATAAAAATTAAACGGCAACTTCCTAAAATTAGCTCTAATCACCTTTCAGAACGAAAATTGAATGTGAGATAGCGCCGACTGACTAACAATCTGGATAAGGAGATAAGGAAATCACAACCTTTCTAAATTTCAATTATCAAACTATCAAAAATAATCACTTTGGAGAACATATTAAAACCGTATGGCGTATAGTTATACGGTTTTAATGCTCACTTTTACACTGCAAAAAGCCTTGGTTTCAAGGCTTTTCATTGCTACGATTTGTCAAAGGTTTCTAAGCTTTCACGAGCAAAGCTACGCACTCAGCGGTTCGGACTTAGCGTAATATTTCGTCGGTTAACCTCCTCATTATACGAGTCCTATCACACGGGCAGAACATCTACTTCTACTTTGCTGATAAATCAGGTCGTATAAGCAGTGATACTGCTTCAACGTGATGCGTTTGCGGAACTCCAAAGGTTCAGTGAACCTTTGGAGCGTCTCGCTTAGAAATAGGAAAGCGAGACGGACTATTTTGCTGCATTCTTCTCTAATAAACTCACGCACTCCACATGGTGTGTTTGAGGAAATAGGTCAACCGGCTGGACTTTGACAAGTTTGTACCCTAGTTCTTCATAAAGTTTGACATCACGCGCCATGGTGGCGGGGGCGCAGGAGATGTAGGTGATTTTGCGGGGCTGCATAGCAGTGCTTGCTTCGATGAAACTTTCTGTCAAGCCTTTTCGTGGTGGGTCAACCAGAATAACGTCTGGTTTGATGCCTCGCTTACTCCAGCTGGCCATGGCCTTCTCTGCTGAGTCTGCCACATAGTGGACGTTTGTGATATTATTGAGCGCAGCATTTTTCTCAGCATCACGCACCGCAGCTTCAATGACTTCCACTCCGTAAACATCCTTGACTTTTTTAGCAAAGGACAGGCCAATAGTTCCAATTCCTGAGTAAGCGTCAATGACGGTATCATCTGGTGTCAGATCTGAAAAATCAATAGCTGTCTGATAAAGTTTCTCAGCCATGACGGTATTGACTTGGTAAAAAGATTGGGCGGAAATGATATAGCGGTTGCCTAGCATGGTATCTTCAATGGTATCTTCTCCATAAAGCGTTCTAAATTCTGAACCAAAGATAGCATTAGTATTTCTATCATTGATGTTTTGAATAATGGATTTGACCGCTGGAAATTCAGAGACAATCTTTTCAACCATTTGCTCAATACGAAAGATTTTTGACCGTGTCGTCACCAAAACCAGCATTATTTGGCCTGTATAATGTCCACGGCGGACGACAAGATTACGAATAAGACCAGTCTGCTCCTTTTCGTCATAAGGTTTAAGATCAAAGCGGCGCAGCAAATCACGTGTGAAGTTAATCAGCCGATCAATCTCTTTATCTTGAATGTAGTAATCTTCAATAGGCATGAGAGCATGAGAATTTTTGCGGAAGAATCCTGTTTCTAACTGACCATTGACACGGCGGACAGGAACCTGAGCCTTATTGCGATAGGCAGTTGGATTGTCCATACCAAGTGTATCTGCAACTTCAATGTCTGAAATGCCTGCGATTTTAGAGAGACTATTGATGACCTGCTTGCGCTTGAAGTTAAGCTGCTGTCCGTAAGTCAAATGTCCCAAATCAGCAATTCCTGTCCGTAAGTAGTCTACAGTCAGATTATCACTGCGGTAGGCTGACTTAGCTAAATAGCTTTCAACTTTTCCGAAAGCAATGTTCTTTTTGACCTTGAGCACGCGCATGCGGATTTTCTCAGTCGGCAGAGCATTGTCCACAAAAAAGACCAAGCCATCAACCTTGGCAATACCTGCGCCATCATGACTGAGATCACTAATCTCAACTTCTACAATATCATTCTTTTTTAACATTGTTCTCCTATATAAAAAGTGCACATGAACTTCGAAAATAATGGCACCTCATTCTTTAGCTTTCTCATTTTCCTAATTCTTAAGTAGATAAGGCCCATTGCCTTAGCCTTAGTGCTGACATTTCACAAAAATGAGGAGCTGAGAAATGCTCAACTCCTTTATTATATCATATTAACGAACGCCTAAATGGGCTAATTTCTTTTTATACTTGTCAAAGTCAATAGACAGAGCCTGACCACCATAAATATCATAATCATCAATCCAATCCCCATTATCAGGAACAGTGACCTGTTCAACTTTCTTGCCATTGGTCAAAACGGATAAGCCATGACTCAAGAGAAAACCATAAGAAATATTGGTTGATGTCAAAGCATAAATCTTACCTAAGGCAGCAGAACCTGTAAAGAGCTTGGTTGGATCTTTAATTTGAGACATGATTGCCGACATAACCTGCTGCTGACGTTTCGTTCGTCCAAAGTCGCCTTCATCATCCTTACGAAAACGGGCATAATTCAACAAAGTTCGTCCATCCATCTTTTGCTTACCAACAGAAATCGTTTGATTAGGAACAACACCATCTTTCATATTAAGATCATCTGGTACCTCTACTGAATCAACGGCTTCACCACCGACCGTTGCAAACTTTGCATTAATTTCAACACCATTAGGGAAAAGCGTATCAATGGCCTCAGCAAAGGTTTGAAAATCAACCATGACATAATATTTGATATCTATATCAAAATTACGCTTCAAGGTTTGCCGCATCAGCTCAGCGCCTTGATTGTTATCTTGTTCACCAATATTAAATGCTGAATTTAATTTATTGTCATATGAGTAATTATCTGCGCTGACTCCTTTAATATTGACCAATGTATCACGCATAAAACTAACCATTTTAATCTTCTTGTCTTTATTACCGACATTTAAAACCATAATGGTATCCGTCCGCGCTTCTGATGACCCTTGTGTAATACGCTGATCGCTTCCTAACACTAGAATATTGGTTCCATCTTTGGTATTCTTTCCATTAAATTTTTCAACAACAGCTGGTTTATAATTTTTATTTTTGCCGGAAGAAATATCATTCATGCCTTTGATAAACATAACAATCATACCAGCAAAAATAACTAGCAATAACAAGCAAACAGCCTTCAAAGTGCGCTTAACAGTCCAGCGGCGGCGCTTTTTAGGCTTAGTTGCCGAAACGGAATCTTTTCTTTTTCCTTGGTGGCTTTTCCTTTGAGAACGTGTGGATTGTTGCTCAGGATAAACAGGCAATCCTTGATCAGTATAATGACTATTTGCATAATAATCATCCCACTGGTCAGCATCCTGATAATCATCTTCATAGTTATTATCATAAGACTGCTCATAATCTTGATAATAGTTATCCCCAGGTTCATCGTAATAGTAAGAAAGCGTCTCTTGAATTTCAACCTTCTTTTTAAGATAGTCGAATTCAGCCTGCTCTCGAGGACTGAGGTAGGCTATATTTCTTAAGAGGTACTCATAGCGTAACTGCTCGTGACGGCTTACTTTCCCCTTATTGTTTCTGCTCATGTTTTAATTCTCTAACTTATTTCTTCTGATACTTATCTATTCTTTTAAAGCCTGTAAACGGCATACTTACCCAAAATTTTATAATGAATTCCAATACTTGTCAACTCTTCTAGTGCAAAAGAAACTAATTTTTCATTATGATTCTCAAAATCAATAATAAAGAAGTATTCTCCAAGAATTGTTTTTAAGGGACGGCTTTCAATTTTTGTTAAATCAATCCCTCGCCAAGCAAAAGTAGAAAGGGCTTTATAAAGCGCTCCGGGTAAATTATCAGGAAGCGTTAAAGCTAAAGAAATTTTTTGATCCTCCTCTTTTAGATGAATAGTGGGGGTTTCATCCCCTAAAACCCAAAATCGGGTATAATTTTCATCAATTTCTTGAATATCTTTGGCAATAATGGATAAATGATATTCATCTGCAGCAGCATACGGTGCAATGGCTGCGTAATTCTCTTCAGGATGTTCTGCCACAAAACGAGCGGCATAGGCAGTGCTGGCAGTCATTTCAATTTTGACATCTGGATAGTGAGAACGAATATACTGTTTGCCTTGAGCAATGGCTTGAGGATGCGAAAAAATTGTCTCAATTGTTTTATCAGCAGAAGTTGACATTAGCTGTTGCTTAATAGGAAGAATAATTTCAGCGACTGCTTCTATTTTTGCCTGATGAAAAAGGTAATCAAAGGTTTCATGAACACTGCCTTCAATAGAATTTTCTACCGGAACAACGGCAAAACAAACCTGTTTGGACTCATAAGCCTTAATAACTTCAGTAATATTTTCAAAAGGAAGCAAATCTGCCGCAGGAAATGCATGCAAAGCGACATTATGAGTAAAAGAGCCGCTAGGCCCTAAATAAGCAATTTTCATTTTATTTCCTCAACAATTTCTCGGGGTGTTTTACCAGCAACATCAATAATAATATTAGCGGCTTCCTCATAGAGAGCCTGTCTGCGATCGAAAATCTTTTTAAATTCCTGACGGCTATTATTAATAAAAAGTGGCCGAACGTTATTACTGTCTGCTTCAATTCGCTTACAAAGAGTTTCAAAATCTGCTTTTAAATAAATTGTTTCACCATTTTTTGCCAAAATATCACGATTGCGAGCACTCTCAACAACACCGCCTCCAGTTGATACAGTACTATCTGAATCAGCAAGATTGGATAAGGTTTCAGACTCAATTTCCCGAAAGGCATCCTCACCTTCTTTTTCAAAAAATGCTGCAATAGGCATTCCAATTTTCTCAGTTATAATATCATCCATATCTTGAAAATCCGGGTCTAATAAACGGGAAACAGTTGATTTTCCTGCCCCCATAAAACCGATTAAAATTTTAGCCATTCGTTATCCTTTCTAAATCACTAAAGAAAGTAGGGTAGCTGGTATTGATCGCTTCAGCACGCTCTAATTCAACTTCTCCCTCTTTAACCAAAAGTGCCGCAATAGCCGTCATCATACCAATCCGATGATCGCCAAAAGTATTGACCTTAGCACCATGAAGATTGGTTTTACCTTCAATAATCATGCCATCATCTGTTGGAGTTATCTTAGCCCCCATAGCATTTAAAGCGTCTGCTACTACTTGAATACGATCTGTCTCTTTAACCTTGAGCTCTTGGGCATCATAAATAACAGTTCGGCCATTTGCCTGTGTTGCCAAAAGAGCAATAATAGGCAGTTCATCAATCAGCCGTGGAATAATGTCACCGCCAATTTCTGTTCCTTTAAGATTAGAACTTTCAACAGTAAGGGTCGCTGCTTTTGCTAAGTCATCCCTATCGCTCAGTTCAACTTTACCACCCATAGCTTCAATAACTTCTAAAATACCTGTGCGTGTTTCATTAATGCCGACATTTTTTAGAGTAAGCTTACTGTTTGAAACAATAAGTCCTGCAGCCAGCCAGAAAGCCGCACTTGAAATATCACCAGGGACAATAACATTCTGTGCTGTGAATTCCTGTCCACCTGAAATGCGGATTTCTTTGCCATCCACATCAAGATGACCTCCAAATTGTTTAATCATATCTTCTGTATGATTTCGCGTTTTCTCTTTTTCAATAATGACGCTCTCGCCAGAAGCTTGAAGAGCTGCAAAAATAAGAGCCGATTTAACTTGCGCCGAAGCAACAGGAAGTTGATAACGGATTGGTTTTAATCTTTTTGAACCTTTCATTGTCAAAGGAGGCAAATCGCGCTCTGTCCGCCCCAAAATTTGGACTCCCATTTGACGAAGAGGAACCGTTACCCTATCCATAGGACGTTTAGACAGACTGTCATCCCCAAACATTTCGACTGTAAAATCTTGTCCAGCTAAAACTCCTGAAATTAAACGAATAGACGTTCCTGAATTACCCATATCAAGAGCTTTTTTAGGAGATTTGAGACCGTCAAAACCACGACCGTGTATCTCAACGAAATCATCCTTATCTTTAATTTCAACACCTAAGTCACGAAAGGCCTGCATTGTTGATAAAACATCCTCACCGCGTAAAATACCATAGATTTTCGTTATCCCCTTTGCCAGACTGCCAAACATAATCGAGCGATGACTGATAGACTTATCGCCGGGAATTTTCAATGTTCCGCTCAGACCTGAAGCATTTGTTCGTAATTTCATTTTTCTCTCCATTGTTTATTTTCTCTATTTTACCATAACTGGCAGGAAATTTTAGAAAATTCTTTAACATTGCTTACAAAAAGAGCTTAGAAAAACGAAACAAACGTTTCCCTAAGCTCTGAAATTTTCCTAAACGCCGTAAAGCTTTTGCTACACTCACAATCATTTGGCAATATCTTGTAAAGGTGAAAAAATAATGCGTTCGATATCATTGACATAAACTCCAAGAGTTTGTTGAGCTGTAGCATATTCTTTTAAAAGTGGATTAGCTTCAATTTTTTGATTAAAACTTTGCATTTCCGTTTGAACCTCAGGAGTTGGTGCTTGTCCTGTTTGTATGAGGCCTTGAATTTTCATTTGAAATTCTGTGAATTCAGTCCACAATTTCTTAGCCTCTTCGTCTTCGTCAATCTTAGCTTTTGCTTGGACAAGGGCTTGATATTCTGGTAAAGCACGAATACCGCGCTCCAACTCATTTGCTAAATCATATACATTTACTGTCATATTTTCTCCTTTAATTTAAATAAACACGATAATTAGTATTTTTACGAATCAATTCCTGAGCACGTTTTAAATCACGCTCATTTTTGAAAGAAATCTGTAAGATACCATTAATATCTTCTCGGTTCTCTTCATTGATATGAACATTGACCAGAGAGGTTCCTCTCAGTAATTCGAGGATTTCCAAAATAACATTTTCTTCATCAGGAACATCAACATAAATATCATAAAAGCTATCGACACCAGCACGCTTATGAATTTCCATATTTTTACGGATTTGCCGACTTTGATTAAAAAACGCCCAAATAGCATTTTCATCTCTAGCCTTAATCAAATTAGAAACCTCATCTAGACGCTGCTTAAAATTTTCAATACGATCTAAAACGGCCTCTTGATTGGTCAAAAGAATACTAGTCCACATGCCGGGTTCACTTTCAGCAATTCGGGTCATATCACGAAAACCACCCGCAGCAAAATGCTTGGTCATTTCATGACTTTCTGAAAAGTCACCGGCCTGCTTCATAAGACTCGAGGCGATAATATGCGGAAAATGACTAATTTGACTCGTAACGCGGTCATGTTCTGCCGCATCAATTTCCACATACCTAGCATGCAAGCCTGATAAAAGATCCTGCAAGGCAGGAATAGTATTAGGTTTAGTTAGACATGATGGTGAAAAAATATAATATGCATTCTCAAAAAGATTGACATTTGCCGCAACAGCTCCTGATTTATGACTTCCAGCCATAGGATGACTGCCTACAAATTGCACAGGCTTATCTTTAAGATAATATTCTGCAGCTCTAACAATTTCATATTTAGTAGAGCCGGCATCTGTAATAATGACATCTTCTTTTAAATCCAAATCTGCTAAAATTTTGATAAAATCAATTGTTTTTTTAATAGGTACTGCCAAGATAATGACATCTGCCAAAGCAGCAAATACTTTAAAATCAGCTGTCGCCTCATCAACAATTCCGCGCTCAAGTGCAATATCACGTGACCTATCAGAACGATTGTAACCAACGATCTTATAATGAGGATGATCTCGTTTTATTCCCAAAGCAAGCGAAGCACCAATTAGTCCTAGTCCTGCAATATAAATTGTTTTTTCTTCCATATTTTCTCCACTATAAGCCCATGCTTAAGAGACCTTTTCTACTGTGTATGGACTCCTAAGTCTTTAAAATTCTTTGATAAATTTTTGATGGCTTTTCACAGCTTCTTTTAGCTCTTCCATATTATCTGAAGAAAACTTATTCAAAATTTCTGTTGCTAAAACTGTCGCAACGACTCCTTCCATAACTACTGCAGCGGCGGGAACAGCTGTTGGGTCCGAACGTTCAACACTGGCCTTATATGGTTCGTGTGTTTCAATATCAACACTCATCAAAGGCTTATAAAGTGTCGGAATAGGCTTCATAACCCCACGAACAACAATAGGCTGTCCATTAGTCATACCGCCTTCAAAACCACCAAGATTGTTGGACTTACGCCTATAGCCATCTTCTTTAGACCAAGTAATCTCATCCATGACATCGCTGCCTTTGAGATAACCATCCTTAAAGCCTAAGCCAAATTCAACACCCTTGAAGGCATTGATGGAAACAACTCCTTGAGCTATTTGGGCATCTAATTTGCGATCCCATTGAACATAAGAGCCTAAACCAACTGGAACACCACCAACAACAGTTTCAATAATACCGCCGATAGTGTTGCCTTCTTTTTTAATCTGATCAATATAATCCTTGATTTCTTGCTCATGTTCTTGGTTAACAACGGAAATTTCAGATTGACTTGCTCGTTCTTTAATCTCAGCTACTGTCAGATTTTCAGGAACATCAACTTCAATGCCGCCCAAAACAACAACGTGGCTAGCAATAGCTATCTCAAGTTCTTCTAAAAGACGTTTAGCTACTGATCCCACTGCCACACGCATAGTTGTTTCACGCGCACTTGAGCGCTCCAAACTGTTGCGCAAATCAGAAAAACGATATTTCATACCACCAACCAAATCTGCATGTCCCGGACGGGGTTTGGTTAATTTTCGAATTGATTTTTTCTTATCTTCAATATCAGCAGCACTCATGATTTCAGTCCAATTTTTAAAATCACGATTAGTGACATTGAGTGTAATTGGACTTCCCATAGTCAAACCATGGCGAACACCTGAAGTGATTTCCACTTGATCAGATTCGATCTTCATACGGCCGCCACGACCATAACCTCCTTGCCGCCGCTTTAATTCAGCATTAATATAGTCGGCTGTCAGAGGAAGACCTGCTGGCACTCCTTCAATAATAGCTGTCAGACGAGGACCATGCGATTCCCCAGCTGTAAAATATCTCATCTCACTTCTCCAAATACTCTTTCATTTCTTCTAGGCTGATTTGATTGATAGCAGCCTGTCCTAGTTGGGGAACAACAACCATTTTTATCATTTGGCCACGCGTTTTTTTATCATGCTTTAATGCTTGGTACATAGGTTCAACATTCCACGGACTATAGTCAGTAGGTAAGCCAAATTTCAAACACATGGCCTCTATTTTTTCTGTTATTCCTTGCGGCATGAGTCCTTTTGTCTCAGCAATACGCGAAATCTGAACCATCCCAATAGCCACGGCTTCGCCATGCATCACTTTGCCATAACCTGCAGTCGCTTCAATAGCATGACCAATAGTATGACCAAAATTGAGGTAAAGACGAACACCATTATCCAATTCGTCCTCAACAACAATCTGACGCTTCACATTGCAAGAATGATAAATAATCTTTTCAGCATTTTCTAAAATAGAGTCTGTTGAACCATCTAAGTCTTTTAGAATTTCCCATAATTCAACATCAGCAATCAAACCATATTTAATAACTTCCCCCATACCTTCAATAAGTTCACGCTTACCAAGTGTATTGAGTGTATCTGGATCAATTAAGACACCATCTGGCTGAGTAAAAGTGCCCACCATGTTTTTCGCAAGAGGCGTATTAACACCTGTCTTACCACCTATGGACGAATCTACCTGCGCTGTCAGACTGGTGGGAATTTGCAAAAAATGAATGCCGCGCATATAAGTCGAAGCGACAAATCCAGCCAAATCTCCAACGACACCGCCGCCAAGAGCAATGATACCATCGCTTCTTGTCATACCTTGTTTGAGCAAAAACTCATAGGCTTTATTGACAGTCGTCAAATTTTTACTGGCTTCACCTTCCAAAAAGTCAAAAACAACAATTTCAAAACCAGCATCTTCAAGACCAAGTTTAACTTTTTCAGCATAAAGACTACCTACACGGTTATCTGTTATTAAAGCAATTTTTTGTGGTTGCCAAAGTTCCTTAACCCATTGTCCCACTTTTGACAAACTACCTTTTTCAATGATAATATCATAAGGTTTACGAGGAAGATTAACGTTTAATTTCATAAAATCACCTGTTTTATTTAGACTTGTATTTTTTTTCTAGAGCCTGCCAGATTTCCTGACTCGGCATTTCTTTACCAGTCCAAAGTTCAAAAGCTGCAGCCGCCTGAAAAAGAAGCATGCCCAAACCATTCACAGCCTTTAACCCACGACTGCGTACTAAGCGTAAAAATGGTGTTTCAAAGGGTTGATAAATGACATCTGCAACCATAAGGTTTGGTGGAAATTCAAAACTATCATTAATAATCATTGATTTGCCATCCATACCAACATTGGTCGCATTAACAAATAAATCAGATACTAATACCTTTTTTTGAATCATGTTTAAGTCCTCAACAGGAAACACTTCAATAGCAGCGCCTGTTTTACTTGATATTTGTTTAGCTTTTTCTTTTGTTTTTTCAAGAAAGGCTGTTTGATTAAAAATATTAATTTTCTTAACACCATTGATAGCTGCTTGTGCAATAATGGCAGTTGCAGCTCCTCCGCCACCAAGTATGGTTATGACCTTATCTGCAACATCGAAATCTGCAAAGGTTCCCAAACTCTTAAAGAAACCAAAACCATCTGTATTGTAACCGATCAATCTGCCATCACGATTAACAATAGTATTAACAGCCCCAATTAAATCTGCTGCTTTCGTTACTTCATCAAGATAAGGAATAACTGCCTGCTTGTAAGGCATGGAGATGTTAATGCCAAACATATCATAACGCATGATATTTTCTAAAGTTACTTGCAGTTCTGACTCTGGAATATCCCAAGCAACATAAACACCATTGACACCAGTTTTTTCAAAAGCGTAGTTGTGAATAAAAGGTGAGATAGAATGTTTAATTGGTGTCGCGACAACAGCTGCTAAACGTGTATAACCATCAATTTGCATCTAGAACCTCCTTAATTTTACGCATATCTGCCAAAGAAATCTGTCCCGGAGCGCTTTCTTGTTCCAAGCTGGCAAAGGTCCACGAACTGCCTATTAAATCAGCTGCTAAACGTGATATCCGACCTAGTTTCGACATAGACATAGTCACATATTCCTGATTGGGATTTAAAGTTTTAAAACCTCTTGTATAGTTCATCAAATCAAGAACATCCTGTTCATTTTTAGGCATGACAGCAATCTTGACAACACGCGGAGCTAAAGCTGTTAACTCTGAAAAGACTTCCATTAAATTTTCTGGTGTTTCTTCAAAATTGTGATAAGACAAAATAAGATTTGAAAAATCATACATTTCCTCTAAAACATCACGGTAGGAAAAATATTCAAAGTCAATGTAATCAGGCTGATAAAGAGCCGCAATATCACGGATGATAGCAAGATAGTCTTCATTAGAAAGAGAAATATTTCCTCCTTCTTTTTCTGTACGCAAAGTAAAAATCACTTCATGACCCGAGAACTTTTCAAAAATAGCCGGTGCTACCGTTAAAATATCATCTTTAACTAAATAATCTGCCCGCCATTCAATAATATCTGTACTATCAATCCTCGTTAAATCAAGTTGGTTAGCCTCTTCAATATTTTGAGGCATAACAGGAACTACTATTTTCATATACACCTAAACCTTTATTGTAAATACTTTTAAATAATTGCTGCTTTCGTCTTGAACATTTACTGCAAAATCACTTGGCAATTGCTGTAAATCAAGATAAGTATGCTTTTGTTTTCCGAAACCTTTTTCGATTTGTTTTTTAAACTGAGAAACTGTCATATTAGCTGCATTCGTTGAAGCAATGATAAGACCGTTTTCAGATAAAATCTCCAACCCCTGTCTAATTAACTTATGATAATCTTTGGAAACAGAAAAAACCTCTTTTTTATTTCTGGCAAAACTAGGAGGATCAATAATAATAATATCATAGGTTAAGTGATGACGCCTAGCATATTTAAAATAGTCGAAAACATCCATGACCACTAATTGATGATTTGCCATGTCCAAATGATTCGCCTCAAAATGAGCCAAGGACAGAGCTCTTGAGCGTTTAGCCAAATCCACCGAAGTCGTTGCCATTGCACCGCCCATAGCAGCAGCAACAGAAAAAGCTGCTGTGTATGAAAAGAGATTTAAAACAGTTTTTCCCGCAGCTGATCCATTAATCAACTCATTTCTTACTTGGCGCTGGTCCAAAAAAATACCTGTCATGAGACCATCGTTTAAGAAGACATTATAAGATATCCCATTTTCCAAAATAAGAAATTGTTCTGGTGCTTCTTGACCATAAAGATGAGCAGAAACATTATCAATCCCTTTGAATCGAATCTTCTCATAGGCACCTAAAAAATTCGGATACACTTGACGAAAAGCAGCTACTATCTCATCTCTAATCTGATAAACAAAAGAATTGTACCAAGAAAAAAGCACAAAATCACCATAGCAATCAATTGTCACACCACCAAAAGAATCACCATCTTGATTAAAAAGACGGTAGGCTGTTGTTAATTTAGAATGAGCAAAATTTTTTCGCTTATCTTTAGACCATTGAAATAATTTAATAAAATAAGTCACATTAAGTGATACTTTTTTAGGTGAGATCAACCAACCAACGCCTTTATTTTGCTTTGATAAATAGGCTGTTCCTAAAAAAATATCTGCGTCAGAATATAACTGAACAACTTGATTATCCAAATTTAAATTTGGATAATCTCTGCTACTTAATAATTGCACCCCTCGTTTAAGTTTTTTCTCCGCAAAAGAACCCACCATAAGTTTAATCATATCAATCATTATAACAAAAAATTCAGAAAATTTCTCCCTTAAAAAAACATTTCTGTCATCTGCCAAAAATAAAATTATGTTATAATCAAATAATAAGATTTTATCTCTTGAAAATGGTAAGGAAATCATATAATGAAAAAAATCGCTAAATTTCTCTTAAGCGCTGTTAATACCCGTTTAGGGTTTATTTTAACGCTTGTATTCATTTATTGGCTAAAAACAATTTGGGCTTATAATGTTGATTTTAGTTTAGATTTAGACAAATCATACCAATTTTTTTTGACACTAATAAACCCCATTCCCATTAGTTTGTTGCTGTTAGGATTGGCACTTTATATCAAAAATACACGCATCTTTTATTTCACTGCGATTGTTATTTATACTCTACTTAATATTCTTCTCATTGCTAATTCTATTTACTTTCGAGAATTTTCAGACTTTCTAACAGTTAGTGCAGCACTAGCAAGCAGCAAGACTTCTGCTGGTTTAGGGGCTTCTGCCCTTAATTTATTGAGACCTTGGGATGCTATCTATATTCTAGATTATGTCATTTTAATCACTCTTTTTTCTCTTAAAAAACTTTCTTTTGACCAAAGACCCTTCAACAAAAGAGCTAGCTTTGCTATTTCTGCTCTCTCAGGTCTCCTTTTTTCTGTCAATCTTTTCATGGCTGAAATTGATCGGCCTGAATTACTAACACGTGGGTTTTCAAATATTTATGTTGTCCGTGCTTTAGGGTTGCCAGCATTCAGTGCCTACAGTGCTAATCAAACTTACCAAACACAAAAAGTACGCTCAGAAGCAACTGCTTCTGAATTCAATACTGTTAAAAAATATGTAAAAGAACATTATGCCGCTCCCAACCCTAAATACTACGGGCTTGCAAAGGGTAAAAATGTCATTGTGCTTCATTTAGAAAGTTTTCAGCAATTTCTGATTGATTATAAGCTCAATATTGATGGCAAACAATATGAAGTAACACCTTTTTTGAATTCACTTTACCATTCTAAGGAAACATTTGCTTTTTCAAACTTCTTCCATCAAGTTAAGGCCGGAAAGACTTCTGATGCTGAAACATTAATGGAGACATCACTCTTTGGTTTAAACCAAGGCTCCTTCTTCGTTCAATACGGAGGTGATAATACACAGCAGGCTGCACCGCATATTCTAAAGGATACCAACAATTACAGCAGTGCCGTCTTTCATGGTAATATCGGTACTTTCTGGAACCGTAATAATGCCTACAAACAATTGGGCTATCAACATTTCTTTGATCAATCTTATATGTCAAAAATGACTAAGGACAACTCTTTCCAATATGGGCTTAATGATAAAGTTATGTTTGCAGATTCCATTAAATACTTGGAACACATGCAACAGCCTTTCTACACAAAATTTATCACCGTTTCGAATCACTACCCTTATCAAAGTTTAGATGGTGATGATACTGGCTTTCCTCTTGCCAAAACAGAAGATAAAACAATTAATGGCTACTTTGCTACAGCTAACTATCTAGATGCTGCTATCAAAGATTTCTTTGATTACTTAAAAGCCTCTGGTTTATACAAAAATTCCATTATTGTTATGTATGGTGACCACTATGGTATTGCTAATTCAAGAAATACTGATCTTGCACCACTTTTAGGCAAGGATTCACAAACTTGGACTGAATACAACAATGCTATGTTACAGCGTGTTCCTTATATGATTCACGTTCCCGGAACAGATAAAGGATTTATCAGTAACACCTATGGCGGAGAAGTTGATGCTTTGCCAACACTGCTTCACCTTTTGGGTATTGATAATAAAAATTATATTGAACTAGGACAAGATTTACTATCTCCTAACAACAAGCAGCTTGTTGCTTTCCGTTCCGAAGGTAATTATATTACACCTAATTATACAAGTTACAGTGGCCGTGTTTACGACACTAAAACAGGTGTTGAGATCACAAATCCAGACGAAGCAACGACTGCTAAACTGAAAGAACTTCGTGATGCAGCAGACAAACAGTTAAATACAAGCGATAACATTCAAACAGGTGATTTACTGCGTTTTGATAAGGATAGTGGTCTAAAACCAATTGATATCGGTTCTATTTCATATAAAAAGGATTCTCTGAAGAAACTAAAGAAGATTGAAAAGAAACTAGATAAGAATTCAACCAGTCTTTATAGCAAAAATGGTAACAAATCAACTCAAGATTTATACAAGGCACCAAGTTATAAAGAACTACACCCAGAAGAATCATCAAAAGAATCCTCAACAACTACATCATCAAAATAACAAGCTTATCCAAATAAAAGAAACTGGAAATTCCTAATCTAACTTTCCAGTTTACAATAAATATAGGTTGGAAAAATACTGAAATTATAGTAATTAAACGTTTTTTACCCTATCACTGATTTTATGAGAAACGAAAAAGCAATCGTATGTACTTCCGCCAAGCCACACACGATTGCCTTATATATTGTCTCATAACACAAATAACTATTTATGTGACCTTCAGCCTTCAACCCAAATCAATAAAGTCTTCTTCTATCGCTAAGGGCTGCACTTGTCCACCTACTGCAATAATAGTCTTTCTTTATTAGTTTGCATATTTTAAACGCAGTATTCTTTCTTGATTTTTATCTAGCCGAAGTAAAATAACGACCTTATCAATACTCATATTACTTTCAAGCAAACGTTCTGCCGCCATCATTAAACCATTGTTAATCCCCAACTGTAAAATAGGATTAGTATAATCATTAGCGTCAAAAATAAATTTATGACTAGGTAGATCAAACAAAACTTTGACTGCACCGTAAAGCTGTTCAAAAGAATCAATCTGCAAATCAAAAACAGGCTTCGTTCCAGCTTTTAAACGACGGCCACGGTGATTAAACCACATAGAATGCCAGCCACTATCATGGGCTCCCTTGATGTCATTATCATAAGAATCTCCCACATACAAAGTGGTATCTGGATTCATTTCAAACTGCTCAGCAGCTAAATTAAAGATTTCCTTTTGAGGTTTTTGAAAACCTGTTGCCTGACTGACCAAGACACGCTTAGGATCAACATAATCATAAAGGCCTAACTTCTTAACTTTTTTTAATTGATGCTCAGTCGGCCCATTTGTAATGACTCCCATGGGAATATTCTTTTCTTTAAGAAAATCCAAAGTCAAGCGCATCTCATCCAACATGCTAATCTGGTCAAGTTCTTTTTCATAGATTTCTTGAAAATACTGACCTTCCTCTTCGCCAATCTGCCGATAATCAAAATCCAACAAGGTTTTTTGGCAGCGCCAGAAACGAAAATACTCAGTTGTCCATTCATTAGCCATAACACGTGGAAAACCTGTATCAGAGTAGTGGCGGAAACGGATATAAGCCTGATTTATATTTGCCATATCAAAATCAGGGAAACACTTTCCCACGGCAATTCTGTATGGTGCCTGTTGATCATAGATCGTATCATCAACATCAAAAACAATCGCAGTAATCATAAGTTTATCTTTCTAAATCTTAATCCTCAAAAATTATACTATTTTTTAGAGAATTTTCAAAGTTTTTCTAATTTCCTTACCATATTATCAAATTTCCCCTTTTATTAAAAACATTATTAACACTTTTTGGCTGCGGTCACAATCAATTATCTTAATTAATACCTGAAGATACTCAAAAAGGACTTAGTTTTCAAGTCCTTTATTTTTCTAATCAATTTGTTTAAAGTACATTTTTTGTTTGACTTGTCCTTGACCAGCTTCAGAAATCTGATAAGTAAAACTATAAGAAATGAATCGCTTTCCATAGGCCAATATACTATTGTATTGCCATTGAGAAAGCTTTTTACCTTCCACTTTACCTAAGGTCATTTTATTGTCATTTGCTTTATACTTCCAAGACGCATTTTTACTTTGAGACTTATAGGTCTTATCAAACTGTTTCTCACTTTGAACAGCCTTCAAGGCAAGTGTCTTATCCTGTGTCACAATGACTTTATCACTAGTGCTAGAAAAGGCGACATACATCACACGGTTATTTTCTTTGCCCTCAAAAACACTAGAATATTGATAAGCATGACCTGGAATCATTTTAGCAACATGATGGCTGGCATAGTAGTAAAAGCTACCTCCAGCAATGGCTAAGACAAGAAAGACTGCAATAATAATCTTTATTAATTTACGTTTTGTCATCGTTTCCTCCACTATTTTAATAATCAGAAGCAGCATCAATTGATTGTGTCGTTGCATTTGATGATTGGTTAGCATTTGAATCAGTTGATTGTTCACTGGATATTGTTGAATCACTGTTCTTATCATTATCGCTGTCTGGACTATCTGTAGCTACTCCGTTTTTGTCTTTTGATGAACTCTCTGTCGTTGATGTTTCAGATTTGTTATAAACTTTTAAGTTAAAGAGGAGGCTTGTGTTATTTTCTTTTTCAACATCTAATTGAACGGCTTGAGCATCTATTAATTCTGTTAGATAATCATCTTTTATTAATTGATTGTAAATTTTTTTAGCAACTTCTTTAGCGGATTTTTCAGTATAAGTGACATTGTCTAACTGCACCTGTTGCTGTTGGTCATACAGGACTTTTTCTTCTAAATCTTCTGTTTTAGCGGTGATTGCTTCAGCATCTGCTGGATCATGTGAGAGAAAAGTAATCTTACCTTCTTCAACTTTTTTATGAATAAGTTTATTAATCTCTTTTTGAACAACATCTTGGTAGGTATCTTCGTCTAATGCTTTTTCTTCAGTGTTTACTGATTTTTTATTCGAAGAAGCTTTGCTATTGTCTTCAGTCTTTTTCTTAGCAAATGATGAATCATCTTTAGAAGTTGCTGAATCTTTCTGAGAATCACTATTTTCATTATTGTCAACAGAATAATTATGTTTGATATGATTATCAGCATAATAAGAAGTATTATTGATAATCACAACGCTATTATCATCTCCATAAAAATAATTAATATTAATTGAAGTATGAGCACAATAATAACCTGTACCTTTATAAGTATAACTTGTAGGAACTTTACCATCACGGTTAAGGATTAAAATATCTCCTGCATAGATCAAATCCACATTGGTAATATTATTATCATAGGCCAGTTTTTTAATAGAGATACCTGTTGCTTGTGAAATTCCCCAAAGAGTATCACCCCACTGTATAATATAACGTTCACCATTTAAATGATTGACATTGATGTTTTGAGATGAGATGTTGTGGTTGATTTGCTCTGGAGTATTAGCTACCCAATTGGTGATATCAGCACGTTGAGCGTTAGTTTGATCGGCATAAAAGTTATTGGCTACTGCTCTTGTTTGCACTACTATTGGTACCATAAGAGCACCCAACATGACAACACTTGTCCAAAGATGTTTTTTCTTCATCAATAATCCTCCTAAAATTACCATCAGTTACTTTTCATCTTAGCATTAATATTTTTACTAAAATTAAAAAATTGGCAATAATTAATATAAGGTTTCGTAAATATTACAATTCTTTTACTTAATTATACGATTTCTATGCTCTTATTGTCAACTGATTTTTTATTCTTTATACATTTTAACGCTCTTTGTTTAAATAAAATGTTTGTCAACCACCATATTTTTAATAATCATTAATCATGATTCATGGTTTAGCTCAAGTTCACTACAGTTACATGTTCTCATGATCCATTAAAGGACTTTTAACATGACAAAATAACAGTAAAACATGTGACGCGAAAACCTTTTATAACAATAACTTTTAATTAGAATAGATAGTATTCTTTTGAAGACGAAGACAACTAATACCAATTTTCATCTGTAATAAAGCGTTTTTAGTAGATTTTCCTATATCACATGTCTTTATTTTATGATAAAATAGATAGGAAAACTTATTGGAGGAAAACATGTCACATCAACATACAGAAGAATTGAATGACCAACAAATTGTCCGCCGCGAAAAAATGGAGGCTTTGACTGAACAAGGAATAGATCCATTTGGCAAGCGTTTTGAACGTACGGCTACTTCTGGTCAATTAAAAGAAAAATATGCTGACAAAACAAAAGAAGAATTACATGACATCAATGAAACAGCTACCATTGCTGGACGTCTGATGACCAAACGAGGTAAAGGTAAGGTTGGCTTTGCCCACCTTCAAGACCGCGAGGGTCAAATTCAAATTTATGTCCGTAAAGATACTGTTGGCGATGATAATTATCAAATTTTTAAAAAGGCGGATATTGGAGACTTTTTAGGTGTAGAAGGTGAAATTATGCGTACAGATATGGGAGAGCTTTCTATCAAAGCTACGCATATAACGCATCTTTCCAAGGCACTGCGTCCACTGCCTGAAAAATTCCATGGTTTAACTGATGTTGAAACCATCTACCGCAAGCGTTACCTCGATTTGATTTCTAACCGCGAGAGTCTGGAACGCTTTATCACTCGTTCAAAAATCATCTCAGAAATCCGTCGCTATCTGGATGGCCTTGGTTTCTTAGAAGTAGAAACGCCTGTCCTTCATAATGAAGCTGGTGGTGCTGCTGCTAAACCCTTCACAACCCATCATAACGCTCAAGATATGGATATGGTTCTTCGTATCGCAACAGAGCTGCATTTAAAACGACTGATTGTTGGTGGTATGGAAAGAGTTTATGAAATGGGACGTATTTTCCGTAATGAAGGAATGGATGCCACTCATAATCCTGAGTTCACTTCAATTGAAGTTTACCAAGCCTATGCTGACTTTGAAGATATCATGGATTTAACAGAAGGTATTGTGCAACATGCTGCTACAGCCGTTAAAGGTAATGGTCCTATTACTTATCAAGGTACCGAAATTAAGATTAATGAACCCTTCAAACGTGCTCACATTGTTGATTTAATCAAGGAAGTGACTGGTGTTGATTTTTGGAAAGAAATGACCTTGGCGGAAGCACAGGCTCTTGCTCAAGAAAAAAATGTTCCACTTGAAAAACACTACACTTCTGTTGGACACATTATCAATGCCTTCTTTGAAGAATTCGTCGAAGAAACACTCATTCAACCAATCTTTGTTTATGGCCATCCTGTTGAAGTTTCACCACTAGCTAAGAAAAATGCAGATGACCCTCGTTTCACAGACCGTTTTGAACTTTTCATTATGACTAAGGAATACGGAAATGCCTTCACTGAATTAAATGACCCAATTGATCAATTGGAGCGCTTTAAAGCTCAAGCCGCTGCCAAAGAATTGGGAGACGACGAAGCCACAGGCATTGACTATGACTATGTTGAAGCCCTTGAATACGGCATGCCACCAACAGGCGGACTCGGTATTGGTATTGACCGCTTAGTCATGCTCTTAACAGACACAACAACCATTCGTGATGTATTGTTATTCCCAACGATGAAGTAAGAACAGCATAGAAAATGGCAAACTTATAGATCGTTATTAGCTCCTATTGGAATTATCCAATAGGAGTCGTTTTATTCTTTAATATGTTCTTCAACTATGTTTTTATCAACTTAATACTCAGTTAAAATCAAAATCTGATTTTATTTCTTTTGCTTTCTTACTATAATGTAGTTAAAAAGGTAGAAGTAATCTCATTTTCGAGTTCTACTCTTTCTTGGCAAGCCAAAGTTTCGCCGACCCCTGATGACAGCGCCAACTGTTTTGGAATGCAAACAAACTTATTTTTCAGATATTGAATTTTAGTAAATATAAAGTCTATATGCTTCAAATTTTAAATCTAAGAAAAAACGCTAGAACAAGTTATTCTAGCGTTTTCGTTTATTATTACCTTCTTCGCTGACCGTTTAGCCAATCAAAGACATTACTATAAGTTCTGCCATTGACAGTAGCCTTAGCATCACCACCATAGGTTGGATTGGTCGCAACCATGCCAGAAAGTCCAGACCAATTTTTAGCATTATCAGTATTTTGAGTGCCAGTTACTTGATCATTCAAGAAATAAACCCAAGACCAGTGACCGTTATAAGTGACTCCAGAGTGATGTTTGCCAACATTAGTTTCATAATAGGAAAGCCATTTATTTTGTGCGCCAGCTTGAAGTAACTCTTTATAGAATGGTAGAACACTACTATCTGCAGATATTGTTTTATCAGTTCGTGTATGAATCAACCACATTGGTTGACCTTTCAGAGCTTTCAAAGCAGCAGCGGTAATCTGATTATCTGTTAATTGATTACTATAGGAAGCAGCAATAGGAACTAAGGCTGCAAAATAGTTAGGATAAGCGACTCCCATATCCAGAGTCATACCGCCACCATTAGAAACACCTGCCAAATAAATGCGTCGGCTATCGATGTCTGGATGGCTTGCTACATAGGCTTTAATGAGCGCCATTAAGCTAGCTGTTTGATTTTGAGACCAAGGAATTGAACTTTGAGGAACTAGCACATAGGCTCCCTTTTGACCACCACTACCTGTAGAAGTGAAATGGCTTTGAATAGGATCTTCCGTTAAACGAGCCACATTGCTGGCTAGAAGCGGAATATTAATATCAGTGCCTACTTCTCCTATACCATGCAACCAGACAATCAATGGATTCTTCTCACCGCCAATAGCTGCTTCTGGTTGATAGGCGGCATAATTAAAATTACCATAACTACCACGTTCTGAGAAACGATCCGTTGTAGGCAAGAAACGATTATTGATAGCATCTTGCTCTGAACTGATAATTTGACTGCTATTAGAACCATCTGCTTGCACCTGCAAATTATCTACTTTGACAGTATAACTGTTGACCCAGTTATTACGAAAGGCTGCTGAGTCAAAAATAAAAGGTGATGCATTTCGGCTGCTATCATTTGGATCATAAGGAATATCTAATTCAAGTGTCACATAATGGCTACTATCAAAGTAAACCACATGTCCTGAAGCATTAGAGACATAAGAATTAAGAATTTTTCTTTGAACTCCAGCAGTTGTTACCATTGCACCAGCATGAACAACAGCAGGAGTTACCTTATGATTGAACTCAAGAATAATCTTTGAAACAGAAGGACCAAATTCATAACTATCAACTACAAGACTGGTCTTAACAACCTCAATTTTGTCAATCGCCCTTGCATTTCCATCATTATCAAATTGGTAGTTAACACCATTAATGGTTCGGCTTGTCTTTCTCAGTAAATCTCCAGAATTTTTATCATAATAACGCAAAGATCCATCTTCTTCAACAAAATTCCCTTTAACCTGACTACCATCCGAATTAAAATACAGAGACTGACCATTGACAGTAATACTACCGGTGACAGGGACACCATCATTATTAAGATAATACCAATTGCCTTGATCATTGACAAAGCGATTGGTCCACATCTCACCACTATCTCTATCATAATAATGTTTATTTCCATCCGAATCTTGAGCAAAAGCACCTTTAACTTGCTTACCATCTTGAGCAAAATACATAGTCTTGCCACCAATCGTATGACTGCCTGTAACATTTCTACCATCAGCACCAAGGTAATACCAATTACCATTACCATCATTAACAAAGGTATTAATCGAATGTGATGGGGTCTTCTCTGCTTCAGTAGTCATTTTAACATGAGCAGATTGTTGTTTAAAGCTGTTTTGCGGTAAATCAGTTTGTTCATCTGTTTTTGTTTGCTGACTATCTGAAGATATTTCATTAACAGTATTTTGTTTGTCAGACTGACTCATATTATTAGCTGAATTCATTGAAGGGGCATCAGTTGCAACACTTCCTGTTTTTTCTTGAGGATCCTTGTTTGCACTATCCGTTTTTGCTTCCACCTGATTTGAAGTCTGATTCTCCACTTTTTGGGAACTAGCGTTAATCTTACTTGTTTGCCTTTGTTCAGTTATCACTGTCTCGTCAGCTTCTGCAGTCTTTGTTACAGCAAATAAGAAAGCTATGATCGCAACTGAAACTAAACCAAATTTTAGTTTACGTAAACTAAAGTGTTTTTGCTTTTCAAATATCATAAGGAGCTCTTTCTATATTATCATTATTTTAATCAAGTTTAACACTTTATAAAATGAAATACTATGGAAGTTCCAGCATTGTAATCTAAAAACAATAGCAATGTTAGAATTGTTAAAAATTAAGTTAACAAAAATTAACGTATTTATGGATAAGATAACTTATTAATTTATTAAAAATTCAATATTAGAATATAGATAAATCTCTTTTTTCAATAAAGTTTTTTAAGTTCTGCAAATTTTAAAACTAACTCTTTTATTGGCAAACGAAGAGCAAGATCCAAACGAGTCTTTCCGTCATGATAAAAAAGAGGACTTTGTCTTCAATCTGAATCTATTTTTTTGAATACAGTAATCTTGATAATATATTTTTCAGTCCATTATGCTATAATAACAATAATTACAGTTCAGAAAAATCAACTGCTAATGAAAGCATAATCAACATGAAACGATACTATATTTCTTACCTATCAGCTGCTATTTTTATTGTCTATGGTCTCTTTTCTTCAAAATTAATTTTCGCAGCACTGGGACTTGTTTTTCTACTTATCGGTCTCAGGGACAGTCGTTCCAAATGATTTAAAGGATACCTAACTAATATCATTACTGATAAAGTAAGGTTAAATCAAAAAGAGGATGAAGAGCTTTAATCCAACAGTTTTACTTTCTTCTTACTTATTTTTGATGGAGCACTTCATCATCTTGACAAAAATATGTTCAAGCATTATTATCAATAATTCATAACCTTTACTTGCTTTGATTTCTTCACAGACTTCTAACAGTCATTTCATCATTTTAAAATTTTCATTTGATTCAATGAGATGATAACCGTTTTCTGCTAATATACATGCTCCTTTTAGCATACAAACTCAAATCAAGAACTTGAGGAATTAACTGTAAATTCAAGTATTTTTCTTTTCGCAATCTGATTGCTTAGATATCTCTGATTAATTTTCCATAATCTCTATTGTGTTTTATACTGTCAGTAATTCTTACAAACTCTTTATATTCAGTAATAATAGGTACACCTTTTTTAATTTTTAAGCATACTTAACATATGCTGTTTTTTATGCTATAATGCAATTAACCCAATTATATTAGAAAAGAGATTTTCAAAATGAAAACTCATCCAAAAAAGCAATCACTCAGCGAGGTCAATCAGAGCGTTCGTGTTCCTAAAAATGCCTCTTTTTTAACAACTTTAAGAGCTTTTTTAGGACCCGGAGCACTAGTTGCCGTTGGTTATATGGATCCGGGAAATTGGATTACCAGCGTTGTTGGCGGAGCAAGTTATAAATACTTGCTGTTATCAGTTGTTTTGCTGTCTTCACTTATTGCCATGCAGCTACAGCAAATGGCTGGTAAACTGGGCATTGTCTCGCGACAAGATTTAGCGCAGGCAACCGCCTCCCATCTTCCTAAGAGATTGCGTTATCTTTTGTTTATTGTTATTGAATTGGCTCTTATGGCAACAGATTTAGCCGAAGTTATTGGCTCAGGGATTGCCTTACACCTCCTGTTTGGTTGGCCTTTGCTTTTTTCGATCTTTATTACCATTTTAGATGTTTTCTTACTTCTATCTATTATGAAACTTGGATTTAGAAAAATTGAGGCCATCGTTTCAACCCTTATTTTAACCATTCTAGTTATTTTTGTTTACTTAGTTGTTATTTCTCACCCGAGTTTTTCAGGTATTATTAAGGGTTATATTCCTCAGTTTGCTATTTTTGATTCAGCACAAGCAGCTACTAACAGTAGGTTGACCTTAGCACTTGGTATCATTGGCGCAACTGTAATGCCTCACAATTTATACCTGCACTCATCTATCTCTCAGACACGTCAAGTTGATTATAAGCAAAAATCTTCTATTGCTCAGGCCGTTAAATTCATGACTTGGGATTCCAATCTTCAATTAAGTCTCGCCTTTATTGTTAATTCTCTGCTTTTAATTCTTGGAGCCTCGCTTTTTTATGGACATGCCAGTGAAATCAGTGCCTTTTCACAAATGTATAATGCTTTAGCCAATAATCACATTGCTGGAGCAGTTGCCAGTTCTTTTCTTTCAACTCTTTTTGCCATCGCTCTTTTAGCTAGTGGACAAAATTCAACCATTACTGGTACATTAACTGGACAAATTGTTATGGAAGGGTTCTTACATCTCAAAATGCCTCAATGGCTCATTCGCTTAGTAACACGTCTCTTGGCCTTATTACCTGTTTTGATAGCAGCTATTCTTTATGGCAGTCAGGAAAAGATTTTGGATCAGCTGATCGTCTATTCACAGGTTTTCCTGTCAGTTGCTTTGCCATTTTCTATCTTTCCACTGGTTTATTTTACATCACAAAAGAAAATCATGGGAGAATTTGTTAATGCTAAGTGGAATACTTATCTAGCTTATGGAGTTGCCACTGTATTAACAATCCTCAACTTGCAATTAATCATCAATACCATTTTTTAATAGTATGCTTTGATGAATCAATGTCAATTGCAGTAAGTTCATCTATGAAGGATATATTATAGTTTTAATTGAATGGATGAAAAAAGCCCTATCAACCTTACAGTGAACTTACTTTCCCACTACAGATATTTAGAGCCTGTTTTTGTATGCTTACGATTGTATAACAATAGCAATCATGGATGTTTGCAACTATTTTTTAAATTCATTGACTAAGACATCAAATTCTTCATTCGTCAGTGTAATACCCTTACCCATTTTGGTATGGTCGGGGCTCCAAGAGCGAATATCATATTTTGCTGGAGCGCCATTAAAACTAACGCGATTAAGTTCTTTAGTCCAACCCTTATCGTTTTCGGATAAGACCAAAAGTTTTTCTTCAATTTCAAATGTAAATTCTGCCATATAAATCCCTCCTATTTATCTATTCGTAAAAAAATTTTAGAATTTATCGTTTTGCTTACAATTTTTAATTAGCTATTTCAATTTAATCTAAAATAAGGTATAATCATTCTAACAATTTTTTAGAGAAAATGCCATGAAAAAATTTCTACGAACTATTTTTGAGCATATTAGGGAATTTGTCGAACCAAGTAAAAAATCTCCTGATATTGTTTTAAAAACGAATCAATTATTACACACTATTTTACAAGCACAGAAAGAGCACGAAGCTGTCCATGTTATCTATTTAGACAAAAGTTTTACAGGTGATATTGTCAAATATGATAAAGAGGCTAATAAACTCATTTTAAAGAACTTTCAAAAGAATATGTCAGCTATTATTAGTATCTCAGATATTAAGCGTTTAACTCTTGTCCCTAAGACCGTTCGTGATTCACAAAGATTAGAAAAGTAAAAACAAAGGATAATAAGTCCTTTGTTTTAATTTCTAATCAAATAATCAAAGGCACCTAAAGCCGCAGTAGCTCCAGAACCCATGGAAATGATAATTTGTTTGTAGGCACTATCTGTGCAATCACCAGCTGCAAAAATAGCAGGAATATTAGTTGCGCCATCTTTAGCAACAATGATTTCACCTTTTTCATTGAGTGCTAGTCCACTATCCTTTAACCAGTCAGTACTAGGTACCAATCCAATTTGAACAAAAACACCTTCTAAATCAAGCAAGTACTCTTCATTGGTCGTACGATCACTGTAACGAAGACCTTCTACGTGGTCATTGCCAATAATTTCTTTAGTCGCAACATTAGTTAGAATGGTAATATTATCAAGAGCTTCCGCACGATCTTGTAAGATCTTATCAGCTTTTAACTCAGGTAAAAATTCTAAAATATAGACATGGCTAGCTAACCCAGCCAAATCAATAGCTGCTTCTAAACCTGAGTTTCCACCGCCAATGACAGCGACTTTTTTGTCTGTGAAAAGAGGACCATCACAGTGCGGACAGTAAGTAACACCTTTATTAAAGAATTCTTTTTCTCCTGGTACATTGATTTTACGCCACTTGGCACCTAAGGCCAAAACAGCTGTCTTTGCTTTCAAATGAGCTCCATTATCAAGTTCAACTTCAACCAAGTCTGTCTTTTGAATAGACTTAGCACGCGGTGCCTTCATGATGTCAACAGAATAAGACTTGGTATGCTCTTCCACCTGAGCCATTAATTGGGGTCCTTCAACATATGGGGTACCGATCATATTTTCAATACCCACGGTTTCCATAACTTGACCACCCATGGTTTCAGCTAAAAGTCCTGTTTTAACTCCCTTTCTTGCAGCATAGATAGCCGCGCTATTACCAGCAGGACCCCCACCAATAACAAGGACATCAAAAACACCTTTATCATCAAAAGCATCTTCTTTAAGAGGACCTGCTATCAAGTCTAGTAATTGCTCTATGCTAGCACGCCCTGAGGTAAATTCTGTTCCATCTTTATAGACAGTTGGCACAGACATAATTCCCTTAGCTTCAATTTCATCTTTAAACATGCCACCTTCCACCATTGTATGTGAAATGTTGGGATTAACAACTGACATGATATTGAAAGCCTGAACAACATCTGGACAATTATGACAAGTCAAACTAACATAGGTTTCAAAATGCATAGGTTCATCAACAGCTTGAATGCGTTTGACAGTATCAGTCTCTACCTTAGGCGGACGCCCTGAAACCTGTAACAGAGCCAAGATAAACGAAGTAAATTCGTGACCAAGGGGTAAGCCAGCAAATTCAACACCAGATTCTTGCCCCTTTTTAGCTATGCGAAAACTAGGTGTTCGCGAAAGTTCCTTTTCTTCTAAAGAAATCATAGGAGACATTGCAACGATTTCTTGGAGAAATTCCTTAACTTTTTGAGAATTAGCATCATCTTTTAATTGAGCTTGTAAAACAATCTCAGACTCAAGTAATTGAAGATACTGTCCTAACTGCTCTTTGATTTCTGCGTCTAATGCCATAGTTTCTCCTTAAATTTTACCGACAAGATCCAAACTTGGTTTTAAAGTTTCAGCTCCCTCTTTCCATTTGGCAGGGCAAACTTCTCCTGGATGTTGGCGAATATATTGAGCTGCACGAACTTTATCAATCAAGGTACTAGCATCACGACCAATACCATCTGCATTGACTTCCATCATTTGAATGATACCATCCGGATCTACAATAAAGGTTCCACGTTGTGCTAAACCATCTTCACCTAAAACCTCAAATCCTTGTGAGAGAACATGAGAAGGATCCCCAATCATAGTATAAGTAATTGTTCCAACAACATCTGAATCATCATGCCAAGCCTTGTGAACAAAATGAGTATCTGTTGAAACAGAGTAAACTTCCACACCTAAAGATTGCAAAGTTGCATATTGTTCTTGAAGATCACCTAACTCAGTAGGACACACGAAAGAAAAATCCGCTGGATAGAAACAAAAGACTGCCCACTTCCCTTTAACATCCTCATTGTTAACCGTAACAAATTCTCCTTGATGATAAGCTTGAGCTGAAAATTCAACCATTTCCTTTCCGACTAAAGACATACACTTGTCCTCCTTCTAAATTGTTTTCATTATCATTTTCATTATATGAAAAGTCTCTCAAAAAATCCAATAATTAAACTAAAAATAAAATTTGAAGCATAAAACAAAAGAGCATGGTTTCCCATACTCTTAAGTTCTAACAGTAAGGCTGCTGCCATCTTCTTTGTAAAGATTGACCAAGCCTTCCTTGCAGGCACGAATCATATCACCTGCTTTGACTTCCTGTGGTACCGTAATTGTCAATAACTCCATCGGTTTTGGCGCACGTTCAATTTTTTGACCATCCGCATCATGTAAATCTGTAATAAAGGTTTCAAAATGACGGAAACCAGGTCCGTAGAATTCAACCCGATCCCCCTCATTAATGACATTACGCTGACGAATAGTTGCTGTCATACTTGGCTCATCAAAATCAACCACTTCACCGACAAATTTATATTGGGGAATTTTACGACGAGCTCCAAAAAGCTGTTCATTTTCAGTAGGTGTTTGGTAATAGAAACCGGTAGCCAATTCACGCTGAGCGACTTTCCACAATTCGTCAATCAAATCTTGTTTGATAGCTTCAAATGCTTGAGGGCTTTCCAGATAGGCATTGACAGCCGCCTTGTAACAATTTGTGACCGTTGAAACATAGTGAATAGACTTCATACGTCCTTCAATTTTAAGGCTATCAACACCATTTTCAATCATGTCTGGAATATTTTCAATCATGCACATATCAACAGCTGACATTGAAAATTCCTCTGGTACTTCACCTTTCAATGACCGTCTTTCTTGACCGAAAGGCATATCATAAAGATTGTATTTCCAACGACAAGATTGTGAACAACCACCACGATTAGCATCGCGATGACTCATATGATTGGAAAGCACACAGCGTCCTGAATAAGAAATACACATTGCCCCATGAACAAAGGCTTCAATTTCAACACTCGTACGCTTACGAATCTCAGCTAGTTCTGCCATTGTGACTTCACGCGCTAAAACAACACGTGTCAAGCCCAGTTCTTTCCAAAATTCAAAGGTTTCATAGTTAGTGGATGAAGCTTGAGTTGACAAATGAATTTCCAAACCAGGTGCATCTGTCGCACAAATCGCAATAAGGGCTGGATCCGATACAATAACTGCATCTAGACCTAAGTCGCGTAATTCACGAAACCATGCACCGGCTCCTATTTCATTGCCCTCATGAGTTACCATGTTAGCAGCCACATAAACCTTGACCCCATGATCATGAGCATAATTAATTCCTTCAGCCATTTCTTCCATCGAAAAGTTACCTGCACGACTGCGCAAACCATAAGCTTGTCCGCCAACAAAAACAGCATCTGCTCCATAGTTAACAGCAACTTTTAATTTTTCTAAAGTCCCAGCAGGCGATAGCACTTCTGGGCGTTTTAATTGTTTTGTCATTATTTTATTCTCCAATTTTCAAGATTGTAAGAAGATTTCCAAAGTCAGACTCATCAAAACAATATTGTTGATGGGGCTGACAAGTGCAATCCCTAGAAAAACCTTATGAGAGTGGGACAAAATCAAAAAGGCAGAACTTTTGTCCCACTCTCATAAACGCAGGTAATTACCGTTGGGATTGACAATTTAAGATTATAAAACTTATAATAAATTGCTGTGCCCTTAAAAAGGAAAACTCTATCACAGCAATCAAAATCTAAACAGTGAAAAATTACTTAACTGTTTGCGGATCAAGCTCATAAAATCCTGTATCTAAACCACGACCAGCTGGATGAAGCTTTCTAATTTGTTCATCGAAAAGAAAAGCCTGATCTTGCGTAAAAGTCCCAGCTTCGATCATATCTCTTGCTTTAACAAAAAGTTGAACAATCTCAACAAAATTATGTCCTGGACAATAGATACCATCTAATTTCCAATGATTGTAATGATGATTAATCAATTCAGGCAATTTGGTCATCAAATCAATATCATTATTGATAAAAATATGAGTGCCGTGTTTATCTTCATATATAGAATAGTGCGATTTAGGATCATTTGGTTCTGATAAGAACAGACCGCGTTCTCTTGTCTTCTCATCATCAATGTGAGTAAAATTATAATAATTCTGTATTAAAGGTCGCTTGGAATGATGAATGACAGAAGCACCGTAAACTAAGACTTCTGCAGGAATTTCCAGATTTTTGGACATTTCAAACAGTTCTTCCGAAGGAATTTCACGTGCCAAAACAGCTTCTACCGCACCGTGTTGGCCCCAAAAATTAACTTGACGACTAGAAGTGACAAAAACAGAGGTATCATAAATGAGTTTAAAATGATAACCATCACGCTTATTGACATAAAAAACACCTGCATCACCAACCACTAAGTAATCTACCTGAATTTCCTTCATTAATTCTAAAAATGGTTTAATATTGTCCATCATTTCTTGATGCATTAGTGCATTAGCAGCAACCGTTAATTCTTTACCAGCTTCATGAACCAAGCTAGCAATTTCTCTTAAGTCATCATAGCTAAACGCATGCGGTAAACGAAGCGCATAATCTTTCTCACCAACATAAATACGGTCAACACCACTTGTCAGTAATTCTTTAACTTGTTCAATAGATTCTGCAGTCGCAGTGATAACAATTTTTTCCATACCTATTATTGTATCAAATTTAAGATAAAAAGCTACTTTTTTTAAAAAATCATATCTATTTCAATGCACTTAGTGAAATTCGTTTAATAAAACAATTTTCTAAGAATATTTTGCTGCATAATAATATTTTTAACTAGAATATATTACAAAATTAGAATATCAAAGAAAAAGTTTCAAAAACTAATGACAAACTTTTCAATTTGTGATAAGATATTAAGGAATATTTAGAGGAGGAACTTATGTCAGCAAATCTGAATAGGCAGACAGAAGACTTTGAAGATCTTAATTTTCAAGAAGAATCAATGCCTAAGTATCAAGAATTTCAAGATTTTGATGATAATAGAACAAAGCTAGATGAACTCATCTTTTTTGCTAAATTAGCTTTTTTCTGCGTAACGACTATTCTAGTGTGTTTCATTCTATTAGTCGCTAAGTTTTCTCCAATTTTTGCTTTTCCACTAGCTATGCTGATTAGCTGGGGAATCACAGCTTTAGCTCAAAAAGGATTAAAACGGCTTAAACATTAACTATTAACTCCTAAGGGAGTTTTTTTCTTGCCAAAAAAACAAGATAACTGCAATTATTAGTCTCCTAACTTCTATGCAGCAGTCTTGTTTTTAATTATTAATCTTTTTTAGTTTTTTCTTCTGCTTGATAATCAATAACGATATCATCTACTTGAGCCTTCATTTCTCCAAGAGGAATAACAGCATCATTAGTACTTGCCTCTGCTTTTTCGACTGTTTGTGCTAAATGATCTTTCACTTGAGACAATTTGCTATTAGCAAACTTTCCTGCTTGAGAAGCCTTTTCTTTAACACTAGAAATAATATTGTCTTTTGTTAACTCACCTGTTTCAAATTTGTCCTTATAATCTTTAAAGGAATGAACGGCTACATCTTTGTATTCATTCACCTTATCGGCAGCGTATTGATGATATTCTTTAGGGTTCTCTTTGTAATCCGTAAAAGTTTGATGGATCTTCTTCTTAAACTGTTTTCCCTTATCTGTTGAGAGAAAATAAGCTGCAGCAGCTCCTGATACCGCTCCGATAATAGCTGTTTTCAAAAATTTACTCATTATTGTTTTCCTTTCTTACGAAATAATTTAGACGCTACTTTTCCAAAAGTATAAGCAGCTCCTGCCTTTCCTACATTAGCAGTAGATTTACGAGTTTTCTTTCCAAAATAACGAGCCTGCCGATTGAGATCAGACACACTTACTGATAAATCAGCGATAGCTGTAAAAAGAGGATCAATAGTTTCTACCTTGCCGTTAACATCTTCAACCAAGACATTAGCCTTAGCCAAGAGTTCATTCGTTTGGTAAAGCGTTACATTAACATCACTGGTTAAAATTTTAAGAGTCTGACGCGATTCATCAACAGTATCTGAAATTTTCCTTAATAAAAGAATCAAATAAATAACCAGAACAGCAAAGGCAATAGCAACAATTAATAAAGCAATTTCCCACATATTTTTCTCCTAACTCAAACATTCTTACCTAGCATTGGTAATAGGGGATAGCATGATTACGACGTCTTATAACAATTAAAATAACTCCAACAACCACTAGTAAAACGGAAAGCCACTGAGATACACGCAAGCTTGCAAACATGAGACTGTCTGTCCGCATGCCTTCAATAACAAAGCGACCACTACCGTACCAGATAAGATAAAAGAAAGCCACCTCTCCTTCTTTTAAAAGATTTGGTCTACGACGTAAAATCATAATGATGATAAAACCCAGTAAATTCCAAAGAGACTCATAAAGAAAGGTTGGTGTACGGTAGTGACCATCAATATACATCTGTTTTCTGATAAAATCAGGCAGATAATTTAACTGAGTAACGGTTTTACCATAAGCTTCTTGATTGACAAAATTTCCCCATCGACCGATAGATTGAGCTAACATCACACCTGGAGCAGCAACATCTAAAAAGTCAATAGGCTTAATCATCCTATAATAGGAAAAGATGAATAAAACGAGTGCTCCTGTGAGCAATCCTCCATAGATAGCGATCCCCCCATGCCAAATGACAGGTATTTCACTAGGATTTTTAAGATAATAATCCCAGTCAAAAATAACATAATAAAGTCGTGCACCGACAATGGCTAAAGGAAAAGCAATTAAAATGAAATCTAAAACATCATCTGACTTAATGTTCTTTTTCGGTGCCTCACGTATAGTTAGGTAAACAGCAAGAATTAAGCCAGTTACAATACAGATGGAATACCAGCGTATGGCCAGAGGACCTAACTTTATCGCAATCGGATTAATCATGGCTCGCCTCATTTTGATCAATTAAATTAGTCAAACGTTTCTCAAAGGTTTCAGTTGCATCATATCCCATTTGCTTAGCACGGTAATTCATAGCCGCTGCTTCAATCACAACAGAAACATTTCGTCCAGTTTTAACCGGAATGCGAATACGTGGAATTTTAACGCCAGATAATTCAATATCTTCATTGCCATTACCCAAGCGATCAAACATCTTATCCTTCTCAAAATTTTCAAGGAAAATAGATAATTGAACCTGTGAAGAATCCTTAACAGCACTGGCTCCATACAAGCTCATAACATTAATAATGCCAACACCACGAATTTCCAACAGATGCCGTAAAATTTCAGCTGGCTCACCCCATAGGGTCTCTTCATCCTTAGCAAAAACATCTACACGATCATCTGCAACTAGTCGATGTCCACGTTTAACCAACTCGAGTCCCGTCTCGCTTTTACCAATACCAGAATCTCCTTGGATCAGAACACCCATGCCATAGATATCCATTAAAACACCGTGAACACTTGTCCTTTCAGCCAAACAAGAATCTAGATACCAAGACATTTCTCCTGAAAGTCTACTAGTTGGCACATGACTTTGCAAAACCGCAATACCTTCTTCTTTAGCCGCCAGCAGCATTTCTTCAGGAATAGTAAGATCTCTAGCAACGATAATGGCTGGTGTTTCAGTTTGAAACATTTCTTTTAAAACAGAATAACGGTTATGAGAAGTCATTTGTGTTAAATAAGACCATTCTTTCATTCCCAACAATTGTATACGTTCAGGGGCATAATAATCAAAATAGCCTGTCATCTCAAGCCCTGGGCGCGAGATATCTGCTGTTGCAATTTCTTTTTGTAAGAGTTCTTGCGTCCCATAAATCACATCCAATTTTACCTTGTCAACCAACATCTGTACTGTAACTGACATACTACCTCCTTAGCACCATATTATAACATAAATCCTTATAAAAAGGGGTTCTCCGCTTTAAAAGAAAAAGACAAGATTTACTAACTTGTCTTTCAAACTATTAGGCAAAGGTTGTAGGGGGCTTCTTTCCTGTTTCTAAGAAGTCCTATTCTAAAATAATTGATTATCTTTAAGTTCACACTTAAGACAGTTTTCAATTACCAAAACCATTTGTTATCATCTTCTTCATCAATGACTTCAGCATCTTTTCGTTTACGCGGCCCTTGAGCATGACGATAATAAGTCCTTTGCTGATTATCTTTTTCGAGATCCTCTTTGTAAGGTAAACAGACTGCTAAGATGATATAGAGAATAATAGCTCCCGGAAAAATATACATAAAAAGAGCTGCTAAAATTCTAGCTAAAGGCAATTCCCAACCATACTTATCCGACAGTCCTGCCACAACTCCGCAGATCATACTACCTTTTCTTTTCTTATAAAAAGTGGCTTTAGACATACAAACAACTCTCCCTTTTTTAAAAAATGAATCACAAATCTCATGATGCTATTAGTATAAACTATTTAGAGAAGAATAAAATCAGCCTTACGACTGATTTTGATGTCTTAATTTTCCATGGCAGTTGCCACAAGCGTATTTTTTCGTATTCATTCGTCTTTTTCTTTGATAAACTTGACCACACGATTCACATTGGTAATAGTGATAAAAAGTATTGCTTTGTATACTTGGTGCATAACGCACTCCATTGACTTGCAGCAACAAATCTTTAAAATCCTTATCGCCATGTCGATAACCTTTACCTGCATAATAGAGATGGTAATGACAAAGTTCATGACGAACAATTTTTCGAAAAGTTCCTGCATCACCCTTTTTGCAGAATTTAGGATTAAAATCCAAATGTCCATCTTCGGGGAAAAAGCGTCCGCCTGTTGTTTGTAGACGTGAATTCCAAGAAGCAGTATGTTGGAACTCTATACCGAAATCTTGACGAGAAACCTCTTTTACATAATCAGTTAAATTCATTTAAGGCCACCAAAGAAAGATTAACTTTCCCCCGTTCTATATCAATTTTTGAAACCCAGACAGTAACAACATCCCCAACGGCTACAATTTGGCTGGGATGCTTGACAAAATTTTTGCTCATTTGTGAGATATGTATCAAACCATCTTCATGAAGACCAATATCCACAAAGGCACCAAAATCAACAACATTACGAATAGTTCCTTCTAACTGCTGTCCAATTTTAAGGTCAGACAATTCAAGAACATCCTGACGTAATTGGGGTGCTGCAAAATCATCTCGTAAATCACGGCCTGGTTTTAGCAAATCAGCAATAATATCCTTTAGAGTTTCCTGTCCAAGGTTAACTTCAGTAGCTACTTTTTCAATTGCTACTGATCGTAATTTTGATCGAGCTGATTCATCCAATTCCGTTATTTCCAAAAGAGCAAAGAGTTTTTCAACAGCTGTGTAAGACTCTGGGTGAACACCTGTATTATCTAAAATATTCTTTGCATTCGGGATTCTTAAGAAGCCAGCCGCCTGCTCAAAAGCCTTATCCCCTAGACGAGGTACCTCTTTAATTTCTTGACGCGACTGAATTTTGCCTTTTTCTTCACGGTACTTGACAATATTTTCTGAGATCGTTTTATTCAGTCCTGAAACATGAAAAAGAAGGGCAGGACTGGCTGTATTAACATTAACACCAACCTGATTAACAACTGTTTCAACGACAAAATCAAGATTTTCAGCTAACTTTTTCTGACCAACATCATGTTGATACTGACCGACACCAATAGATTTAGGATCAATCTTAACCAATTCTGCCAAAGGGTCTTGCAAACGCCTAGCAATGGAAATAGCAGAACGTTTTTCCACACTTAAGTCAGGAAATTCGTGACGAGCTAACTCCGATGCAGAATAGACAGAGGCTCCGCTTTCATTGACAAGCACATAAGAAACTTGTGGGAAATCCTTTAAAATCTCTGCAACAAAAGCTTCACTCTCACGACTGGCAGTACCATTGCCAATAGCAATTATTTCAATGGCATATCTCTTAATAAGTTCTGCAAGTTCGCTTTTAGCCTGATTAATCTTGGACTGACTAGCTGGAGGCACAGGATAAATAACCTGAGTCATAATCAGCTTACCTGTCTGATCAACAACAGCCAGCTTGGCTCCTGTACGAAAAGCAGGGTCAAAGCCAAGTACCACTTTACCTTTTAAGGGCGGAATCATAAGCAGATTTCTGAGATTGTCAGAAAACAACTTAATAGCACCATCTTCTGCTTCCTCAGTGAGTTCCGCTCGAATACGTCGTTCCATAGCGGGTAAAATTTTCTTTTTTAAAGCTGCTTGAACCACCTGTTCAATCCTGCTGCTTTTTTCCTTAAAACGTGCTTCGAAAAAGCGTGCCATCTTGTCAAGATTGTGTTCAAAATAAACCTTCAAAACACCTAGTTTTTCACCACGATTAAGAGCTAAAACACGATAATCTTGAATTTTTGCAACTTTTTCGGAAAAATCATAATAAATTTGAAAAACCTTTTTTTCATCAAGTTCCTGATCTTTGACTTTCGACAAAATAAAACTATTTGTCCAAATTTCATTATAGGTCCATGAGCGCAACTTTGTGTCATCTGATAAGGCTTCAATCAAAATATCTATGGCTCCAGTAAGAGCTTTTTCAGCTGTAGGAAAGGTTTCATTTACAAAAGTTTCTGCTTGTTTTTCCAAATCCGAAACATTTTGTAAAATGAGGCGCGCCAATGGAAAAAGTCCATTTTCACGAGCAATGGTGGCTTTTGTTCGCCTCTTTTCTTTATATGGAAGATAAAGTTCTTCAACATCAGCTAACTTTGAAGCCGCTTCAATCGCTTCTTGCAATTCAGCTGTTAGTTTACCTTGTCCTTCAATTTTCGCTAAAACAGTTGCCTTACGTTCGGCTAATGCTGTTAAATTTTTATCAAGATCAATAATAGACTTAATTTCCACTTCATCAAGATTGCCAGTCATTTCTTTACGGTAACGAGCAATAAAAGGAATCGTATTTCCCTGAGCAGCTAAATCTAAAACTTTTTGTATTTGACTTTCTTTTAAGTGCAAATCTTCAGCAATTTTTTCAATAATTTCCATAAAAAATATTATAACATAATTACTAAAAAATTAATTTACGAATCAGTAAAAATAATTACCGAACTTATGTAAGCATCTGATTAATTATACTTTGTAAATCTTTATTATAACTCAAAGTCCTTTTAAAAAATATTTACCTCCTAAATGGTGGTTATTTAACCGTAAATGGTAAAAAATGAGAAGTTTTTAATAAAAACAAAGAAAAAGTGAGAAATTTCATCAAGTACATTCTCATTCTTTTTATCTTACACTATTGCAAAGAATGTTTTCATTTTGGTTTTATCTGTCTCCTTAAAAACTATTTGATAACCTTAGTGATCTTGAACTTGATATAATAAAGTAGAAATAAGAAAATATTATACCAAGAAAAACATGCTTTCTAATGTTCTTTCAAGATCTGTTGTTTCACCAAATGTTGACATTCCTAATTCAATGGTCATTCTTTCTCCTCTTCTAATCTCTATCTCCAATTATCACTAATTAGTAATAATTACAACATATACGGTTAAAGTTTCTGTGCTCTATACTAATTAAAGACTGCTGTTGTAAAAGCTTACTAATCGCAATTTTACTATATAACTATTACCTTGGCTGTTTTAAACTTTTTACTGCTAAAGACTGCAAACAAAGTGAGTTCAAACGATAGGCACCGCCGTGATAGTATTTTCACGTTTTAGGAGTCTTAAGATTCTAGCATAAGAAGATTAATAAGTATTAAATTAACTCTGGTTTTTCTTAGTTATCCTATAGATAACAAAAGGAGAAACTTACAAGTAACCGTAACCAAGTTTCAACGGCGATACCAGCTAAGGTAATTATCGAAAAAAGAAAAGATGTGGATTGATTCTTTGTGTTTAAAACTGTCATATTTTCTTATTTGGTAGTATAATGATATTGTTGAGAATGTAGACAACTCTATTACTCTATTTTCAACATAAAATTTTAGCTTGCAAATTTCAAGGTTATTTCCTTTATTTGCGAGCTAA
This sequence comes from Streptococcus mutans, assembly GCF_006739205.1. Taxonomy (NCBI): domain Bacteria; kingdom Bacillati; phylum Bacillota; class Bacilli; order Lactobacillales; family Streptococcaceae; genus Streptococcus; species Streptococcus mutans. The sequence goes on from NZ_AP019720.1 coordinate 1,345,607, forward strand.
GCGAGCTCTAAACAAGGTTTCCACCATGATAAAAGTGAGAATGAGAGTAAATCGGGATTTCGTAGAAATTGATTTCTCTCGCTCTCTTGTTTTAAGATCGGGTAAAAATCATCCACTGATAATTTCACCTATCGGTGACTCAAACAGTCTGAGGATTGTTTAAGGTTAAAAAGTCTCAAAAAAGACTTTTTTTCAATCTGATTTTATCTATTATTTAGAAATGAGGTATTCTTATGGCGATTACATTCAAGAAAAATG